>CACZBK010000003.1 GCA_902779395.1 uncultured Lachnospiraceae bacterium | reverse complement strand
TGCACTCATTATACCTCAGGAGGTTTTCTTCTTGAAGCTAAAGCTCACTGGGAACACACCTGCATAGCAGGTGGTTTTATTGGATCTTTAATCCAAAAACCGGAAGCCTTTATTTATCGGGCTTCCGGGGCTTTTCATCAGCGCAGCTCGTAGCGGAATCGAAGGTGACCCACCCTTTAAAAACCCAATAAAATCAAGGAGGAAAGGGCTGTCCATATCCTCTGGGCCACCCTTGGGACCACAACTACGAATCTGATCATAAAGTCCAAAAAGAGCCGGTCACAGAAACCAGCTCTTGCCTATTCTATATCGCCATGTATCTGTCAGGCTATGCTTTTCGCTGCCTTTATCGTTTCTTTGGCAGACTTAATTGTTTCAGCACTGTATTTCTTCTTTAACTCGGACATCTTCATACCACTGGCAATATCCTTTACCGCAGCTACTACTTTTTGTGCTCCTTTTTTCTCTGCTTTTTCAGTATACGATTCCAAGATTTTTCCACCCATATTATCCATCTCCTTTCTTGCATTCTTCTGTGATCGCAACATATAGTCCATTATCTCAAGTATATACCCCAACAGATCTCCATATAATTCAGATACTCCGTTTTCTTCGAGAACCTTCTCCATCTTTGAGTAAATATCAAGATACTCTTTTATAAGTGCTTCAAGCCTCTTAGCGTCTTTATCTAATGTCTCCAGCTCCTCTTCATAACGCATAACGTAGAACGGCAGGAATAGAAGAAGCTTCTTACGGAATATTACACTCTTTGTATAGTTCTGGACTTTAATTACCTTTGATTCATAGGTCATCTTCTGTCCGTTTGGTGCACTTACTTCCACCGTCAGTTTATCTGGGGTATTCTTCGCATGTCTCAAGTAAATAACAGCTGATTCAGGCAGTTCCACATGAAGATAATCCTTTTTCTTCCTTGCATGCTCCAGGGCTATCTCAAAATCGTATTCAAACATCCGGATAGCCATTGTTTTATCTTCATTTGACTGGCATTCCACATGATAAATATGCCCTTCGATCAGGAAAATACTATCGGTTACTATCTTGCCGTCTTTTCTGTAAAACTCATTCTTTAGCTGTTCAAACTCTGTATCCATACGATACTTCGTTCCAAACGCATCATTTATAACAGGTATAACAAACTGTGGCATGCGGCTTATGAGTGTACGATAAACATCATCAAAAATCGTAGGCGAAAACTCTATATTCACCTCTTTTGCCTGCTTAGCCGTCTTTTTCTCTGTCCTTTTTAGCTTTTCCTTGCCGGAAGCTTTTTTGCCCGCCATTTACTGTCTCCTTGCTGTTTTGTTAAGTATATTATACTGCTATTTCGGATAAATAACAATCGAATTAAACGGCTATGGTCGGGTAAAAAGCTAAAATTCCATAAAGTCCAGAATATAATAATGAATGGACGAAAAAAAGAACTGGAAAAGATCTTTAAGGAAGCCGGATGCCCGGAACTGCTCAAGTTTACGTATTGTCCCAGTGATGAACGTTACAAACTCAGGATCCCGGTATCCATCAAAAACAAGTACGATCTGAAACCGGCATATAAGGCAAGATCAGAAGAAGACATCATAAATGCTCTTTTCGACGATATCCATAAGGTTCAGATGATGAGCATTACTCTTGACCAGCTGTATGAGCTGAGGAAACCTGCAATGATAGATAAAACCAGGCAGAGAGACAGATCCATGCATACCGCGGCCAAGCACATCGAAGCTTATGAGGCGCTTGTAAAAGGGACTGCATTTGGAGCTAAAATCTTCCGCACCATACGGCATGATGATTTTGATGACTTCTACTGCACCTGTGAAGGCATGCATATCACCAAGTCCAGGGCAAACGAGATAAAAACGACTCTTAACAAGATCTGGGAGTTCGGTAAAGCAAAAGGCCTTGTGGAAGTTAATCATTCCAAAGAGTTCTCGATATCGGAATACAGATTTCAGCCCAAAAAGGCAAAGGCAGTCAAGACGCCGGAGGAAAGAGAAAAACTGATAGCCTACTATCTGGATCTGGATACCGTCTACGGCTATGCCTGTGCGCTTATGGAATGTCTTAATCTGCGCGTCAGTGAGCTCAAGGCGCTGAAATGGTCAGACATATATCTCGAAGACGGGCTGATCCTTGTAAGCCACATGGTAGATCATGACGGGAAATATTGTGATTACACGAAAAATCACGATGATGAAGGCAGTCATTATGTGCCTATCTCCCCCAGAGCCTTAAAGATCCTTATGATCATCAAAGAAAAAAAATACAATTTCAGGGATGGATTTGTTTTTCTTGGTAAGACAGGTAATTTCTTACTTACCCAGGAATGTAACAACAACATCCAGGCTGCCTGTAAAGCCCTTGGCTTCCAGAAGAAATTCAGTACCCATGATTGCAGGCGTTATGCTGCAACACAGGCTGCCCTTTGCGGAATGTCTACACCGGCTATGCAGAAAGCCTTTGGCTGGAAAGACAGGGATACTGCCGAGAAATATGTTCAGGTAGCTGCAGCCACCAAAGAGCACGAAGAAATGCTTGTAAACGTCTTAAATTAAGGGTTTTTCAGCCTCAAAAAAGGCCTGGACCACTCCCGGACCACTTTTTCAGGGCATAAAAAAACCCGCAAACGCAATGTTTACGGGCATTTCCAGCGCAGCTCGTAGCGGAATCGAACCGCTGTTTCCGCCGTGAGAGGGCGGCGTCTTAACCGCTTGACCAACGAGCCGTACAACATTAGGTATAATACTACAGATCCTGTAAAAAGGCAAGTACTTTTTTAAAAAACATGAAAAAAATCAGTAAAAACTGATATTCACAGTCTAAAACAGGTCCAGCATGCTGTCTAAGTATATTTCTTCCCTGACATTAAGGCGGTATTCCGGTTTGGTCAGGTAATAAAGCAGCATCTCAAATACCACAGCGCTGCCAAGACTGCGCCCTTCTATCTTAAAGTTTGAATAGCCTGCCGGAAGATAAACGTTAAGTATATCCTCCGTTCCTATAAAAGCCGGATTTTTCATAGCTGCCGAAAAACTGTAGCCTTTTGCCGCATCGGGCGACACGCAGACATGATCCCCGCAGTCCTCTCCAAGACATTTACGGCTCACGTTTTCATAACAGCTCTTACGGTCATGGCACTCAAAACTGCAGCACTCGTTACATAAAAACTCAATTTTGGCTTTCAGATCATCCGAAAGAGCGTTCAGTGCAGATAAGGATTTATTAAGCCTGAAATCCGGAACAACAAAGCTGAACTCCTCACGCATCAATTCTTCCTCAAGCCCCTTTATATCCATGATCACCTTCGTGGTCGAAGATACAAAGTAAAATCCCGGATACTTTTTCCGTATATACTCAAGAAGCTGGTCGGAATATATGATCACGCCATTTTTACTGTTTCCGTTTTTTTCAAACAGCCGGCACAGACGGTTGCACTTTCTGTCCGAAAGATGCTCCTCCTTAAGCAGTGAATTGCTGAAGGCAAGTCTCGAAGAAATGTCATATTCCCGCATAAGCGCTGCTACTTCCTCCGGCTTTGCTTCACCGGATCCGACACGTCCTCCTCCCCATAAACAGTCCCGGGGAGCACCATATATCGTGGCTATCTCACACCATTCATAAAAGTATTCCCGCCGCCTGTAAAAAAGCGGCAGGAACAGTTTATATAATTCGTAAAATTCAAATAAACCCGGCAGATGATAATATGCTTTTCTGTTCATAAAATGATCGTTCCTATAAGCGCCGCAGGCAGCAGGGTGATCGCAGGATATCAAAACACAGAGCGGCGTATTTATGCAGGCTCATCATCACATATCGCTATACGTATCATTGATCGCGTTCCACAGTATCCATCAGACGGAGTTTATGAAGGTTCATCACATGCATACGGTCGATCTTAGCCCTGATCTCCTCATCGGGACATATACCGTTAAGGATGTAATCATCCAGCATGTCATAAGTAAATCCTATCTTATCCTCATCACTAAGTCCGCACAGGCCGTCGGAAGGAGTCTTATAGATCAGTTCATGAGGAACTCCGAGTACTTCTCCTATCGCACGCACTTCACGAACGGTATAATTCTGAAAAAGTGATACATCCCCGGCAGCATCACCGTATTTGGTGCTGTAGCCTATATAATCCTCGGAACGGTTACAGGTATTGATGACCCTTCCTCCGAAAGGAAGCGACTGTGCCACAGCATATAGCGTTGCCATACGTATCCTGGGTGGCATGTTGATCTTAGCATCAATCCCCATTTCCTGAGCGACAGGCGCCCCATTAATATCAACGGCCGCTGCAAAGGCTGCCTTAAATCCATCCGTAGCTGCCTTTATATTTACAATGCGGGCATTTATCTTCAGGAATTCACATACCTTTACAGAATCGGCAATATCAGCCTGCTCCCCATCCGGCATGAGCACACCGTACACACGCTCAGCACCCAGAGCTTCGCATAATACAGCAGCAGCTATCGTTGAATCCTTACCTCCGGAAATACCGATGACAGCACCGGCTTTAGGTCCGTTGTTATCAAACCACTGCCTGATCCATTTTACTATACGGTCTTTTTCTTTTAAGGCATCAAATTCTTTTTCCATAAGATCACCTCACTACAGTCTGATCATACTTCATTCTCCAGTCAATGCATCGTTTAAGATAATGCACATAATCCGGATTCTTGCACATTCCCTTTCCTTCCACATCGGATATCTTTGCCACATCCTGTCCGTTGCACGCTGTAGTCTTCATGACTATATTAAGAGGCTCTACATCGGTGTCATTTGCAAGATATGTTCCGATACCGAATGCGATCTTTGCACGTCCCTGGAAATGTCTGAATATCTTATCCGCTCTCTCAAAATCAAGCGAATCCGAGAAGAGCAGTGTCTTGGTCTTTGCATCGATGCCCAGCTTCTCATAATGAGCTATCATTTTCTCACCCCATTCGATAGGGTCCCCGGAATCATGACGTACACCTGAGAAAAGCGTCGAATAGGTCAGCTGGAAATCACGCAGGAAACAATCGGTAGTTATTGCATCCGTAAGCGCGGTACCATTCAATACTCCGTATTCCTTAACCCATGCTTCCAGAGCAAACCAGTTGGAATATGCCGGATTGTGTTTATGATTACCCTGTCCCACACACATGATCCATTCATGTGCCATGGTCCCGACAGGTTTCACTTTAAACTTCTTTGCCAGAAATACATTTGACGTTCCAACAAAGATAGTCTTGCAATCCTTTTCCTTGCCAAGCTCTGCAAACTTCTTTACCGCAAGCTCCTGCGCCTCTGCGGAAAGCCTTCTGCGAAGTCCGAATTCCGAGAACACACCCAGGAGATATTTTCCTTCTTTAAGCATATCATACTTGGCATCAAGACGTCTCTTAAAGCTTTCGATCAGCTTGTCATAATCATGAGCCATTCGGAAATACACTTCATTTACTATTGCAAGTGTAGGTATCTCATACATAGACGTATTAAGCCAGGTTCCCTTGGTCTCTATAGAAAGACCGCACTCCGCATCACCGGTTATCTCAAAGTCCTCATATCTGGGATGCCATAACCGAAGGAAATCCACATAGGAACCTTTGAACCATTCTATCGAATCAAGGTATGCCAGTTCTTCTTCATCAAAGCGCAGATCGCAGTAAGCCCTGATCTGGTCCCTTATCTCCTCGCGCATTTCATGAGTGAATTTAATATCCGTATTACGGCACTTAAAAGACCAGGTTGTCTTGTAATCCGGGAACTGATGGTATATAGCCTGTCCCATGCTGAACTTATAAAGATCGGTCTCCAATAAGCTTTCAATGATAGGTTTAAGTTTCATTTTAATCCTCCTTAGATTATATCTATCTGCGCTGTAGCCATTGCATCCAGCGCTGTTTTATGGGTATCAGGTGTTACACATGCACACAGTTCTTTAAGTACCGCTACTCTTACATCTGCATCAAACGCTTTGATCAGTATCGCATTACTCAGTACACATATGCCTGTACACACTCCGCAGAGATATACTTCATCATATGCTTTCTCTGCGATCTTTTCAGCCAGCTCTCTTGATCCGAAGACCGGCTTTTCAAAAGTCTGAACAGCTTTTATGTCTCTGAGCTGCTCAACTATCTCCCAGCCATCGCTGTCCTTTACGCAATGCTTCACAGGAAGTCTCTTTCCTTCCTGGGTATCAAGATAATCTTCACTATGGGTATCCATGGTAAAATAGATATCCCCGTCAAAATCATCCGCATACTCTTTGATCTTCGGTATTACTTCCTGTGCCTCTTTTGTGCCAAGACAACCTGTAACAAAATCATTCTGCATATCCACGATGATAAGTGCCTTCTTCATATCAGTCACCTCCCTTTCCCATAAATTCATATAATTCTGCGGGCTTATGTCCCGCACCTTCACTTTTTTCTCCCCTGTCTCTCACCACGCCTTCCGACAGCCAGTTCCTCATAAAGGATTTCCTGAAATTAGCCGTATCCAGGGATTTATTCTTTATACTTTCATATATAAGCTTAAGCTCATAGATGGTAAATGAAGAGCTGTCCTTTAACAGTGAAAACGCATCCGGTTCATAGTCTATGCGGTTCCGAAGTCTCCTTATAGCCAGCTTGATTATTTCGGAATGATCAAAAGCCAGATCTTCTTTTGTTATGATCTCGCTGCCGCTCGCGAAGTTAAGACCGTCGATATCGTAGCGGATCTTAAACAGCTTTGCGTCTTTAGCATCGTCTCCCGCTTTGAACTCAAGCTTCATTTTGGGTACCAGCGCGGTATACACGACCGATACAACATGCATCCTCGGGTCCCTGTCCGGATCACTGAAGGTATATAGCTGAGTAAGCGGTATATCTTTAAGTCCCGTCTCCTCATAAAGCTCTCTTTTTGCAGCATCTTCAGATGACTCCTTACCCGCTTCCAGAAATCCTCCGGGGATAGCCCAATGATCTCTGTACGGAAAGCCTCCTCTTTTTATCAGCAGGATACAGAGTTCATCATCTTCATCCATCGTAAAGATAACTATATCTGCTGTTACGGAAGGTTTTTCATATCTTGCCGGATCATAAGACTCTAAGAATTCCAGTTCTTCTTTGGAACAGTTTTTCCTGTAATCTGTCATCGCCCCTCCTGAATGGTACTTTTTACTATCTGCATAATAGTACACTGTACCACATATGTCAAGGGGGATTTTAAAATTTTAATTTCTTTATCCTCTCCTGAGTATAATCCGCTATCTTCTTCCACAATGAGTTGAGCTGTTTCTTGTGTGCACAGAGCTTTTCCGTACAGTTCTGACAATGAAGATAGCCGTTCGTGGTTTCCGAAAAACGTTCCGGATACTTATAAAAAGTTATCTCCCACCTGGCAAGAAGCGCCACGGAGGCTACCAGCAGGCTCCAGGTATACGCCTTCTGGATGAAAAAAAGAGGCGTGAACATCATGGCATAATCCCAGTTATATATGCGGCAGGTACAGCAGCATTTGTTCTTAAGCAGCCATGACTGAAAAGGGCAGAAGAATAAAATGCAGATCATATCACACACCGAATAAAAAGAACACAGCAAAAACATGATACCGTCATCCAGTATCCCTTTCATATGCAGCATTCCGAAAACACCGTTAAAAGCGATCCAGATAAGTGCCACCAGCACCACTGCATTATTATCCTGTATCTCTATATTTGTCTTACCGGTCTTTATATAATTCCGGGCAAACTGTTTCTGGCAGCCCGGACTCTCAATAGGTGACGGAAAAAAACGCAATATCATCTCGATCAGAAAAACTCCCCAGATGATCAGTATAGCCATAGGATGGCTCTCAGCGATCTGTTCGATCTTATCTCCGCCCCGAAGCCGGTACATTATATAAAAATACAGCAAAAGCAGGAAAGTCAGCAGTCTCGCTATAAACCTGATATAGTGATAGATCCCGACATGCGTAAGCTTTCTGCGTTTCTCCTTCTGTTCCATTAATGCCTCTGATCAGTGTTACTGAAACACTCACAAAATCTTCCGGAAAATCCGGGTTCGGTATCCGCTGCATACAGATGTGATGTATCACCGAAAGCCGTACATCTCCACTGGACTTCACCTTCGCGTCTCTCTTCCGTAACTATAGTTGTAACCGATGTGGGCGCACTGATAAAACCCTGCCATATTATCATTGGTGATATACCTATCAGATGTGCCAGCACCAGCGAGGTAAGTCCGAAGTGGCAGAAAAAGACCAGCGTATCATTGTTAGACTTTTCGGCTATGTACATACGTCCGTCTCTTCTATAGCCGTGCTGCAATAAAAACTCATCCAAAGCAGCGGTCGTCTTTGCATAGTATTCCGGGATCCCGGCCTTTGTAAATACCGGATGCTCCGACCAGTGCTCCGCATCATACATCTTATCCAGAACTGTCCAGTCCGCAGGCATCCAGTCCCATGGAACATGATCCGAATCCGGCTTATCAGGCCGCCGCACAGGATAACTGAACTCCCTCAGCCACCATAACTCCTCCGGCTCTATCCCGCTGCCTAAAAGTGCCAGATGAGCGGTCTGCCTGGCCCTGCCCAAAGGTGACATATAATATTCATCTGCTTTTATCTTTTCCATCCTTGGTGCAAGGAGCTTTGCTTCCATCACACCCTGTTCTGTAAGACCGTCGACCTTATAATCCGGATCACCGTGCCGTATGAATATAAGTTTCATTTTAATATCCTTTCTGAAAACAGCCTTATTTCACTTTAATCTGTATTCTTCGCCGGCCCTTAGTTTCAGCTCCTCAAAGCTGTCCCGATCATACCTTACCCTGCACTCACCATCCACGCCTGCATGTACACATGCCGAAGCAAGTTTACCATCCTTCCAGCTCATATCGACGGTGAAACCGCCTTTCGCCTTCAAACCACGTATACTCCCCTCTTTCCACTGAACTGGCAATGCCGGCAGGAGCTTTATCTCACCATCCGTGCACTGCATCAGTGCTTCCGCTATGGCTGAGGTCCCTCCGAAATTACCGTCGATCTGAAAAGGCGGATGATTGTCAAACATATTGGGATTCGTAGATAAGCCAAGGAGTTTTTCAAGGTTTTCGTATACTTTATCCGCATCATGAAGACGCGCCCACATATTGGCGATCCATGCACGGCTCCAGCCCGTATGTCCTCCTCCGTGGGATAAACGTCTCTCCAGAGTAGCCCTTGCCGCCTCGGCCAGAGCCGGTGTCTTGTCCGGTGTTATGAGCTCTGCGGGATGCAGGGCAAAAAGCTGCGATATGTGCCTGTGTCCTATCTCCACTTCGTCATAGTCCTCCGCCCATTCCTTTATCTGACCGTACTTTCCGATCTCGGGTTCAGGCAGACGTTCCTTTATGGACTTAAGCTGTGCTGCGAGTTCATGGTCCGTATCGAGTATACTGCTGCACTCTTCAAATACCGTGAAAAGGCAGCGCAGTATCTGTGAATCCATTGAAGGACCCATGCACATCTTTCCTTCAGCCCCGTCAGGAAGCCTGTAGGTATTCTCAGGCGACACAGAAGGTCCGGTGATCAGCCTTCCCTCTTTATCCTCTGTCAGAAAATCTATAAAGAATTCCGCAGCCCCCTTTATCAGATGATATCTTTCTTTAAGAAATTCCTTATCAAGGCTGTAGAGGTAATGTTCATATACATGCAAAGCCAGCCATGCACCGCTCATGGGCCAGATCGTAGCCGGTATCCATTTATCCTGAGGTGCACAGTCTCCCCAGATATCGGTATTATGGTGGCAGACATACCCCCGGTCTATACCGTACATTTCCTTTGCCGTTTCATGACCGTTCTTTGCAACACGCTCCAGCAGGTCAAAAAGCGGCTCATGACACTCCGGAAGGTTACAGCTTTCTGCCGGCCAGTAATTCATCTCGGTATTGATGTTCACCGTGAACTTGCTTCCCCATGCCGGCCACATACTGTCGTTCCATATTCCCTGAAGATTAAGTGGCTGTGTGCCGGGGCGGCTTCCGCTTATCATCAGATAACGCCCGAAATCAAAATACAGCTCCATCAGCTTATTATCGGGCTGTTCTTTTATCTTAATAAGCCTCTCATCTGTGGGAAGCTTTGAATTTCCGTCACTGTTATCATCAAGTTTGAGCTCAACACGTTCATACAAAAACCTGTAATCCCTGATGTGATCCTCTTTTAATTTCTCATAACTCTTGCCGGCAGCCTTTTCAACATCTTTTAATGCGCATGCCTGATATTCCTTCTCATAAAAGCTCGTACGGACCGAAAGTAAAAGAAGTACTTCATCGGCATTTTCAACTCTTATGCTGTTACCAATGGTACAGAGCCTGCCGCCTTTATTTACAGCCTTTAAAACAGCCGCAAAGGAAATACCGTCTTTTGATCCGCTGCCGCCTGTATAAACTATATTACCATTTTCATCGGGACGGCAGTCATCAAAATAATCATCCCGGCCTCCCAAAGCTGTCCGGAAAGAGATCTTTCCGGGAACGGATGCGTGCAGGCCAATGACCATTACATTATCCGGTGCGGATACGAACACTTCCCTTTTGTATGTAACTCCTTCATACTCATATTCCACGCATGACAAAGCCTTTTCAAGATCCAGGGATCTTCTGTAAGATACTGCATCTTTAAAACTGTGACCGGTGTATATATCCAGATCACCAAGAGGCATATAATGCCTGCAGCCTTCCGGGATCCCGGCCATCTTATCCATTGCTGTTTTCTCAGCTTCAGCGATCTTCCCGGCAGCAAGAAGGGAGCGGACTTCGCCCACTCCCTCTTTTGCATTAGGATTAATACGGTGGCGCAGACCACCGGACCATATGGAATCCTCATTAAGACCTATATGTTCCTTTTCGGTCCCGCCGTATATCATACCGCCAATGCGGCCGTTTCCAACCGGCAGGGCATTATTGAAATCCTCTGCCGGGTGGGTGTAATACAGAATACTGTCACTCATATCGATCCTTTCACTTCATTTAACTGATGACGCACTTTGCTTAATCTTCGGATACTGCTGCTCTCCAGTTTGCAAGCCAGTTATCTTTACGCATTTTGGTGATCTTGAATGAGAATGTAGCGCTTCCGCCATAATTGCCCACTCCGCGCACGATAACCTTTGCGGTACCGGCCTCAATGTTATTACTGTAGCCTACGATCTCAAAATCATCCGGCTTTACGCCATTATTGAATCTGATATCTTCTTTATTGAGTATGATCTCTTCACCTGTATAGGTCTGATCCGAAATAAACGCCTTTGCCTTTGAAATACTGCTCTTTACCACCCTGTAACGTAAACGGATATAATCCGAATAATTTCCCTTTCCGTTTATCCTTACCTGAAGCAGGGTTCCTGCGGGAGGTATATCCTTATCTCCTACAGGTTCTCCGGCCATACGGAATTCCGTTGCACTCTTTCCTGATACATTCACATAGCAGTTCTCATCATAGCGGTACGCAATATCATTTTTATCGTAATCGGTACCTGCCTTAAGCTTCTTACCGTTGTGGTCATAGATTTCAAACTTAGTCTTATAAGAATTAGTTTTACTTGAATATTCAACATCTGCAGCCGATCCATCAAGATTTCCAATTGTCATAGGCAGGATATTGAAATAATAAGGCCCAAGTTTCCCCTTATATCCGCCTTTTCCTTCAACGGTAAAATAAGGTCCCTTCTTGCCGTTTTCTCTGGCTACTTTCTTATTATTCTTATACTTGACCGTATAATCTATACCCTCTCTTAACTCTATGTTCTCTTCCTTGCCAAGTTTTCTGATCACGCTCATATCCATCTTAGCTCCGCCTTTTTCGTAAACAGACATTATATCGGGCGAAACTATTACAGATCCCCTGGATATATCCACTTTATTGATAGTGTACTTCTTGGATGCGCTGCCTTTATATCCTGCGCTCTCAAGCCCTGTTACAACTACAGTAGCCTTACCTGCTTTCTCTGCGTTCTTATAAGTCACGATATAATCAACACCCTGACTAAGTACAGCTCCTGTTTTGGTATTGACGCTTA
Source organism: uncultured Lachnospiraceae bacterium (assembly GCA_902779395.1). Taxonomy (GTDB): domain Bacteria; phylum Bacillota; class Clostridia; order Lachnospirales; family Lachnospiraceae; genus NK4A136. The sequence continues at coordinate 142,972 of CACZBK010000003.1, read as the reverse complement.
CCGTAGGATAACAGCCTTCAGGCATATATTCATACTCTGTCACATCAAGTCTGATGGTAACGTCCTTTTTAAAATTGATGAGCTTCTCTGCTGCCGGAAGCTCTTTCTTATTTCCGGCTATCTTAAACTTGTGAGAAAGTACTCCGTCATAATTTCCCTTACCGCAGATATTGATGGTATATTCTCCGATATCCTTAAGCTCGGCTCCCAGTGTATCTATGGTATAATCCACATTTTCCTTAAGAGTCTTTCCGCCCATGGTCACCTTCAGCTTAACGGTAACAGGTGAACCGGTATATACAGCGCCGGCTTTTGACAGCTTCGCTATGGAAATGTCGGCTCTTCCGATGGAAAACTGCTTATCCAGCTTAGCATCAATATTTCCCTTAAAAGTAAAGCTTGCATTAGCCTTTGAAGTTTCTGTGGTCGCATTTACATTATTACTGTACTTGATCGTATAATCTTTTTTGTTATAAAGTCTCTTTTTGTTATAGTATACTCTGAAGCTGTCAGGCTTCTGCGCTTTACCTGTATAAGAAAGCTCAGGCATGGACGCTTCGGCTACCCAGAGTCCTTTAGGAAGATCATCGGGAGTTTCGTATTCCTGTCTGTCAAGTACGATAACATCACCCCAGTCATTTTTATCCAGCCGATACAGCCAGTCAAGATGATCACTCACTCTGTATACCGCTTTCCCGTCTTTATCAAACGCCTGCTTCACGGCAACGGTACGGATAAAACAGTTACCCGGTACGGTAATGGGGTTCGTATATTTTATAAAATATTTGTTATCCGCCCAGTCTTCTCCGGGTTTATAAACTGCATCTCTCTTCTTTTCGTCTTCCGCACTGTATATCCAGGTCTCGTAACCATCTTTATCACGGCTGACCTGATATGAATATATCAGATAATAGATCTCTGCTCCTATAGTACCGCAGGTAAGTCTTACCCTGGTATCTTTTGTTATAATGCAGTCGCCGGGAGTAGCATAAACCTCGCACATCTCATCCTCGCCGTCGACCTTCACATCCTGATATGCTTTTACGTTCTTATTATAATCATCATTAGGGATAGCCCATACTTTTGTATCGCCTGCTCCCGCACCTTCAAGGGTATAAACCGCACCGTCACCTTCTTTGGCCGGCTTTTTCACACGTACTATTTTTTCATTATCAGACTTAAATTCAAAAGTCTTGTCATCTGCATCAGCAGGAAGTACTTCCACTGTAGCTCCTACGGTCCTGTCCAGACCTATTACAACGGCATTTCCGCTGATAACAGCATCTTTATCCATGTGGATCTTAATATCCTTTACATGAACTATTACCCTTACGTTATAATTGAAACTGTACTCCTTCTTAGCATGATCTACCTTAGCGCTTATCTTGAATTCGGTTCCTTCTGCAGCTGTGGCAGTGAGCTTATTGTTCTTAATGGTTCCGTAATCCTTATTTATCGTCCAGGATGCGGCTGATGTTACCACCTTAAGCTGCTCATTATCAGGCTTGTGCTCTTTACTGACTATATACCCTGAAAATGTAGGCAGATCTTTGGCTTTGTCCTTGTCTACCTTTATCTTGGTATCTTCCTTCAGGCTGGGATCCACACCTGCTTTAGATATGAATTTTTCAAGTACATCCATCCTGAATACTTCATCGCCTACCTTCTCCTTGGTCTCATTGAGGTTGGTAGCAGCAGCGGTAAGCTCCAATACCCAGTAATGCTTACCCTGGAATTTTACATGCCCTACTGCCATGTATCCGTATTCGGAATTGATCAGTTCGTTAGCGGATATACCCCTGAACAGAGCAGCTGCTGCAGCTGCATCATTTCCTTCACGGATGATCATCTCTCTTCTGGCCTTATTTCTGACATTCTCTCCCAATATGGATGAAGAAGCCAGACCATCGGGGCGTACATCTGCCGAATAGTAGACCGCGATCTCTGCAGCACGTCTCATAGCCTTTTCCTCAAGGCCGTAATCGTAAGTCAGGTTGTTTTTCTTATTATCCTGCCTCAGTTTATTGACAGAAGCCGTAACTTTTCTTGCTTCTTTTTCATCTACATTCATGGTGAAGCTCACCGTAACATAAGAATCTGCGGATACGATCTCTTCTTCACCTGCATCCACATCATCACTTATACGGCCATCATCGTATACTTCACCCTGTTCAATACCGTTTTCATCTTCCTCATCGGAAGCAGCAGCTTCTTCAGCAGCATCCTCCGAAACCGCATCCTCTTTAGTTTCATCTTCTGAAACTGCCTCTTCCTTTGTCTCATCTTCCGACACTGCATCCTCGTCAGTTGCAGCCTCATCTTCGGATACAGCAGTATCAGCAGATACTAAAGTATCACCGCCTGATGTTTCGTCATCAAACTGTGTATCGATCTCTTCTCCTGCCGCATACACCATATACTGCGGGGTAAATTCTCCACAGCATAACGTAAGGATCAGGATCCAGCTGATGATGTTTTTTAATCGTTTCATTTCCTTTCCTCCTTAAAACTTTTTCATCTATTAAAACATGCTTTTATGCACATGCTTTACGATTCCGGACCGCCCATCAGATCAAACAGCGATATCTGATTGGAGCTGGTCATATTGCCAAGAATACCAAGCTCATCCATCTTCTGCATTACGGTCTGGCTTGTCTTGGTCCTTTGCATGAAGTCATCCTTTGAAAGGAATTCCCCTCTGGCGGCTGCATCTTCTATCAGCTCGGCGTTCTTATCCCCCACTCCGTCTATGGAAGTAAATGAAGGCATTATCTTTCCGTCCACTATCTGGAAGTAGGATGCTTTTGCTTTATACAGATCGATCGTCGTGAACTCGAATCCTCTCGCATACATCTCCTGTACGATGCGCATATCATCATAGGTTTCCTTATCTTTAGGCTGCGCTGTCTTATCGTTTATCATAGCCTTTATTATAGCCATGTGCTCTTCAAGTCTTGCCTTTCCAAGGCACATAAGCTCATAATTGAACGCCGAAGCCCTTATGGAAAAATAAGCGCAATAATAAGCAAGCGGATAATTGATCTTACAATATGCTATACGCCATGCCATCATAACGTAAGCAGCTGCATGAGCCTTGGGGAACATGTATTTTATCTTCTCGCAGGAGCCGATATACCATTCCGGCACATCATGTTTTATCATCTCCTCTTTCCATACGGCCCACTTATCATCGATCTTATGCTTTGCAACATTTCCTTTACGCACGCCCTCCATTATATTGAAAGCCATGGAGCTTTCCACGCCCTTAAGTATCAGGTATGTCATTATATCGTCACGCGTGCACACAGCAGTCGCTATGGTCGCTACACCGCTTAATATCAGATCCTTTGCATTGCCCAGCCATACATCGGTACCATGGGAAAGACCTGATATACGTACAAGATCCGAAAAGCTCTTGGGCTGTGCATCAATAAGCATCTGCATGGCAAAATCCGTACCGAACTCCGGTATGCCCAGTGCTCCCAGCCTGGTACCTCCTATATCCTCCGGAGTGATCCCCAGGGCCGAAGTATTCTGAAACAGACTCATCACCCCTTTATCATCCAGCGGTATCGTCGTGGGATCTATGCCCGTAAGATCCTGCAGCATTCGTATCATTGTGGGATCATCATGCCCAAGTATATCAAGCTTTAACAGGTTGTGATCTATCGAATGGTAATCAAAATGTGTGGTCACTATGTCCGTTTCAAGATCATTGGCCGGATGCTGTATGGGTGTAAAGGAATTGATATCTTCCCCCACCGGAAGCACCACTATACCGCCCGGATGCTGGCCTGTGGTACGCCTTATACCTACTATATTGGGTACCATACGGTCGACTTCGGCATCACGCTTAACGATACCGTTCTCCCGGAAATAGTTCTTGATATAACCGAAAGCCGTCTTTTCCGCCACGGTTCCTATAGTTCCCGCACGGTATGTCTGCCCGGCTCCGAAGATAACTTCGGTATACTTATGCGCCTTCGACTGATACTCACCTGAAAAGTTAAGGTCTATATCCGGCTCCTTATCGCCCTTGAATCCAAGGAAGGTCTCGAAGGGTATATCGAAACCGTCTTTTTTCAGATCCGCGCCGCATCTGGGGCAGATCTTTGCGGGCATATCACAGCCTGCAGTACCGGCATAAGCCTTTACTTCAGGCGAATCAAAGTCACTGTAATGGCAGTTTAAGCAATAATAATGCGGTGAAAGCGGGTTTACCTCCGTGATACCTGCCATGGTTGCGACAAAAGATGAACCTACTGAGCCACGTGAACCTACCAGGTAACCGTCTTCCACCGATTTCCACACCAGCTTCTGTGCTATTATATACATAACAGCAAAGCCGTTACCTATGATGGATGTAAGCTCCCTCTCCAGCCTGTCTTCAACTATCTTCGGCAGAGGATCACCGTACATCTCGTGAGCTTTATCGTAGCAGATCTTTCTGAGCGTCTTATCGGAATCCTCTATCACAGGCGGACACTTATCAGGCCGCACAGGACTTATACGGTCACACATATCGGCTATCAGATTGGTATTGGTGATGACTACTTCCTCTGCCTTGTCGAAACCGAGATAATCAAATTCCTTAAGCATCTCCTCCGTAGTATGATAATACATGGATGCCGAATCATTATGCGCCTTATCCGCACCGCGTTTTCCCGCAAGGATTATTGTACGGTAGATCGCATCTTCGGGTTCGATAAAATGCACATCTCCGGTAGCGCACACCGGTTTATTATATATTTCTCCAAGCTCTACTATACGCTTATTCACAGCGATAAGATCTTCTCTTGTCTGAAGAGTAGGAAGCTTTGAACGCTCAAGCAGAAACTCGTTATTGCCGACAGGCTGTATCTCCAGGTAATCGTAAAAATCGATTATACCGGCGATCTCCGCATCCGTGCGGCCGTTGATTATAGCCTGATAAAGCTCTCCGTTGGAACAGCCGCTGCCTACTATAAGCCCTTCCCTGTACTTTATCAGTTCAGACTTGGGAATACGGGGATATGGCCAACGGGCATTGCGTCCGAAATATTTGAGATTGGAGAGGCTGACAAGCCTGTAAAGATTGCGCCTGCCCACCTCGTTTTTAGCTATGATCACCGCATGATCAGGATGCAGATCCGCGATCTTATCTTCTGACAGCTGACCGGCAGCATTGAGCTCGGTCAGATCTGTTACCTTCCTTTCCTTAAGCATCTCCAGGAATTTAAGAAAGATATGCGCCGTTGCCTCTGCGTCATCCACTGCCCTGTGGTGATGAAAAGCCGGGATATTAAGCTCCTTAGCCAGATGATCCAGAGTATATTTGCCCAGGCGGTGCAAAAGAAGCCTTGCCAGATCTATGGTATCAGTATGTGTAAAATCATAGTTAAGCCCAAGCTCTTCTGAAAAATGTCTTATAAAGGATGTATCGAATCCCGCATTGTGGGCCACAAGCACGCAGCCGTCACAGAACTGGAGAAAACGCGGCAGTATCACCTCCACTCCGGGAGCATCCTTTACCATACTGTCGCTTATACTTGTCAGCTTTTCTATCTCCAGCGGGATCGGAACACCCGGGTTAATGAATTCCGAAAAACGATCTGTTATGACACCGCCTTCCACCTTTACCGCACCTATCTCTATAATACGGCTGTGACCGGGAACAAAACCTGTGGTCTCAAGGTCAAAAACAACGTAGGAAGCATCAAGAGACTGCCCTTTATCATTCACTACTATCTGCTTCAGATCATCCACCATGTACGCTTCGATACCGTAGAGTATCTTAAAGTCATCACCCTTACCAAGTGCATGGCTGGCAAAAGTAAAGCCCTGTACATTTCCGTGATCCGTGATCGCTATGGAGGTATGCCCGAAATGCTTTGCCGTCTTGATGATATCTTCCGCATCGCCGCAGGCATCCATATCGCTCATCTTTGTATGGCAATGAAGCTCCACTCTTTTTCTTGCGGCAAAGTCTTCCCTTTTTGAACGGAAATCCGGGATCTTCTTTATGCCTATGATATTGATGATCTCCTGCTCATGATCGAAATCATCATACTTGGGCATACCCTTAACCTTGATGAAATCACCTGTTTTGATGGCAGGACGCATCTCATCGGCCAGTTCGGGGGTAAGAAAGATCTTTAATCTTATGGAATCCGAATAGTCCGAAATGGTATATTTAAAAATATAATTACCGGTCTTTTTAAGGCATATCTCATCAAAGGCCATTACCTGGCCCCTCAGTACCACAGCACCTATCTCATCCTCTATCGATGCTATCTCCTCTGCCTCTCCGTCAAAGCTTCTGCCGTAAATAAGATCGGGATCATCGCTCATCTTAAGCTTTTTGACTGCTCCCGCAAAGCTCCCTCCCTTTTCGGTCTTACTGCTCTTTCCTTTGAAACCGCTCTTCGGAGGCTTGGCTCCGCTTCCTCCGGCTGCATCCGATCCGCCGGCAGCTTTACTGTCCGCGCTATGTTCTTTACTCTCTTTTGACGCTGTCACGGGTTCGGAAACCTTATCTTCATTTACTGCCATTTCCGGCTGTCCGCCCAGTATTTCCTCGTGAACGCCCGATGCGGCAGCTTCCCGCGTACTCATACGCTCGATGCTCTCCTGAAGTATACTCTCAACCATATGACGGCTGCGCAGCTCGCTCTCTTCCCTGTAACGGCTGGACTTCTTCTCGGTATATTCGACCTTCGTTGTCAGCCCAAGATGAAAGCGGTCCTGAAATATCCTGTCAAATACCGCTATGATCTCTTCTTCCTTCTGCCTGGCAACAAAGCTGTCCGGAATGCTGACGATAAGCTCTCCATCCCTGACCTTCGGCTTCGTACCTCGAAGGACGGTATACATAATCCTGTCCTTATTTGAGATCTCGCTTAAAATGCTGTCATAATAATGCTCTGCCACATATTCCGCATCATACTGGGATGTTAAGTGATAATCCTCCAAAATGCAGGTATGAAGTCCCTTATCGGCAAATATAGCATCATCCAGCTCCTGCTCTAACGCAAATACATGATCTTTGGTTATGAGTTTATCGTAGGATATATATAATTTTACTTTCTTTTCGTCCTGCTTGATGACCATACGGTCAACAGTCACATCCTCAAACAGACGCTTTAAATCTTCCCTGATCGGGGTTGCACCGAAGTGCTCACTGAATAGTTTTCCCATAACCTTACTGCTTACTCCCTGACCATCTGCTCCAGCTCGCTCTTAAGCGCAGCCAGCAGCTCCGATTCCGGCATTTTCTTTATTATCTCACCCTTTTTGATCAAGAGGCCCTCGCCGTTTCCTCCGGCTATGCCTATATCCGCTTCCCTGGCCTCACCCGGACCGTTCACCGCACAGCCCATCACGGCCACTTTAATGCTTTTCTGTTTAGGCAGTTTAATGGTCCTTACCATATCCTCCACCCTGTTTGCAAGTCCTATCAGATCTATCTTCGTCCTGCCGCAGGTGGGGCAGCTTACTACTTCTATGCCTCCGCTTCTGAGTCCAAGGCTCTTAAGTATCAGTTTTGCCGATCTCACTTCCTCTACAGGATCTCCGGTAAGGGATACTCTTATAGTATCGCCGATCCCCTTTTCAAGTATTATGCCTATTCCCAGTGCACTCTTGATATTCCCTGAAATAAGCGTCCCCGCCTCGGTGATCCCCACATGCAAAGGATACGGCGTCTTCCCTGCCAGTTCCTCATGTGCCGCTATGCTCATCCGCACATTTGACGATTTTATGCTGATGACTATATTACCGTAATCGCATGCCTCTATCATACGCACCTTATCAAGGGCGCTCTCCACTATTCCCTGTGCGGTAACTCCATGATATTTATCTACCAGAGCCGCTTCCAGTGATCCTGAGTTAACCCCCACTCTTATGGGGATATCCTTAGCCTTAGCAGCCTTTACAACCTCTTTAAGTTTCTCCTCGCCGCCGATATTGCCGGGATTTATACGTATCTTATCTGCGCCGTGCTCAATGGCTGCCAGCGCACACTTATGATCAAAATGGATATCCGCTACAAGCGGTATATGTATAGCGCTCCTGATCTTATCCAGAGCTTCTGCGGCTGCTATCGTCGGTACCGTACACCGGATTATCTCACAGCCTTCTTCCTCAAGCTTAAGGATCTGTGCTATGGTCGCCCCGGCATCCTCTGTCGGGGTATTTGTCATTGACTGGATCAATATCGGATTTCCGCCGCCTATGACACGATCGCCTATCTTTATCTTCTTTGTTTCATCACGGTAAGCCATGGTTTTTCTCCTCATATTTCAAAAAAGCGCATTTGGGGTATTATACCACATACACTTTACAAAAAAAAGATATTGACAAGTTCAGCTTTGATCCTCTCCTATCCCCCGGCCCTTTTTTTCCGTGATCATTATATTCCAGCTGCGCTGCAATATAAAACCGTTTTCATCAAAAAACTCATCTCTTATGATCCCCCACACAAGCGCTGCAAGAGACATGATGATAACCGATATTTCCAGTACAGGCCTGGGATCACCCCCATAGCGTAACATCAGCATTATGCAGCCGGCTGCCACCAGCATCCACATAAACAGCCTGTAGAGATGCCCTTTGAACTGTTCACATATACGTTCTCTCCCGGGTTTTATCCCTGAAACCAGCTCAAGGAGCGCCCCGCCGTTTGCCGGCCTCCGATCCGGATCTTCTTCCAGACAGCTGTCGATAAGCTTTATTGATGACCTGCTTATAAAACGCCCCAGTTCCTTTCCTTTTACGGGATGAAAAGGAGGCCGTGAAGGGTCCGCGGCACTCAGCATGTATGAAAACACTGCTGCAGCCGAATATACATCCGTTTCGCAACGTATGATCCCGCCGTTAAGCTGTTCCGGTGCAGCATACCCTTCTGTACCGAAAGCATCTTCAACACTCTTTCCGTCTGCAATAACGGCAGCCCCGAAATCAAGCAGCCTTATCTCCCCGTCGGGGCTTATCATGAGATTTGAAGGCTTTATATCACGATATACTATCTGCGGGCTTTCTGAGTGCAGATATGCCAGTATCCCGCATATCTGCCTGAGGATCGCAAGAGCTTCATCTTCGTCAAGGGGTGCGTTCTTCCTGATATACTCTTCCAGCGTGATCCCCTCAACATATTCCATTACAAGCAAAGTACTGTTATCCTCCTCCAGAATATCAACAGGGTACGGTATATGCCTGTTGTTCAGGCCTTTCATACGTTCCGCCTCGCAGCGGAGACATCTTCTGGCTATACCATCCTTTTCTCCATATGCCTTTTTTACCGCAAAAAGCGCATGCAGACTGCTGTGTTCAGCCAGCCATACCTCCCCCATGCCTCCTTCCCCAAGCTTTTTCAGCATACGATACCTTCCGGCAGCCTCAACATTATCATTATTATTCAGCATCTTTCTTCTCCTTTTTCATATAATTTCCGGATCATCTGCATTTAAGGTACAATGCCGACATATTATCACGGCATCCCCGCCTTAATCCTGCATTTGCCAGTGTCTTAAGCGCCCTGTCGGCATCCTCACGCTTACTGATGCGTTTGCCGCCTAAAGCTCCCCATATATCGTCCCGGCTCACGCGGTCGCCGAATCCGTCACTGTACAGTAAAAAAGCTTTCCGCCCAAACAGACTGCCATGGTTTATATATGGTGCTTTAAAGCTGCCTATGCCTATACAGCGTTCTACACCTCTGGCATTTTTATGCCCCGGCACAAGGGCTCTGATATCACGGCCTATGGAACACGCCATGGAGTCACCGCTCTGAAACAATATATAATTCTTCTCTACCATTAGCAGCATTGTCATGGTTGTCCCGCAGCGCAGATGATTATCCACTCCGTAAGTACGCAGTTTTTCATGCACTGTAAATAGCTCTCTTTGAAGACAGCGCTGTATACGTTTTCTGTCAAATCCTCTGTATAAAACAGCCGGGAGCTTATCATAAAACCATACGCTTAAACGCTCCGTCAGGTACCCGCTGGCAAGCTCTCCCCTGTCTTCACCGCCCATCCCGTCACATATAAGAGCCATGATAACTTCACCGGATCTGGTCATGACCCTGTGAAGTGCTATCGAATCCTGATTGATGCTGCGCGCTCCCCTTTCATAAAGCAAAGAATAAAAAAGTACCATAAAAAACTCCTTTCCCCGACAGGAAAAGCTCTTTCAACGGTACTTCCCAAACTTATGTGTTTTATGTGCTTTTGTGTTGAGCGAATGATACTACAAAAGAAAAGAATAATCAATAAAAAAATCCTGTGCACAGGATAACATTTATCACGTCCCCATGCACAGGATATATTATGCTTTGAGCGGTATTCTCAGCTCATTATATCGCCATAGGAATTCATGTTTCCCATGGTACTCTGAAACTTTCTCTCAAGCTCTACGCTGCGCTCACTGGCCAGATCCATATAGCGGATAAACACACTCTCCACGCTCTCTCCGCTTTCAGAGGCTATCTCCTCCATTACAGGCTTAAGCTTCTCAAGCATGAATCCAACCTGTGTCTTCTGAGGATCTATGCCGTCCAGCACCTCATCCGCATAATTGTTTATGCGCTCTAAAAAAGCCGCATCTTCTTTAGTCATTTTATTTCACCACTCTTACTCTGATAACGCCTTCGATAGCCTCAAGCTTCTTAAGGAGCTCATCGGTGATCGCAGAATCGGTATCTATCATGGTATACGCATAATCGCCCTTTGACTTATTGGTCATGTTATCGATATTGATGCCTACCTCACCGAAAACACCTGTGAACTTGGTGATCATGTTAGCCACATTCTTATGGCAGATAGCCACACGGCCTGCAGTCTGGCATACACCCATATCGGCATTGGGATAGTTTACGGAATTCCTGATGTTACCGTTCTCGAGGAAATCACGTACTTCCTGTACTGCCATAACAGCACAGTTGTCCTCTGCCTCCTCTGTGGAAGCGCCCAGGTGAGGCATAAGGATAACGCCTTCCTGACCTGCGGTGGTAGGGTTGGCAAAGTCGGATACATACTTGCGGATCTTGCCGGCCTTGATGCCCTCAAGGATAGCAGGCTCGTCGCACAGAAGATCACGTGCAAGGTTGATTATGATAACGCCGTCCTTCATCAGAGCGATCGCATCCTTACCGATCATGCCCTTAGTGCTGTCAAGCAGGGGCACATGAATGGTGATGTAATCGCACTCGCGATAGATATCGTTAACATCGGTAACATGCTTAACATCGCGGCTTAAGTTCCATGCTGCGTTGATGGACAGATAAGGATCGTAACCGTATACTTCCATGCCCATGTGCTTTGCAGCATTTGCAACCAGAACGCCGATAGCGCCCAGACCGATGATACCAAGCTTCTTGCCTGCGATCTCGGTTCCTGCGAATTTCTTCTTCTCTTTCTCGGCAGTCTTTGCGATGTTCTCATCCGAAGCATCGCTCTTTGCCCACTCGATACCGCCTACGATATCACGTGCAGCCAGGAGCATGCCTGCAAATACCAGCTCCTTAACTGCGTTTGCATTTGCGCCGGGAGTATTGAATACTACGATACCTTTTTCAGCGCACTTATCAAGAGGGATATTGTTAACGCCTGCGCCTGCGCGCGCTACAGCCTTAAGAGCTGCGGGCAGCTCCATCTCATGCATTACGGCGCTTCTTACCAGTATGGCGTCAGCTTCGTTAACATCATCTGTCTTTGTATAATCAGCTGTATAATTATCCAGACCGCATGCAGCGATAGGATTTAAGCAATGATACTTATAAGCCATTTTAAGTCACTCTCCTTTACTTATTCTCAACTTCAAACTTCTTCATGAACTCAACCAGAGCCTTAACGCCCTCGATAGGCATAGCATTGTAGATGGAAGCTCTCATGCCGCCCACGCTTCTGTGGCCCTTAAGGTTTTCAAATCCGGCCGCTTTGGATTCCTTAACAAACTTGGCATCCAGCTCTTCGTTGCCGGTGATGAAAGGAACGTTCATGAGTGAACGGTCTTCCTTAACAACTGTGCCCTTGAAGAGGCTGCTCTCATCCAGGAAATCATAAAGGATCTTAGCCTTCTCCTCGTTGCGCTGCTTCATTGCCTCAAGTCCGCCCATCTTCTGGATCCACTTGAATACCTTACCGCAGATATAGATGCCGTATGCGGGAGGGGTATTGTAAAGTGACTTTGCGTCAGCGTGGATCTTGTATCTTAACATGGTAGGTGTTCCGGGAAGTACATCCTCGGTGATCAGCTCTTTCTTCATGATAACGATAACCACGCCTGCAGGTCCGATGTTCTTCTGAACGCCGCCATATACCAGACCGTATCTGGTCACATCCATAGGCTCACTTAAGAAGCAGGAGCTTACGTCAGATACCAGAGTCTTGCCCTTGGTGTTGGGAAGCTTCTTAAACTTGGTACCGTAGATGGTATTGTTCTCGCAGATATAAACATAGTCTGCATCGGGGCTGATAGGCAGATCGGAGCAATCAGGGATGTAAGAGAAAGTCTTATCCTCTGAGGAAGCGATCTTGTTAGCCTTACCGTAGATCTGCGCCTCCTGATATGCTTTCTTTGCCCACTGACCGGTAACGATATAATCTGCTACCTTGTTCTTCATGAGGTTCATGGGGATCATTGCGAACTGCTGGCTCGCACCGCCCTGCAGGAACATAACCTCATAATCATCGGGTATTGAAAGGAGGGATCGCAGGTCTGCCTCCGCAGTCTTGATGATATCATCGTAAACCTTAGATCGATGACTCATCTCCATGACTGACATACCGCATCCGCGATAGTCCATCATCTCATCTGCTGCTTCCTTAAGTACCTCTTCGGGAAGCACTGCCGGCCCTGCCGAGAAATTGTAAACTCTGCTCATTTCTTTTTCCTCCATAAATATTTACTTATTGCTGAAAACAGATAAATAAGATAATATACCCCTTTTCCTACCGCGTCAATGACTTTTTTCCGTCTTGTAACAGCTTTCTCCGTTAAAAAGTAATAAAGCTGCTCTGTGATATTTAAAAGGCGCTGCTCTCGCAGCGCCTCTGTCACGATCATTTACATGACCAGCGATATCTGTTTAAGATCCGGATTCTGCTTAAATGCATATAAGCATATCAGCGCCGCTCCGGCGCCTGTCCCCTTATAGCCGCTCCCCAGCATGGAGAAGCGCACTGCAAACTGCTCATTCACCTGAACAGTGGGGCAATCACCGCCGATCCCCAGCTTGATCGAACGGATATCCTTATGCAGTTCATAATTATTCTTCTTCGCATCGAAGGTAATGGTCCTCTTATCCGTGATCACGCTGCCCTCTTTGCCTTTTGAAAACAAGCCGGAATTCTGATATAAAAGTACCTCTTCTCCGGGATCCAGTACCGGAGAGACCTTAGCCTTGGCCGTATTGAAAAGATCCGGATGGATCTTTGCCGTTGCCAGATCGCTGTTATCGCTCTTTGCCAGTATTTTAAACAGACTGTCCAGCACTTTCTCCGCCGTAACCGCCTCATTAACACTGTAGATAAATTCGTTGATAAAATCCGAACCGTTCCTCATTCCCCTCAGGCTTTCGATATCCCAAGAAGATCTGAATAACAGCGGATCGATAACATTTGCCTTATCAAAAGAATCTTCTTCCCGCTCCTCTACAATAAACTCTGTCGAGCAGAACGGACATTTCATTTTCCTGCGGTCTGCGCTCCACTCCATGATACCTCCGCAGTTACCGCACACATTGTTCAGCATCTTCCACCTCCGTCAGTTTATAAGATCTGCATCATCCGCTGATCACCAGGCCGCTTACGCAGTCCGGGCTCAGCAGATCCAAACTGCCCCTCACAACACACAGCCTTAATCCGTTACAGCATCAAATATCACTTCTGCCTCTTCCTCGGTAAGCTCTGCTGCCACAGCCACATTACCATCTTTGTCAATGATGTACCAGTCCTCACCATCATTCATATATCCCAATACCAGCTCGCCTACCCTGATCAGCATAAGGGGTGTCCCATCATCAAGCTCATCCTCGGTAACCTCGTAATCTGCGATTGCTTCCTCGTGGCCGTTATTCAGATAAGCTATCTGCTCATCGTCATCAGAATAAAAGAAGCAGATAAACAGATCGCTTTTTCCGTCATTTGCATAAAAACCACTGTCATAAGTCCATGTATCCCCCTGCAGCATGTCGTGTACATCAGAAAACATCCCCTTGCTCATTTTTTACCACCTTTCTTTTTTAATGATTGTCTGTATCATAAATCAGCCGTCACAGAGGATACTTATACCCTCCGTGGCGGCTGTTTTGATCCATATAAATAATACTCTACGGTCCCCACTCATCAGCTTATGCTATTCCCCCACATACATATGCCTTCCAAAAAGCATGATAACACATTCCCGTGAAAGATGCCACAGAAAATAAACCATACGTTTATAACAATATTCAGATATCCTCTGCCATTGAAAATCACTGTTCTTTCAAGTAAAATATTCAACATGGATAATATTAAGACCATCGGGATAATAGCTGAATTCAACCCTTTCCATAAAGGACATGAGCACATCTTAAAAGCCGCGCGCGAAGTATACGGTGCGGATCAGGTTGTTGTGGTCATGAGCGGTGATCATGTACAGCGCGGTGAGCCCGCCATTATCGATAAGTATGCCCGGGCTAAGGCCGCACTGTATGCAGGTGCCGATCTGGTGCTGGAACTGCCGGTGATTTTTGCTACCGGCAGCGCGCAGTATTTTGCACGGGGGGCTGTGTCCGCTCTTATCAACTGCACCTGTGTCGATGCACTTTTATTCGGCAGTGAGTGTGGCCGGATAGATATCCTGAAGGAGCTGGCCTCCGGGAATACAGCTGCAGATGAAGCCGTGTCAGATGAAACTGTATCCGGCTGCAGCTCACCCTCCGGGAACCATGACGGGCGCTTTACACCTAAAGACCTGCGCCTGTCCCCCAATGATCTGCTGGCTGTTGAATATCTTAAGGCTCTTGACTATTTCGGGTCCGATATTATCCCGTTGACTATTCCAAGGATAGGAACTCCGCACAACGATACATCGGCAAGTGATACCTATGCTTCTGCAAGCGCTCTGAGGCAGATACTCTCCACCGGCGGTGCAGACTCCGCCGGCAATACGCTCTCCGCTTACATACCGGAATACGCCTGTGATATCCTTTCCGGGTATATATCTGACAAGCAGTTTTTAACTGCGGATGCCTATTCGGATGCCCTCTTTATCAGGCTGCTTCAAAACAGGGCCGCAGGATATGCCGGGTATTTCGATGTTTTTGAAGATCTGTCCGATAAGATAATATCAAAGCTTGAAGAATACTCCTCCTTCACAGCCTTTATAAAAAGCCTGAAATCAAAGGATATCAGCTACAGCCATTTAAGCCGCGCGCTTTTACATATCCTGCTGGGCATAAAAAAAAGCGATGTCGGTCTATTGTCGCAAAACTGCGGTTATTGCCCCTGGCTGAGGATACTGGGGTTAAAAAAAGACTCGGCCGTCATGGGCATGATCAAACGCTCAGCTGGGCGCCCGCTGCTTTCCAAACTGGCAGATTCGGATAAACTATTGGACAGCACTCTGTTGCCTGTTCTGACTTCTGACATCTCTGCATCGGAATTATACAGCTATCATTCCGATAAAAAAAGCGGCTTCGTTTCCGAATACCGCCGTGGGATAGTCATTCTTTAGAAGGACATATATCTTTCAGAAAGCACTCCCCGCATTTGGGGGACCTTGCAGTGCAAAAGCTGCGGCCCAGTGCTATGAACTGGATATTGCATAATATCCAGTGGCTTTTTGGCAGTTTCTTCATCAGATCGTACTCTACCTTTTCCGGATCGGTATTTTCGCTCAAACCGAAGCGTCTGGCCAGGCGGCCCACATGGGTATCTACAACGATACTGGGGATACGGTAGATATTTCCGCGTATCACATTGGCCGTCTTTCTTCCCACTCCCGGAAGCGCTACCAGCTTGTCTATATCCGAAGGCACTTCCCCGTCATATTCTGCTATAAGCTTTTTGCAGCAGGCAATGATATTCTTTGCTTTGTTATGATAAAAGCCGGTAGCGTGTATATCCTCTTCCAGCTCTTTAAGATCCGCCTGAGCGAATGCCTCCACAGACGGATATTTTTTAAACAGGTCTTTGGTGACCAGATTGACTCTTGCATCGGTACACTGCGCGCTTAAAATGGTCGCTATCAAAAGCTGCCAGGCCTCTTCATGCTCCAGATAGCAGAAGAGGTCTGTTCCGTATTCCTTATCAAGACGTTTAAGCAGTTCTTTAACTTTTATCATGTTTCTTCAACATCCTTCTTGAGCGTAATATCGGAGTACATGTCGAGCTTGGCCACGATACGGCTTGCGTCATCACCGTAGATCCTGCTGCCCCTGTGCGATACCAGCGGTTCTCCTTCGCGCTGCTCATCCACCTCTACGCTCATGCGGATGGTACCGGAGGCCACCTCTTTATCCAGATGCGCCAATATGGATTCTATCCTCTCATCTTCTGCCATCCCCTGTCTCACACTCCTTCCCTGCTTTTTTTCTCTGATCGGGCAGGGAAGATGAAATCGCACCCTGCTCGCGCGCGGGCCGCCGGTTGCCTTCAGACAGCATATTCCTCACGGCAGCCCTGTGCATACAAAGCGATGCCCGCATAACTGCCGGGCATCGTTTAGCGTATCTATGAATTTTATCACCCCTGCTTTGCCTTCAGGTCGTCGGCATCGAATACGGCTTCAAGAGGCTGTCCGCCGGGAACCATGGGATAAACCTTATCGTCTTCTTTGATGACGCAGTCGATAACTACGGGCCCCTTAGCCTTTACAGCTTTCTTAAGCACGTCTTCAAGTTCTTCCTTCTGTGTCACACGGTAAGCCGTGCAGCCCAGAGCCTCCGCAACCTTTACGTAATCAACCTTATCTTCCAGAACGGTCTGCGAATAGCGCTGCCCGTAGAAGAGGTTCTGCCACTGACGCACCATGCCAAGCACGTGATTATTTATTATTATCTCTATTATAGGCACATTGTAACGTGATGCCGTTGCCAGTTCCTGCATATTCATCCTGAAGCATCCGTCACCTGCGATGTTGACACAGATCTTATCGGGGCGTCCGTACTTGGCACCTATGCAGGCTCCCAGACCATATCCCATGGTTCCAAGTCCGCCGCTTGAAAGGAAAGTTCTGGGCTCGGTATATTTATAGAACTGCGCAGCCCATATCTGATGCTGGCCTACATCGGTAGTTATCACAGCCTTGCCCTTTGTCACATCATAAAGTGTCTCTATAACATAAGGACAGGTAAGGCGTGAATGAGGATAAGTAAGAGGCATCTTCTCCTTCATTTCTTTTATCTTATCCATCCATTCCTTATGATCCTGTTTGCCCAGCTTCTTATTAATGATGGTAAGTACTTCCTTCAGATCACCCACAACCGAAGCTGCAGTGCGTACATTCTTGTTTATCTCAGCCGCATCAATATCGATATGCAGTATCTTAGCCTTAGGCGCAAAGGTCTTGGGATTGGATACCACACGGTCGGAAAAACGTGCACCAAGTGCTATAAGAAGATCACACTTGCTCACACCTAAATTGGTGGTCTTGGTGCCATGCATTCCTATCATGCCGGTGTAATTTGCCGCCGTGCCGTCATACGCGCCCTTGCCCATAAGGCTGTCGCATACGGGAGCATCCAGCTTCTTTGCAAACTCTGCCACTTCCTTAGTGGCTCCGGAGATTATCGCACCGCCTCCCACATATATAAAGGGACGTTCTGAAGCTTTGATAAGCTCAATGGCTTTATCTATATCCTCATCGGTATAGTTCTTTTGACTTTTAAGCACAGAGGGCTTTGCTTTCTTATACTCACACTTGGCTGCAGTCACATCCTTGGTAATATCCACAAGCACAGGCCCGGGACGGCCGCTTCTTGCAATGGCAAAAGCCTTACGTATAGTATCAGCCAGCTTGGTAACATCCTTTACCATAAAACTGTGCTTGGTGATAGGCATGGTAACACCTGCTATATCCACTTCCTGGAAAGTATCCTTGCCCAGCCAGGGGAGTGTAACATTACAGGTAATGGCCACTAAGGGTACACTGTCCATATGAGCAGTTGCTATACCGGTCACCAGATTGGTAGCTCCGGGGCCTGAAGTTGCCATGCATACGCCCACCTTGCCGGTAGCTCTTGCATAACCGTCGGCAGCATGGGCTGCTCCCTGTTCATGACTTGTCAGCACATGATTGATCTCATCCGCATGACGATACAGCTCGTCATAGATATTAAGTATCGTGCCTCCCGGATAACCGAATACGGTATCCACTCCCTGTTCCTTAAGACACTCTATTACTATCTGTGAGCCCGAAAGCTCCTGAACTGCTGCTGAAGCAGTCTTAGTCTTTTTTGCTGCCATGAGTCTGCTCTCCTTCTTAAAGTTAAATTATTCCCTATCAAGATGCTTATGTATGGCTTCTATCCTGTCTTCTTCCATAAGCACCTTTCCACCTGATCAGTCTTTACCGGGAACCTTAAGTATAGCGCCCTGATTACCGGATGTTACCAGCTCGCGGTAGCGTGCCAGATAACCGGTAAGATGCTGTTCCTTAGGCTGCCACTTTGCACGCCTTGCTGCCAGTTCCTCATCGGAAACCTTCATATCAAGTTTGTTATTGGGTATATCGATGCAGATGATATCTCCTTCTTCAACCAGAGCGATAGGTCCGCCCACTGCTGCCTCAGGAGATACATGACCGATGGATGCGCCGCGGCTTGCACCTGAGAAACGTCCGTCGGTTATAAGTGCTACGGATGAGCCGAGTCCCATACCTGCTATTGCTGATGTAGGATTGAGCATCTCTCTCATGCCGGGGCCTCCCTTAGGGCCTTCGTAACGGATGACAACCACATCACCTTCTACTATCTTACCGCCCTTTATGGCTGCGATAGCATCTTCTTCGCAGTCAAATACCCTTGCAGGTCCTTCATGAACCATCATCTCGGGCACTACAGCGCTCCTCTTTACCACGCCGGAATCCGGAGCCAGATTGCCCTTGAGCACGGCGATACCGCCGGTAGGGCTGTACGGATTCTCTACGGGTCTGATGACTTCGGGATCCAGATTCACGCAACCCTTTATATTCTCCGCAACGGTCTTGCCGCTTACGGTGATCAGATCGGTATATAAGAGGTCTTTCTTGCAAAGCTCATTCATAACCGCATATACGCCGCCTGCCTCGTTCAGATCCTCCATATATGTAGGGCCTGCAGGTGCCAGATGGCACAGGTTTGGAGTCTTTGCGGAAAGCTCATTTGCTATATCAAGGTTAAGATCCACGCCTGCCTCATGTGCTATAGCGGGCAGATGCAGCATCGAATTGGTGGAGCAGCCCAGCGCCATATCTACGGTAAGAGCATTCATGAATGCCTTTTCCGTCATGATATCGCGGGGTCTGATATTCTTCTCTACCAGTTCCATTATCTTCATTCCGGCATGCTTTGCCAGACGGATACGCTCGGAATAAACGGCAGGTATCGTACCGTTGCCTTTAAGTCCCATACCAAGAGCCTCTGTCAGGCAGTTCATTGAATTGGCGGTATACATGCCCGAACAGGATCCGCAGGAAGGACACACCTTCTCTTCAAACTCTTCAAGATCCTCTTCCGTGATCTTTCCCGCAGCCAGCTCACCTACAGCTTCGAACATTGATGATAAGCTGCGCTTGCGTCCCTTTACATGGCCGGCCAGCATGGGGCCGCCGCTTACAAAGATCGTAGGGATATTCACACGTGCAGCAGCCATTAACAGGCCCGGCACGTTCTTATCACAGTTGGGGATCATCACCAGACCGTCAAAACCGTGTGCCATAGCCATACACTCTGTAGAATCAGCAATCAGATCACGGGTCACCAGTGAATACTTCATTCCTATATGTCCCATCGCGATACCGTCACAGACAGCAATAGCGGGGAATACAACAGGCATGCCGCCTGCCATAGCCACACCCATCTTCACAGCCTCTGTGATCTTATCCAGGTTCATATGGCCGGGTACTATCTCATTAAAGGAAGATACGATACCTATCATGGGGCGCTGTCTCTCTTCCTTTGTAAAACCTAAAGCATTGAACAGACTCCTGTGAGGCGCCTGCGCGGTTCCGCATTTAACACTGTCGCTTCTCATTTTAACCGTCTCCTTTTCTTCTTATCTTTCTTTATGCCTATGATAATGGCAATACATAGCAATAAAAGCTTCAGCAGATCCCATTTTGCGTCCAGAAGAAACTGCTTCATCAGCCTATACGCTCTGCTATCAGACTGCCCATCTCCGTGCAGCCCACCTTAGTACAGCCTTCGCTGAAGATATCTCCGGTGCGGAAGCCTTCCTTGAGCACCTTATCTACTGCTGCATCGATGGCATCGGCTTCCTTATCCAGATCAAAGGAATAACGCAGCATCATTGATGCGGAAAGGATAGTTGCAATAGGATTGGCAATATCCATGCCTGCTATATCGGGCGCCGACCCGTGGCTGGGCTCATAGAGTCCGAACTTCGTATCATTAAGCGATGCACTGGCAAGCATTCCTATCGAACCGGTTACCATACTGGCCTCATCCGATAAGATATCGCCGAACATGTTCTCGGTAAGGATCACATCAAACTGTGAAGGGTCACGAACCAGCTGCATTGCGCAGTTGTCCACCAGCATATGCTCAACCGTAACTTCCGGATAGTTCTTTGCCACTTCGTTGACAACTGCTCTCCAGAGTCTGGAGGAATCCAGCACGTTTGCCTTATCAACGCTGGTCACCTTCTTACGGCGCTTCATCGCTATCTCAAAGCCCTTTATCGCTATGCGGCGTATCTCGGCTTCAGTATAGGTAAGGGTATCGATGGCTTTCTTCATGCCGTTCTCTTCAACAGTCTTTCTCTCACCGAAATACAGACCGCCGGTAAGCTCGCGCATTATCAGCATATCAAAGCCCTTGACGGAGATCTCTTCCTTTAAAGGGCAGGCTCCGCGCAGCTCGGGATAAAGCACTGCGGGGCGGAGATTTGCAAACAGATTGAGCGCCTTTCTTATCTTAAGGAGGCCGGCCTCGGGTCTCTTCTCCGGAGGCAGTTTGTACCAGGGCGATGTATTTGTATCGCCGCCGATAGAACCCATCAGTACGGCATCCGCTGCCTTTGCGGTAGCAATAGCCTCATCTGTCAGCGGCTCGCCGCAGGCATCGATGGATGCTCCTCCCATTAAAATATCTGTAAATTTCATCTCGTGGCCGTATACCCCGGCCACTTTTTCAAGTACCCTTTTAGCCTGGGCCACTATCTCGGGGCCAATGCCGTCACCGGGTATACAGGTGATATTGAGTTTCATGTTTTTATGCTCCTTTTCTCTGCCTTTACAGACCCGATCCCGCTGGATTCAGTCTGCGCCTTCGGCTTGACTTCATCAAGCTCATCGGGTAAGTTCGTACTAAATTCAGTCTGCGCCTTCGGCTTGTCCTCATTAAGTACTCTACTTATTTCTCTGCCTTTTCAACCTGAGCGATAGCACTCTTTCTCATGGGGATACGGCAGTTTTTATTACTTCCGAACTCAACTATAACATCATCTTCGGTTATATCTATAAGTACACCGTAAAATCCGCTGGTGGTAACGACCACATCGCCCACTTCCATCTCCTGCAGCATCTCCTGCAGCTTTTTCTGCTCCTTTTTCTGCGGACGGAGCAGGAAAAAATAAAAGATAGCGATCATCGCCACTATGGAAATGATATAAGACAGGCCAAGTCCTCCTGCTGCTCCGGCTGCCGCCGACCCTCCTGCTGCCGCAGCACCGTCCCCGCTCAATAACATTGATAAGATATTCATCATATGGTCCTCCCTGTTTTGAATTTAAAACACTGTTCCTAATTTTACACAAAATAAAGCCCTGCCGCAAGAGGAATTTTAATCCCCCTGCATAGCAGCGAGCTTTTCTTTTTTATATGCCGCAAAGCGGCCCTGATCAAGCGCATCCCGTATCTCTTCCATAAGATGATTATAAAAATACAGATTATGGAGTACGCCCAGACGCATGCCCAGCATTTCCTTTGCTTTCAGCAGATGTCTGATATAGGCGCGCGAATACCTCTGACACGCCGGACACTTACACCCTTCTTCTATCGGCCTGTCATCCCTCTCATACTGTGCATTCATCAGATTTATCTTTCCGTGTCCCGTATACATATGCGCATGTCTGCCGTTTCTGGTCGGATATACGCAGTCAAAGAAATCCACGCCGCGATCTACCGCTTCGAGTATGTTTGCGGGTGTTCCCACTCCCATCAGGTACACAGGTTTATCCTTTGGAAGATAAGGCACGGTCTCATCAAGTATGTAATACATCTGTTCATGACTCTCTCCCACTGCAAGACCTCCTATTGCATAGCCAGGCAGATCAAGCTCCGTGATACGCTTTGCATGCTCAATACGTATGTCGGCAAATACGGCTCCCTGATTTATCCCGAAAAGCAGCTGATCGGGATTGACCGTATCCTCACGTGCATTAAGTTCTTTCATTTTTGTGATACAGCGCTCAAGCCATCTGGTCGTCCTGTCCACCGACGGCTGCACATAAGCACGCTCCGCAAGCGCCGGAGGGCACTCATCAAAAGCCATCGCTATCGTAGATCCCAGATTGGACTGGATCTGCATGCTCTCCTCCGGTCCCATGAATATCTTATGTCCGTCTATATGCGACTGGAAGGTAACACCTTCTTCCTTTATTTTTCTCAAACCTGCAAGAGAAAACACCTGAAACCCGCCGGAGTCTGTAAGTATCGGACGTTCCCAGCTCATAAACTTATGCAGCCCGCCCATTGCTTTGACCACTTCATCTCCGGGCCGCACATGCAGATGATAGGTATTGGACAGCTCCACCTGAGTGCCTATGCGCTCAAGATCCTCTGTGGAAACCGCACCCTTTATGGCGCCGACAGTGCCTACATTCATAAATACAGGCGTCTGTATAGTACCATGTACAGTTTCCATGACTGCACGTTTCGCCCTGCCCTCTGTTGAGAGGACCTGATATCTCATTTTCTCCATATCAATCCTTCCGAAATCACTTTATGATGCTTACGGATCGCTTTGTGCTTCGCACTACCGCAATTCAAGCATCATAAGCATATCACAAACAGCTTCGTAAATCTACGCTGTCTCTGCTGATTATCAAAAAAGCAACCGGAACATGATAGTAAACGGAGCATACTTAATATATAATATGCACGATCGGATTTTTTTGGAGGTATTTATTTTGACAGCATGTCCTGAATGCGGAGCCGAATTACATTTTGATATCACCACCCAGAAGCTTTTATGCCCCTATTGCGGAGTATCACACGCCCCCGGGGAACTTGCTTCCTCAGGCGTATCCGCAGATGAAGAAAAATACGCTGCCGGCAGCGCTTCGGAAATGGATATCATATTATACAGCTGCCCTCAGTGCGGCGGGAGCATCTATTCGACCGATGAGTCCGTAAACGGCTTCTGCAGTTATTGCGGATCTAACGTGATGCTTTCTTCCCGCATGTCAAAGATGCGGTACCCGCGCTTTATCGCTCCCTTTAAGATCGACAAAGCTGCCTGCAAGCAGAAATACCTTAACCATATAAAGAATTCCTTCTTCACCCCTAAGGAACTTAAAGATCCGGAATATCTTGACCGCTTCCGCGGAATATACATGACTTACTGGGGGTACGATGTCGAAGTAAGCGGCTTTATCTCGCTCGACGGTGAAAAGCAGACCCGTAACGGCTTATATATCGACATTGATAAATATAAATGCAGGGGCTGGCTCACAACAGAATACAAAGGCGTCTTCTATGATGCTTCCTCTTCCTTTGAGGATCACTACAGCGAAAGGCTGGCTCCCTTTGACTATAACTCGCTGGTTGAATTCAATCCTTCCTATCTGAGCGGATTTTATGCGGATATGCCCGACCTGGCTGATACGGTCTACGTAGACAATGCACTTTACATCTGCAAGGAAAACGCCTTCCGCTCCGTCCACCTGCAAAAGTATTTTCCTTCATTGCATTTTGACGGATCCCAGATAGATCGATTCACAAAAAGCCTGGATGCCAGCTCGCATATGCCTTATACCGCCTTCTTTCCCGTCTGGTTCTTATCGTACAGGAAGAACGACAGAGTAGCCTATGCGGTGGTAAACGGCCAGACCGGCCGTATAGTAAGCGACATGCCCGTGGATAAAAAGAAATTTATCCTTTCGGGGCTGCTTATATCCATCCCCATATTCATACTGATGTGCCTGTTGCCTTCAATATCGCTTAATGCCATGATGGTGACCGGAGATATATTTTCATTGTCCTCCGTCTTCATGCTCTACTACATGACAAAGGAAGTCTTCATACGCAAATACCGCGTCTATGATAAAGGCTATCTCAGCAAGCATAACCGTCTGGATTATAAGTATATCCTTAAAATGGAGGCTGACGAGGAATGGAAGAAAAAGGGCAGTGAAGGCAGGCTGTGGATAGCGATCACAGGTGCCGCCATAGCCCTGCCGCTGTTTTTAAAATCACTTGCCACTCTTGAGATGCTGAATGCACTGGTCCTGTCAGGTTTCATGACAGTTATCCTTTCCATCACTACAATGTGGTGCATAAGCCAGGTATTTCATATGGCCGGAAAGAGCAGATGGGTGCTGTCAGGTTCTTTATTCCTTATACTGCTGTCATCCATTCTGGGATACATAACAGGTATAAAGCATGCAGGCAGCACCTTTGCATATTACGCCATATTCTCATGCCAGATGGCAGGAAATCTGATGGCTCAGCATACAGTACTTTCACAATACAACATCCTGACAACACGTCCGTTAAAACAGCTTGATCGAAAAGGAGGAAATGACGATGCGTGGGATTAAGATCTATTTACTGATATCCGTACTGAGTTTTCTGATGCTCTATCTGCTGATAGATACCGAAATAAAAACCGGAGCTGTCCCCTTCGGGACAGAGGCTGCGGCCGAAGCAGAAGAAGAAAGCTCTCCCGTAACAAAGGTCGCCGCAAACGCACTTATGTCGCTCTGCATCGCTTATACTTTCAACCTGATGATAATCATCATGAAAAAACGCGAGAAACCGATAGGCGACGATCAGCTTCTGTGCGGCAGCTGCAGCAGCTTTGTAATTGAAAAAGCAGAAACGGAGCTTCAGGGAAGATCCCAAAAGCTCCGTCCGCTGTGACTTATCATTAAAAACTTACTGCGCTGTATATGCCATGACCGTTCCCACCGGCAGATATTCAAACTCGGACTCGGTAACGGTAACTATGAGTTCACCACCCTTACGCTCAAGAGTGGCGCTGATGCGCTGTATATCATTAACATAACCCTGGTTTATGCTTAACTTATCGCCACTCATATCTATATTGGCATAAGCCTCTATCCCGCAGAGCCGGTATACTTCAAACACCAGATGATACCCGCCCGTCTGGGGATCGGCCTGAGATATATCCAGAGTACTTATCCCGTCATCCTTACTTATCCAGCTGCCCAGGAATTCCTTATCCATATCCCCGTATACCGCGGGATCCCTGGATACATCCGGCGCCCCGGTGGCCACCTGATTAAAATAACCGTACGCATAGTAGGGATAATGTATGATATTGCTTATCTCACCGTCACCGTTAGTATATACCTCAACCAGCCCGGGCGAATAGCATCCGGAATGCGCCCACTGCTCCATGTCCGCATATTCGTATACTACTGCATTGAACGGATATCCGTTATCACAAAATGCATAGCCTGCTGCCCTTGCCGTAATACTGCCTTCCAGATCAAACTCTTCAAATACCGGCACCACTTCCTGCAGCGTGCAGCTGTCACCGTATTCGGAGAACTGCAGTGCAAAGAAACTGTCATTGGGTCTTTTAACACCTCCCATATTAAAGCCGCGCTCTCCCATCTTCGGGCTTTCTTCCCAGTCCCTTTCAAATAACCAGCACCCGAAACTTACCTGGCGGTCTTCTCCCATGATGCTGTGTCCAAGCTCGGATATCCCGTTTCCCATCTCCTGGATAAAGAGTCTGTCACAGCCTTCATCATTAGCCAGCATTATCAGATAGTCAATACTTCCTCCATTATTATTGAACGGAAAACCGTCGGTCGATCCCTTTCCGGTAAAGCGCAGCATACAGTACTGCTGTGGTACGGCATCATACGGGGATAACAGTTCGAAGCTGTAATATGCCTCTTCTGCAGCATAAGCCATATGATAAGTTGCGCTCATATCAGATGCATCAAAAGTAAGCGTATCGTTCAGAAGATCCACCGGCTGTATCTTATTGTCACCCTCATGCAAAAGCCATGTTCCGTCCAGATAACCTGCTATCTCTTCCTTTGAAGCATGATATGCTTTCGTAAATTCAGACTCCGCTTCCGGTGTGGGTGTGGGAGTAACTTCCACGCTTACCGGCTCAGGTTCTGCCTCTGTCGGGGTAGGATCCTTCACCTCATCTTTTGTGTCAGCCGTGTTTTCATCATAGCCTCCCCGGCTTGAGCCGCTGTCATCCGTACATCCGGCCAGCATAGCCAGGCTCAATACCGCTGCAGCGATCAGGCTTACCTTCTTCATAACAATCTCCTCCTCTTTTCCCTAAAGGGCCTGCTTACAACGCTTCATTATATTAAACAGCCTGTTTATCGTCAATATCACATCAGAAGCAGGAAAAAACGTGGGTATTTCCGTCAAAATACAGATTGAAATGTGTACATAATTCATGCTATCATTTTATCGGTTTAATGGCAAGGAACTAAGTTCCCGAAAAAAAATAATGGAGGATACAACTAATGAAGAAAAAACTGTTAGCAGGTATTTTATCTTTCACAATGCTTGCAGGACAAGTACTGCCAGTAGTCGCAGCTGACGACGCTGATGTGGCAGTAAGCGAAAACGAAACTGTTGTTGAGGAGAGCGCTGAAGAAGCTGCTGAAGAGACTGCAGAGGATGAAAGCGTTGAAACAGAAGCTGTTGAGGCTGAAGTTGACAATGATATAACAGACAGCATTCCCGTCGAAGGCGAGCTCGAGGAATTTGGCACTGCAGAATTAGTAGATTATAATTTCTCCAATGTTGAGGCTTTTAATGATCCCTCTATCAATCTTGAAACAAACTACAACGAGATTGTTGGCGCTTCAACTCCCATCAATGATCATATCGGTGTAGGTCAATATCAAGCCGCTCTTATTGATGCAGGCACGATCAATATTGATGGTGTTGATTATAATTTATCAGCAGAAATTAGTTATTATAATATAATAAGTTATCGCGGTAGAAAGATAAAAGCTGACGAGCTTTACCCTACAATGACAAAAAAATTCCAGATATACGATTTGGCAGAGAAATTTACAACAAAAGGCGTATACAGCGATGACATTATTACCTTAAAGTATTCTGCGAAAAAGAATAAAGATTGTACTGAGGATTCGTATATCACCGTAAAAGCATCTGTAAACAGTAAGGTCGCTAAAAAATTAGGTATAAAGGGAAAGTCTCTTTCCAAGTTAAAGAAGGCTGTTAAGCAGTTTAATAAGGTTGCTAAAAAACAGCATCTTCCTTTCTCTATACTGCAAATAAATGCTGATTATTTATGGGCTACAAATAATATGACTGCTATTGGAAATTACAGTGGGTGGATTTTTTTAACCTTTAAAAGCTTCAGGGAATTACGTGCAAGGCTTGATGT
This sequence comes from uncultured Lachnospiraceae bacterium, assembly GCA_902779395.1. Classification (GTDB taxonomy): domain Bacteria; phylum Bacillota; class Clostridia; order Lachnospirales; family Lachnospiraceae; genus NK4A136. The sequence goes on along the minus strand of CACZBK010000003.1, from coordinate 115,206 downwards.
AGATCAGCCTGCTTATAAAAGTTCAAAAGATTATTGGAAAAAATGGACCAAACTTTCTAAAAAGGATTTTACAATTGAGAAAGTTAAAGGCGAAGCAAGAACTTATCTTATCACCCCTAAGGGAAGAAATTTTACCGGATCACCTGTAAAGGTTACATTCGGTGCTTCAATGTAAAAACTGTTGTTTTATAAAATATGACATTTTGCAAAAGAGGCTGATTGGTATAATCGGCCTCTTTTGGGATTTATACATCCCTGCTCTTCCTTCCGATTGACTATCCTCCTTATAAGTGATAGGATAATCAGGATTTTTTATTTTAGGGAGGAAATAATATTATGTGGAACATGAGTTTAGGGGATATGATCCCGGGTATCCTGGTCGCACTGGTGGTCATAGGTATCTTTTGTATCGTTGCATTCAGGATTTCAAAAAAAGACAATGCCAATCTTGAGGCAATGCTTGCTGCAATCCCCGATGAGATGAAGGAGGCCTTAAAGAGTGAGCCATATCAGCCTATGGATAATAAGGGCGTTATGTTCACTACCCGCGGGATAGCAGCTGCCATAGATGATAACGAAGGCAAGGTAAAACTTCATCTCATCTTTTATAACCAGCCTCGCGATGAGTTTTATGACCAGACCGCAAAAATGTCTTCAGATGAGCTTAAAGCAAAAGGCTATAAAGCCCTTGATATGATCCCCTGTCAGATGAAATACGACAAGGAAATGTATATCCACGAATTCAAAAAACTCGCCTGAGGAGAAAATATATGGCAGGTTCAACTTTCGGAACATTATACAGAGTGAGCACCTGGGGTGAATCACACGGCCCGGCACTGGGCTGCGTTATAGACGGCTGTCCGGCCGGTCTTACACTTAATGAAGAGCTTATCCAGCCCTACCTTGACCGCCGCAAACCCGGCACCTCAGCCATGACTACGGCAAGGAGCGAGGCTGATAAGGTAAAGATCTTATCCGGCGTTTTTGAAGGAAAAACTACCGGTACTCCCATCTCACTTATGATAGAAAACACTTCGCAGATATCAAAGGATTACGGCAATCTGGCTGATACTTTCCGCCCGGGACATGCCGACTATGGTTTTTATTCCAAGTATGGCCACAGGGATTACCGCGGGGGCGGACGCAGTTCCGGCAGGGAAACAGCTGCAAGGGTAGCCGCAGGTGCTGTAGCTGCTCTCATACTGAAAGAATACGGCATTAAGCTTAGAGCTTACACCACTGCCATCGGTCCGGTAAAGCTTAGTGAGGGCTTTGCGGACAGCTTAAGCCTTGATCGGATAGCTTCTTCCTGCAGTAATGCAGCCTGCATGCCCGATGAGGCTATGGCAGCCGAAGCACTCAGGGCCGTGGAAAATGCCAGGGCAGAATGCGACTCTTTAGGCGGTATAGTTGAATGCCGCATAGAAGGAGTTCCTGCCGGTATAGGTGAGCCTGTTTTTGATAAGCTTGATGCAATGCTGGGGCACGCTCTATTCTCCATAGGTGCAGTTAAGGCTGTGGAGATAGGCGACGGCATAAAAGCCGCTGCAGCAAAGGGAAGCGAGAACAACGATAAGATGCATATGAGGGAAGGCAGCGTCAGTTTCGATACCAACCACGCCGGCGGTATACTGGGCGGCATGTCTACAGGCGCTCCCATTATAGCCCGCGCATACTTTAAACCCACTCCTTCCATCTATCAGCCACAGGATACCGTAAATGAAAAAGGTGAGGACGTAAGCCTCACCATAAAGGGCCGCCACGATCCCGTGGTAGTCCCCAGAGCTGTAGTGGTCGTTGAATCGATGTGCGCCATTACCGTGCTGGATCTTTTACTGCAGAACCGGAATTCAAGGTTATGATAAAATACAAGCCCTGAAGATTCTTCGCTCCGCTCAGAATGACAGACCAAATAAACAGAATGTCAGCCCAGCTTGTGGAACACGACACAGTTGGGCTGCTGTATTTTTATCTCCTTAGTGTTCATCACAAGTGTTTTCTTTTCAAGATCCACCGCAAAGAATGTCATGGTATTGTTCTCATGATTTAACGATACCAGATGCCTGTTATCCGGAAACAATGCTGCATCCTTCGGATAATCCCCGCTGATCGGCAGGGTAAGCAGCTTGCTTAAAAGCCCTTCCTTCTGGTCGATACTGAATATGCTCACACTGTTATCGCCGGCACTCGAACATACCAGATACTTAAAATCATTTGACAGGTTAAGTGCCGAAGCCGCTGAGTTTCCGGCATGATAATCGTTTAAGGTGGGTACCGACTGTATTTTTTCAAACTCGGGATTATCACCTATCTCATAATAACGATATACTGAAATGGCATTACTGGCCTCGTGAATGATATAAATGAACTTTCCGTCCTTTGATATCTTTATGTGCCTGGGTCCCGAATACTGCTCTGCATGTATGATATCAACCATCTTAAGCTTTCCGGTATCATGATTAAGCTGATAAACCTTGGTATGGTCAAGCCCAAGATCCGCAGCCAGAAGGTACTTGTTATCCCGGGTCATCTTCACACAGTTTACATGGGGGCGGAAATTCTTGTCAGCTACCGAGCCCATACCTTTGTGGTATATCTCATCGGTTATCTCACCTATGCTGCCGTCTTCATTGAGTCTTAAAACAGTGATCTTTCCGTCATGATAACCTGCCACAAAAAGAAACCTGTCCTTGTAATCGGTTGAGAGATAACAGCCTCTCATCCCGTTTATAGATGCGACCGATATTGTATCGAGGGTACCGTCTTTGTTGATACGGTAGGCTTCCACGCCCTGATCTGTGATCGAATAAAGTACTTTACGGTTATGTGATATGGTCACATATGAAGAATTGCTTATTTCAACCTGATCCTTCTCCGTGAATTTTCCCGCTTCCATATCCACATCATAAACACGTATACCCACCTTGCTTCCCTGGGTATAACAGGATACATATGCGACATATTTTCCCGCCATGTTTTCTACCTCTTTTCTAAGGCTGTATATTCCCTGTGTTTTCCGACATATTTATATGCAGGGCGGATTATCTTGCCCTTATTTACCAGTTCCTCAAGCCTGTGCGCACTCCAGCCCGATATCCTCGCTATGGCAAACATAGGTGTAAACAGTTCCTCCGGGATACCAAGCATATTGTACATAAAGCCGCTGTAGAAGTCCACATTGGCACATACGGGCTTAAACACTCTTCTGCTCTTTGTGATAAGTTCCGCAGCGATACGCTCTACCGCATCATAGAGTTCAAATTCCGCCATACGTCCCTTCTCTTCAGCCAGCTTCCTCGTGCACTCCTTAAGGATGACCTTTCTGGGATCGGACAGAGTATAGATGGCATGTCCCATCCCGTAGATAAGTCCGCTCTTATCAAAAGCTTCCTTCTTAAGTACTCTCTCCAGATAATCCGCTATAGCCGCCTCATCCGAATAATCGCTGATATGCTCTTTCATGTCACGGAACATCTGCTGGACCTTAAGATTGGCGCCGCCGTGTTTGGGCCCCTTAAGTGAAGCTATGGCAGCAGCTATCGCAGAATAAGTATCTGTTCCCGAAGATGTCACCACATGGGTCGTAAAGGTGGAATTGTTACCGCCGCCATGCTCTGCATGAAGCACAAGCGCAGTATCAAGCACAGAAGCCTCAAGCGGTGTAAACTGTCCATCAAGACGAAGCATATGAAGGATGTTCTCTGCAGTGGAATATTCCTTCTTCGGAGTCTTTATAACCAGATTCTTATTAAGATCAAAATGCCTGTAGCCGTGATAAGCATATACCGATATGAGCGGAGTCTTTCCTATCATCTGCAGACACTGGCGCAGAACATTGGGTACGGATGTGTCCTCCGGGCTCGCATCGAAGGAGTATAAACTCAGGATGGCCTTCTGTAATGAATTCATGATATTAATACTGGGATTATGAAGGATGACATCCCTTACAAAATCACCCGAAAGCTCCTGCAGATCGGTAAGTATAGCCTTAAAGCTCTCAAATTGCTTTTTTGTGGGAAGATCCCCGAAAAGGAGCAGATAGGTTATCTCTTCAAAAGCATAACGCTTATCTTTGTTCCCTGCGATCAGGTCATTTACATTGATCCCCTGATAAAAGAGCTCGCCTTCAGCAGGTACTTTAACTCCATCCACCACCTTACTGCCGTTAACATCCGATATCTCGGTCAGCCCGGTAAGAACGCCCTTTCCGTTTGAATCACGAAGGCCGCGCTTCACATCATATTCGGAATACAGGCTCTGGTCTATCTCTCCCGATGCCATGCAGTATTCCACCAGTTCATTAAAAAGCTCGTTACGGTCCTCGCTTAATTCCATCATTGAATTCTGATACATCACTTATACCTCTGTGTTTCTTATTTATCCGTTTCTTTAAGTATCTTATCCCACTCTTTGATTATGGAGCGGTCCTTAAAATAATCGATCCTCATCGCCGCACGGACTCTCTCAAGAGTGGCATTGGTCTTTTCACGTGCCTTCGCGGTCCCTTCTGCGAGGATATCATAAACAGAATCGATATCAGCCTCCCACTTTGCCCTTTCCTTACGGATGGGTTCGAGCGTTTCTTCAAGAACATTTATAAGAAGCTTCTTACACGTGCCGTCACCCAGTCCGCCGCGGCAGTAATGCTCCTTCATCTCATCCAGATTCTTATAATCAGGCAGATATCTTTCAAAATGCTCATCCTTACAGAGCGCTGTAAGATAAGTAAATACCACATTTCCTTCAAGATGTCCCGGATCCTCTATCTTAAGATGCTGTGGATCGGTGAACATCTTTCCGTTCACCTGCTTTTTGATAGTCGATGCAGAGTCTGAAAGGTAGATGCAGTTTCCAAGGGATTTGCTCATCTTTGCCTTTCCGTCCACTCCGGGCAGACGGCGCTGCATCTCATTCTCCGGTATCATTGCCTTAGGCAGTACCAGTGTATCTCCGTAGATCCTGTTAAACTTTTCTACTATCTCCCTGCACTGCTCAAGCATGGGAAGCTGGTCCTCTCCCACAGGGACCACTGTCGCATCAAAAGCAGTAATATCAGCAGCCTGCGATACGGGGTAACAGAAGAAACCTGCCGGCAGTCCCTCATCCGCAAAGCCCCTCATCTGGATTTCCGCCTTGACAGTAGGGTTTCTGGAAAGTCTTGCGGTAGTCACCAGATTCATATAATAAAACGTGAGTGCATGCAATGCAGGCAGAGCCGACTGCACACAAATGGTTGTTTTCGAAGGATCGATGCCTACAGAAAGATAATCAAGCACAACATTTACAATGTTCGATCTGATCTTACCGGGATTCTCCACATTATCGGTAAGTGCCTGGTCATCGGCTATAAGTATATTGATCTCATCATATTCCCCGGAATTCTGCAGCTCTACCCTGCGCTTAAGCGATCCTACATAATGCCCCAGATGAAGACGGCCTGTAGGTCTGTCTCCGGTTAATATTATCTTTTTCTCTGACATATCACTATCTCCTTCGTAATAATTTTGCTCTTATATACTGAAAGGTATATTCCTCTCCATACTTTGCATTCATCTTAAGAAGCCTCTCCAGTATAGCCTGGGTCACGGGATGCAGGAAGCGGCTGATATCGCCTTTACGGTAATACTCAAGCGGCGAGGCATCCGTATATGCTTCTTTCTGATAGGTCTTGCAGGCTGCAAGGCGATCCATGAACATCTCTACTATATAACGGTTGGGCATACGGGCAGGGATCGCTTTTATCTCCCCTGTATCCTTATCCCTTATTGGATAATCGATCCAGTATTCAAAGTGATGCTTATTCCTTCCCTTATGGTGGAGCCAGGCGGATGAATAACCTGTCTCTTCACGCTCTGCCACATTGGGACTTCTGAATCCCTGGTAATACTTTGCTCCCGGTATAAACTCAGTAAGTGAATACTTTGAAAGATCGTGCGTAAGGCCCTGCACATACAGCCCAACCTTAAAACAGCCTTTCATCACCTCTATCCGGTGCTGCGTTATCGTCTTAAAATGTTCCCATGCTTTCATAACAGTTTCCCTTTCTCATAAAATGATATGATACCATAAATAAGCTTGTATTTAAAGTAATAATTTTTTATAATACAGAAAGATCCTCAGCATCGCTCAGGATGACATTCAGATGACCGTGACAGCGAAGAATCTTTATTTCGGAGGTAGGTAAACGATATGGGTAAGAAAGACAATTCAGACGATGACGAGATGTATGTGCAGCTCGATCTTGAAGAAGGAACCGTAGACTGTTCGATAGTTGCCATCTTTGAGTGCAACGGCAGGGACTACATCGCCTTACTGCCGCTTGATGAAGACGGTGAAAACGAAGATGGCGAAGTATGGATCTACGGTCATGAAGAGGATGCAGAAGGCAACCCCTCTCTGCGTTATATCGATGACGAGGAGGAATATGAAGCCGCATCCGATGCTTTTGATGAATACTTAGACAGCGTTGAATTCGACGAGCTTATCGACGAGGATGATGAGGAGGGCTGATCACAGCCCTGCCTCCCTTATAAATCTGCTGGGTTTTATATTCCCCCCGGCAGATTTTTTTTGATAAAAGATAAAAAGCTTATCCCTTGCCCTTGTCATGGCTACGTAAAATATCCGTCTTTCCTCTTCTATATCCTTATCATCTTTCGCTTTTTTCTGCGGGATAAGGCCTTCGTTTACATCCGGCAGTATGACCGTGCTGTATTCAAGCCCTTTAGAACCGTGCATTGTCATCAGCTGAACAGCATCCCTGTCTTTATCCCTGCCGCTTTCTTCAAGGTTCTTCTCATATGCAGCAATACTTTCAAGCCATTCACTGTATGAATCATATTCCTTTGCCGAGTCGCAGATAAAGTCAAGCTCCTCTTCCAGCTCCGGGATGTCATTTCCCTTTTCCGCTGCATCCGCCCTGGCCCAGGCTTCATAACCCATACCTTTTCTTATATACATAAGCGCTGCATAAGTCGGCATTTCTCCAAGGCTCTGAAGCTGGTATTTAAGTTTTCTGATCCCGGCAGCCACCGCAGGCCTTAAACCGCCGTCATTAAGCAGTTCATCCAGCTCTACCGTCTCTTTGATAAGTGCCGCTCTCCTTATATAACGCAGCGGTTTATTCATAAAACGCAGAAAATGCTTCCGTCTTTTATCTCCGTGAGCATACGAAAGCATGGCCATCATATCCTGTGCAGCTGCTTTTGAGAATATACTGACTGTCTTTTCCTTTACATAAAAAGGGATACCTGCTGCAAAAAGAGCCCTGGAATAATACTCCTGGCCGCTGTGAGTCCGAAACAGCAGCGCAATATCTTTATAAGGCATATGTGCTTTTGCCTGAGTTATGAGACTGCATACAGCCTCTGCCTCCTGTGTACGCTCGTCAAATCCGTTAACGAATATGGCCTTCTGCCCGTCACGCTTAGCCTTAAGCTTTTTAAAAAAACGTTCTTTGTTTTTTCCTACCAGCTTAAGCGCGGCACCCACGATAGGCGGAGTCGATCTGAAATTCTCTTTTAAGACCACTTTCCGTGCATTCGGATAATCCTCCGGGAAACCCAGCATTATCCGCGGATCTGCACTTCGAAAACCATATATAGACTGATCATCATCCCCGACGATAAAAAGATTATTTAAGGGCTCCGCAAGCATCCTTACCACTTTATACTGCATGGGATTTATATCCTGAAATTCATCTATCAGGATGTAGCGGTATCTTTTCTGCCAGGCCATCAGTATTTCCGCTCTGTCATTGAAAAGCTTATATGTATCCAGCACCATATCATCGAAATCCAGCTTATGCTCGGCCTTTAATACGCTGTGATATTCATTATATATGCTGCAGAAACAATCTTTATCGATAACTCCCCGTGATCCATCATAGCTTTCCGGTGGCAGACCGTCATTTTTCAGTCTCGAAAAAGTATTTAAGAGCTCTTCTATAGTGACATCATCATCCTCCACGGAAGGATATCCCCCCAGAACCTCTTTCAGATAACGCCATTTGGAAGCCTCATCAAGAATATTAGATCTGTTATAATGAAAACTTTCCTTTAAGATCCCCAGAAAAACGGCATGGAAAGTACCGAAATTTACATCACTGACGTTTTCCCCGCACAGGGATAAAAATCTCTGTTCCATCTCCAGTGCGGCAGCTTTTGTAAAGGTGATCACTAAAATATGGCCGGGGTCTATCCCCTGCTCCATTACCATATATGCTATCCGTCTTGTGATAACAAAGGTCTTGCCCGAACCGGGGCCGGCCAGCACCATCATAGGTCCATCCTTATGACGTACCGCCTTATCCTGCTCGGGACTAAGACCGGAAAAAATATCAGATTTCATCGGCATACCTCTTAAATGCGGCCTTCTCTTCCGCACGCTTGTATGCCTTCTCAGAGTATAGAGATGATACTATACGCCTGCTGCGCTGTCAAGCAGCTCAATGCCTTTCCTGATACGTGCTATGCTTTCTTCTTTACCAAGTACTTCCATGATCTCGGTTGCTCCCGCAGGTGTCATCTGCTTACCGGATACCGCCGTACGGATAGGCCACATAACATAGCCGTTCTTAACGCCTTTTTCCTCAACATACTTAAGAAGGGTCTGATAAAGGGCATCGTTCGAATAATCATCCTGCGCTTCCAGTACCGGAAGGATATCTTTTAATACCTGAAGTGACGATGCCGAATCAGTCTTCATCTTCTTATGGGTATACATGGCTATATCATATTCCGGAAGAGCCTCAAAGAAATCAACATGCTCTGCTATATCCGGGAACACTTCTATCCTGGTCTTCACCATATTGGCGATCTTCTTAAGGTCAAGATCCTTCCTGATAACCTGCTTAAGATAAGGCTCAGCCATCTCATAGAAGGTATCAAAATCCATCGCCTTTAAATACTCACCATTCATCCAGCGAAGCTTGACTATATCAAAAACCGCAGGCGACTTGCTTATCCTGTGATAGTCGAATTCCTTTATCAGCTCATCAAGCGAAAATATCTCCCTGTTATCCTCCGGACTCCAGCCCAAAAGCGCTATGAAATTCACTATGGCTTCGGTCACAAATCCCTGATCCAGAAGATCCTCAAACGAAGAATGCCCGCTTCTTTTGGAAAGCTTCTTATGATTCTCATCCGTTATAAGAGGCAGATGTATATAAACCGGACTCTCCCAGCCGAATGCATCATAAAGCCTCTGATATTTGGGTGAAGATGAGATATACTCATTTCCCCTTACAACATGTGTGATGTTCATCGTATGATCATCAACCACATTTGCAAAGTTGTAGGTCGGATAGCCATCGGATTTGATCAGTATCATATCATCCAGCTCCGAATTATCCACCGTTATATCTCCGTACAGCTCATCGGAAAATGTGGTGGTTCCCTCATTAGGGATGTTCTGACGTATAACATAAGGCTTGCCTGCAGCCAGATTAGCTTCTACTTCTTCCTTTGAAAGAGACAGGCAGTGCTTATCATAAATACTTATCTCTTTCCCTTCAACCACCTCTGTTTTAAGCGTCGCCAGCCTTTCCTTATCGCAGAAGCAGTAATATGCCTCTCCCTTTTCGATCAGCTCCTTCGCATATTTCATGTATATGCCGGTCTTTACACGTTCACTCTGCACATAAGGCCCGTAACCGCCATCCTTGTCGGGACCTTCATCATGATAAAGCCCGGTCTTTTCAAGAGTACGATTGATGATATCTATAGCGCCTTCCACAAAGCGTTCCTGATCGGTGTCCTCTATGCGCAGCATAAAATCGCCGCCCTCATGTTTCGCGATAAGGAACTCATAGAGCGCAGTCCTTAAATTTCCGACATGCATCTTTCCTGTAGGGCTTGGTGCATACCGTGTACGTATTTTTGTCATTTGTTACTCCTCCTTTTAAATATAGATCCCCGCAGAACTTTTCATTTCAGTTTCTGCGTCTGTAATACCATATTCCTATCCCCACAAGCAATACCGCTCCCGGGAGCACCCCTGTCAGTATGAATGACAGAACGCCTCTTGACGTGGGCCCAACCAAGATAGGATCGTAGCTGTAAGGCTTGACCGGCACATCAGCTTCTTCTTCCGTTTCGGATATCTTTAACAGGCTGCGCATAAAAAGCTCATAATTGCTTCCGTTAACAGCCATGTTTATATCTTTATACAGAAAGTAATCAGTAGTAAAGGTAATGACCCGGCTGACTCCGCCCTCTCCGTAACGTTCCGTATAGATTCCCAGCGAAAAGGGACCTTTCTCTATATCACGCCCGACCTTCACATAAGCCCCTTCCGTAGTACGCAGGAAAGTCGAACCGCTTACATCCGCAGTTTCTTTAAGCCTAATGCCCCTTGAAAACGGCATATATATGAATCTTGTACGGCCCGTGGTATAAACGGCTCTGGTAAGCTCACCCTCAATTATCTCAGGAAGAAGGAATTCGGCGGTGCCGTTATAATAAGCAGGATCCGTCTCACTCACAACTCCCGGAAGTACTTCCATTCCAAAATCTGAAAGCAGGCTGTAGAAATTATCAAGCTCCGCTCCTTCGGTATATCCGGTGATGAGTACCGCACTCTTGCCTTTTTCCATAAACCGTCTTATCTTGGCGATATCATCATTATTCATATCTTTTACAGGCGCCAGTATAAAAATAATATCCCCGTCATCAGGTATGTCTTCATGCAAAAGCAGGTTCACTGATTCCATATCAAAGCCGGCATTGCTTATCCTGCTCACCAGCTCCTCGTCGGGTTCAAACTCGTCATGCCCATTGATACAGTATATCTTAGGAACATGATCGTTTATAACGTAGCGTATGGCGCTCATGATACGGCCCTCTCCGTCATATCCCGACACATGATAATCAGTGGTCACATAGCCTCCGGAACTGACATCATATGCATAATCATAGCTCACCTGATAGCAGTCATAATAATTGACCACCCGGCTCTTTGTTCCGGATGTCACTATCATACTGTTTGCAAGCGGCTCTATATCCGTATAATCCAGATAGAAGTAAGGCTGTTCCTTCGGATCGATATGATCCACTTTAACATAACCGCTGGCTTCTTCCATCCTCTGAAGGGTTGCCTCAAGCGTCTCATCCTTATCATCATCAGAAGAAAGAATGTATATCTGTACCGGCCGGTCAAGAGCTGCCAGCGCCGAACGGCTCTCATCCGTTATCGAACGTATACCGTTATAGGTAAGATCCATACTCTTTTTCTCATATGGCAGCGCCCTTACACCGATGTTTATACCTATGATCACACCTGTGACCAGAACGATCTTTAAAGTATTTACCAGTGCCCAGGGGATACCGTGTGTGCGCACTGAAAAACGCCTTGCCGTAAGTATCTGCTCGGTATAGAAAAGAGTAAGGAATGCTATCGACAGATAATATACATAATCCGGCCAGTATAAAACTCCGTACAGGCTGTTGTCAAAAGGCCCCGTCAGATCAAATACAGAAAGCAGTGTCGTAAGCGCATTCCCCTTGACACTGATCATTGCGCTTATAGCCTTGATCATTGCACTTAACAGCAGCACAAAGAAGCTAAGGACTGCAGCGATCATCTGGTTTTCCGTAAGAGATGAAATGAACACACCTATGCCCAGCGCTGCAAGGCCGAAAAAGAAGAAGCCTACCACTGCCAGAACATTTTCATTAAAAGGAACATCCCCGTATATCCTCATTATAAGAGGATATATGATCATCACGGGGAATACCGGTAAAAACACCGATACAGCCGCCAGATATTTACCAAGAACTATCTGCCAAAGTTTTACAGGTGATGTGAAAAGAAGCTGGTCAGTTCTGTGCCTCTTCTCCTCCGCAAAACTCCTCATCGTTATAAGCGGCATGGTAAAGAGGAAGATAAAAAGCACTGCATCCAGTACATATGAGATATAGGGCATACCGTTAGTAAGTCCGTAATACCTGAAATACCATCCCATAAAAAACAGGGTAACGGAAAGGAACAACCATCCGCTGAGATTTCTGAAGTTGCCCAGCCACTCCTTTTTAAATACTGCCCACATCTTCTGTTTCCTCCTTCATGGGCCGTATGAAGGTCAATTCAAGATAAACCTCCTCCAGGGTAACCTGCCGCCCCGTCATTTCAAGTATGGTATAGCCCGCGCCTATACAGGCTTTAGATAACACTTCCCTGACATCCTTCCCTTTTTTTGCAGTAACTTCTATCGTACATGAATCTGTTTCTTCCTTGCACACCTTGTGGCTCTCTATATCCTCGATACGGTCCATTGCCTGTTCGGCTGCAGATGCGGACCCCTTCAGCACAAGGGTAAGCCTCTGTTTTTCATTATAATCCCTTACCAGATCCTCCGGCGTGGCATCTGCTACCAGCCTGCCTCCGGATAGGATCATAACATGATCGCAAAGGCTGCTCACTTCGCCCAGTATATGTGTGGAAAAGATCACTGTATGTTCATCCTTAAGACGCCGTATCAGTTCACGCATCTCCACTATCTGTCTGGGATCCAGACCAGATGAAGGCTCATCAAGTATGATAAGTTCCGGATTCCCGGTTATAGCCTGTGCCAGCCCTACCCTTTGTTTATAGCCCTTTGATATCTGCTTTATCAGGTGCTGCTTTACATAGCCCAGCGCCAGCAGCTCCTCTACCCTTTCAACCTCCATGCGCTTCTGCTTTCCGCTTAAGCCCTTAAGTTCCGCCGCAAAGCCCAGATATTCCGATACAGTCATATCCGGATAAAGCGGAGGCACTTCCGGGAGATAACCGATGTGTCTCTTCGCCTTTACGGGATTTTTGATCATTGAGATATCATTAATGAGTATCTCTCCGCCACCGGGTGCAAGATATCCGCTGATCATGTTCATCGTAGTGGATTTTCCCACACCGTTAGGTCCCAGAAACCCGTATATCTTACCTTTTACGGCTTCGAAGGATATGTTATTCACTATCTCACGGCCACCGTAGGCCTTATAAAGTTTATCAACTTTTAACACCTGATATTACCTCATTTTACGTATATTCTTATGCATAAGCTTTAAGCTCGGCAACCTCTGCCGCTTTTTTGTACATCTGCGGAAAATCCCTCTCAAGCCTTAACAGGCAGCGCCGGATGAAGCTTCTTCTTTCATCCATGTTGAATTTAAAAACATTCTTATGCCCCCACAGATGCGTGAACATATCCTGTTCCCTCAATCCTTCCAGCCTGTCACAGAAGGAATAGATGCTTAAGCCTCTCTGTGCCGCGCACATCGGAAGTATCCTCTGTTCCGCAAATACCATGGGGCAGAGATTATCCTCCGTGTGTTCGATACTGCGCATAAACCTTACAGCTTCTTCCACATAACAGTCCCGGAAATCATTATCTTTTATATAAAGCATCGCAGTATTTGCCGGCCTTATGTTAAAATCCCAGGAGCCCGGGAATGCATATCCCTGTTTCATCCGAAAACTTCCGGGATCGGGATATATCGCAGGATTTAATTCCTCTCTGTGTATCACCGCTACTGATTTATCCTTAAGCTGCCTGCCCAGGCTCTTCCAGATTATCAGATCCGTATCCACCATAACGGAAGGCATCTCCTCAAGACTGAGCGCATACAGCTTGCCTCCCGCCCAGAACACCTTCGGATCTATATCATCCGGTACCGTAAATTCGCATATCCCCCGGGAAAAAACCTCCTCCAGGCCTCTTTCCATAAAAAAAGCGCCGGCTCTTTTATCGGCATAAAGCCTTGTCCTGCCGTTATACCGCTCGTAAGAAGCCACCGACAGTAAAAGACATGCAAGCTCATAATCCTGCATTGCAAAGTCCTTATCCTCACCTTCTCCCGAAGGCCTTGTCCATAACGAATAAAAGCCGTTCATATCAGATAAGATCCAGTCCGTATCCCAGTTCTTCTATAAGCCGCCGTACAACAGCCCCCTCCTGTCTGTTTCTGTTCGGCTCATGTTCCCATGCAGCTTCTCCGTCTTTGCCCGGCTTATAAGAAACAGTCATAACATCCGAGAAGCCTCCGTAAATAAAACTTCCTGAATGATAGCTTCCGCTGTAAAAACTGCCGGTCAGAAAATACCTGCCCGTATAACTTCCGCTCATATAACTGCCCCGAATGAAACTTCCGGCCCGGAAACTACCGCCCGAAAATATCACATTACGATAACTGCCCGCCCCGAAAAGCTGTTTTAAGTAACTGCTCCCGCCAAAGAACCATGTAAGATAACTGCCTGACAGCCCCGATGTATAAAAGCCTGCCAAAAAACTGCCTTTTGAATAGCTTCCGCGCAGATAGCTGCTGCGCAGGTAGCTGCCTTTTATGAAACTTCCTTTTATGTAACTGCCTCTTAAGAAGCTTCCCCGCAAAAAGCTGCCGCTTATATATGAACTGCGGCCACAGCTGCCCGTGCTCTGGCTTCTGAGCGTGTCATCTTCTGTTCTTAACAGCGAAACAGACTTTGGCAGCTCTGTCTCCATAAACACGAGACCCTCGGGCTTCTTTACTTCACATCCGTTAAAATACAGATCAAAAAGGACTTCCTTATCAGCCATTACATAGCTTTCCACATAAAGTCTTCCAAGCCTTGACAGCAGCTTTACGAATACAGGAAAGCCATGCCCCGATGTACACATCTCAATAGCGCGTTTTTCATCGCAATGTATCATGAACCCGCCTTCAGGCAAGGGATCCGTAAGCTTTTTGTTAAATTCATCATTCCAGACGGTATATACTGCAAAAGCGGCAAATTCCGGGCAATAATTCTCATACGACAAAAAGGCATATCCGCTATGGAATGCCTCCAGTTCATTTATCCTTTTGTCGTATGCAGCGACAGACTCCCCCTCACTCCTGTCAAGCCACGAAAATCTTCCAGCCATAACGCCTTTCGAAGTGCCGATCAAATCAGCACATATATATCAATATATTACCACAAAAATAAGAGCATTAAAAGCGTTTTTTGCTTATAATGCTCCTCTTATGTTCACCTGTACAGCATGCACCTATGCCTTACCGGTAGACCCGAATCCTCCCCTGTCTGTACCTGCAAGGTGTTCTGTTTCCTCAAATTCCACTACAGGCTGATGTTCCATTATACGGAACTGGCATATACGGTCGTTTACGTGTATCTCGGTATCTCTTATCGCAAGTACCGGCATAAACCACTGATCGTTATCACCGCT
This sequence comes from uncultured Lachnospiraceae bacterium, assembly GCA_902779395.1. Classification (GTDB taxonomy): domain Bacteria; phylum Bacillota; class Clostridia; order Lachnospirales; family Lachnospiraceae; genus NK4A136. Next base: position 100,025 of record CACZBK010000003.1, on the reverse strand, counting down.
GTAGCTCTCATCGATCACCCCGCAGTGATTTGTCTGAATTATCCCGAAGTTTTTAAAAGTCGAGCTTCTGGGTACTACATGTGCTTCATATCCTTCCGGAAGCTGCATCCCCACTCCAAGCGGCACCAGTTTAAACTCTCCTTTCTTAAGGCTTATATCCTCAGCGCTGCGCAGGTCGATCCAGTCGGATTTTCCTTCTATATAACGCAGCTTCTCAATTTTATCACTGAAATATTTGATCTTTATCTTAGGCATTTTCACTCCTTATAATCCGCGCAGTAAAGCACAGGTTTTGTCGGGTCTGTCTGTTTAAGGCTGGCTTTCACATCGATCACACGCTGATTGCTGCTGCCCTTCCACTGAAGATTTACATCCTTAAGTTCCTGTTTAAACTCCCCGTCTACCACCACATCAATAAACTGCATTATGGGATAATGATGGATCTCTTCCCAGTCATAGCCCGTGTACAGCCATATGTTCTTATCCGGATATTTCTTCTTGACTTCTTCCGCAAAATTCCTGACATCCAGCCTGTTGGCTGCAAACAGGGGATCTCCTCCGGAAAAAGTCAGACCGCTGATATAGCTCTTATCCAGCTGGGCAAATATCTCCTGCTTAGCTGCATCATCGAAAGGAAGCCCCCCCTGAGGATCCCAGGTTATGGGATTATGACAGCCCGGACAGCAATGCTCACAGCCGGAAACCCACAGCACTACCCTCAGGCCGTCGCCGTTTAACATATCATCGTGGGTAATATTATGGTAGCGCATTACATTGATTTCCTTTCCGCGATCTCTGCCATCTTGGCATCATTCAGACGAGAATCCCCATGCACTCTGGAATAGGACAGGTATCCGTTCATGCGGTCTATCTTGGTAAGGTTACGGCTTCCGCACACAGGACATACGTCCATTTCAAGCTCTTCATGTCCGCAATCATCGCAATATGCAAGGCTCAGATTTACTCCTTCATAGAAGCCCATTTCCATAGCTCTGCGCACCAGCGTACGTACAGCACCGGTATTATAAGATACGGGGTATTTTACATACTGTATCTTTCCTCCGTTTAAAAGCTCCCAGAAACGGTCTTCCAGATCCTGCTTCTGTATGGGGGTGATCGCTTCTGTAACATGACAGTGGAATGAATTACTTACATATTCCCTGTCGCTTACCCCCTCTATGATACCGTATTTCTTGCGGAACTGCTGTACCTGCAGCCCGCAGAGGCTCTCTGCCGGAGTACCGTAGATAGCGTAAAGATTTCCGTCTTCTTCCTTAAATTCCGTTATACGCTTATTGATATGTTCCATAACCTCAAGCGCAAACTGTCCGTCCTCAACCAGGGACTTTCCGTTGTAGAGCATCTGCAGCTCATTAAGCGCCGTGATACCGAAGGACGCCGTAGCATATTTAAGCAGAGGTTTGATCTTATCATGAAGCCCAAGATGTCCTTCAAGAAATCCGCCTTCACAATAAGCCAGAGGATTTGTGGAAGCACGCATCTCTCCCAGATAAGCATAGGTACGGATATGAAGCTGTCTTATAAGATTGAGATAGTAATCCAGCACCTCATAAAAGTCCCTGCTCTCCTGGCGTGACTTGGCCAGTATCATCGGAAGATGCAAAGAGACTGCTCCTATATTGAAACGTCCTACAAATACAGGCTCATCCTTATCATCTGCCGGATGCATACCTCCCCTTACATACCAGGGCGAAAGAAATGCCCTGCATCCCATAGGAGAGATAACCTTGCCATACTGTTTATACATGCTTGCTATATAGCCTTTACCGGTAAGCGATAGCCAGTCCGGGTACATTGTCTTTGCCGAACATTCAACCCCGGCCTCAAACACATCCTCCAGCTCGCCTCCCGGACCGTGAAGCTTTTCATCATACAAAAATACTATCTTGGGAAAGAGCACAGGCTTTTTATGCCCTTCCTTGCCCTGTCCCTTCCTGCGTACATTGAGCATGCTTATGGTAGCCTGGCGTGCAAAACGCCCTGTACCTATACCTGCCGTCACAGTGATGAAAGGATAATCCCCGCGGCTTGATGCGACTGTATTGAACTTATATTCCCACCCCTGGAAGCCCTGCTCGAAATCTCTGACCACATCCTTCCATGCCTCCGCTTCCGCACCGGCTTTGTCAACTCCAAGCTGGGTATACTTCTTTATATATTTTTCATAAGATTTTTCCGCATAGGGCTCAAGTATCTTATCCACTTCAGGTACGGTAAAACCGCCATACTGCTGAGAGGCTGCACTTAATACTATATCCCCGATCACGTCAAACGCCACATCAAGGCTCTTGGGCTCGTTATACCAGATATTTCCCATCTCAAATCCGCCTTCCAGAACGTTCTTCACGTCAAAAAGGCAGCAGTTCATGGTATCACGTCTGGCACTCATGTCATGAACATAGATATAACCGTCACGGCATGCCTGCAGTTCCTCCGTAGTAAGGAAGAATTTCTGGTAAAGTTCTTTATTAAGCTGATTAAATATCAATGAGCGCTTTGTTGAAACAAGGGCAGAATCCGTATTGGCATTCTCCTTATCACCTATATACATGATCGACTGGCTCTTCTTATACACATCATCCAGCATGCGTACAAAGTCCTGTTTGTAATTACGGTAATCCCTGTAGCTTTTAGCTACTATGGGCTTAACTTCTTCAAGCGCGCTCTCCACGATGTTATGCATGACCGGGATAGGGATCTCATCCACATCCATGGAATCCACCTTATCCACCACAAACTGGCAGATACGGCATTTCTCTTCCTCGGTAAAATCAGTAAGCGCCCTGTAAGCAGACTTGCCCACGGCATTGATCACCTTCTGGACATTGAATTCCTCTCTGGTATTGTCTTTCTTGATAACCTTTACGCTTCTTTTCGGTGTATACCTTATACTGTAATCCACTTCTGACATTTGTTTTCCTCCATCGCAGAAGATACTTTATATTGTTGCAATAAATAAATAAGGCACAATATATTGTGCCTTATCATTATATTCATATACGCTGTTAATGTCAATAAAGATTATTATGGAAACCTTATTGTTTTTCAGCCGATTCCTTTTTATTCTTATTCTTCCTCAGTCCAAAGCCCAGAAGAAAGGCTATCACTATGGCAGCCGCAAAAACAACGAATACCAGACCATATGAAAGAAATGTGTTTAAAAACAATGTAAGCTCCATCTTTATCTCCTCTGTATACTATATATCACCTTGCTGCCCTGCTCTGCAGGCTGCGCTTTACTACTCCGCGCGGATCGGTTATAAGAAGCCTTACCACCCATACTACCAGAGCAAGTGCCACTACGCTCAGTCCAAGGAATGTATCATTGATCATATCCTCAAGGGCAGGTGTGAAATACTCTTCTTTTAGCTCTATATATTCGAATACCGCATCGACAAACCACATAAGGGATGCTCCCCAGAACATCAGGCATAAAAAGCCAAGTCCAAGTTTATCACTCTTACGCGTATACCACAATACCGTGGTGATCACTGCCGCAAAAACCGTGATCAGTAAAGTCATGCGTCTGCCTCCTCATTCTTTGATGCTCTTTTAACTATGGCATCGGCTGCTATACACATGCCAACCCATACAACTGTTACCAGTACCGCCATAGATACACCAACGGTAGCTATCTCCCGGAACATCTCCGCCGCATCTTCGGGATTGTTCATCGCTGTCAGGAACGGAAACCAGGGAACTACCTCTCCGTGCCATACATGCTCAAAAGCAAGCAGGAATGACCCGCCTATCAATAAAGAAGTGAGCCATTTAAGCTTTCTGCTCATAGGGATCTTCTCACTCTCTTCAACATGCTTTCCGCTTTCCGCCAACCTGATCTCTTTATTAGCTTCAACCTTCTCAATGACCTTAACTACTACTGCCTCTGCAACCGTAGCCGTAAAACATGCCATAACCACTACCTCCTATTATTGTATTATATATGCAATACACCGGAAGTCATTTTCCTTTTCGTATTATACCCTAAACCGGATACAGATGCAAACAGAAAAATCCAACCGCGACCGCTTTACAAAATAGTATCACCCGATTTTTTTAACTGCTTCTTATTATTCGGGCAGCATCATATCATTTTTTGTCGTAGGAATTTTCTGTCCGGTATAGGCTTAAGATAAGGAAGATGATCAGCGCAAAGCACCGATCGCCGCTCTGTAAGCCGCCTTCGTCTGTGACTTTCTTATATCTTTAAGTATCCTGTCTCCATCGGGAAAATATGTATACAGATAGCTCCATATCTCCTTCATCTTATAAAGCACATCCTTCTCACCTGATAAGTATTCCTCATAATCATCCCAGAGATCATCCAGAAAATCAGCTATACGTTTATCATCAGATGTTCCGATACCTTTTATCTTTTCCGGCAGAAAAGGATCCCGCAGGATCCCACGGCCCAGCATTATCCCGTAAAGCCCCGGGAAAAGCTTTTCAACATTTTGCGCATCTTCCAAAGTATTTATGTCTCCGTTGAAAACAAGCCTGTCATGCGGTATCAGCTCATAGAATTTCCTAAAACAATCCGTTCTCACGCTTCCCTTATACAGATCCTTAAGCAGCCTCGGATGAAGTATGATCCTTTTAAAAGGATACGCTGCATAAACAGCAGCAAGCTGCCCTGCCTCCGCAGGGTCCTCCGTACCTGCTCTGCTCTTCACGGATACATCGGGAAGATCAGCGGCAGAAAACGTTTCATCAAAAAAGGCCCTGAGTTTTTCCTTATCGGCGAGCATCCCCGCTCCCCTTCCCCGGGATGTTACCGTAGGTGAAGGACAGCCCAGATTCAGGTTCACTTCCTTATACCCCATATCCTTTATCGCCTTAAGCGCCCATATGAATGCCTGTGCATCATTGGTAAGGAGCTGCGGTATCCTTGTCTCATCATAAGGACTCAGTTCCAGTTTTTCCTTTTTCTTAAAACTGTGTGTCTGATTGGCAGTGATAAAAGGCGTAAATGATTCATCCACCCCCTCAAAATGCTTTAGATAGGTCCTTCTGAATATAAAATTGGTTATCCCTTCCATAGGGGCCAGCATGATACGCGTCATTTCCGGTCGTTCCTCTGATCGGTATCTGGGTTAACATGTATCATAACATGTTTGATATCAGGAAATTCCCTTTCAACTCCGGCATGGACATCCTCTGCGATATTATGGGCATCTATAAGGGACATATCTCCTTTTACGGCTATTTCCAGATCCACATAGATCTTATTGCTAAACTGTCTGGTACGCAGAAGATCGATACGTACCACTCCGGGCTGTGCTTCGATAAACCCCCTTATCTTATTCTCAAAGGCATTATCGCAGGATGTGTCCAGCATCTTGTTGATCGCATCTTTAGCGATATCATATGCTACTTTAAGGATCAGCAGACATATCAAAAGGCTTGCAACAGGATCCATAAACGGGAACCCAAGCTTAGCCATACCTATTCCTATAAATGAACCTACCGAAGATATCGCATCGGAACGGTGGTGCCATGCATCTGCCCTGAAAGCAGCGGAATCCAGCTTTTTAGCATAATGCATTGTATACCGGAACATCGCTTCTTTAACAACAATAGACACCACGGCTGCTATAAGCGGGAGAACGGTAGGTATCTTTATCTCCTCACGGTGCATAAGGCTGTTGATCCCGCCATATCCTATACCTATACCGGTTGCAGCCAGTATTAGCCCCAGCATAAGCGATGCAACACATTCAAATCTTTCATGGCCGTATGGATGTTTCTCATCTTCTTTCTGCCTTGAGAGGTTCACTCCTATGACAGCGATAAGTGTAGCCAGCACATCAGAAAGCGAATGCACCGCATCGGATACCATAGCACCTGAACTTCCCACAATACCGGCAATAAGCTTAAATGCTGCCAATGCAACATTTCCCAGAATTCCTACATTAGACAGTTTTTTAACGATCCTTTCCTCATCCATGATCTTGTGTTCTCACTCCGCTGCATTTACCTTATGTCACTAAACTAAACGAATATATGATAACACAGGAACAATATTATTTCCATCTCTTATCACTGACAGCTTTATCGGCCGGTCAGCTTGCAAGATCCTTTTTTATGTATGTAAGATATGCCGCAGTCAGTGATAAGCTTATGATCACCACCGTGGTTACGAGGGCGGGTACCGGCATTTCCTTTCCCGTAAATATCTCCGATGCGTTTGCGATCGAGAACGGCCCGAAGAAAAGATAATCCTTCATATCAGGAACCACCCTTCCTATCAGATCATATGCATAAAATACCAGTGCCATCCCCAGTCCAAGGCCTATACGGTTCTTTGCCGAGCAGGCCGATATTATAAGAGCTACCGAGGCGATCTCTATGTTCATAAGAAGCATTCTCATAAGAAAAATACCTGTCTCTTTATACGGTATATCTTCCTTAAGCATTACAAACCCCAGTACATACAATGCGCCGCATATCGCTGTAAAGATCACAAGCTCCGCAAGGAGGGAAAGGCCCTTGGCCAGAACTGTCTTCCCCCGCGACAGCGGCAGTGAATACAAGAACTCACCGGTATGCGCCTCTTCTTCCTTTGACAGAAGTACCGTTGCCATGATAGCCGCAAACATTGCACTTCCAAGTCCATGTACCGTTCCGACCTCAGTTGCAAAAAAACCGCTTAAAGTAGCGATACTTAAGGTACTCATCCCGAAGGCATCGGAAAACGCCCCCATATTTGAAAAGGTATCGGCCATCTCAGCCATCTCCCCCTCCATGCTCGTATACAATAAAATGCAGGCAAAACCCATGCCTCCCACACTAAGCGCCCATATCAGCAGACTCTTAAGATTAAGCTTTAATTCATGTTTAAATACAGCTGTCATAACTCTTCTCCTTTCTAAAAACTCTCCGGCGTTTGATATCAGGCCTTTTCACCGTCATAGAAATGCATGAACATATCTTCCAGCGACGGCTCTTCTATATAAAGGTTATCGAGCTTCTTTTCCGCAAGCTCTCTGATCAGTTTGTTGATATCACCGTTGTATATATATTCTTCACTCTTACCGTTCATCGTGATCTTGATGTTCTTTGCACTGCTCTCGATCAGATTTTCCACGCTGTCTTCCTTTATCAGACGGCCTTCCCGCATGACAGCCGCCCTGTCACAATATCTGCTCACCTCTGAAAGCACATGTGTTGAAAGGAAACAGGTAGCTCCTGCATCAACATATTCTTTTATCAGCGTAAAAAAGGTATTCTGCATCAGCGGGTCCAGCCCGGATGAGGGTTCATCAAATATAAAGAGCCTGGGCTTATGCTGCATCGCACATACGATGCTCACTTTCTTTCTGTTACCCAGTGAGAGTTCCTTTATCCTTTTGCCGGTATCGAGCTTAAGTCTCTCACAGAGCATGTCTGCTTCCTTCCTGCAGTCCAGCCCTCTTACATCCGCCGCAAACTTTATGACTTCCGACACTTTCATGGCCGGATAGAACAAAGCCTCTGAAGGCATGTAGCCTATCTCTCTCAGTATCGCGGTATGCTCTTTGATACTGTCCTTTCCGAACACTTCGATGCGGCCGCTGTCAAAATTCAGAAAGCCGAGTATCGAGCGTATGGTCGTAGACTTGCCTGCACCGTTCGGTCCTATAAAACCGTATATCTCTTTTTCGTTCACGTGCAGATCAAGCTCCGTAACTCCTCGCTTCTTTCCGTATGTTTTCGTAAGTTTCTCTATTCTGATAACTTCACTCATTTCGTCCACCTCCTTATCTTCTTCTAACACAAATAAAAAACGGGAGCAATAGCTGCTCCCGTATGCTGCACTTATCCGTCCGTAAACTGCACTTTATTATTCTCGATCGCCGTTTTTGTGATCCTTTTGAAACAGCTTAAGCTCTTCATTAAGGATCTTGTCATCTATCCTGCGCTTTGAACGGTATATCAGGAAAACGCAGAAGTAAACAAGAAGTATATAAGCTGCAAAGCCCAGAGAAAGCCACAGCTTTTTATCAAACCAGGCCAGGAAATATGAAAGAAGCGTATATACCAGCGTGCAGCACGCGACCCCAAGCCAATGCCGTGCCCTAAAAGAATCGCTCTCATCAAAATTATCGAACAGATAAACCTGAATGTATCCTATTATATAGCAAGAGAAGATCATCTCCGTCATGTGGAGTATACCTGCCTCATGCACTCCGTTCACCAGCCTGTATACACAGTAAAAGAAAAGGACGGCAAAAAAATACAGGCAGGCTTTAAACTCTATGCCGATCTCCTTGGTAAGATATCTTTCCCAAAGTTTCAGCTTATTCCTGTCATCCACGTGAGCTTCCTCCTCTCAATAGTTTTCTGAAATCGGTAGCATAAGTTCTTGAGATGATGATATGTTCCCCGTTCTCAAGCGCCGCATCTATCCTGTTGGATGAAAGACTCTTCAGAACCCTTACTCTGTCTATATTTATTATCATGGATTTACTGCAGCGGAAAAAGCGTATATCATCCAGTATCCCCATAACTCCCTGCAGGGAATTATCCAGCCTGATAACGTCATCGGAAGTATATGCAAAAGTCTTATCATCTACGGATTCGATATAATATATATCATCTTTGTCGATGACGATCATGTTGCCGTCTTTTTTGCCGACAAGCCTGGATGATCCGCCGCCTGCAAGCTCGATGATACGTTTTATGTCCGGTGTAAGCTCCCTGTACCTCAGTATCAGCTCATCTTCCCCTGTATCGATCTGTCTGATATCCGTCTTCAATCTCATTCCCCGCTTTGTTTCTCTGATCTGCTTCCGAATAAGTATAATAGATTTTTACTTTGCCTTCAATATATGTTATAATCCACTCTGTTATGTCCCCGAAACGTCAGAAAAAACCTTATGAATACCGAAAGAGCAGAAAAAACGGCGTCAAACGGCTGATCCTTACCGGCTTATCCATCATCGCCCAGATAGTGCTCTTTTTATTATTCTTTACCAAGCTCCATGAATATGCAAAATGGCTTAACATAACAACATCCGTTGCATCACTGATCCTGGTGCTTGCTCTTTATTCACAGAACAAGACTTCGACCATGAAAATGCCCTGGATAATCCTTATACTTGCTTTCCCGATACTGGGTGTTGCTCTGTATCTTATGGTCGGTCTTGATTTCAGTACAAGGAGCATGCGTGAGCGTTTTTCTGCAACCGACAGGATACTGCATCCCTATCTGCCGGAAAACAATGAACAGTTAAATGCTCTTGCAGAAATCCACCTGCCTTCTGCAGGCATAGCAAGATATATCCGTTCGGCAGCATCATATCCGATATATCAGAACACCGATATCACATATTATGACAATGCAGCAAAAGGCCTTGAAGCCCAGCTTAAGGCCCTTAAAGAAGCCGATAAGTTCATCTTCATGGAATACCATGCCATAGAGGATGACAGGGCCTGGGCACGTATCGAAGAGATCCTTGCGGAGCGTGCGGATGCCGGAGTTGATGTGCGCGTCTTTTATGACGATATGGGAAGTATTGGCTTTATCAATACGGACTTTGTCAAAAAACTGAATTCCCTGGGTATATCCTGTAAAGTGTTCAATCCCTTCACCATAATGCTGAACTTTTTCTTAAACAACAGGGATCACAGGAAGATAACAGTCATAGATAACCGCATTGCTTTCACCGGCGGATACAATCTGGCAAACGAATATTTCAACCTGACACATCCATACGGTGAATGGAAAGATACCGGGATACGGCTTGAAGGAGATGCTGTAAGAAGCTTTACGATAATGTTTCTTGAGATGTGGTATGCCGGCCAGAGAAAGGGAGCTCCCGAAGAAGACTTCACCCATTTTCTGGATGCTCCTGCATATGCGGCAAAACAATCCGGCTTCTGTCAGCCGTATGCCGATAATCCCATAGACAGGGAGCGTATCGGAGAAGAAGTATATATAAGCATGATCGAAAAAGCCGGACGTTACTGTTACTTCATGACTCCCTATCTCATACTTACCGACGAGATGATGCATGCTTTAAGCCTTGCCGCAAAACGGGGAGTTGATGTACGCATAATAACCCCGGGCATTCCCGATAAAAAGATCATATACCACATCACACGTTCTTTTTACCACAGCCTGGTCATACACGGCGTAAGGATCTATGAATGGACGCCCGGATTCTGTCATGCGAAGATGTGCCTGGTGGATGATAAGATGGCAACCGTAGGCACCATAAATCTGGATTACCGCAGTCTCTATCATCATTTTGAAAACGGCTGCTTTATCAGTGATTCTCCGATCATCCCGCAGATAAAAGAAGACTTCGATCTGACTTTTAACGAATCCCGCGAAGTCACAGATGATTATATCAGCGGTTCGGCTACTCATCTTCCGCCCTCACAGCTCTTTATGCGCTTATTCGCCGAGCTGCTTTAAACAGCTGCCCCACTCTGTATTCTTCAGTTCTTTAAAGAAGATCGCAAGCGTAAATTCTTATTGCGCTTACTGTATTTTGATTTTACACACCCCTTTCATTTATGATATACTCACATAAAATTCCCTTACGGAGGTATCGCTTATGAGGACACTGTATATCGAGTGCAACATGGGAGCTGCCGGAGATATGCTTACCGCCGCACTTCTCGAACTTCTGCCCGATCCCGAAAGCTTCGTAAAAAGATTTAACTCACTTGGAATCCCCAGGATAAAGATGGTCAAAGAGGATGCCGTAAAATGCGGCATACACGGAACACATGTATCGATACTTGTGGACGGGCAGGAAGAAAGCCCGCAGATGCATGAGCATCATCACGATCATGATGACCATCATCACAGTCATTCCACACTTGATCAGATACGCTTTATCATAGATTTTCTTGATATAGATGACGATGTTAAGGATGATATCATGGCAGTATACGGCCTTATCGCAGAGGCCGAATCACATGCGCACAATACTTCCATTGAGCATATACACTTTCATGAAGTGGGCACCATGGATGCGATAGCTGATGTTACTGCCGTATGCATGCTTATGAAAGAGCTAAATGCCGATAAAGTGATCTGCTCCCCCATTCATGTTGGAAGCGGCACGGTAAGGTGTGCACACGGAATACTTCCGGTTCCCGCCCCTGCGACTGCTTACATTCTGAAAGGCATACCCGTTTACGGCGGAGAGATAAAAGGCGAACTCTGCACTCCTACAGGTGCTGCTCTGCTCAAACATTTTGTTAACGAGTTCGGATCCATGCCCGTAATGAGCATAAGTGCTACCGGATACGGCTGCGGTAAGAAAGAATTCCCCATCGCCAACTGTGTTCGCGCACACTTGGGAGAAACAGCTGGCAGTTGCGACGATATCATTGAACTCTCCTGTAATATAGACGATATGACCGCAGAAGATATCGCTTTCGCCTGTGAGGAATTAATGAACGGAGGTGCGCGTGATGTATTCACCACAGCGCTGACCATGAAAAAAGGCCGTCCCGGTATACTGCTTTGCGTTATCACCAATGACGCTCACAAAGAGGATATCGTTAAGCTGATATTTAAACATACCAGCACCATAGGCATACGCGAATGCCGTATGAACCGCTATGTCTTAGACCGCAGTTTCGAAGAAAAGAACGGCATACATATAAAAAACTCCGCCGGCTATGGTGTGAGCCGCAGCAAAGCGGAATTCGAAGATATCGCAGCCTATGCCCGCAAGCACGGGCTCAGTCTCAGGGAAGCACGGCAAACTCTTGGGGTATGATCTGCCGTAAGATCGATATGATCAAAGAGGGCTGCTGCACCTGATCGTGCAGCAGCCCTCTTTCATACCTGTTCAGACTATAAAACTGCTGACAAGAATATAACTTACCACAGGCTCTTCTTCGCGGATGCCTCATCGGCAAACGGTCCCGGGATCGTTGATATTCCGCGGTGGTTTCCGAGATAATCCGTATCAAAGATTATGTCACTGCCGTCGGGACTCTCAAAGCGCTGTTCGGGTTCAAACGCCTTTCCCAGAGTTTCCGTACAGATAACGGATGTATTGAACTCCTTAAGTAACAAATAAACATTTGTCTTTAAGCTGTATTTACCCTTGCTGCCTTTCTTAAGCTCAACACTGACCTTATTCTTCTTATCGACCAGCTTTTCCTTATCATGTCTGCTGACATTTGCTCCGTTGAAATAAGCATTGCCGGAGATCCATACGGGAAGATGACCGAAATGTGCCTGCGCCAGTGCTCCCATATCAGGCTTGCCGTCTATCTCAAAAGGCTTATTCCACTCCTCAAATGAAGGGAATATATCAAAGCATTTGGTCCCTACCTCCATATAATCGGAATCTGCGGGAGTCTTCTTCTTATCTTCTACCTGATAATGCTGTACGAAGATATTATTATAGATCCTGTCATCACCGTGAAGTATGGTCATAAAGCCGGCGACTTCGGTCCTGTGCCGTATATGATAAGGTGTATATCTGGGCTCACGCTGACCATTGACTATGCTGTCCACACCTGAATTGATCAGGCTGAAAGCTCCAAGGAAAAGATTGTGTACGCAGGCAATGCCTTCGCTTGGTATAGTCACACTCACCTTTGAGAGCAGCAGATTATTATCGATGAGTGTAGGTCCGTGTCCCACTTCAATAAATACATCTGTTGAGAACATTATACCCGGCTTAGCGGGAACACCATCGGGACGGTGATTATCATGCAGCAGATTCTGTGTGATCCTTGCTCCCTGTGCTTCCCAGTCAAGCCATACACCCATGATGCAGTTATGGATGTGATTACGCCGGATGGTAACATCTATTCCCGCATGCAGCTTGATACCCGCAGTCTCCGCTCCTGCCAGCTGAGCTGATGTACATACATCATGGATATGATTATCTTCTATTGTCGAGAAAACTGCGCCCATACGTCCTACGATACCTGTCTGTCCGCAGTCATGTATATGACAGCGGCGTACGATATGTGAGCCGACACGTTCTTTTACCCAGCCGTGATACTGTCCGCGGCAGACCGCATCCCTCTCCATCTGGGTAGGACTCTTTACATATTTTCTGAAAAAGTACATATCATTTTCCGGATCCAGATACTTGCCGAGTGATATACCGCAGCAGCGGCTTCCGTATATCTCACAGTCTTCGATGATCCAGCCCTTGCTCCAGTGAGGCCCAACCATACCGTCCTGATATGCTGCGGGAGGTGCCCATGTAGTCGCAGCCTTATTAATATTAAAACCACTCACGGTTATATAATTAACAAAGTTCTTATCGGGCATGAAGCAGTTTCGTCTCACCGTTATCTCAACATTCTCCTTATTTGGATCTGCGCCACGGAAATTTGCATACAGAACGGTCTTGTTTCCATCCTGCTCCACAAAGAATTTATATTTAGAAGCTTCCTGATCCCAGGAATACGGATCAGCCTTTGCCTTAAGGCATTCATCCAGACTGTCTGCTTCATACATCATAGCGTCATTTAAAAATACTGCACCGGTATGACGGATCTTATCAGAAAAATACCAGTCGCCTTCAACCTTTTCCTTATAAGGATTATAAGAACCGAAAATACTGTTATCTATACTTACGGTCCAAGTTGTTCCCTTATATTTCTTCCAGTTCTTTACTTCCTCGGCACCTGTAATGACTGCACCCAGCGGCTCCTTAGAACGATAGGTGATCCTGGCATCCTTAGTTCCTGCATTCACAGGGCATACCCATTCCCTGTAAATACCGGGAAGTACCAGCACTTCATCCCCGGCAGCTGCGATCTTTGCAGCATCATTAATGTGTTTAAAGGGCCTTTCCTTGCTGCCATCTCCCTGGAAATGAGCAGATGCATCAACATAGTAAGTTCTGTTCTTTGACATGATTTTCCTCCTCTTCTGTCAGGATAACATCAGGTTAGATACATACATATATGATATGAATTTACGCCTGCAGCGTCAAACATTTTTCAGACTTAAGTACATATCATTTTTTGTCATCAGCTATCCGGCGTATCATCCCCGGAATTTCCCGGGAGATACTCCGAAGGAAGTATGGAAATTGCGTAAAAAAACAGAATAATCCGCAAATCCGGTTTTCTGCCAGACATTAGCTACCGCTTCACCTGACGACAACAGCTCACAGGCACGGATCAGCTTCTTGTTTATCACAAATGAATGTGGCGTAACACCTGTCAGCTTTTTAAATTTTCTCAGGAAATGATATTTGCTCATATGCACTACTTCCGCAAGCTGATCGGCGGTAACCGGCTCTTCCATATGTTCTTCTACATACTGTCCCACCTGTTTTACGAGCGGATGTTCCGCAACATGTTCTCCCAGCAGCTGTGATTCTTTCCTTCCGCAGAGCATGTTAATATATGCAAAAAACAATGTAAGATACCCGCGGTCCATGGTCCGTCTGAGTCCTTCCGGCGCCCCGCTCATGGCCAGCTTAAGCAGATATCCTCTAAGCATCTCTTCATAATAGACCGGGAAATGCCAGGCTCTTGATTCTGTAAGATGAAAACATTCCGAAAGATCCTGCCCCGGGTCTGCCAGCTCCTTAAGAAAATTCTGTGTTACCCAGAGTATGATACGTTTTGAGTCCGCGCTGCTGTCCGCAGGCTGATACTTATGCATGACATTCTGTTCTATCAGCAGAAAATCACCTTTATGCAGATGATAACTCTGATTCTCTATCATCGAAGAATATTCTCCTTCCAGCACATACAGGATCTCAAAATAATTATGATAGTGAAAGGCCATCGCTCCCGTGGGAATACCTTCTTTTTCAAAAACCTCGTAATCCCGGTCTATCATATACTGCCTTTCTTCACTTGCCGGAAGCCTGCGTATCCTCCTCTCGGATACATTTTCTTTATCCTTCTGTGCTTTCGTATCTCCCATTATTATCCCCCGTCTCTTAAGCAGAGCAATTTTTGCATGTTTTGTAGCAATACTTATCCTTTTCAAGCATTTATTTTAAGTAGTATACTAGTATTACAGATTGAAATCAATATTATCATCTATAGTAAAGTTTCATATAATAAACAGGAGGAAAGTATAATGCAGATGACTCTTCGCTGGTATGGCAGCAAGTATGACACAGTAACATTAAAACAGATACGCCAGATCCCCGGGGTTACCGGCGTGATCTCCACTCTCTATGGTACTGCTCCCGGTGAAGTCTGGGAGATGGATGATATCCTTGCTCTTAAGAAAGAGATCGAGGATGCCGGCCTTGAGCTTACCGGTATAGAAAGTGTTAACGTTCACGATGCTATCAAGGTAGGTACTCCGGACCGCGATAAATATATCGACAACTACATCACTACGCTGGAGCGCCTTGGTCAGGCCGGCATCCACATGGTATGCTACAACTTCATGCCCGTATTTGACTGGACCAGGACCGAGCTTGCAAGAGTACGTCCCGACGGTTCCACGGTACTTGCCTACACCCAGGAAGCAGTGGATGCATTAAAACCCGAGGAGATGTTCGCATCCATCAGCTCCGATGCAAACGGTGCTATCCTTCCCGGCTGGGAACCTGAGCGCATGGAACACATCAAGGAACTTTTTGAGATGTATAAGGAAGTTGACGATGAAAAACTCTTCGCTAATTTAAAATACTTCCTTGAGCGTATCATGCCTGTGTGCGACAAATATGACATCAACATGGCTATACATCCGGACGATCCCGCCTGGAGCGTCTTCGGACTTCCCCGTATCATCATCAATAAGGAGAATATCCTGCGCATGATGAAGATGGTGGACAACCCGCACAATGGTGTGACCTTCTGCTCCGGTTCTTACGGAACCAATCTTGAGAACGATCTGCCCGATATGATCCGTTCCTTAAAAGGCCGCATCCACTTCGCACATGTTCGCAACTTAAAGTTCAACTCTCCTACCGATTTTGAAGAATCCGCCCATCTTTCAAGCGACGGTACCTTTGATATGTATGAGATAATGCTGGCACTATATGATATAGGCTTCGACGGCCCCATCCGTCCCGACCACGGCCGTATGATCTGGGATGAGGTGGCCATGCCCGGCTACGGCTTATATGACAGAGCGCTTGGTGCTACCTATCTTAACGGTCTGTGGGAAGCGATCTGCAAATCACATAAATGAAAGAAACCGGCGCAGTAAAATGCGCCGGTTGTAACAATAAGCATATACGCCTGCTATTCAGGCAGAAAGGTCGAAAAAATGAAACTGACTTTACAGGGTATCAGGGAAGGCAAAGCAGAATATGAAAGCAAGGGTTATAAGCTTCCCGCTTTCGATTATGAAACAGTAAAAAAGAATACTTATGAAAGACCTGCATGGATCCACTTCGGCGCGGGCAATATCTTCCGCGCTTTCCAGGCAAATGTGATGCAGAATCTGTTAAACAGCGGCATATGCGATACCGGTCTGATAGCTGCTGAAGGATATGATTACGAGATCATTGAAAAGAGCAACCGGCCTCATGACAACTTAAGCCTGCTGGCTACACTCAAGGCTTCCGGCAGCGTGGAAAAGACAGTGGTCGGCTCTATCATGGAGTCCCTTATATTGGACTCTGAAAATGAGGCGGAATACGGCCGCTTAAAGGAGATCTTCAAAAATCCCTCTCTTCAGATGGCAAGCTTTACCATCACCGAGAAAGGCTACAGTCTGGTAAACGGTGCAGGCGAACTGCTCCCTTCCGTTGCAGCCGATCTTGAGAACGGCCCCGCTAAACCCGCAAGTTATCTGGGCAAGGTGGTATCTCTGCTCTATACCAGATTTGAAAACGGAAAGCTCCCCATTGCCATGGTCAGCATGGATAACTGCTCTCACAATGGCGATAAACTTTATGCAGCGGTTAATGCCTTTGCTGAAAAATGGTGCGCTGCAGGGCTTGCCGATAAGGATTTCCTTGCATATGTGAATGACAGGTCTAAGGTTTCCTTCCCCTGGAGCATGATCGACAAGATCACCCCCAGACCGGATGCAAAGGTTGAAAAGATGCTCCTTGACGACGGCATGGAGAATCTTGAGCCCGTGATCACTTCAAAGAATACTTATATCGCACCTTTTGTAAACGCCGAAGAATGCGAATATCTGGTTATAGAAGATGCTTTTCCGGGCGGCAGGCCTCCCCTGGATAAGGCCGGCATCATCTTTACCGAACGTGAAACCGTTGATAAAGTTGAAAAGATGAAAGTCTGCACCTGCTTAAATCCCCTGCATACTACGCTGGCTGTATACGGCTGTCTGCTGGGCTACACTCTCATCGCCGATGAGATGAAGAATCCTCTGCTCAAAAAATTCATTGAGAATGTCGGTTATGTCGAAGGTCTTCCCGTTGTTGTAGATCCCGGCATCATAGTTCCCAGAGAATTCATTGATACCGTAGTTAACGTACGCATCCCCAATCCGTTCATGCCGGATACCCCTCAGAGGATCGCATGCGACACTTCACAGAAACTGCCTATCCGCTTTGGCGAGACGATCAAGGCATATGAAAAGAGCAGCACCCTGGATGTTAAGTCGCTTAAGTTCATCCCGCTTGTATTTGCAGGCTGGCTGCGTTATCTGATGGCTTTGGATGATAAGGGAAATACATTTGACTTAAGTCCCGATCCGCTGCTGGATACCGTAAAGCCTTTCGTAGCCGGCTATGAGCTTTCCGCTGAGGATAAGGATCTTTCAAAGCTTGACGGGCTTCTTAAGAATGATAAGATCTTCGGTGTTGATCTGTGCGCCATCGGCATGGCTGACACAGTAAAGAACTACTTTGCTGAACTCTCCGCCGGTACAGGCTGCGTTGAGGCTACTTTAAAGAAATATCTGGCATAACTGCCAAATGAAAATGCATAAAAAAAGAACGGTTTTTACAAAACGGAACCGTTCTTTTTTATATACAGGGATCGCAGCCAGTATAAGCGCTGACGCATCATCCGCACCTGTATCCGTATCGATTATGACCTTTCTTTTGCTTCCTGACGCCGATGCCAGCAGTTCAGAAGCATGACCGTTGCTTTCCGTTACCGCGCTTTCCGCCGGCATATCAGGCTGCGAATCCTTTCCGCATGCTGCAAGCGAAGCACACAGGCAGACCGCTGCAACACATTTTATTCCTTTGTTCTTTATTTCCTTTTTCATTTCATAACTTCTTTCCTTATTATCCCCTCTACTACGGATCAATGATGCCTGCCGTATTTGAAGGATCCCCCGCCGCGTCCTCACGTTCTTCCACCTTATAATGTATCCAGGTATTGCCGCGGACGCTTTCACGCGACGTCTCTGTCAGCCCTTTGGCTTCAGCCGCAAGGCTGTCTGCTATCACATCAATATTATCTTTAGCCTCTACGCCTCTGTGTACCACCATTAAAAGCTCCGATCCTGCTGGAGCATCATAAGTACCGGCAAGCATCTCCGCATTTCCTTCAAATACCACCGCGGTATCCCTGCATTTTGATAAAAGCAGGGTATCTTCAGCGCTTTCGTTCCACCAGCCATCCGGAAGGATATAGATACAATCGGTATCAGCGGCTATCATATCACGTTCCTGTCCACCGGGATAAATCTCACCATTTCCCACAATCAGGCTGTTTGAAAATACCAGCAGGGGGATATAGCAGCCCGCCATTACAGCAACAGTTGCTTTACTGTTAAGCTTCAGACGCTTTATCACGAGCATCATGCCGCATAAAAGCAGCGTTCCGCACCAGGGCATTATGCACATGATATAACGATCCACCAGATAAGGCGCCATCTTGGAAATACATACGAAATAGATCACAAAGGGTACTATCACGATAAACGCGCGTTCAATGCGTGATCTGTCTTCAGCCTGCTTATTCCTTATCATAATGATAGTGATCAAAACAGCAACCGCAATAACAAGTATCAAAAACAGCCACTCCGGTATACCCAGGCAGTTATGAACCAGTACATATAGCATAGTTCCAAGCCTGTCCTTGGTTCCTTCAAGCGAAAAGAAGCCGCCTATCGATTCAGCACCGCGTGATCCCGCAAACACAGCCTTTAAAGAAAACGGCCACATTACTATCCCCGCTGCCCCGGTGATCCCCATGGTAAGGATATAACGCAGCGCATTCTTCAGTTTTTTCTGCGCCAGCATTACGATCACGCAAACCATGGCTATGCCAAATATATATATCACAGAATAATACTGTGAAAGATATGCGCAGAGAGTAAAGAATACCACTTTGCGCCTGTCCTTCTTATCCCACTCCCAGTTTTTGGATGCAAGATCAAGATGCGCATAAGCCACGCCTGTTACCATAAGCGTGACCAGGGAATACATCCTGATGTACGAAGCCGTTATGGCCGCTGCCGCGCTCAGGCCGTAGAGTGCTGCCGCCATTACAGCGGCATTTCTGCCGCCAAGAAACTTATCAACGGTTTTATATAAAAGCAATATGCATAATAAACCTATAACTATATTGAGCCCCAGGCCGAACCACTTGGAATATACACCCGGAAATACGGAACAGATAGTATGCAAAAGCAGCGCATACAGCGGCGGGTGATTATCCCCGCGAAAATTATAGAGAACGGAAATGTAATTAAAACGATTGGTATCGCTTACTGCAATGTAATCTTTATAAGCCTGCCCGCTCATCCAGGTAGTGCTGTAAATATCATTGCTGCACTCCCTTGCCCGGGAATACGCCGCGTATATCTCACTGCCCTTTATATCCCAGCCGTTTGCTTTAAGTATCGAAATATCTTTTGAAAGATTGCGGAACAGGTCTATTGGGTTTTCTCCTGCGCCGTATTCCTTCATCCAGTCTTTGACAGAATACTCCTGCTCTCCCATATGCATAAAGGGCAGGTACTCGCTGTTGGCTGTACCGTACATATACATCTCATCAACATGATAGCCTTCCTTCCTGAATCCCCAATACAGGAATAAAGCAAAGCAGGCTACCATGATAATGATCAATATTATTCTGTAACTACTGTTTTTATTCAAAGCCCCTCATCATTCCTCAAAAGGAAGCTCGTTATGCTCTGACTTGCGGTCTCTGGTCATAAGCTCTTTCACTGCATCCTTTACAGCCTTTCCGTCAAAGAGTATATGGTTCACCTGCTCAACGATAGGCATCTCGATGCCGTATTTTTCTGCAAGCGCTTTTCCGGCTTTTGCGGAATAAACGCCCTCAACTATCATCTTTACTTCGTCCATGGCTTCCTGAGCCGTCTTGCCCTGTCCCATCAGGAAACCTGCTTTACGGTTTCTTGAATGAACCGAAGCGCAGGTAACGATGAGATCGCCCATTCCGGTAAGACCTGCAAAAGTCTCTGCCTTGCCGCCCATAGCTATTCCCAGACGGCTTATCTCTGCCAGACCTCTGGTGATCAGCGCAGCCTTTGTATTATCACCGTAACCCAGACCATCTGCCATACCTGCTGCCAGCGCTACCACATTCTTGAGCGCTGCCCCCAGCTCAACGCCCAGTACATCGGGCGAAGTATAAACACGGAACACCTCTGAAGAAAAGATCTCCTGCACATACTCTGCAGTGGCTTTCTTCTTAGCCGCCGCCACTATGGTAGTGGGCATGCCGCGTCCCACTTCCTCGGCGTGAGTGGGGCCGGAAAGCACAGCTACTTCTGCCTGGGGTATCTCTTCCTTTATCTGTTTATCAAGAGTCAGCAGTGTGCTCTCTTCTATACCCTTTGCCACATTTACCACTATGCGGCCTTCGGGAATGAAGGGCTTCATCTGCGAAGCAGTCTTTCTGATGAAGATAGAAGGTACCGCCATCACTATCAGTTCCTTATCCCTGCACGCATCCTCCAGCACTGTAGTAAAGGATATGGCATCTCCCAGCTTTACTCCCGGGAGCTTGTCCTTATGCTCACGTTCTTTATTGAGCATGTCGATCTCATCCTGCAATACCGACCACACGCATACCTCGTGCCCGTTGTTTGCCAACAGCCATGACAAAGCTATTCCCCAGCTGCCTGCACCTATCATTCCTATCTTTGCCATATCAGTTTTCCCCCTTAATCAGCTTTATTCTTTTTAAAGAGATAGGTCTTGCGTTCCTCTCCCCTGATGAGCTTTTTGATATTCTCATGATGGCGGATGAAAGCCATCAATGTGATAACAAATGCAACCACATACATCTCATAACGGACCGCGTGCGGTATAAAAGGATTCTGAATGAAATCCATCCACGGTATGATCACAGGCTTGAATATCCCCAGCTCACCCATAATGACCGTCTGGATAAAAAAGCCGGCAGTAAGTATCAGCGAGCCCAGTGACACATAATGTGTGATCGCAAAGGTTCCGAAAAAGAGCAAAAGGTCTATAGGCACATACATCCAATGAAATGCAAGTATCATACCGCTCATGGCTGCGATACCCTTGCCCCCTTTAAATCCCAGATAAAAAGGAAAATTATGCCCCAGAATGGATCCGAGTCCCGCATAAAGCTTTAAGAGATAAATATATTCCGGGTAACGGTATCTGAACAGAAAATAAACCAGTACCACGGCACCTATGCTCTTTGCCAGGTCGCCGACGAATACCAGAAGGCCGGCCTTCTTGCCCAGAACACGCAGGGTATTTGTTGTCCCTGCATTTCCGCTGCCCTTTTCACGTATATCTATGCCATTGAGTCTGCCTATGATGTATGCTGTCTGAAAATTTCCGAAGAGATATCCGATAACAAGGCAGAGGATACGTATGCCTATAAGTTCCATTATAATCCTGTCTCCATCTTACTCCTTCTCTTTCCTCTCCCTTATTATAAAGCGGAGAGGCGTTCCGCTGAATCCAAAGGCTTCACGTATCTTATTTTCAAGATAACGCACATAAGAAAAATGCATAAGTTCCTTATCATTAACAAATATTACAAAGGTCGGCGGTTTAACGGAAGCCTGAGTGGTATAAAAGATTTTAAGGCGCTTACCCTTGTCTGAAGGCGGCTGCTGAAGTGCCGCTGCCTCGCTCACTATCTCATTAAGCACACCGGTCTGGATGCGCATGGCATGATTTTCAGTTACCGCATCTATCATATCATACAGCTTAGGCAGACGCTGCCCGCTCTTAGCAGATATGAATATAAGCTCAGCATAAGGCATAAAAGCCAGAGTATCACGTATATCTTTCGTAAAATCGTTTACTGTCTTATTATCCTTTTCCAGCAGATCCCATTTATTCACGGCGATTATCATTCCTTTTCCGCGTTCATGGGCAATACCGGCTATCTTGGCATCCTGTTCGGTCACACCTTCGGTTGCATCTATGACGAGTACCGCAACGTCCGCACGTTCTACAGCGCTGACGGTACGGACTATCATATATTTCTCCAGTTCTTCCTTTATCTTATTCTTGCGGCGAAGTCCTGCCGTATCAATAAAGATATACTCTTTTCCGTTACGCTTAAGCACTGTATCCACCGCATCTCTTGTAGTACCGGCTATATCCGATACTATAAGACGGTTTTCTCCCAGAAGCCTGTTGATTATGGAAGATTTGCCAACATTCGGTTTCCCTATCACAGCTATCTTCGGACGCTCATCTTCCTCCTCTTCCGCGCTGCCTTCAGGGAAGTAGCTTATCACCTTATCAAGCAGATCGCCCAGCCCCTGCTTCTCTGCCGCGGATACCGGAAACGGGTCATCCAGTCCAAGATTATAGAATTCATATACATCAGCCTGCTGTTTTGCAAAGCTGTCCACTTTATTGACCACAAGTACTACAGGCTTCTGTGAGCGGCGAAGCATATCCGCAACTTTAGAATCCGCATCAACAAGCCCCTGACGCACATCCGTCATGAACATGATCACATCTGCTGTATCTATCGCGATCTGTGCCTGCTCACGCATCTGCGACAGGATCACATCGCTGCTGTCAGGTTCAATACCGCCCGTATCTATCAAAGTAAAGCTCTTATCCAGCCACTCCACATCGGTATAAAGCCGGTCTCTGGTGACACCCGGCGTATCCTTTACAATGGACAGCCTTTCACCTGCCAGCGCATTAAACAAAGTTGATTTTCCTACATTAGGGCGTCCTACTATCGCCACCACAGGTTTACGTTTCATCATACACCTCATCGGAGAGCTCATACGGATTCACGTCTTTTGTTTCCTCTCCGCTCTGTTCCTGTCCAAGTATAGCTCTTATTAAATCCATACCGTTCGATTTTACAATAGTCACCTTAGTTTGTAAAGCTTCCTCCACCTGGGTACGGGTCATATCATCAAGGAAATCCTCTGTGCCTGAACGGAACATTGCCGACGGCAGCAAAAGCTCCTCTCCTTTTTCCTTATCCTTAAGCTGTGCCACAAGATCCTGTCCCGTGATAAGGCCCGATACGGTTATCCTCTCCCCGAAAAAATCATTCCTTATCCAATAGAGATGAACCTTTATACCCGGAAAAGTCTTATCGACTTCCTTCATCATACGCTGCATAGTCGGATAGGCGCTCTTTCCGCAGGCTATGGATACGCTCCGCCTGATATCCTTCCCGTATATCATTGCCGCCTGAGGCAGGAATGAACTTATCTCCTCTATCAGAAGCCTTATCATGCCCACACCGTTTTCCAACTGCAGATAGCCGTCGTAGCGCTCCTCCTCGGGCACCTCCCGGCCTGCCGTGATATACCATTCATCCGAAGCGTGTATAAAATGGATACCTGTCTGCTCAAAGGCCTTTTTCTGGAAGGCTTCTATCTGGTCGATCACCTTCCCCGAATCCTCTTTATCAAAGGGTTCCAGAGGATAAAGCTTATCCCGGTACTTAGTGAGTCCCGTAGGCACCACCGATACGCTCTGCATTACGGGAGCATATTTGAGCAGTTCATTCATCGTAAAATCCAGATGTTCCCCATCATTTACATTTTTACACAGCACTATCTGTCCGTTCATGGTTATGCCGGCTTCATAAAAGTCGTCAAGATACTTAAGCACCTTACCTGAATTGGGATTCTTGAGCATGAACACGCGAAGTTCAGGATCCATGGTATGAACAGAGATATTTATGGGCTCCATATGATAGCGTATAAGACGCTCCACATCCGCATCCTTTAGATTTGTCAGCGTCACATAGTTGCCCTGCAAAAAAGAAAGCCTGGTATCATCATCCTTAAAGTATATGGTAGGGCGCATACACGGCGGGTTCTGGTCTATAAAACAGAAGATACACTTATTCTTGCATGAATGAGCCTGATCCATAAGGCCCTCGTCAAAAACAAGCCCCATATCCTCATCCGGCTCCTTATCCACTTCCAGCAGCCACTCCTCGCCATCCGCCTTACGGATAAGAACTTCTATGTACTCCTCCATACAAAGAAAATCGAAGTCAAATACATCTTCGATCTCCTTATCATTAATTGAGAGGAGTACGTCGCCGGGCTCTATACCAAGCTCCTCGGCAATACTCCCCTCCCTGATTTTGATTATTGTATGCTCGTGCATTCCGGGTACTTCCCTCTCTTGCGGCTGTCCCACATTTTAAAAGGGATTCCTATACCGTATACTTCATAAAATTCTTCTTGCCCTTCTTGAGGACGAATTCTCCCTCGAAATCACTCTTGCTAAATGTGTGCTTGATATCGGTGATCTTCTCACCGTTAACAGTCACGCCGCCCTGCTCAATGTTACGTCTTGCATCGCCGCGTGAGCCTGCCAGAGAAGCCTTAACAAGAAGGGTGATGATATCGACTGCGCCGTCGGTGAAGTCCTCGTCATTTAAGTGAGTGGTAGGCATATTTTCGGAGTTTCCGCCGCCTGCAAACAAAGCCAGACTGGCTTCCTTTGCCTTATCAGCTTCTTCCTTGCCGTGTACCAGACTGGTAAGCTCCCAAGCCAGTATAGCCTTGGCCTCATTGAGCTGTGCACCTTCCCACTTATCCATATCCCTGATCTGCTCCATGGGCAGGAAGGTCAGCATACGGATGCACTTAAGAACATCCGCATCCGGTATATTTCTCCAGTACTGGAAGAATTCAAAAGGCGTGGTCTTATTTGCATCCAGCCATACTGCGCCCTTCTCGGTCTTGCCCATCTTCTTGCCCTCGGAATTCAGCAGCAGAGTCTGGGTCATGGCATATGCATCCTTGCCCAGCTTACGGCGTATGAGCTCGGTTCCGGCCAGCATGTTTGACCACTGATCATCACCGCCGAACTCCATATTGCAGCCGTACTTCTGGTATAAGGTATAAAAATCGTATGCCTGCATTATCATGTAATTGAACTCAAAGAAGGTGAGTCCTTTCTCCATACGCTGCTTGTAGCATTCTGCGCGCAGCATGTTATTTACCGAGAAATGAGGCCCCACCTCACGAAGCAGCTCGATATAATTAAGATCCAGCAGCCAGTCTGCGTTATTTACCAGTCTGGCCTTTCCTTCACCGAATTCAATGAAACGGCTCATCTGTACCTTAAAGCATTCGATATTGTGATCGATCAGCTCGGGTGTGAGCATCTTTCTCATATCGGTCTTGCCTGAAGGATCGCCTATCATACCTGTTCCGCCGCCTAAAAGTGCGATGGGCTTATTGCCTGCCATCTGCATGCGCTTCATAAGGCAGAGTGCCATAAAGTGACCTACATGCAGCGAATCCGCGGTAGGATCAAAGCCGATGTAGAATGTGGCCTTGCCATCGTTTATAAGCTCTCTTATCTCTTTTTCGTCAGTGACCTGCGCTATCAGGCCACGCTCCTGTAATTCCTCGAATATTTCCATTTTAAGTTCCTCCTTGTTAATTCTGCTTCAGTTATTTTATTCATAAACATATGGATCCAGTATCTCTTTCCAATGCTTATAAGCATGCGCATTTACATGGACTCCGTCGTAATAATACTCATCAAGCAGTGCCCAGTCATCCCCGGCGTAATCATCCCAAAGCCATATATAGGTAAAACCTCTCTCCTCACACAGTCCTGCAAGCGCTTCGTCTATCTCATGCGTATCAAGCAATATACGTTCTGCATCACTCTGGGACGCGGATACCGGAAGGATCGACTGTATATATACCTTTACTCCGTCATATTGGGCTATGACATCCATCAATTCCCTAAAGCGGTTGATTATATCAGCCGGTTCCCTTCCGAATAGCACATCATTTATCCCAACATAAACAAAAAGCTTCTTTGGCTGTGTTGCCATTATCGTATCCATACGGGACATAAGCCCGTTGACGGTATCCCCGCCTATACCGCGGTTCTTTACTTCCAGCTCAGGATACATCTCATCCCAGCTGCATCTTTCCACAAGAGAATCTCCACAAAAAACTACGTCTGTAGGATAGTTATAGACCATTTCGAATTTATACTCCAGAGTATCATATGTGTCATTAGCCACACAAAAATCTTTATAATAAGGGTATACCCTTGCCAGATCATCTTTAATGATCACATTGCCCGGCTCAGGGGTATGTGACAGGCTTTCCTCCAGCTGCTCCTTAGCCTCCTTAAGTTCATTTTCCGTATTCTTTTTCCCGTTCTCCAAGTCTTCGTTCTTTTTCAGCAGATCTTTTTTTTCATTATCGAAATCTTCCGCTTGTTTTGCCAGCTGTTCCTCACAGGCTTTCAGATCTTTTTTATACTTTCTGACATCGGAACTTAAATCATCGGCTTCTGCATTTTTACGGAAAAGCAAAACCCCGAGGATCGCCATACAAATAAAACATAAGACCAATAAAGCCGCGATGATCCCTCCGGTTACTTTCTTCATGCTCTGATCACCTCTTTTTATCATTCATGTCCATCAACATGGTCCACTGTCCGCATAACTAAAAAGACAGTTTATCACATCCCGTAAAAGCTTTCAAGTTAATTAAAATCCGCTTCCTATGTAATCAAAAGCATTTTTG
This sequence comes from uncultured Lachnospiraceae bacterium, assembly GCA_902779395.1. GTDB lineage: Bacteria > Bacillota > Clostridia > Lachnospirales > Lachnospiraceae > NK4A136. The sequence goes on along the minus strand of CACZBK010000003.1, from coordinate 73,213 downwards.
ATCCACTTGATCTCTTTTTCATCCATAGCGATCACATCGAACCGGAGCTGTAAAAGGGCAAGTTTTTGATGCATCATCCTGTAATGATCGCTGACACGGCAGATCCGGGCCTGTTTCCTGAAATCCACCGCCTCGGACGGATCCCCGCTGTACGTACTGCGGCGCCATTTGACCTCAAAAAAAACAAGGCAGTCGCGGTCTATACCCACAAGGTCTACCTCTCCTGCCCTGCACCTGAGATTTTTTTCTATTATCTTTACGCCCCGGCTTTGCAGAAACTCTGCAGCCCCGGCCTCCATCTCGCTTCCCAGCGCACGTTTGTTCATATCACTTACCGGCCTTAGCCATTTTATCTTTTATCTTGTCCATTGCATCCACAAACACAAGTATCTCTGCGACCACTTCATAGAGCTCCGGTGGTATCATCTCCCCTATCTCAAGCCTCGATAAGGTATCCGCAAGTTTAGAATCCTTATGGACCGGGACCTTGGCTTCCTTTGCCTTCTCTATGATCTTATCGGCTATCCTTCCCGTACCGGATGCTATTACCTTAGGAGCCGAATCTACGGGATCATATTCCAGAGCAACAGCCGTTCTCTTTTTAGGTCTGTTATCATTACCGGCCATATTCAAGCCCTCATATCAAAACTCTGTCTGGAGATCATCTTCGCTTCTCCGGCAGGCGGTATAAGACTCCTTACACTGTCATCTTCCTTGCCCATCTGATCCCTGGTAGTTATCTTTGTACTGCAGCTGTAGCCTCTTTTTTCAAGGCGCTCATCAAGCTCATGTATATGTTCTGCGATCAGATCTATGATCTCATCGCTTTCCAGATAAAATCTGGTGGATACCTTGTTGCCTGATGATATCGCTGCATATACATCAACCGTTCCCAGATGCTCCATATCCAGATGAAGCATTGCACTTACATTCCCGTCATTTGATGCAAGACTCTTCTTGTCCGTATAAACATACAGATCACCCGTTGCATCCGAACCGTTCATTTTCAGCGGCAGCTGTATATACTGCATCGTCTGGTTCATCTGATTCATAAAATCAAGATTATTGCTCATATTTCCAAGACTCTGGGCAAACTGGCTCCCCGGTTCCGCAAGCTGTGAAAGTTTAGCCGTCATCTCACCCGTCTGCTTTTCAAGCCTCTGATATAACTGCTCTACATTCGCTTTATCCGCAACCTGTTCGGGACGCAGGCTCCAGCTGTCCTTTATCGAATTCCTGACCAGTTCCTTAAAATCATCACTCTTAAAAAGCTGTTTTAATTCCGCCTCAAGCTCTTTATTGCTCATGCCGCCCTTTTCATCCATCATCTTAAGCAGGGCATTTGTAAGCTTGAGCACATTAGCATCGGTAGGCGGCATATTCTTAAGCCCCTGGGCAAGCGATGATGCGCCATCCATATTGCTTATCATCTGCATCAGCTTATTCTTTATATTCAGAGCCGGATCTCCTCCTGCAGCTCCTGCTGACGTATCAGTTTTTGCCGTTTCTCCCAAATGTTTCGCAGCTTCTTCATCCAAAACAAGAGTCTTTGCATCAGTCCCGGCTTGTGCGGACAGCTTATCGGCCTCTGCCGAAAAGACCCTGTTCAGATCATTAAGCAACGCATCTGCGGAATTCTGGCGTATCAGACTTACACTACCGTCTTCAGACAGTACGGTCTTAGTTGAAACTGACGTTTCCTCCGAACCACTTCCTTCAGCAAAAACATCTGTCAGCTCCTTCATAAACTGAACAGCTCTGGCATCTCCGCCTTCGGACATCTGCAGCTCATCAAAGAGAGCTATGGCTCCGTCGGCCACTTCCCTCAAACCTTCCGATATCTGTGATTCATAATTCTTAAACGCAGAATACTGCTCATAATTCTCTTCATTTACAGGTATGCCCAGACGCTGCATCTCCACAAGGGAAGAAGCTTTTGCATCCGGCATGGAGGATATCAGATGAAACATATCCCAAAGTGACCTGCTGTCTATCTTCATCCCGCCTTCCATCATGGCAGTAGTCATATCCATGGTCCTTGCATTGACAGCCATACCTGCTGCCGTCAAGGCTCTTGCTGCAGTAGGATCCATAGTAAGATTGGTATAAAGCGGACTTAAAGAAATCTGTGAACCCGAATTGGACCGCACCTCAAAAGTAAGGGTCTGCCCCTCACTGAGTGTCATGGCATTATCAAGCTTCGCATTGACTTTTCCGCCGTTTGGAAGCTCGATCTGCACGTCATTCCCCTTTATATCCGTGATCTTTCCCTCCACGGTCTGTCCGGCGGAAAGCTTTGAAAGATACTCACTGCCTCTCGCATCCGGAGTCTGGGTATTATTCTGATTTACATTCGCATTTACATTGGCATCCGTAGCGCCGCCAAGACGGGGGGATCCAAAGATCTGCGACAGCATTCCGACATTATCCATATCTTATACGTAATTTCCTATAAAACTTCTGCGGTGAATGGGACAGGGCCCCAGCCTCTTTAATGCTTCTATATGCACTGCCGTCCCGTATCCCTTATTGGAAGCAAAGTCATATCCCGGGTACTTTTCATCCATCTCTGTCATCAGCCTGTCTCTGGTCACTTTGGCTATGATGCTGGCCGCCGCTATGGATGCGGATTTTGCATCACCTTTTATGATTGGGACCTGCTTTATCTCCACTCCCGGTATCGTGACTGCATCATTTAACAGGATATCAGGTACCGGGTCAAGCCGGGAGATCGCCTGTCTCATTGCTTCATATGTGGCGTTGAGGATATTGATCTCATCTATACGCTCATTATCAACAAATCCAAGCCCGACCGAAACGGCATTCTCCATTATGGCATCAAAAAGCTCTTCTCTCTTTTTTTCGGATAATTTCTTAGAATCATTTAGATATAAAAGGCTGCAATCTTTGGGAAGAATAACTGCCCCGGCAACAACCGGCCCTGCAAACGGTCCTCTGCCCACTTCATCTATTCCACAGATAAAAGCGCAGTCGGAGTGTTCCCGTTCGTATGAGAACATTTCGTACATGCGCTTTTTTTCAGCTTCAAGCTTTTCAGCCTGCTTTCTTTCTTTTTCCAGACGTTTTTCTTCTGACTTTGCAGACACTTAGATACCTCCGAACTTATTGAAGGGATATATCCTCACCCATGCCCTTCCTATGATATTATTTCGCTTTATCAATCCGACGGAAGGCACACGTGAATCCGACGAATGATTACGGTTATCCCCCAGTACAAAGTACTCATCAGGGCCAAGCACCACTTCATCTCTTGCCGTCCCGGGATCAAGTATCGTTTCTGCCCCATAGTTTTCACTGAAGGGCTGTCCGTTAATATAGATAACCCCGTTATCATCGATCCGTACCGTTTCTCCGGGCAAACCGATTATCCTCTTAATATAATATGTTGCCTCCTTATATTCAAAAGGAAATACTATTATCTCAAAACGTTTGGGATCCCTGAACCTGTAGCTGATCTTATCCACTATCAGACTGTCCCCGTTTGATAAGGTATGTTCCATGCTGTCGCCTACAACCACTGTACGCTGCCCTACATATTTCACAAGAAGAAGTGTACATGCAAGAACAGCCAGCAGAAAAAGAGAATTGGAGAGTATGTCCTTCAGTATGGCTTTTGCCCGGGCATTCTTACTGATCTTATTTTCACTTTCTCCGCTCTGTTCTGCAAGATCAGTCTCTTCATCATCGATATCCCTGATCTTGAGCTCTTCCTCAATCATTTCGTCCTTCATTGTACGTCAACCCTTTCAATGCTTATTTTTCCAAGCCTGCCGGATCTGAAATCATCGATCAGAAGTGCTGCCGCCCTTTCGGTATCAGGTTCCGATCCCTTCTTAAGACATCCCATACGCAAAGCCACTGCATCCAGAAACTTTGCTTCATCCCCGGCTTCATCAAGACCGTATCGTTCATTCAGCCGCCCGGGATAGCTTTCCTTCATAAATGAAGCAATAGCCAGCCCCAGCTCCTGCTTAGGCAGTATTTCATCATTAATGCTTCCTGTCATAGCCAGATGAAGACCTACTGTCTCGTCTTCAAATTTCGGCCAGAGTATCCCGGGAGTATCTAAGAGTTCCAGCTCGTTACTTAAACGTATCCATTGTTTTCCTTTGGTCACCCCGGGCCTGTTCCCTGTCTTTGCTACCGCTTTTTTTGCGAAGCTGTTAATAAAGGTAGATTTACCGACATTCGGTATCCCCGCCACCATAGCGCGTACGGGTCTGTTCTTAATGCCTCGTTTTGCATCGCGCTCTCTTTTTTCCTTACATGCGTTCTTTACAGCGGCACGGATATCTCCCATACCGGTATTTTTACGCGAATCTATAAGGACCGCTTCCGCACCCTCATTTTTAAAATACCTTATCCAGTTATCATTCTCTCTGGCATCAGCAAGATCCGCCTTATTCAGCAGTATCAGCCTTGCCTTTCCCTGTCCCAGCCGGTTTATGTCCGGATTACGGCTAGACACGGGAAGCCTGGCATCCAAAAGTTCAATAACCAGATCGACCAGTTTGATATCTTCCTGCATGGAACGAACAGCCTTTGTCATGTGGCCCGGATACCATTGCACATTCATTTTATAAATCCCATGCCCTCTTTCTTATATTTCAAGTGAAACCAGGCCTTACCTATGATGTATTCCCGTCTTACTATACCTATATTGCTTGAGCGGCTGTCTTCACTGTCATTCCGGTTATCCCCAAGCACAAAGAATTCATCTTCTCCAAGCGTCAGCCCGGGCTCGGCAATACCACCGTTTTCTATCCTGTCAAATATCCCGGCCTCATCATATACATTTCCGTTTATGTATAAAAGGCCATCACGTATCAGCACTGTATCTCCCGGTGTTCCGACTATCCGTTTTACATACAGGTGGGCACTCTCATTACCGTTTGGTCTGAATACCACTACATCCGTATCCTGAGGCTGGCGTATAAGGTATATAAATCTGTCGATCAGTATCTCCTCCCCGTTACCAAGCCCCGGTTCCATAGACACACCTATAACACTTGTACGGATGCCAAAGAGATAAACAAACATAAATGCAAGCAAAACCATGAGGGCACCGCAAAACAGCCAGCTGAAGACCTCATAGACATGCTTTTTATTTATTTTCCTCTCTTTTGTATAAAAGGTCAAGCCCTTCTTACGGGCCATGTTTCACCTCGATAAGTACCGATCCCGCACACCGCAGCATACGGATGCATCTGCCATAATCTGTAAAAAAGGGGCAGATCAGATCCACCCCCTTTTGCTTTCGTCTGTTAAACTTGATCAGCTATGTTTATCAGCGAATAACTTCCTTAACTTTAGCCTTCTTACCTACGCGGCCCTTAAGATAGTTAAGTCTTGCCCTGCGAACCTTACCGCGACGGACAACTTCAACCTTCTCGACATTAGGGCTGTGAAGAGGCCAGGTCTTATCTACGCCTACGCCACCGCTGGTCTTTCTTACGGTGAATGTAGTACGTGCTCCGCCGTTCTGGATCTTGGTAACGATACCTTCGAAGATCTGGATACGCTCCTTCTCACCTTCCTTGATCTTACCATGAACCTTTACGGTATCACCTACATTAAATGAAGGTACTTCGCTTTTGAGCTGTTCTGCTTCCAGCTCTTTGATGATCTCTGCGTTCATTAATAAATCCTCCTGTGATTTCATCGGACGTTCTTACGTATCTAATATACTTTCGTATCTATTATACCAGCGGAACATCTCTTTACTTTTCGCAACTTTGACAGTTTAGCACAGTTTCAAGTGCTTTGCAAGCTTTTTTTAGCATCACTTCAAATGTCCCACATCACATGCCAGTTCCAGAAACGGCATCGATAATGCTCCGGGAGCCGGGTCGAAACTCAGTATGGTAACCGATGTATGCTGCAGGTTTGCCAGAACAACACACAGATGAGGAAAAGGAATATTCAGAACGCGGGACATAAGCGCCGTAGATGAGCCCCCGTGACTGAAAAGTGCTATCGTCCTGTCCTTCGCTTCTTTACAGGTACAGCGGTAGTACAGACCTTCACGCTCATAACCAAGCGAAGAAAGCCACTCATCCGTTCCTCTTACCACCTTATCTATATCAGTAACTGCAGTATTATCCGTATAACCGGGATAGTTCTGCCAGTCCCTGCTCTGAAGATCGCATCCATCCTTTACCAGTTCAAACGCTACTGTCCACGGATTACCGCTTTGGTATAAAGCATCCTCGCGGCCGTAACGGATCTCCCTCATAAAATCCAGGATACGGACATCACCTATCCCGGAAGCCTCCGCAAAGGGCTGTGCTGTCTGCCTTGCACGTCCCAGAGGCGATGAATATATCTCTTCTATCCCTTCTTTTAACAGCCTCCTGGCAACGATCTCCGCCTGTCTGCTTCCTTTTTCGGTAAGACAGTCCCTTTCATAGTCCGGTTCCCCATGACGCACCAATATAAGTCTCATAAATCTCTTTCCCCGCCTTAAGCAGCTGATCTTTTTTTCACCTTTTCCGTAAAAGGATCCCCTTTTCTCTGTATATACCGGAATGAGCGCTTATGTGTGCCTTGACCTCATCGTTTAACTAAGATAATCCGCCACTTCTTCAAGATTTTCAAGTACCGCTTCCGCCTTTTGCCTCATCTCGTCATCCGCAGGCAGGATATCCGGGACCATAATAGGCTTAAGCTTTCCGCTGTACGCAGCTCTTATCCCGTTAATCGAATCCTCTATGGCATAAGCTCTCTCCGGCAAAACCCCTGTCTTTTCACATGCCTTTAAGAAAATGTCCGGTTCGGGTTTACTTTTTTCCACCATATCACCCGTGACTATCTCATCAAAAAAACGCAGTATATCTGCATCTCTTAACTGACTGATCACGGTTTCTTTTTTAGAAGATGACGCCAGTGCTATCTTTTTATCATGTTTTTTTAGAAACTCCAGTATCAGACGCACTCCCTTTTTCACAGGAAGTCTGCCACCGTCGTATCTGTCATGATACATCAGCGAAGCCTCTTTAGCATATCGGTCATACGGAAAGTCCTTTCCATAGGTATTGATCATTATTTCTCTTGTCTTTGCAGCATTCACACCTATACACTTGTAATACGGTGTTTTAATATCCGGAATGGAATACTTCTCAGCCAGTTCGATCCAACAGTCCATAGTAGCTCTTTCCGAATCAAATATCACCCCGTCCATATCAAAAATAACCGCATCGAATTCTTTCATATTTTCCCGTCCGCCATTTCCTTTTCTTTCATAACACCGGCAAAAGCTTTCGCCATCCTAACATCGGTATCCCTGAAATGATTTCCCTCGTTCCATTCCAGAACACAGTCTATACCACAGCCCTTAATAAAAGCATATATTTCACGTATATTATCTCCAACCGCAGACATTACAGGATTTTTCGTCTTTTCCTCTTTATCCCCCAGACTCAGATAAACCGTATCTGTTTTAATCCCCTGTGTTTTTATATATTCCTTAAAACCCGGAAACCAGACTGAAGGAGAAGCCGCCGCAACTCCGCAGAAACGATCCGTCCGGACAGCCGCCCATAAAGCAAACAATCCGGCAAGAGAATACCCGCCGATATAATAACTCCTGCTTTTATCTCCGCAAAGAGTCATCACTTTCTGAAGCGTTTCCTCCGCTCCGCTACCAAACCCGTTTTTGCCGAAAACCGCCGGTGCTTCCCAGGGCGAAAGTTCCTTATTCCAGTCTTCGATCATTAAAGCGATCATATAAAACTTCTTATCGCAGCTTTTTTTGATCAAAGCAAATTCATTTTCAATTCCTTTTATTTCATGCGTACCTGCAGGGCGGATAAGAACAATGCCGGCATCCGCATCCCCGAATTCGTATTTTTTCATGTTTTTTCTCTCTGTTATTCTGCCGATCACCGCATTATGTGCTGCACGTATGTCATTGCAATTTATACTGCATGAAATTTCCGTTGTGTTCAAAGCCGTATGCCGTATAGAGCTTAACTCCCATATCGGATGCAGTGATCCAGACCGCGCCGCAGCCGTAATCTCTCGCCTCATTCACTACTCTGTTCAGAAGATCCTGAGCTATGCCCATCCGCCTGTAATCCGGATCGGTAAACATGCTTGATAAAAGTCCCAGTCTTCCCGTAGGACAGGTAAAATACGGTGGCTTCTCTACAAAAGACATGCCGCTGGTCCCTATGATCCTTTCACCATCAAGCGCAAGCCAGGATACGAAGGTTTCTTCTGTCATGTGCTTCTCATAATAAGCTTTAAGCGCAGCGGCAAGGTCCACATTCTTCGGCACCTCACGCCCTTCCGAAGTATATTCTTCCGTTAGCTGCGTTATCCTCATCCCGATAAATGTTTCCAGATCGGACTGCGTAAGTTTGCGGTAAGTTATGATTTTATCTCCGGCCTTTTTTTCCTGCACGCGTCTTGTATAAACCGTACGAGTAAACTTTATCTCATCTCCGCCGCTCGCTCCCGTCTTTTTTTCAAACGCCTCCGCATCAAACTCAGGGAAGAATACATCGCCGTCTTCAACGACAGTATCCACCTCGGTGATATACATTTTATCTGCAAATGCTACAGCTTCTTTGTACAGCCCGTATCCGCCGGAAATATATATGTCAGGCTCCCCCTTGGGCGTAAAGCCTGCGCGGCTTAAAGCTTCTTTATCCTGCGCTAAAGCTATGGCTTCCTGCACCGAAGGCGCGCTGAGCAGATTTTCCCCTTCGTATTTTTCCGTCCTTGAAACAATGATATTAAGCCGGTTTGGCAGGGGATGTCCTATCTCCTCATAAGACTTCCTTCCCATCACGACTACATTCCCCGTAGTCAGTTCCTTAAACTGTTTCTGTTCCCCCTTTATCCTCCAGGGTATCTGTCCGTTCTTTCCTATCACATTATTTTTAGAACGGGCCACTATCAAACCTACCATTAGCTTCTCCTCTCATTCTCAGGCTTACGCTGCCTTGATCCTTAATTTCTCCGCTCATCACTGCTGTCTGCTTATCAGCTGTTTCATGACTTTTTCATTTCATCAAGCGCCTGCAAAAGACAGTTTCTTAATCCGTCATTTGTCATGAAATTTCTTCCTCCTTATAATACGATACAAAGATCCAGATGATCATCCACGTCCAGCTCTATGATCTCCAGGGGCTGTATTTCTTCATAACACGTCCACTGCGATCCCATGGCATGGACAAATCCGGAACCATCCAATTTATACAGATACCCTTTGCCGCCGTAATTCGGATGACATCCCTCAAAAAGCATCTTATCACCATATTCCGGCATCATGGTCCGCCTTACTTCAGTTTTTCCCTCCGGGTCATTCTCTATGCATCCAAGAGCAAAGCAGATTGCCATATTCCTGTTGCTTGTAGCATAAACCGCAAACTGACAGCCTTTAGCAAATCCCGTGTCGGCAGCCTGATTCGGGACCAGTCTATCAACCTTTACAGGGCTTCCGTGCCATAAGATATCAGGCATATGTACCTCCATGATCCTAATTTAAACTATTCACGATCGTCTCAGGATCTTTTTCATATTTATACCTTTAATGCATTGATCATGCGAAACATCCGTATAGCTGCTTTTTCATATAATTCCGCTGCATGTTCCATCGCTTCCTCTAATGTCATCGGAGCATCCACCGTAGTCATAAGCGAAATGATCCCATGCTCATAAATGCTTTCATAGCCCGGCCCCAGACTTCCGCACAATGCCACTGCCGGTACTTTGGCTCTCTTAGCCCGTTCACCCACTCCGCACAGCACTTTCCCATAAGCGCTCTGCCAATCCGTGCGTCCCTCGCCTGTCACAACGAGGTCTGCGCCCTCAAGCAGATGATCAAACTCTGCCAGATCCAGCACCGTCTCGATACCGGATCTCATTACGCCTCCAAGGAATACCAAAAGTGCCGTTCCCAGACCGCCCGCAGCTCCTCCTCCGCTAAGCGTATCCGGATCGATCCCAAACTTTTTTCGTATCTGATCGCGGTAGCTACACATTCCCTCTTCCAGCCGCTCTATCATATCCGGCGATGCTCCCTTTTGTACGCCGTATGTTTTTGTTGCTCCCCTGTCACCGCATAGCGGATTCTTTACATCACAGGCAACAATGATCTTCGTCCTGCCTATCCGCTCATCCAGGCCGGAATCGTCGATCTCTGCAACTTTCTCAAGATCCTTTCCTGTACCGGCAAGCTCTTTCCCTTCCTTATCCAGAAACCTTACGCCCAATGCTCTTGCGCATCCCATGCCGCCGTCATTCGTAGCACTGCCGCCGATGGCCACATATATCTCTTCAAAGCCTTTATTCAGGGCATCAAGTATCAGCTCTCCCGTACCATAACTGGTCGTATATAACGGATTCCTTTTTTCCGCAGGAACCAGTGTCAGGCCGGAAGCTGCTGCCATCTCAATAACAGCCTGCTTTTCATTCAGCCGCCCATACACTGCCTTGATCTCTTCCATCAAAGGGCCGTGTACGGTGACAGTGATAAGGCCTGCTCCGCCTCCGGCATCGGCGCAGTCCAAAGCTTCCTTATCCCCAGGCGCAATTGCTTCCTTAGCCTCGAGCGCCATGCCTTCCTTAGCCTGAATATATCCGCGGCTGCGTAAGGCTGCGATCAGCGCGTTCACGGTCCCCTCTCCGCCGTCCGCTATCGGAACCGCAACACACTCCGCATTTCCGAATACTTCTTTTGCCGCCTTTGTAAGAAGCTCTGCCGTTTCCGCACTTGATAAAGAGCCCTTAAAAGAATCCGAAGCAAATACGATCTTCATATATCTCTTCCCCGATGATCTGTCTTATCAGGCTTTTCTGATAAAAACCTCTGTCTTTCCCATTACATCTTTAAGAATTTCAATATCTGCCGTGACATTACCTGTCTCTAACGAATGGTTCGCCGCATCATATAAATGCATTGGAACATTCCGTTCTTTTGCTATACGTATTACCGCTTCAGGCACACACCAGGGATCGGCAGTACCCAGAAAAGCAACAGCATTTGCCGGATCATATTTAAAAGTATACTCAAGCGGTGTATATAAGACATGTCTAAGCTTAGACACATCACACATTCTTTTATCCTGCAGCATTTTAGCGTAGGCCGCGGCGATCACCGTTCCTACACTCTTCGAGATAAAGAGCACTTCATCGTATCTGCCATAGTCCACACCCGTTAGGATCTCCTGTGCCTGCAGATACAAGCCCTTAAAGGCTTCTTCCATCTTCTGTACATTTCCCCTGATATTCATATCTCCGTTATAAACATAATTAACGGCTATGCATTCATAAGCGTTTCGTTCAGCCAGCTTTCTCCCATAATATAAAAGCGGCCTGTCGCAATTATACCCTATCCCCGGAAACAATATTGCAAGTTTTGCCATGATGCTCACTCCCTAATTTATTGTCCACGAAAAACCACGAGGTCCGTACCCATGGTTTTTGCCCTCATTATTGGCCCCCGTTATTCGCTATATTAATGTATTCTTCACGGATCTGCCTGTATTCTTTCATTCCTGCCCCTCAAATACCGCTGTCTTCAGAGCATCCATATCAATGCCGTTATCCGTTCCGTAATACATATGCTCAAAATACCCGGTAAACAATGCCGCATCTTCCTCGAGCACCGCATGACCTTCTTTATGGAAATGCAGCGCCAGATTATCCGCTATACCTTCCTTCTCATAAAAGGCTCCGGCTTTCTTATAGCATTCCCACATGGCAGGCGCGTTGACCCAGTCCTCTCCCATGCATGCGGCGATGATAAAATAATACCTTTCCTTATCCATCGCAAGCCTCACAAGTTTTTCCTGATCCATCGGTATCTCCGCAGGCGTTTTATATTGCAGGAACGCATCGTTAAACCAGCCCCGCATATACCGCATCCAGTACCTTTGAAGTGCCCCACGCCCAGGCCATCAATACGCCTGTCTGTTCTTCGGCCTTTTCGCCTTCCCTCCATGTGCCGTACATATTTCTTTCATAAAACTCACGTATAGATTGTTTTTCCATTATCCTCTCCTATAGCGGATCCTCATGCTTTCCTGACACAGACCCTGTAGAGTCTTTTCTCCAGTTTATACCTGCTCATTATCTCTTCATTCATATACTCGATCTCAAAGTCTTTAAAGAAATATCTGATATCCTCATCATCAAAAAATCTCTTTAGCCTCTTATCATCTGTTTCAAACAGATGTTTCTCGATCTCCGTTCCCTTTCCGGCGCCATGATTAACATCGTTTATGGAATTTACACGAAGTATCAGATGTCCTCCCGGAAGCAGTATACGCTTTATCTCATCAATGATCCCAAACGTATCCTTCTCCGTAAAATAGTGCAGGCACAGATCGGCTATTACCACTTCGAAAGATTCATCTTCAAAAGGCATGCCGTCTAGCATGTCAAAGCACTTTGTTTCTTTTATCTCGGGAAAATTTTTCTTAATGAGCTCTATTGCTTTCTCAGACCGGTCGCAGGCTATCACTTCTTTGTCTTTATTTATAAGATACAGCGAATCATTTCCGCTGCCGCAGCCCAGATCAGCAACAGGCAGTTTTGCCGCCACTATGATATCCTCAAACTTTTCCAGCCAGTCATCGACCGTTATATTATCTCTCTCGTAGTTAAGCTTAGCATGCATGTCATTCCAGTATTTTATTGAATTCTCTTTTTCTGCTGACATCCTCTTTCTCCATATACTATCGATCACCTGCCCCGGTCTGCAGCCCATGTCCAAAATAACAAGTCCGTTTTATTGCCCCCGTTATTTTTCAAGCAGATCCTTTAACAGATAATACGTTTCTTTATACAGCTCCTTCCTGCCGTTTTCAAGCAGCTGTACCAGTTCATCATATGTAGACTGATCTTCGAACAGTTCCGGCATATAAGCTGCGTATCGCCTGCCCGCGCTGTCTCTTAATTCTTTTTTGAAATCATCCAGCGTTTTTCCTGCCCGGTAGCTCCTTCCCACACCATCCGTTGCAGCATCCAGACTATCCGCAACACTGACAATATCTATTATCATTTTATACGGACTGCCTGAGGTATCAAAATCTTCAGGATAGCCTTTGCTGCCATCATGCCATATATGATGCCCCTGTATCACATCCGCATATTCTCTCATCGATCCATAACGCAGGGCAAGTTCCGCGCCCTTTTCCGGATGACTTTGAATAAGCTCAAACTCCGAATCCAGAAGCCTCCTTCCATACATGGCAATAGTATCGATCACATAGAGTTTTCCGATATCATGCATAAGAGCAGCATTATATGCATAATCCAGTATCCTGTCTTCAGCATCCAGCACTTTTTCAACAGTATCACACCCCGGGAAGCCGCAGAAGATCTCCGGTTTAAAAACAAAAATATGCCGGCACAGACAGTCGCATATCTTAGCCACCATATTTGAATGTATATATGTCGGAGGATGCAGGGCAGCCATTGAACGGATGCAGAGATCCTGTATATTGATCCCTCCCGGCAGTTCAACAAAGCATTCAAGCATCGTAGAAAGAGCATTTACATATTTTCCGAGATTCTCTCTTTTAGGTGCCTTATGTAAATAGCGGACAACATCAAGCGGAATGTCATACAGTAGCTTTTCCTTTCGCTCGTTTAAGAAGAATGATTTTTTTTTGCAGGATCCTGCAAGCACAAAATAAACCGCATTTGCTATGCTCAGATTCGGTATTACTCCTTTGTATGAATAATCTGCAGCATCACGCATCTCATAAATATCTATAGCTTTTTCCAGACAATCTTCAAGTTCAGTACTGTCTGAGAAAAAAGAAGTATACAGCTGAAGTTCCCGAATTGAAAGCAGGAATAATTCCCGTTCATTAAGATCATGACATTCTTTCCATTCGCTTTCGAGCTTCATGGCACATGCATGAGCTTCATTATAAAGCTGCTGCGAAAGCCCATTCAGCAGTCCGAACGCGGCGATATACGAATGAATATAAAGTACTGCCTTTTTTCTGTTTTCTTCAGTCAGCAGATCAATGTAAAAAGGATCATCCAGAATATCCAGAATACTGTCCAGCCACTTCTTCTGCTGCATTGCCAGACCCATATTCACGCTGCCCTCAGCATTTGGTCTGGTATTGTACATAGACGTCCCGTTAATTGCAAGCATAATGAGCGTAAAGCGTGTTTCGGCTGTTAATGAAGCGAATATCTTTTTGTCCAGATACGAAACTGCCTCTTCATAGCTGGCAATGGATTCCTCCAGTATCTTTTCCCACTCATTCCGGTTACTCCTGCCGCAGTAGTACAGACGCGCATATAAAATATCCACACGATGCTCAAGCAATCGTATGCGCTCCTCTATCCCGCTCCTGCCCTTATTTCTCAAAGCAAACTTTTTTTCTTCTTCCAGTGAAAGAAAGTCACTTATCATATCGGACAGATGAATATCGATCTCTGTAGTCATTGCTCCATCCGCGAGCATTCGGTTCAGTTGATCAAGCTCTGCTGTTTCCACTGCAGTAAGTGACGCTTTTTTATTCAAAAGCGGAAACAGGACCTCATCCAGCATCACGCGGTTTTCTCCGGCATAATCTCCGATCTTCTTGAAATTTGAACGCAGCAGACTGCTGTAATCCTCTGCTACACTGATATCTTCCAAGGACGGAGTGGACAGAAGACGCACTTTTCTCATGCGTTCCACATATTCCGCAAATTGTTTCCTTAATGATCGCTCTTCCATTTAGCTATAAAAACTCACTGTATCACAGATGCTGCCACGGGATCACCCAGTTTCTTCTGCATCCACAAAAGATCATACCATCTGTCGAATTTCTTTCCGACAGTTTTCATATGTGCCACTTCCTCATATCCTTCTTTCAAATGAAAGTTCACACTGTCATGTGTAAGATATTTATCTTCATTTTCACAAAACGCGATCCCTGCAAGGAGATTAACGATGCCCTGATCTTCTGCTCTTTTTTCGAGTTCTTTATAAAGCATGGCTCCCACGCCCTGTCTTCGGAAATCCTTATCAATATATATCGAAGTCATAGCAGTCCAGGAATACGCTTTGCGGGTCCCGTATGCGCTCGCATAGGCATATCCCATTATCATATTTTCTTTCTCACAGACAATATACGGATACTGCGCAGATATCTTGATTATCCTTTCTTTAAAATCCTCCACTGTGGGAACTTCATATTCAAAGGATACTGCCGTATCCGAAACATAATAAGAATATATCTCCAGCAGTCTTACAGCATCATCCGGCTGCGCCTCTCTGATAACAAATCTGCTCATTTCCCATTACTCCCTGCTTCTGAGCCCTTTATAGTGGCATTCATGCTTCCCGTGCGATACCCGTGCATATCCAGAGCTACAAATAAAAATCCCAGCTCTTTAAATCTTTCATATACAGCCTGACGTATACCGTCAGCCGCCAGGCGGGGGATATCTTTTGCCGGCACCTCTATCCTGGCAACATTACCGTGCACACGTACACGTTCCTCAAGAAAGCCCTGTTCTATCAAAAACTGTTCGGCCTGATCTATCATCCTGAGTTTTTCTTCGGTGATCTCTTCACCATATACAAAACGCGATGCCAGGCAGGCATATGACGGCTTGCTCCAGGTAGGCAGTCCCATGGCTTTCGAAAGAGAACGTATATCTTCTTTTGATAGTCCTGCTTCCCGAAGCGGGCTCTTTACATTCAGCTCGTCAACCGCTTTCAGTCCCGGTCTGTAGTCACCCAGATCATCCGTATTGGAGCCTTCGGCCACATATTCTATCCCCTGTTCCTTTGCGATCCTGATCATCTCCGCAAAAGTCCTGCGCTTACAATGATAACATCTGTCAGGGCCGTTCTTTTTATATCCCTCATCTTTTAAATGATCCGCATCACATAGTATCTGACGTATACCACGTTCTGCACAAAAACTTTTTGTCTCCTCAAGTTCGCGCACCGGAAGTGATGCGTCAGCTTCGGTAACCGCTATAGCTCTGTCACCCAAAACCTCATGGGCTACACTCAGAAGGAAAGTAGAGTCTACCCCTCCCGAAAACCCTACCGCAAGAGATCCCAGTCCGGCAATATATTCCTTGAGCCGGTCCAGTTTAGCCTGCAGTTCCATATTCATTTTTTCGTTTAATACTTCTATCATACCGTACCGATCACTCCTTTAATACTTTATCTGCAAGATATCGATCTGAGTATGAGCGTTTACTGATGAAGCCTTATCTTATATGTACACTCCGCTCCGTTTTCCTTCAAAACTTTTGCTTTATCATCCCAGCACAGCTCCCTAAGGGTATATGATCCGTTCTCATATCCGTAATCGTCTCCCGCATCATCATACAGGCCGAAAACTCCATCTGCACCGGGGTATACATGTATGGTGATATCATCGGAAAGCTCCGCCACACTCAAGGCAGGTTCCGTCATAGGTATCACTGCTCCTGCCTTTATAAACACCGGTATCTTATCAAGCGTTGCATCCGCATCTATCCACACTCCGCCGCTGTATCTTTCATCGGTATACATATCATACCAGTCACAGCCTGCAGGGAGATACACCTTCCGCGTAAATTCTCCCTCTTTCTTATCTTTACCGAAATACATAGGTTCAGTAACAGGACATATCATCATATTATCCCCAAAGAGGTACTGGTCAAATATGTCATATGTATTTTTATCATGTGTAAAACCATATGCCAGCGGTCGCATTATAAGCGCATCTTTATGATATACTGCTCCGGCAAGTGAGTAAATGTAAGGCATCAGCGCATACCGTCTTTTATTTGCCGAAAGCAGCGCTTCATAGAAAGGCGCCTCCTTTCTGTCAAAGTTCCAAAGCTCCCGCCGCACATCCGTACCATGGCCCCTGAATACAGGCAGAAAAGCTCCCCACTGATACCATCTGGTAAACAGTTCGCAATATGCCGGATCTTCTGCCCCCTTATCATAATCACCGTCCCAGTACCACTGTACACCGTTTTTGACAAAAAACGCTCCTATGTCTATGGTCCAGTATGGCATGCCGCTGGCACAGAAATTCAGTCCGGCAGCGATCTGCTTTTTCAAAGTTTCCCAGGATGCCGATATATCGCCTGACCATAAGATCGTTCCAAAACGCTGCTGCCCGGGATATCCGCTCCTCGTAAGATTGACCACACGCTTATCCGGTGCAGTCTTTCGCTGTCCCTCATATATCCCCATGGCATGATATAAACCGAAAGCATTCATTAAAGGTGCCGGGATATGATCGCTCACACTCCTGCAATACTGCTCATAATTCTTTGAATTCTCCGGCCTTACAGCCTCCATCCACTCAGGGCAGATGGGCTCACTGTTATCACACCACCATGCATCAACGCCATGGCAGAAAAGACCGTCATTTACCTGCTCCCAATACAGCTCTCTTGCCTCTTTATCCAGCGCATTATATATATTGACCTTGGGCAGCAAAAGTTTTCTTTCCTTAAAGGCTTTAACATTTTCACAATCTTCAGCCATATTGGGCCATATGGAGATCATGAAATGTACATTCTCATCATGCAAAGTCTTTGTCATGGCATCCGGGTCGGGAAAACGTTTTTCGTCAAAAGACTTCTGCCCCCACTGTCCGTCAGGCCATGAGATCCAGTCAAGTACTATACAGTCAAGTCCTATGCCCCTGTTTCTGTATCCGGCCGCCACATCCAGTATTTCCTGTTGTGTTTCATAGCGCTCCTGAGACTGAATATATCCGAAGGCCCACTTAGGCAGCATTAGTGCTTTGCCCGTAATCTTCCTGAAGCCTCTGACTACCGCATCAGGACTTCCGCCGCCTATAAAGAAGAAATCCATCTCCTTATCCGCTTCGGTATAAAAATACGTCCCCTCACAGCCGTCATTAAAGATCGAAGGACTGCAGGTATTAAAAAACATGCCATAGCCCTTTACCGAAACGAAGAAAGGGATTGCGATGGTCCGGTTTGCCTGATTAAGATATATGCATTTTCCTCTTACGGAATGATATCCTTCCTCATGCTGGCCCAAGCCATACACTGCTTCATCCTCATCAAATTCAAAATTAAGTCTTGTCTGATATGCGCTGCCAGTCTGTATCCTGCCGGCGTCCTTTATCACTTCCTTACGCCCATCCGCAGTATCCACATATTCCTTCTGCGCATCTTCCTCCGTGAGGGAAAATACAGGTATCTCCTTCAGCTCCTTGCTCCGCTTATCTCTTTCCTTTAAAAGGATCTGTCCGTTCTGATCAAAATAACAAAAACTGTTACTTTCTTTATCGATCCTTATCTTAAGCTTCGGAAGATCCAAAAAAACATATGTATCATCCTCGGTATAACTCCAGCCGGAATATGAAGGAAGCTTTGTGATGCAGGGCTTATCGGCATCATCCGAAAAATCCCTGTATGAATACAGCACTCTTACACTCCCCTCATCTATCGGAACTATCTTCTGAATACCCTTTTTCAGTTTGATCTTAAGCTCATCCCCGATCCTTTCCGTACTCACAAGGCGTTTTTCTTCATATGAGATACAATCAAGCATAGATGTATTCCTCCGTTAATTTATATTATTTATTATGTGAATGCTTCGGTGTGTGCAACAGCAATAATCCTGCCGCCAGAAGTACGGCGCCAGCGATAAACAATACTGCCGCTCCTTTTGCATTAAACTCACCGGCCAGAAATGGAAGCTTAGCGGTGAGTTCCTCCTGATATTCTTCAAGCAGTATAGACGTAAGGTTGTTAAGAAAATGCAGGAGCATGGTTATAAATATGCTCCTCTCCTTCCATACTATATAAGACAGGAGTATACCCAGAGGAGCTATGGTCAAAAACTGCAAAAGACTCATGTGAAATGCAGCAAAGAACAATCCCGTCAGGACGACCGCCACTGCAGGTTTAAACTTAAATTCAAAGCTTCCAAGCATGAATCCTCTGAAAGCAAACTCCTCACATACAGCCGGCATCAGCGCGCTGGATAATACCATAAGCCATATGGGAGAATCCTCCCATAACGATGTGAGCATCTGCGCATTCTCCTGAGAAAGATCCGGAAACAGCCCTACGATAACATTAGCCAGGAGCTGTACAAGCAGATACATCCCCGCCCACGCGAGTATTCCCGCGAAAACAGCTGTGATGCGCGGCTTATGAAGATGAAATACCACTACGGTATCTGTTTTGATATACCATGCATAAAATGCAGTGACGAAAAAGATCAGGAACTGTTCCGCTACCAGTCCCCACAGCCCCAGACGCAGCACCAGCAGGCCGCCAAACAGGACTATTATTATAAGCAATGCAAATACCAGTACCAGATCACCCATCCCCGGTATCTGCTTATCTTTCATATGACTCCGGTTCTCCAGCAATCTTAAGCTAACCGCAGCATCTCCAAAAAGAATATTTTCAGATGAAAACAGTCTGCCCATTATTACAACAGCCACTGCGGTATACGCCAGATTGGATAAAAGAACTACCGCTATCTGAGAAAGTTCAAAATGGAATTTGAATATCTCGGTTATCAGCATAGCTATATTAACAACGGGTATCATAGCCGTAACAGAATTGAGCGTAAGCTGCGGAAGCATACCGGCCATTCCACCGACCATAAATACCAGCATAACAGGCGTGGTAAAATTCTGAGCCTCCTTAAAGCTGCGTGCAAATATACATGCCGATAGGCACACTGCCGAAGCAAACATCGCAAAAGTAAATACACAGAAAAGTGTAACTATTACAGCAGGTAAAAATGAGGCAAGATCCAGTGATGAAGATGAACCCATATTTCCGGCGTTGATCATATATAATCCCATGAGTGCCATGGATATCAGATTCAAAAATGCCGCACCCACTGCAACCGTGGAGGTGGCCAGAAACTTCGCCACTATCAGTTCCAGATTTTTGACAGGCAGGGTCAGAAGGGTTTCAAGTGTGCCGCGTTCCTTCTCCCCCGCCGTAGCATCTATCGCCGGGTAAAGGGCTCCCATCAGAATACTGGTGATGAGCAGAAAGGGAACTATCATTCCCACTAAATAACCTGCATTCTCTTCTTTTGATGAAAAATCTCTGTATGCGAAATCTATAGGCTTTAATATCCCTGCGGGATCAAGTCCCAGAGCTTTGATCTTTTCCTCAGTAGTATCCTTTTGTATATCCTGCAGAATATCCTTTATCATTCCGGCTGCAGTCTGGGAATCATTCTCCGAGGCCATATAAGCGATCTCATAGTACGGTCTGTTATCAGAAATACTTTCTATAAGATACGCATCTATATTACCTTTTTTTAATTGGTCTTCATCATCCTCTTTTCCGGACTTTGGTCTGTAATAGACAAAACTATAGTCATGATCATCCTTATAATGTTCAAAAGCATCAACCATTGCCTGTTCATCCGCAAGATTTTCAAAACCTATCATATAAGATTTACTTGTAGAAGCTTTAAGCATTGATGAAGCCAGAAATAAGGATCCGGCAAATATCAGCGGATAGAGTATCAGCGGGATCACGATCATCATAAGAATGGTCTTTTTATCCCTGAGGATATCCAGCATCTCCTTTTTATACAGCGAAAAGATGACTTTCTTACGCATTTCCATCCTCCTCCGCTTCTTTTATCTCGTCCGAATCGATAATGGACCTGAAAGTCTCTCGCAGGTTATCCGTACCGGTCCGCTCCATAAGCTCCCCCGGTGACGCATTCGCTATTATGCGTCCTTTATACATCATTATCACGCGGTCACACAGATACTGTGCTTCCTCCATGTAATGAGTAGAATAAAGAACAGTCCTGCCTTCATTCTTTTCACTCTTCATAAAATTCACTATTGATTCGCTGCTCAGGATATCAAGCCCCAGTGTAGGCTCGTCAAAGATATATATACCGGGAGAATGAACCAGGCACCTGGCTATATTTGCCCTCTGCGTCTGTCCGGTAGAAAGACGTTCTATACGATTGTCTACAAAATCCTGCATTTTTAAAACTTCTACTATCTGATCGATACGCGCCTCACGGCTCTTATCGTCCATACCGTAGATCTCGCCTATAGTGTGCATCAGTTCCCTGGCTGAAAGTCTTCCGTATAGTCTGGTATTTCCGGAAAGGTAACCTATACAGCTCTTTATCCGTATAGGATCGGTGATCCTTTCACCCTGATCATCTATGATATGTACAAAGCCTTCTCCCGGCTCCAGAAGATTTCCAAGCATTCTGAGCAGCGTAGTCTTACCGGCTCCGTTAGGTCCTAAAACTCCCAGTATCTCACCTTCGCATGCATCTATATCCACATGATCCACCGCAAAGAATTCTTCCTTACGGCTTTTTTTATCCTTATCATTCACAAGGCGCGTGAATTTCTTGCATAACTGTCTGGCTTCTATCCTCATAAGATATCCTCTTCCGATAATAACCTGAGTATCAGGATCTGCGCATTACAATTTACCCTCGGCCTTAAGCTGCTTCTTTCTTTCCTTTTCAAGCTTTTTCCTGAGCGCTGCTAGCTCTTCGGCATGAGTCTGTTCATATTCCGCATACAGCTCCGGCCGTCTTTCTTTCGTCCGCTCCAAAGACTGAAGCAGCCTCCAGCGGTCTACCCTGGCATGGTCACCGGATAAGAGTATCTCCGGAACCTTTTTCCCCATCCACTCTTCCGGTCTGGTATACTGCGGATACTCGAGCAGACCTTCATTAAAGCTCTCTGTAGTGGCTGATTCATCATTATTGAGCACTCCAGGTATAAGACGGGATATACTGTCCATCATGACCAGAGCGGGAAGCTCACCACCTGTGAGCACATAATCCCCTATCGAAACATTATCTGTTACTATCTCCTCCAGGACACGCTCATCAATCCCCTCATAATGTCCGCAGAGAAATATCAGATCATCCTCTTTTGCAAGTTCCTCTGCCAGTGCCTGGTCAAATACCCTTCCCTGGGGAGTAAGATAAATAACGCGCTTTCTGCCTGTGCTCTTTCCTTCTTCCTCAGCTCTTTTTTTTATCGTATCCATTACCGCACAGTAACAGTCATATACCGGCTGGCACTGAATAAGCATGCCTGCTCCGCCTCCATAGGTATAATCATCTACCCGCTTATGCTTACTCGCAGTATATTCCCTGATATGGAAACAATCAAGCGAAAGTATCCCCTCTTCCATAGCGCGGTACAGTACACCGGTATGCATTCCCTTATCTATAAGCTCGGGAAAAAGTGTCATTACGTAATATCTCATAAGCCTTCCATCACCGAAACATCTATCCGGCCTTCCCTGACATCCACTTTCAATACACATTGCTTTATGGCCGGAAGCAAAAGTTCACTTCCGTCCGTTCTCTCTATACGATATACGTCATTGGCTCCTGTTCTCAGAACCTCTGCCAACGTACCTATCTTTTCATCATTCTCATACACAGACAAGCCTTCAAGATCGGATATATAGTATTCATCCTCGTCAAGCGGTACAGCATCGGCCCGTTCAACAAAAAGCTCTTTTTTTCTAAGCTTTTCGGCCATATCCCTGTCTGTTATCTCCTTAAATTTCAGAATGATACGGTCACTTTGCAGTTTCATCCCCTGCAGATGGAAGAGTTCCATCCCTTCAGCTCCCTGCATATAATATTCTTTTACTTTTTTCAGATGGACCGGATCATCCGTTGTCGGATATACTTTCACTTCGCCGCGCACACCGTGCGGTTCGGTGATGACACCTATTCTGAAGTATTCTTCTGACATTTATCATTCCTCTTCTTAGATCCTTCGCTTCAACAGAAACGTATTGAACTTACATAAAATGCCCGGAAAAAAACTTCCGGGCAATCATATTATCTTACTCTATTATGTCCACATCCACATAGGTATCATCCCTTGTAGATGCCGCCTTAACAACAGCACGGATCGCCTTGGCTATCCTGCCCTGCTTACCGATGACCTTACCCATATCGGCGGGGTCAACCTTAAGCTTGACGGTAATATGCTTACCGTCAGTTTCTTCGGTGACCTGCACAGCCTCCGGCTTATCAACCAGGGCTTTGGCGATCACCTCAACCAATTCTTTCATTCAAATACCCCCCGGCGTTTTTATTTCTCGATATTAGCCAGCTTAAGGATCTTACCTACGGTTTCGGTAGGCTGTGCGCCGTTTGCAAGCCACTTCTTAGTCTTCTCCTCATCAAGCTTGAAGGTAGAAGGATTGGTATTGGGATCATAGGTACCTACCTCATCGATCACCTTACCGTCACGTGCATTACGGGAATCAGCCACCACGATACGATACTGGGGCTTTTTCTTCTTTCCCATTCTTGTTAATCTCATTTTTACTGCCATTTTTAATTTCCTCCCTTTTGGAATGTATATGATTGATTATTTAAAACGGAAAGCGAAAGCCTCCACGTCCTTTCTTACCCATGCCGCCCATCATACCCGGCATCGACTTCATCATTTTCTGCGACTGTTCAAACTGCTTGATAAAACGGTTTACGATCGCTATATCGACTCCTGCGCCCTTAGCTATCCTGTACTTGCGCTGGGGATTTAAAAGCTTGGGATTGGCACGCTCCTGAGGCGTCATTGAAAGCACTATAGCCTCAGTCTGTTTAAGCTGCTTATCATCGATCATAGAGCTTATATCGCCCATCTTTGAACCCACACCCGGCAGCATGGAGAGGATACTTCCTATTCCTCCCATCTTCTGCATCTGTTTCATGGATTCAAGGAAATCATTGAAATCGAACTTGCCTTTCTTAAGGCGGCCTGCCATATCCTTTTCTGTTTCCGGATCGATATCTATGCTCTGCTCAACCTTTTCGATGAGTGAGAGCACATCGCCCATTCCAAGGATACGCCCTGCCATTCTGTCGGGATAGAACTGCTCAAGGTCTGAAAGCTTCTCTCCCATACCCACGAACAATATGGGCTTACCTGTAACAGCCTTAACGGAAAGTGCCGCACCGCCACGGGTATCGCCATCCATCTTCGATAAGATGATACCCGTCACCCCGACTTTTTCATCAAATTCTTTAGCCACATTTACGGCATCCTGACCGGTCATGGCATCAACCACCAGAAGCGTCTGATGAACCTCGATCTGCTCCTTTATGTTGATCAGCTCCTGCATCATATCCTCGTCTATGTGAAGACGTCCCGCAGTATCAATGATAACAACATTATGACCGTTCTTCTCCGCATACTCCATTGCGGCTTTTGCTATATCTACAGGCTTATGGTCTGTTCCCATTGAGAACACATCAACTTCCTGTTTCTTGCCGTTTATCTCAAGCTGTTCAACAGCTGCAGGCCTGTACACATCGCAGGCTACCAGCAGCGGCTTCTTGCCTTTTAACTTAAGCTTTCCGGCTATCTTCGCAGTGGTAGTCGTCTTACCTGCACCCTGAAGACCGCACATCATGATGACTGTCGTTGCCTTACCCGGCTGCAGCTTAAGCTCAGTAGTCTCACTGCCCATAAGGGCGGTCATTTCTTCATTAACTATCTTGATGACCATCTGCCCTGGATTGAGGCCGTTCATTACATCCTCACCCACGGCGCGTTCCTCAACAGACTTAACGAACTGCTTTACTACACGGAAGTTGACATCTGCTTCAAGCAATGCCATTTTGACTTCTTTCATGGCTCCGCGCACATCAGCTTCGGTCAGCTTGCCCTTGCCCTTAAGCCCCTTGAAGATATTCTGTAATTTATCACTTAAACTTTCAAATGCCATATATATATCCTATCAGCAGGGTTTCATATACTATCCAGCAGCTCATCTATAGCCATGAGAAGCGCTTCGGTCTCTGCAGCGCTTAATGAGCGTGCACCTTCTGCATCTCTGTTCTTTGATAACAGTTTTCTCATGCTCTCCAGACTGTCACGGTTTTCCCTGAATCTGGCTATCAGACCAAGCCGTGCTTCGTAATCCTTAAGACTTTTATCGCAGCGCTTTATAAGGTCGTGTATATTCTGCCTGCTGACCCCAAAGCACTCCGCCGCCTCCGCAAGGCTGAGATCATCGAACACGCAGGCCTCATATATCTCCTGCTGGTGCTGCGTAAGCAGCGGTCCGTAAAAATCATATAATATGCCCTGCTCGACTATTTTTTCCATAACAAGGGGTATTATGCCAGAAGAAAAACGCCCTGTCAAGTATTTTTTCTTGACAGGGCGTCTGCTTCTTTATCTTTCCTTATTTTGTTGAATTTTTCTTTGCTGCCATGATATCGAATACAACCGCACCAAGAAGCACTGCACCCTTGACTATCTTCTGCCAGTCGGCATCCACACCCGTAAGCTGCATGCCGAGGTTGATGACACCGATCAGTGTAGCACCGACCACCATACCGAATACCGATCCGGAACCGCCGTATGCCGATACACCGCCTACAACGCAGGCTGCTATGGCATCCATCTCGTAATAGGTACCTGCAGTAGAGTTAGCCGCCTGGAAACGTGCCACTACGATGTAGGATGTGATAACCGTCAGCACAGCCATGTTAAGGTAAGCAAAGAACATGATCTTCTTGGTATCCACACCCGAAAGCCTTGTCGCTTCCTTGTTACCGCCTATGGTATAGAAGTATCTGCCCAAGGTGGTCTTTGATGTGATGAAGCTGTAGATCAGAACTATCGCCACCACCCATACCAGTACTGTAGGGATACCGCCTGCCATCGCAAGCTTATAAGCGAAGAGTATGATAACTCCTGCGGACAGCACGGATCTTACTATCACCGATATGAGAGATTCTGCTTCATAACCCTTCTTTAACTTATTTGCCCTGCCGATAAAATTAACCGCTATCACGATCACGCTTGCTATGATACCTACGGTCAGGCAGACCATATTAAGCTCGTTGATCTTGGTTTCAAAAAGCTTGCCCGAAAAGATCTGAAGAAAGCTCTTGGGGAAGGGTCCTATACTTCCGGTGTCACTGTTTTCCGAAAGCAGTGCCGTACCCCAGCCTCTGAATGCCAGATAACCGGCCAGTGTGGCGATCCAGGGCGGAATGTTTACGTAAGCCACCAGAAATCCCAGTACACAGCCATATACTATTCCTATTATCAGCATAAGAAAGATCGATGTGCCTGTGCCCATTTCCTTAGTTACCGCTACGATACCGCCGACAGCTCCCAGGAAACATACAAAGGATCCGCATGAAAGATCTATATTACCGCCGGTGAGCATACACATCAGCATACCTGTCGCCAGTATGAATACATATGCATTCTGCGTGATCAGGGCGTTAAAGTTCAGCGGAGAGAACATCAAGCCATTTGTCCTTACCGTAAAGAAGATATATACCAGGACAAGAACGATCAGCATTGCATGCTTTTTTAATGTTTCAAGAAATTTTGCCATGATTCACTCTCCTTACTTTTTCTTCTTATTTGAGAGCACATCGAAGAGGATCGCTACAAGAACCACGATACCTTTGACAACGCTCTGATAATTAGCCGACATACCCATGATACTCATGCCCTGGTTTATGACACCCATGAGCACCGCACCGATGATTACACCGAATATCCCGCCTTCACCGCCGTTTGCGGATGCACCGCCGATAAAGCAGGCTGCGATGGCATCCATCTCATAGCCGTTACCGAAGGTAGGCTGTGCACCTGATGCACGAGCTATCGTAAGTATACCTGCCAGACCGGCCATAAGTCCCATGTTGATATAAGCGAAGAAGTATACCTTACGTGAATCGATACCCGAAAGTCTGGTAGCCTTCTCGTTACCGCCTACCGCATAAAGATAACGGCCTATCGTAGTCTTTGTTGTGATATATCCGTATGCTATCAGCACTACCGCTATCCAGATGAGGCCTGCGGGGATACCCTTGTAATTAGCCAGTTTAAAGAATACCCACAAAACTGCCGCACAGATGACCACCATCCTGGGTATCACCTGATACAGAGGCTCCAGCTCATAGCCTTTTGCCTTTGCACTCAGTCTCTTCTTTACAACAAATGCCGTGTATACCAAAGCTACTGCCACGCCTGCTGCCATACATGTAAGGTTAAAGCCGTCACCGCCTAAAACATCGGGGATATAGCAGTCTGCGCCTCCGCCGAATACATTAAGGAAAGTCTCGTTACGCACACCTACCGCAAAACCTTTCATGACCACATTTGCCAGTCCGCGGAAGGCATACATACCGGCCAGAGTCGCTATGAACGGAGGCACCTTTACGTAGGCGATCCAGAAGCCCTGCCATACACCTACCAGTATACCGCCGATGAGCATTACTGCTACCGCTACCCATACATTGATGCTCTTATCCATCATCACGGCACCGATACCACCCACAAAACATACCACCGAGCCGACTGCAAGGTCTATGTTACCGCCTGTCAGTATACACAACAGCATACCTGCTGCCAGAACGAACACGTATGCATTCTGGGAGATAAGATTATTTATGTTCTGGGGAAGAAGGATCTTCCCTCCGGTACTTGCATAAAAGAATATGATCACTGCGATCAGGGCAAATACCATCGTATATTTTTTTAATACATCAAGTAATTTAAGATTCATACTATTCGCCCCTCCCCGCCTGTAAGATGCAGGCCATGATATTCTCCTGTGTGGCTTCGCTTGCTTTCATCTCTCCCACAAAGCGGCCCTCATTCATTATATAGATACGGTCGCTCATTCCTATAACCTCGGGGAGCTCGGATGATATCATGACTACCGATTTTCCTGCCTTTACCAGGTCATTTATTATACAATAGATCTCGTACTTGGCACCTACGTCTATACCTCTGGTAGGCTCATCAAGTATCAGTATATCCGGATCCGTAAACATCCACTTTGCCAGAAGGACCTTCTGCTGGTTACCTCCGGAAAGATTACCGACGTTCTGTTCAACAGAAGGCGTCTTGGTCCTCAGTTTATCCTTATACTCAACAGCCACCTGGTATTCCTTATCCATATCGATGATACCGTTATTGCTCACGCCCTTCATGTTGGCAAGCGAGGTGTTCACACGTATCGGATTCGAAAGAACCAGTCCGTTACCCTTACGGTCCTCTGTAACATATGCGAGCTTTGCATTGATGGCTTCACGCGGATTCTTAAGCACCACTTCCTTACCGTTTATAAAAAGAGTACCGGTGATATCCGAACCGTAGGAACGGCCGAAGATGCTCATCGCCAGCTCCGTACGTCCGGCGCCCATCAGACCGTAGATACCTACCACTTCGCCCTTCTTGACGTTCATGCTCACATTGTCGACCACCTTACGTTCCGCATAGACAGGATGATAAACGGTCCAGTCCTTAACTTCCATATTGACACTGCCTATCTCCACATTGCTTCTCTTCGGGAAACGGTCTGTGATCTCACGGCCTACCATTCCCTTGATGATCCTGTCCTCGTTGATCTCCATAGTATGACAGTCCATAGTTTCAACGGTCGAACCGTCGCGCACTACCGTGATCTTATCTGCAACGTACACAACCTCATTGAGCTTGTGTGTTATGATGATCATGGTCATGCCCTTTTTCTTAAATTCGAGCATCAGATCCAGAAGTGCTCTGGAATCGGTTTCGTTAAGTGATGATGTGGGCTCATCCAATATCAGCAATTTTGCGTTTTTTGCCAGTGCCTTTGCTATCTCCACCAGCTGCTGTTTGCCTGTTCCTATATCTTTTATAAGTACACGCGATGACTCCGACAGTCCCACCATCTTAAGATACTTGTCAGCCTCGCCGTACGTTTCATCCCAGTTGATAGCATTCTTGCTCCCGCGCTCGTTGCCCAGGAACATATTCTCACCTATAGTCATCTGAGGAACCAGCGCCAACTCCTGGTGAATGATAACGATACCTTTCTTCTCCGAATCCGTTATCTTCTGGAACTGGCATACCTCACCATTATATATTATATCTCCTTCATAACTTCCAAAGGGATATATACCGCTGAGCACATTCATCAGCGTGGACTTACCTGCCCCGTTCTCTCCGACCAGTGCGTGTATCTCGCCTTCTTCAACCTTTAAGTTGACATTATCGAGAGCCTTAACGCCCGGGAAAGTCTTGGTAATATCCTTCATTTCAAGTAATATCTTGCCCAAAATGCCCCTCCAATCTGTACTGAGTGCCTCTGTCTTCCCTGCTATACAACAGGCGGGGTTTTCCCCGCCTGCCGTATAATGATTTACTGCTATCTCTTTTTCTTATTTTAACTGATCTTCGGTGTAGTAACCGGAATCGATCAGGATAGCCTTGTAGTTATCTGCATCAGCAAATACAGGCTCGCAAAGGAATGAAGGAACAGTGATAACACCGTTGTTGTATGTAGAAGTATCATTAACATCTACAGTAGTTCCGCTTAAGATCTGGCCTGTCATCTTAACAACCTGTGATGCAAGAGTACGGGTATCCTTGAATACTGACATGCTCTGCTTGCCTGCGATCATGTTCTTGGTATTCTCAATATCACAGTCCTGACCGGTGATGATAGGATAGGTTCCATTGTAGTTAGCTGCTAAAGCGTTCTCAACACCAAGTGCGGTAGAGTCATTTGAGCACAGCCATACATCTACATTGGTTCCGTCTGCATAGTAGGATGATAAGATGTTCTCTGCTCTGGACTGAGCCTTATCGGTTGCCCAGGTAGGAGTTGCAACTTCATCAAAGGACTTCTGTCCGGATACTACGTTAAGCTTGCCCTGATCGATGTAGGGTTTAAGAACATCGTAAGCACCGTTGAAGAAATAACCTGCATTGTTATCACCGGGGTCACCTGCGGTGAACTCAATATTGAAAGGTCCTGCTGCATTATCCAGATCAAGGGTATCCTTTACATATGTACCCTGAACGGTACCAACCTTGTAGTTATCAAATGTTGCGTAGTAAGATACTGCATCACTGTTCATGAGCAGACGGTCATAAGCGATAACCGGGATGTTTGATGCCTTAGCCATGTCAAGAGCTTCACCCAGCGAAGAACCTTCGATAGCTGCGATAACGACTACGTCGCATCCGCCGGCGATCATGTTCTCTATCTGGGACAGCTGCTGCTGAACATCGTTTGCTGCATACTGAAGATCTACTTCATATCCTGCTGCCTTCAGCTCGCTCTCCATGTTAGCGCCGTCCTGATTCCATCTCTGCAGATCCTTGGTAGGCATCGACACACCAACCTTCTTGCCTGCGCCTTCATTAGATGTGGTTGTAGATGAACCGCTGTCTGTTGTTGTGCTGGTAGTAGTAGATGTTGTAGATCCGCCGGTAGATCCTCCTGTGGTGGTAGCTCCGGTATCACCGGTACATCCTGCCAGCATGGAAACTGCCAATGTAGCACCTAACAGTGTCTTGGTAAATCTCTTCATGTTACATTCCTCCCTTTTAATTTGGATTTTTATTTTTCGTTTTTCCCGAAAGCACTTTTGCTTCCTTACACTGCAAATACTAACACAGGTCAAATAGTAGTTGTTTGCTAATTGCTTCACTTTATTGTCTGATTTTAAGCAACAAAAAAACCTGAACCAGCATTTTTTTGTCATGGTCCAGGAATTTTCTGCAAAAAATTAAAGGCGATGTACTATTTTATATTAAGGTAAACTTCCTCTCTGGAATGAAAACCGCTGTCTATTATCACCTCATCCATATTGTCTTTGGTGACCATCACCGGCTCCAGTTTAACACAGGGAAGTTCCTTCTTTCCGTTGGAAATGGTCCCTACATCTTCCCCGCTTATCTCCTGCCCCTTTGCCATAGCCACTGCACATTCCGCGGCTCTGTGTGCCAGTTTTTCTACCGGCTTATAAACAGTCATTATCTGTGTTCCCTCTACTATACGCTGGCAGGCCTCCAGATCCGCATCCTGTCCCGTAACCAGCATCTTACCGGCCAGCCGCTGCACGGCCAGAGCATTTACGACCTGACTGGCAACATTGTCATTACCGCACATGACCGCATCACAGTCAGACACCAGCACACGATGTGAATAGATATAATCGGCGGCAAGCTCAGCCCTCCATCCGTCACAATGCGTACGGTCTGCTATCTGTACATTATTGTCATTCATGACTTTTTCAAAAGCATCTTCAACCAGTGAAACATTGTTATCCGCCAAAGATCCTCCAACCATCACTACCTTGCCGCCTGCGATCCCGTTATCTATCAGGCTCTGCCCCATCAGCGTTCCGACCATTTCATTATCAAAAGAAATATAAAGATCTATATCGGCGTTGTTTATCAGGCGGTCATAAGCGATCACCTTTATTCCCGCTTCATGCGCGCTCTTTATCGTATCCGAAAGTGCATCGGAATCGATACAGACTATGACTATAACATCCACTTTTTTCTTTATAAAGTACTCTATCTGCTGCTTCTGTTCTTCCACCTCACCATTGGCATTCTGGACATTGACCTCCGCCCCCAGTTCCTTGGCTGCCTGTACAAAAATGTCACGGTCCCTCTGCCAGCGCTCTATGACAAACGAATCGAAACTCATGCCTATCGTAAGCTTATCCTCCTGCTTATCCGGATTCTGGGTATCCTGGGTCACGGTATTTGAGCAGCAGCATAAAGCAAGCGCACTAAAAAACGCCAGTATCAAAACAAGTATTTTTTTTTCGTTCTTACGCATTTTTTTCTTTATACTCCGTTGGTGTATAGCCTACATTCTTTTTAAAAGTGCGGCTGAAGTAATTAGGATCCGAATATCCGCACATTGCGCATATCTCCTTCATTGACATATCGGAATTCTTAAGCAGTTCTTTCGCTTTTTCTATCCGGATGTTGGTCAGATACTCAATAAAATTCTCTCCGGTCGCTTCCTTAAAGAGCTTACTGAAATAATATGGCGATATGTTCACAACTCTGGAAACATCATCAAGAGAGATATCTTTTGAGAAATTCTCTCCTATATAATCACGTGCTATCTTGATAGTATCCGTAGAACGCTCCTGCCGTTTACTCCCGATATTCTGGCATGAGGTCTTGATCTTATTCAAAAACCATTCCTTAAGCTGCTCCGTTCCATCCATCGACATGATCTCCGGAAGATATGAATCTCTTGACCCGAAGCGGTATGTCATACCTCCATTCTCATAAGCCAGACGTTCTGCCCAAAGGACAAATTCCAAAAGCTTAAGGCGTATCGACATGATATTCGATCCGTCAAATCCCTCCATCCATTCGATAAACCCTGTTGCATGAAGAGCTGCCTCATTATAGTCCCCGCGCTGCACGCTCTCAAAAAGCTGCTTTTCTATATCCACCGGATAGTCCTTTTCATAATCACAGCCTATCGGAAGATCGTCGGCATGAGCCACCTGATTGGTAGTGGCTATAAGAGCATTTATAGCCTACTGATAGGACTGTCCCATTTCTTTTAAGGGTTTGACACCTCCTATCCCCAGGCGGAAGCTTATATCAAAGCGTCTCCTTAAGTATCTTACCATCTCCCTGCCTTTATCGATCAGATCGATCCTGGTATTGTAATCCATGGTACTGTTTTCATAAGGAACAAGTACTGCTATCTTGTTCGCCATGACCGTTCCTATCTTGCAGTTAAAGAACTCTTTCAGCCCGGCTCTTACCTCTGTGTAATGTTTTGATATCTTTACCGAGCTGCCCACTGCATTGGTCATATGGTTTCCTTCCTGGGTATCACCGCAGACAACGCACATCATGTATCCGTGATCCGCCTCAACTCCCAGTATGGTCCTGTAATTATCTATATCCTCTTCAAAATGCTCCTGGAACAGTATATTGTATATCAGACCATTCTCTATTATGGGTTCTACGCTTTCCAGCTTTTCTTTGACCAGCAGATCATCGCTGCGCTTTTTGCGCTTATTGTCAATGAGCTCCATTGCTTTCTTCAGTACCTGTACAAACCTGGTCTTCTCCATGGGTTTATTGATATATTCAAGTACTCCGAGTTTTATGGCTTCCTGGGCATAATCAAATTTATCGTAAGCGCTCATCACTATAAAGACAGTATTTGCCGAAAACGCTTTTATCTCCTTCATTGCTTCGATACCGTTTATCCCCGGCATCTGGATATCCATTACCGCAATATCCGGTCTGAAGCGTTCCGCCAGTTCAATGACCGCTCTTCCGGTCTTGGCAAATTCCACCTCACATTCCTCGCCGAACTCCTTCTCTATTATGAACTTCATTGAATCGATGACTATCCCTTCGTCATCGGCCAGCATAACCCTGTACATATCACAACCTCTTTTTAAGCACTTTTTATTTCAGTATCAGTCTCATTTTCCTTTTCCAGCGGAAGATTGATGATAACTTCGGTTCCCTTATCGATCCCTTCGCTCACTATGTCTATCACATCATCCCGTTCCGAAAAAAGTTTAAGCCGTGCGATCACATTATCCATTCCGATCCCGTTGGAATCTCCTTTTTTCTCCTCATATTTCCATTCGCCGCAAAGGAGTTTGTCTATATCCTCACGGCTCATTCCTTTCCCGTTATCTTTTACCGAAATGAACACCCTGTCTTCATCCCTGTATACCTTAAGCTGGATATGGCCCCTGTCCCCCATCTCACGTATCCCGTGATTCACGGCATTTTCTATGATAGGCTGTAAGATCATCCCCGGCATCTTAACCTTAAGCAGACGCTCGTCAGTCTGCCTGTCATAGTGGATGTCACCGGAAAAACGCACATTAAGTATACGTATGTAATTATCCACCAGATCAACCTCATTTTCAATACTGACCAGCTCATCCTGTTTCCTTACATTATAACGGAAGAAATCAGCCACGGTCTGCACATACTCATAAGTCCTGTCAGCTCCTTCCATCATGGCCAGCTGTGCACCGGCATTTAACGTATTAAAAAGGAAATGCGGATTGATCTGAGCCTGAAGATATTTGAGCTGCGCATCTTTAAGATGCGTCTCCATCATCAATTCCTTCTCCTGCATAAGGCGTTCCTTTTCCATACTCTCGCGCAGACGCTCAATATACTCCCTGATACTCACCATCATCTTGGAAAAAGCCGCAGTCAGCCTGCCGGTCTCATCATTATTGACACTCTTTGGAAGCTCTGCCTCCAGATTACCTCCCGCCACTTCATCTGCACTCCTGGCCAGAGCCTGAAGAGGATAGATCAGCATACGGGTGATACGGATAATAACAAACGCACTTGCTATAAATACAACCACCATGACGGCCATGGCGAAAAATTCAAATTTCCTGAAGCTTTCGGAAAGAGTCGCATACCTCTCGGAATTGCTTACAAAACGCTCACCGTTTAAGCTGCGTATATATGAGCGTATGTATTCATAAAGCTTCGACGCCTCCTCATACTGTACCCTGTATCTTTCAACATTTCTGCCACGTTTTGCCTCGATAGTCCGGGCAACTTTTTCAAGATAATCCACAGACATAAAACTGATATTACGTTCCATCCTGTCATAAGCCCTGTTAGTCACCTGTTTATCCAGCCCCGAGGAAAGCTCATTATATCTCTGCTCACTGATATAATAATCTGAAAGTGAATCTGTCGACTTGGAATCCAGATACTCCGTCATGGCTCTCTGCACATCATCCAGGGCTTCCGTAAGCTCATTGAGATGCCGGTTCTCCAGATATGTTCCTTCCAGTTCAACTGACATACTGTTTATCCCCAGAAACAGCATTATATCTACGATAAATATAAAGAGGTTTGCAGATATGAAAATACCGCTTATCTTAGCCGAAAGAGGCAGACTGCCTATCTTTTTATTCATAAGCCTCCCCTCCACTGTTAAGATAAGAGCTCACATTCCCTCTGTCGATAATGGTAACATCTGTCGAAAAATACTGGCTGGTATTACCCATTTCGACATATTCATTAAGAGCCTCCACACAGTATCGTCCCATTTCGGAAGTATCAACCGCGAGTGTTGAATACAGGACATTGCGGCTCAAAGCATTCAGTATCTTTTCCGAATCATAATATCCCAGTATATATACATTACCCACCATATTATGATCTATGGCCGCCTGATAAGCGCAGGTGGTATCAAGCTCGCTTAAACACACCAGGATATCCGGCACCTCTTCATCCATAAAAACATCACGCATGCTTTCCTCGACCGAAAAGGGATTGCTGTTATCTACCGCCACAGTCCTGATCAAAAACTCCGCATCCGCAGCCTCACGGCTTAATGCATCGTTAATGCCGGACAGTATCACGCTCTGATCATACAGACGGTTATTATCATCAAAAAATATCGTAACGGCGACAGGCTCTGCGCTGTCCTGATCCGCATCTTCCGTTCCCGCTCCGATACGCAGCTTCTCATTTCTGGCATTTACTATCTGCCGTCCGTACTCACGTCCTATGTTAAACGCACTCACTCCCACGAAAGAACAGCGCTTTGAACTCGGACTGTCCGAATACATCGTCACGACCGGGATCCCCAGATCTGCCGAGCGGTCGATCAGAGCAGTCATTTCATCTTCCTCATTGCCAAGCACCATTATACCGTCAACCTTTGACGATATAGCCATCTCCATAAGCTCCTCAGGTGAATAATCCTCATTCAGGCCATGCCCGAAAAGCTCTACATAGGCATCCATGCTCTCAGCTGCATCAGCTGCTCCCTGATATACATGCTGCCAGAACGAAGAATTGATATCATCGCATATCATCACATAATAGCGCTTGTACAGACGGACATTTTCATCCTCGCGCGCCTTACTTATATTTATCCTGAAATACAAAAACGCCACGATGAAGATCGCAGCCACAGATAATAATATAATGCTCAAAACCATAGTAAACCTGGATCGCATAAAGACATCTTAACACATTCTTAAAATGGTGACAATGTGAAACGATATCATGAGAAACAGGACATTCTTGCTATCTGAGGCTTTTTTTTGACAAAAAAACCTTATTGTCCGCAAAATTTCATTCCTGTATAATAAAATGCATGAAAGTGTTTGAGGCTCTTAAAAACCTTATCACCAAAGAGACTTCAGATGAGAACGAATCAAAAAAAATGGCCGTTCTCATCCGGATAATATGCCTTACACTCATCCTTTTTTTTGCAGTAAACGCAGCCGGATTCACTATAATATCCCGATATGCAGCCAGTCTTGGTACTCTTTTACTGGCTTTTTTTTATCTTATCATCTTTATCCTTTCTTTCCATGTCCCCAAGATGATACTTGTATGGTCATTTATTCTGGTCACGACAGCCTGGGCAATGGGGCTTTTGTGGCTGTTTGGGCCCGACTCGTCATTTCAGATCTTTCCGCCCTTTGTGATAATCATATTTTTCTTTGCCAGCTATGAAAGCTTTCTGCAGAAAGCGCTGTTCAGCCTTTCTACATTTATAGTTTATCAGGGAATGTCCTATCTCTACGGGAACCGTGAACCGGTTTATGAACTGAGCGCTGCCACCCGGCATTGTTTAAGAGACAGCTGCATGTTTATCATCATACTCTGCACCTGCATAGCTGCTCATATGTTCTCCGACGACAGCAAGAAAATGGAAAAGAAGCTGATCGAATACAATAAGCGTCTTAAGGAAAAAGCCAATACCGATCCACTTACGGGGCTCAACAACCGCGGTATGGCTATGGAATATCTGCAGGAATTTGTAAAAAGAGCTGATTCCGAGCTTTGCAGCATATGTATATGTGATATAGATCACTTCAAACATGTAAACGACACATATGGACATGATATAGGAGATATGGTCCTCAGATCCATAGCGAATGCCATTTCTTCCACCGTTGACAACAGAGGCTTTGTTGCCCGATGGGGCGGTGAGGAATTCTTTATAGCCTTTCCCGGACTGAACGGAGATCAGGCAAAAGATGTTCTTTATAATGTTCAGAGTGCGGTACGAAAAGCCGGTGTAAACGCTTCCGGCCAGCTGATAAAGGTGACCCTTACATACGGGCTATCGGAATATGACAACAACAAACCCCTGACCGCCAATATCAAAGACGCCGATGCCAAACTCTATATCGGCAAAGAAAGCGGCAGGAACACGATCATCTTCTGATCATACATTCCCGCCGCTCTCTGTTATCGTTATGCCTTTTTTTCGTTATGCCAGTTTTATCAGGCGGCCTCCCACAGATGACAGCTTTATGGATACTGTATCATTTCCGAATCCGCCTTCCATCTGGTCATCCACAACACTTTCATACGCAAGTATCTCACCATTCGGCTGAAGCGATTCTTTTTTCCACTCACCTTTAAAGTCGCTTACGTAAAGCAGTGACAGAGTAAGAAATCCTTCCATAGCACCTGATTCCAGCGCCATATATACCAGAGCATTATTATCCTGTTCAAACTTGTTCACTATTCTTACATAACGGTCATCCACAAACAGTGATTTGACGGATGTTTCGGATGAAACACAGATCTTATTATTATTAAATTTATCCAGTGCTTCATTTCCGAGATGAAACGCCTCGCTTAAAGCGTGTAAGCGGTTTATTGCTTCCAGTCTTTTTTCGCCCTTTTCAATATTCATGATGATCCCCCATGTTTTAATATTTGGTCTGTAACCGTATCTACTATACCATCATTGGATTTATCCGGTCAATCACTATAATCCGTATCTGGGTTGATATTTATACAATACCCCGGATATTCCTCTTCCGCTTCCTTTTTTATCATATCGATCAAAGCCGTTTTATCCGATACGCTGAAATCCATGGTAACATCAAAAGACACCCACTTCTCCACGGTATCGATAAAAACCCCGTGACAGTTCACGATACCGGCATGCTTCTTTGATATCTCTTCCAGCTTATTCCTCATCAGTACCTTTTCTTCATCTGCCTTATCGACCGCATAGATACCTACAGTCACAAAAATACGGAACTCTTCAAGGATAGCGCGCTGTATCTTCTGTGTAAGGGCATGAAGCTGTGTTGCGCTCATGCTGCCATCCACTTCGATATGAAGACTCCCGATCGCAGAATCGGGTCCGTAATTATGAAGGATAAGATCATAGGTACCTATAACTCCGTCTATTGAATTGACTGTCTTTTTTATCTCAGCGGTAATGGCACTTTCGGGGCGCTTTCCGATCACATGCCCTATAGCATCCAAAAGCATCTCCAGACCGGCCTTCACGATAAATACCGATATTATCGCTCCCACGATACCATCAACCGAGAAGTGAAAAAAATACATAACTGCGGCAGCCGCCAGCGTAGAAGCTGAAATAATCGCGTCAAAGCTTGCATCGGAACCGGAGGCAACGAGCGCATCGGATGCATACTTCACCCCCTGTGCCTTGACAAATCGTCCCAGTATCAGCTTTGTGATAACCGATACCACGATTATTATAACCGTTACTGCCGTGTATTCCGGCATCGTAGGAGTGATTATCTTCTTTACAGATTCTATAAGCGATGCCGCTCCTGCCGCAAAAACGATAAGAGATATAAGGATGGTGCTGAAATATTCGATCCTTCCGTAGCCGTACGGATGATCCTGATCAGGTTTCTTTTTTGCGAGTTTGATACCTATTATGGTTATAACCGAGCTGAATGCGTCCGTAAGGTTATTCACAGCATCCAGGACTATGGCTATAGACCCCGCCACCAGCCCGGCTCCGGCCTTAAATGCCGCCAGAAATATATTGGCCAATATGCCTATTATACTGGTCCCGGTTATAGCTTTCTCACGTTCTTTATTATCCGCAGTCCTGCCCATGACAGACCTCCCATCTTCAAAGTTAATACGCCTTAATATACTACAATTCCGTATTATTTACAAACAGCAAAAAATAATATGCATACCCTCAAATAATAAGAAGTATTTCCGCCGGAAAATGATATAATGTGAATATCCGTTATTTTAACCCTATTATAAAATGAATAATAAGGAGGTTCGGGGATGGAAAAGAGAAGGTTTGATAAACTGGGGATCAATGTTTCTCTGCTTGGCTTTGGCTGTATGCGTTTTCCTGTTAATGCAGAAGGAAAGATCGACAGGCCTCTGGCAGAGAAAATGCTGGATAAAGCCATTGCTTCGGGGGTAAATTATATCGATACGGCTTATCCCTATCATGACGGTGAAAGCGAACGTTTTGTCGGAGAGGCTCTGAAAAAATATCCCAGGGATTCTTTCTACCTGGCTACCAAACTGCCGGTATGGTTTATCAACACCATAGAGGATGTTGATAAGTACTTTAATGAACAGCTCGAAAAACTGCAGACAGACCATTTTGATTTTTATCTCATGCACGCTCTGAATCGAGGCAGCTGGGAAAAGCAGCGTGATCTCGGCACGGTTAAGCGTCTTGAAGAATTAAAAGCCGAAGGAAAGATACGCTTCCTCGGTTTTTCATTCCACGACAGCTATGATGTGTTTGAGGAGATAATCAGATACAGAGACTGGGATTTCTGTCAGATACAGCTCAACTACATGGATGTTGACGAGCAGGCCGGAATGAAAGGTTATAAACTTGCCGAAGAGCTTGGCATACCCTTAACTATAATGGAGCCCATTAAAGGGGGATCACTTGCAAGATTTTCAAAAGACATAACAGATGTATTCGAAAGTGTACGCCCCGGCAAGAGCCCATCATCTTTTGCCCTCCGTTATGTAGCTACTCTCCCTGATATCCTCACTGTACTCAGCGGTATGTCGTCCATGGAACAGGTGGAAGACAACCTTGATACCTTTACGGATTTCATTCCCATGGAGGAAAAGGAATATAAAGCTATAGACACAATAAAAGAGATAATGAACAGCCGTATCCAGAACGGCTGTACCGGCTGCAGGTATTGCATGCCCTGTCCTTTCGGCGTGGATATCCCCGGCAACTTCAGTGTCTGGAACCGTTTCCATATGTATCAGGACTACGGCGTTGTCAAATGGCAGTGGGAAGGCATGGAGAAAGACGGGAAACGTGCAGCCAACTGTAAGGAATGCGGAAAATGCGAACAGGCCTGCCCCCAGCATTTAAGTATAAGGGAAGATCTTAAGAAAGTAACAGCCGATCTTGAAAAAGCTGCAGGATGAGACAGCTCTCCTTACATTTTTAACATTACAGATCAAAAAACTCCTTTGCCGAAAACAAAGGAGTTTTTTATTTCCTTACGGTACAACGGTAATACCCCAGTATTGTATCCGGATCATATGCCGGAGTAAGGATCACGGTAAGCTCAGCCTTATCGGCTGCAGATGCCGGCTGTGTCAGATCTATGGATAATGTGGTCCCATCTATCCAGTCTGCTCCCTTCCCATATCCGCCTGATGAAAGCTTTCCGTTACGCAGCCCTGTGTAATATGCAAAGGCCCACACATCACCGTCAAAAGCTCCTTTCACGGAAAACTTCACATTATCTCCTCTTTTAAAACTGCTTTTATCCGGTATGAGCTTGAGCGGAAGATCATCGGATGGTTCAAGCACATGCATGGTAACATAAGCTTTCAGATCGGAGCCGTCTGTATATCCTCCCTCTATCTTCGCCTCCACCTTTGTCGTACCGGCTTTTTTAGCCTCAAAATAATATATATCATTTTCCGAAGAGATCCTTCCTATCCCCGGATCTGACAGAGTCATCCTTTTTATCTGTCCGTCTCCGGAGGGGCTGATCCTTGTCTTCTGGCCTGCAAGTATGCACATTGTATCCGCATTCAAAAGCTCATACAGCCTCTTTTGTGGATCATCCGAAAATGTATCGCTGAGGCCCGCTACCGTCCACTGATCGGGATTGCAGCTAACCCCTCTCAGCACATTTTCCGAAGCTGAGGAAAGATCACCTTCTTTATCGTCCGGTCTTTCCTCCCTGTCAGGGCCGTATGTGGAATACCTGGTCCCTATCACAAAATTGATCTCCACACGACGGGATGCGTCCATATCTACCGTTCCGTTATCCCTGTATACGGGATAATCATATGAATAACCCACAGTCTCGGCCAGAGCCGAAACATCACTTCGCTGCTCATCACTTAAACTGCTTTCCTTAATGCAGTAATCCAGCACACTCTGAGCACGTTTTAGCGACAGCTTCTTATTATATTCATGCGTTCCTCTTGTATCCGTATGTCCCTCAAAACGAAGAGCATGGATGGACGAGATGATATCATCCCTCAGAAGCACAGATGCATATGCATTGATAAAGTCATTTATATATTCCTTTGAATCCGGTCTGACCACATAAGAATCAAAATCAAAGAGCACATCACTCTTCATTGCTATGGTGCCGGTCTCATCATCGATATCAACTTCCACACCCGCAGCATCAAAGGCTTCCCGAAGCTCATCCAGATAATGATCCCGCTGTTTTTTTACGGCTTCAAGTTCAGCAGCGCTCATCTGCTCCAGATCATACTGGCTGACATTGTTTCTCAGAGCGTAATAAAGCAGCTCCGGTGCCTCCACACGGTAACTGTCAAGTATACCATCCTCAAAACTAAAGATGCCATCCACTTCATTTATCCCCGGAAATACCGGCCGGGTAACACGTCCGGACTCAGTTTCCGCGTATGTAAAACTGATGTTTTCATCATTCGTTTTATACAGAAGTGATGCATCTGTCTCCAGAAACAGATTATGTTCGGAATAATAGCTGCGTATCTCACCCAGTTCCCTGATGCCGCAGGTCATATTTTTTGCCAGACCATATACTCCCGCATCCGGAGTAAACCTTACCGCACAGATATAGCAGTCGTTTAATCTGACAGGATCCGCACAGACGTTTATAGCCGTTACATACAGAGTACCGCTCCCTGATGAAAGAGCGAATTCCTCAGTGATCTCTTTTGATCCTATTACCGAATCAACATCCCTGCCCGCACTCATTCCGAATACGGAGATCACACTCCCCAGGCGGGCTCCCACCAGCTTGCCCGGATCTTCTCTCCCTTCGTCCGATGACCAAGTAAACTGGTTAAACTTACATGCTCCGCTGTCATCGAAGCCGTCTTCACCTGCCTTTACGACAGCCGGTACATCTACTCTGTCTTCTTTATCCCTTCGGGAAACCAGCAGAAGTATAAAGACAGCTACCATTATAAAAGCCGTCAGGATAACATTTACGATAAGACCTACGCTGCCGTTTCGGAACGCGGATCTTTTCATGGGTTTTGTACTTTTTTTATCCTGCTTTTTCATAATCCCACACTATCACATCAGGCACGATATGTAAATATTCCGATCAAAATGATCTTCATCAATGACTGTTCTGAGCCATCTGAAGATTATAATATATTCCTTTTTTCGCCAGGAGCTCCTCATGAGACCCCATCTCGGCTATATGCCTTTTATCAATGACCATTATACGGTCTGCATTCTTAAGTGTCGAGAGCCTGTGCGCTATGGCAAAAGTAGTCTTTCCACCGGTCAGACGGTTAAGCGCCTTCTGTATCATGAACTCGCTCTCTGTATCCAGGCTTGCGGTTGCCTCGTCAAGGATCAAAAGCCTTGGATCGGTAAGTATAGCCCTTGCTATGGCTATACGCTGTCTTTCTCCGCCGGATAAGGAATAGCCTTTTTCCCCTACATAGGTATTATATCCGTTTGGCGTGTCGCTGATAAAATCGTGAGCATTCGCCATCTTTGCTGCCCTTATGACCTCTTCATAAGTGGCGTCGGGTTTTGAAAAACGTATGTTGTCAAGTATGGTCCCTGAAAAAAGGAATGTCTCCTGCAATACTACACCTATCTGTGAATGGTAAGAACTGCTTCGTATCGTCTTTTTGTCACGGCCGTCTATAAGTATCCTTCCGTCATCAACATCATAAAGTCCCATAAGCAGATTGATAAGTGTTGATTTACCCGCTCCGGAAGCCCCGACAATACCTATCATCTCACCGGGTTTTACCGTAACGGAAAGATCTTCAAGTATAGGCTGATAGGATTTATATCCGAAGGTGGCATGATCAAAAGTTATCTCTCCCTTGATATCCATATCCTGTACGATACTTTCATCCTCTTTCTCAACATCCTGTCCAAGTATGTCATTTACACGGTCCAGACACGCTGACAGCTGTGCCAGCTGGAGCGGCAGACGGTTCATCCATGATATATACTGGAACAGAAGTGATGTATAGGTGATAAACTGATAAAGCTCGCCTGCACTCATCTTATCTCCCAAAACATCCATACCGCCGAACAGGACCACTGCCAGTACCCCCAGCCCCATCACCAGCTGGAGCAAAGGCGAAAAATATGCCCAGAAGGTTTCATTTCTTCTGTTTATACGTGCATATTCGGCAGAAAGTCTTTTGAACTTTTCAGACTCTTCTTTTTCTTTTCCGTATGTCTTTACAACACGCATTCCGGACAGAACATCCTGAAGGTCACTCGCCACATCGTCATTTTTTCGAAACTGCAGTCTGAAGATCCTGCTGACGGTCTTTCTGAAGGCTACCGTAAGAAAAACTGCTACAGGAATAAAAGCAAAGGTGATCAGCGAAAGCTTCAGGTTCAGTGCCATCATAAATATCACATCCCATATAAAGATGAACAGCACCGCAAAAAGATTGCAGAACACATCTTCCATAAACATACGTATATACATAGTATCATTGGTTATACGATTTAAAAGTTCACCCGGACGTCTGTCATTTATAAAACTGATAGGCAGCTCCTGGTATTTTCTGAAGAGCTTTGACCTGAGATCCGCAGATATCTTCGCTCCCAGCTTTGCCGAAGCATTGCTCTTCAACACATTTACGATCACTATACCGATACTCAAAGAAAACATCATCATTAAAAAGACTAAAGCCTTTTTCATACCTCCGTTTCCTTTAAGCACATCATTTATCAGATGTTTCTGTATCTCCGGATTTAAGAGAGTGGTAACCGCCGCCAGTATCATAAGAATAAAGATCCCGAAGAAATCCTTTTTATAGGGCTTTGCCATGCGTGTGAACGCTTTAATAAAGCCTCCCTCTTTTGAACACTTGGGACAGTTCTTCGTTCCCGGTATGACACGGCCGCATATCGGACACATCTTCTCATATTCCCTGCTCTCCACTTCCTCAAAGCGGCCCGATACCAGGATATTAATACCTCTGGCAATATAAGCATAGCGGCTAAGATGTTTAGCCGAATAATGTACTAGTATCCTTTCCTCTCCTTTAAACGTAACGGTAAGAAGACCGCCTCCCACACGGGGTACGGCTCTCGCAGCACTGATATCTTTTATTTCATAAGCTTCGCCGGGCTCCCCCTGTGTGAAAACGAGCACTCTCTGTGTGGTGACCACAAGATATGAATCATCAGTAAATGCCGCCTCCCTGCTTATATCAAAAGGAACGGCATAGTATATCCGCTCATCTTCTCTAAGGGTGATGAGATCATTTACTCTTTGTGGTATGGTATATTTTAATATCATTTTGTTTTCCCCTGATCTACAGGAACATATCCAGTTTACGGCGTTCCTTCATGGTAAGAGCATTTACGTCACGTATCTCAAAACGGTTTTCATCAAGATCTGCTATTATGAGCCTGTCATCAGAAAGCTTGGTCACAGCATTTGACGCCATATTTATGGCAAACTTGCAC
Source organism: uncultured Lachnospiraceae bacterium (assembly GCA_902779395.1). GTDB lineage: Bacteria > Bacillota > Clostridia > Lachnospirales > Lachnospiraceae > NK4A136. The sequence continues at coordinate 28,771 of CACZBK010000003.1, read as the reverse complement.
TCTCCCTTATCCGTGAGCACATGAAAATAAGCAAAGCCGAATTCATCCTTTATGCTGTATATCTTCTTTATTACCGGTGTGAAATAATTAAGATCCAGCTGTTCCCTGAGTATCTTTACCGTCTCTTCGGGCATGGAATCCAGATCTTCGATTATACCTATCTCCCTGGCCTTCTCATCCCCTTCTCTTATCGAGATATACTTATCCGCGTCCGTGAACGGAAAGAGTCTTACGACTTTTACGCTTCTGTAAAGCCTGCCCCCGCTGGTAAGATCTACAAACCCGCCTTCGGTACGTTCAAACTTATCTTCAGGGGTTATCATGTAGAGCCTGGTCATCTCCTCCGCTTCTTTTTCATAATAGTTGATATCATTTTCAGCCGTCTGTACCATTTCCATCACCTCTCTGTCCCAATCACTTTTTCTTACCTGTAACCTGCACAGTTTATGATAAATACCGTCTTCTATCTTATCCAGTTCTGCTGCCGTACCTTCTTCGGCGATCCGTCCCTTTTCTATGACTATCAGCCTGTCGGCATCCCTCAGGGTGGACAGCCTGTGTGCTATAGACAACGTCGTTCGCCCTTTTACAAGGAATTTAAGTGAATTCTGGATCGCCTTTTCCGTCTCCGTATCAACGCTTGCGGTGGCCTCATCAAGTATCAGTATCTTAGGATCGGCAAGTATTGCCCTTGCAATTGAAAGCCGCTGTTTCTCACCGCCGGAGAGATCCTTTCCCGAGGCTCCGACTACCGTATCATAACCATCCGGCATTTTTGATATAAAATCATGAGCACTTGCCATCTTGGCTGCACGTATGATGTCCGCCCTTTTAGCTTCTTCTCTTCCATAGGCGATGTTCATCGCCACGCTTCCCATGAAAATATATGTATCCTGGGATACCATGGCCACATTACGACGAAGATCCGAAAGCGCAAGATCTTTTACATCAACTCCGTCGATCTTAATGCTTCCTTCCTGAATATCATAAAGTCTTGAGATAACATTAACCAGTGTAGACTTTCCCGCGCCCGAACGTCCGACTATCCCCAGCAATTCCCCTTCTCTGACTTTTAATGTGATATTCTTAAGTACAGGTTTGCTGATCGAATACCCAAAAGTCACGTTATCCAGTTCGATCTCTCCCCTGGGCGCCTTCATATGTACGGGATGCTCACTCTCTTTAACATCCGGTATGGAATCGATTATCTCAAAAAGCCTCTGCGCGGAATTGATACTGTCCGACCACATGCGGAATACCCTTGAAAAGAAATTCATAGGACCGTTCAGCTGCCCCACATAACCTACAAAGGTCAGCAAAACCCCCAGTTCCATCTGCTCCGTCTTCAGGACAAAAAATACTCCTATGATCCATATCCAGATGCTGGATACCTCCTGCACCATATTATATAAAATGGAAAACTGATTTCTGAGCTTAACTATATTGACTTCGGCTTCACGAAGGTTTTTGTTGGGCCTTTCAAAACGCTCTATCTCTGCCTCCTGCTGCCCGAACGCCTTGACAACACGTGCCCCTGTCAGATTATCGTTTGCCTTGCCTGTAACACCTTTTTCCGCACGGTGCCTTCTGCCCGAAAGCGTCCATAGTCCGGGACGGAGCTTGACAGTCATGAATACCAGAAGCGGAAGGAGTATACATGCAATAAGAGCCATCTGCCAGTTCAGGCGGTACATTACCACAAAGGTTGCGATTATCGTCATCCCCTGGATAAATACGGAAGGAAGACCATCTATGAAGAATTCAGTTACTCGATCTGCATCGCTCACAACACGTGTCATCAGACCACCGGTCTGTTTGCTGGTAAAGAAATTAAGTGACAGTCTGCTCATCGCGGAAAAGATATCAGTCTTGATATCACGGACAGTTGATGTGGCAACCTTAGCCATTACAGCCATCTGAACAGCACTTGTAAGATGTGAGATAAGCCTGCATCCGAACATCATTACGACCAGCAGGATCAGGGCCAGTGTAAACTGTCCTCCCAGTCCGTACCTGGCAAGAAATTCAGGATCTTTTGCCAGCACCCGGTCATACAGCATCTTACCCGAAAGATACGGCCATGCAATGCTTATAACAGAAGAGATCAAATAACATAAAAACAACAATGCGATCGAAGCTTTATATCTGAAGAAATATTTTAATGTCCTTCCGAAGATCGTCCGCTTGTTGGTACATTTGGGACACAGCTTCTTTTCCGGATCGGGATACATGGTACCGCATATCGGGCAATACAGAGATTCCTCTTCTTCCTCTTCCTTTTGTATCATCTCCTCATCCACGCTCAGACCTTTTTTTACATTCTTAAACTGCCTGATAAAAAAGAACATGGACTCTGCATTGGTATTGGTAAGAGCTGCTATCTCTATCTTTTCACCGTCATATTCGGCGCACAGGATATTGGAGCCTATATGACGTTCAAGGCGGACATTCTCCGTCTTTTTTATGTCAAACAGACGTATATCTGTATCGCTCCCCTGTTCAGCATCCTTCAGGTCCTGGGTTTTGGTCCCCCTGAAATAACGGATGTGATCAGCAGGAAGCTTTTCGGTGTAAGCACCTATTATTTTTTCTGTAAGGAATACGAAACCGGAAATATATTCACATTCAAAAGACAGATCTACGGGACTTGTGCAAAGCACATCCCCTTCCTTAATGTTGTGAGACGTGAGCTCTCCCCAGACGTATTTCGGAAGCTTATGCTCTTTCATTTTTCCTCCGCAAACGAACTGCGCTGCTTTTTTGTCAGATCATAGAACAGTAGCATTTCGCAGCGTACAATACATATAATCACCTTCCATGTATGTATCAAAGACACCTACAACCGTGACATCTCCGCCTTCACCCGGTACCACCTCCGGATTAACAGGCACAAATTCGATCCCCTGCGCACAGCAAGCTGTAGCATCCTGTATTATACAGGAATAATATTCATTTCCAGTGATATCATCATGATAAAAGGAGCAGGCTCCTTCCATTTTTATAACTTTACCGATATAATCCTCCGGCATATACATCATATTATACACCTCGGAATAAACCAGTGTCGAAGAAAGCTGTGTAAGATCTACATCTATTCCTTCTGTAGTACTTAAAACAACTTCTTCCTCTTCCTTTTCTTCTTCAGTATCCGCAGCCGTCGGTGTGGGTATGGGTGTAGGTGTTGATGTCGGATCGGGTGTGGATATGGTTACAGACTGCTTCCCGGCATCGGCAAGGCCCTGCTCCAGAATATCATTCACCGTCTGAGTATTTCCGGCGGTCCGCGACGCTGTGCCTTTATCACCCGAACATGCCGGTATAAGTGTCATAAAAACCAAAGCGGTTATAAATATCTTTCTTTTCATTATCATATCATCTCCTGAACTTACCTATGATCCAGCATATCCCGAATGCCGCAACATCAGCCGCCACTATTGTTGAGCCGACAGGTGTACCGGCAAGTATGGATATGATGATCCCTGCCAAAGCGCAGAATACTGATAATACCACCGAACATACAGTCACAGCCCTGTAACTCTTAAACAGGCGCATAGCCGAGATAGCCGGAAAGATCACCAGCGCGGATATCAATAACGTACCTACCAGATCCATAGCCAGAACTATTATCACAGCAGTAACTATGGCTATTATAAGATTATATACACCCGCCTGTGTTCCGATCGCTTTCGCAAAATCTTCATCAAAAGTCACTGCAAATATCTTATTATAAAAGAATACAAATACCACGATCACTATGATCGATAATATTACGCATACTATCAGGTCTGCAGGCAGCAGCGTCAGTATCGATGTTGATCCAAAAAGCGTGGAACATACATCCCCGCTGAGATTACCCGATGTAGGAAAAATATTCATGATCAGGTATCCGAAACTCAATGCTCCAACCGAAAGCATCGCTATGGCTGCGTCTCCCTTTACAGCAGTATTCTGACCTGTCTTCAGCAAAAGCACCGCACACAGTATGGTGAGCGGCATTACCAGTATCATGTCTCCCGTAGCTGAAAGCGCAGATGCGACCGGTGTGTTTTCGGCTGCCACTTTAAGCGCCGATGCGATCGCCATGGTCCCGAACGCTACATGAGAAAGCCCGTCGCCTATGTATGAAAATCGCTTTAATACCAGTGTCACCCCCAGTAAAGACGAACACAGCGCGACCAGCACGCCGACTATAAGGGCATATATTACAAAAGGGATCTGCAGATACAATAAAAGCTTATCGATCATGACTTTTCTCCCTTCTTATTAATAAAATACCGTCCCTCTTCGCTGTCGACATACTCATCCCGTGTTCCGAAAAAGATATCGCTGCCGATATGAAGTATATGACTGGCATAAGATAACGCAGCGTGTATATCATGGGTTACCATGATCATCGTGATCCCATCCTTATTAAGACTTTCGATCAGTTCATACATCTCCACGGTCACCTTGGGATCGAGCCCGGATACAGGCTCATCCAGAAGAAGCAGCTTCTTTGTTGCACAAAGCGCCCTTGCCAGAAGCACTCTCTGCTGCTGTCCGCCCGAAAGTTCCCTGTAGCATCGTTTACTCAGATCCGTGATCTGCAGCCGCTCCATAGCTTCAAGAGTTCTCTTCTTATCTTCCGCATTGTAAAAAGGCCGCCAGCCGCAATGTCCCTGGTTCCCCGAAAGAACTATCTCATAAACAGACGCGGGAAAATCCTTCTGCACTATAGTCTGCTGCGGAAGATAGCCAAACTCACTGCGCTTTAATCCTTCTCCCAGGATGATCCGTCCACCGTACGGTTCTCTCAGATTAAGGATGGTTTTCATGAGAGTGCTCTTCCCGGCTCCGTTTTCGCCGACGATACAAAGATAATCGCCGGCATTAACGGAGAAAGTAAGGCCTTCTATTATTGTATGCGAATCATATCCTAAAGACAGATCTTTCACATCAAGTAAAGCCATCTTTACTGTAAAGCCTCCTTTAATACATCCAGGTTCTGCTGCATTACTCCCAGATAACTTGCACCTGCTTCTACATCTTTTGAAGTAACAGACTGAAGCGAATCCATTTTAAGTACGGTCGCATCAGCCGATGAAGTGTTTGCTATGACGGTATCTGCTATCTTCCCATCAGAGCTTTCTATTATCAGAACATGCTTAAGTGAGAGCTCATCTGCCTTTCCTGCAAGGAATGTAATGGTATCAAAGCTTGCTTCACTCTCTGCCGAACAGCCGGCAAAAGCAGCATAATATTTCAGTCCGTAATCATCCACCATATAGCGGAAGGGGAAACGATCCGCAAACAGGACCGTATCCTTAGCTGAGGAGGCAACTGCCGCAGCATACTCCTCATCAAGAGCTTTCAGTTTAGCGCAATAATCATCAAGATTGCTCTTGTATACGGAAGCATTGGTACTATCTATCTCAGCAAGAGCTTCTTCCACTACGCCGCAAAGAACACAGGCATTTTTAAGAGAAAGCCATACATGCTCATCATACTCCGGCTCTTCCTCATGCTCATGGTCATGTTCATCTCCCTCATCATGATCTTCATGATCCTCATCATCTTCATGATCATGCTCTGCTTCCATGCCTTCCACGATCTCCTCTTCCTTAACGGCGTTTCCCAGCTCATCAAGCAGATTGATCACTTTCATTTCCTTATTAATGGATTCATGAAGAGCATCCTCAACCCAGCTGTCGGATTCTCCGCCGACATATATGAAAAGATCACATTGTGCTATCTTTAATATATCATCTGCAGTCGGCTGATAGCTGTGAAGATCCACACCATTATCAAGAAGCATGGTTATCTCCGCTCCGGCGGGATTATCTCCAAGGATATTTCTTACCCAGTCATATTCCGGAAAAATGGTGGTAACAATACTGATAGTATTATCTGCTGCCGAAACTTTTTCTCCCGTAACCGCTGCCTCGGGAGCACAGGCACATAAATATACCGTTGCGATAAGAACGGTCATAAAAACTGACATTTTATTTTTCATGATCTACCTCCGATAATTGTAAATAAATCTGTTAACCTACAGTTACCGCGGTATCTCAATCATTCATGCGCACCTTGAGGCTCACCGGCGTATCATTTTTACCGAAAGGCAAAAAGAACTCATTGATCCCGTATACAGCCGTTACTATAAAAAAAACGGAGAAGGCCGGTATCAGGCCGGCAGAAAGATCCCTCAGACTTTCACGGCATTGATGTATGCATGCGCATATAGGACAATCTTCTCCCTGACAGTCATGATGCGTTTCCACACATGCAAGGCATACGGAAAACAGCATTGAAACCAATGCCATCATTCCCAATATCAGCACAAGCTTATCATATTGTTTTTTCCCGTATATGTTCACAAGCCGCTCCATTAATAACACTGTAAACACCAAGTGTCATACACAGGCATTAATACCTGCTGTACTTACGATAACAAACTCAAATTGTAGCTTTTATCCTGCATTATGTCAAGCAACACAATTTCCTTGCTTTTCATAATACTCTTCTTTATACTTTATGCCATAGACAGGAGGATAAGGATCATGAAATCAAAGAGACTGATACTGGCAGCACTGCTCTCAACTGTTATTATAAGCGCCTGCACCGCTGATGAAGGTTCCGGCAGGGGTACCATAGGTGAAGCGTATGAGGCCACACCGACTCCGGCTCCCACCGCAGAACCCACGCAGGCTCCTGCCCCCACGGAAGAACCCGTTATGCCTGATATCGACCTGTACGGTATCATGTCAGAATGGGATTATGAATTTTCCAGCGGTGCCGGCGGCTGGGGCACAAGCCTTACAGTAGACCCCAAGGGGCATTTTGAAGGCTATTATTCCGATTCGGAAATGGGCTCTACCGGCCCGGGATATCCGGGCGGTACCATATATCAATGCAGCTTCAGCGGCCGCTTTACAGATTTTGAAAAAGTGGACGACTATATCTATAACGTAACCATAGGCGAGATAGAATATGAGAACACCCCCGGCACTAACGAGATAGTGGATAAGGTCCTTTACCAGTACAGCGAGCCTTACGGTCTGGAGAACACAGACAAGCTCACCGTCTTCCTGCCCGGCTGTCCTTTCAAAAACCTGCCGGATGGTTTTGTTGAATGGGTAGATTACTGTAACTTCGGTGCATCTGCCAACGGGCAATACTACCGGGATCATCCCGAGTTTCTCTATTTCAGCGGTTTGTACAATCCGGCAGAACAGTACGGCTTCTATTCCACGGGCAAGGCCGGTAAAAACCACCAGTATCTGATCAATACCGCACATCTGCCAGGCCTTAAAAACGTCGAAGCACATATAGAAAATGATAATACATATTACTATGTTGATGAAGGTTACGCAGCACTGATCGATATAGAGAACCGCTGCTTTAAGGCTGATGACGGTGCAGATATTTATTGGAAAGAAGAAGAATTCGTTGACATGTGCTTAAAAAGTACCGGACATCACCCTAACAAAGGAAGCCTTTCCATTTTCGGAAAAGATTATGATCAAAGCAGTAATTTCACTAAGTACGCCTATATAAACGGCAATCGCAGCGTGCTTACTTTCTGGACCCAGGGAAGCAATGAAGATACCGGTTACTACCTTGGCATGTTCTCACAGATACCCGGTTCATACAACAGCACTACAGATACTGTTGATCCCGGATATGCTTATGCTTATATCATATATTTTCATCCTGATCAAAGTCCTTACACCATTACTGCACTGGAGAATTATCTCACTTCACTTGATTTTTCCGGAACTCCGGACAGACTCTCCTCAGCTTCACTTGATGATATAGATGAATATGCTTCTTCATATGCATATGTGACAGCCGGCAAGGACTCAGATCACATAAATGCCGATCTTGTGGAGCTGATCGAACCGGAAGACATTGATAAGATAGATGCATACGGTCTGAGTGAAAAAGACTTTGAAGACCAGGGATGGGTCATCGCAGGCTTTGATCAGGATTATACATCATACACACTTACAGACGACTGCCCCATGTATGCAAACTTTAGCGGCAATCCTTTCAACCCGCTCCTAAGCCATGATGAATTCCGGGAGCGCCTGTCTGCCGATCCCGATGGCGGCCTTATGTATCTGTACTTCAACAAAGAAGGCCAGATAGTTTTCATACACGAAGTACCATTTTAAAAAGCTCACACAAAATATCCGGATCGCTGCAAAGAACTCCTGCAGCATCCTAAATTGCCCCAAGCATATCAAGGGCTCTGCGGTTTGCCAGCACATTGTGCACACGCACAATGGCACAGCCTGCCTGAGCCCCAAGTATGCTGGTCACTATGGTCGCCTCTTCCCTCTGGTCTACCGGAAGATCCAGAGTATTTCCTATAAACGACTTTCTTGAGCAGCCCAGCATCACAGGCCATCCCCAGCTGCATATATCCTCAAGCCCCCTTAATATGGTAAGATCGTTTTCGGTTCCTCCGGCAAAGCCCACGCCGGGATCAATTATTATATTATCCTCCGAAACCCCGGCTTTCAGGGCCTTTTGTGCCGCATCGAAAAGGACAGAATTGATATAGCCTATAAGATCATCCTGCTTTGCAGGGCTTTTATGATAAGCTTTATTATACATAAGGATGATGGGTACTTTATATTCAGCCGAAAGCTTTGCCATCTCCACCCCTCCATAGCCTAGCCCGCTCACATCATTTATCATATCAGCTCCGGCATCAAGTGCCGCACGTGCTACTTCAGGCTTATAGGTATCAACGGATATATATATATCTGTATGCTTTCTGATCTCCTTAAGTGCCGGTATCAAACGCTCTGTCTCCTCTTCTGCTGTGACCGTCTGCGCTCCGGGACGTGTTGATTCCGCACCTATATCTATCAGATCCGCTCCATCCCTGATCATATGCTCCACACGGTTAAGGATACCTTCCTTTTCATATAAGCCACCGTCACTGAAGGAATCCGGAGTAAGATTTAAAATACCGGCCACCATGGTACGTCCTTTACTCTGATCGATCTTCTCACCTTTTTTCATTTTCTTACCTTCTCCTTTTTACTGTATTGCTTATAATATAGAAGGGTTAAAAAGAATCCCCCTGGATAAGGGGGATTCCGACAGATCACTTGATCTTCATTCTTTACTGGTCATCGCGCTTACCTTTCTTTCCGCTTCGGCTTATAAAGCTTGGAATGTCAAACTGTTCACGGGGTTTGGTAGGTATACGGCCCGTTCCGGCAGAAGAATTAAATCCTCCGTTTGCAACACCATTGTTGAATCTGGGCAGATTATTGGTTCCCATGGGTACGCCCTGAGAAGGCATTCCGTTAGGATCGTCATACTGATCCTGCTGTGCCTGCATTGCCTGCATATCCTGAACAGAACCGGGGAAGGTAGGAAGTACACCTGTTCTTAACGGTGCCGTCATACCTCTCTGTGCAAGGGTATCACCCTGCTGCATCGGATTCTGGATCATACCGGTATTAAACTGAGGTCTGTTGAGCTGAGGCATACCCTGCACAGGTCTGCCGGCTCCGGCACGATAATTTATGGGATTTACCATCCTGCCACCGGAGTGGATCATAGGATCATCAATACCGGTCGCAATAAGAACCACCTTGCAGTTTTCCTGCATATCTTCATCTTCAACATCATTGGAACCTATTATAAGGTTTACTGCACGTCCGGTCTGGGAAACGATATATTCGGAAATGGTCTGCTCATCATACATTGTATAATTGCCGGCTGTTACATTAAGAAGAACAGCTCTTGCGTTTGCTATATTTGTTTCGAGAAGCTTGCTCTCAACAGCCTGCTTAACAGCATCCATGGCTTTCTCATCACCGGAGCCAAAGCCTACACCAACATGTGCGATACCGGCATTGCACATAACCTTCTTAACATCCGCAAAGTCGATGTTAACATCCAGCACATTGTTGATCAGCTCTGTTATAGACTGAACAACCTGCTGAAGGATCTCATCTGCCTTCTTGAAACCGTCCTTCTTGGTCATGCGTCTGTCTGCGATCTCAAGGATCTTATCATTAGGGATGACAACCATTGTATCCACATTGTTACGCAGGTTCTCAATGCCGCTGAGTGCATTCTGCATACGCACATCACCCTCATAGCTGAAAGGTTTGGTAACAACTGCTACGACCAGAGCTCCCATATCCTTTGCAACCTTAGCAACTACAGGTCCGGCACCGGTTCCGGTTCCGCCACCCATACCGCAGGTGATAAATACCATATCCGCTCCTTCAAGAGCTTCTTTGATCTCATCTATACTTTCTTCGGCAGCAGCACAGCCTATCTCGGGATCCGCTCCTGCTCCAAAACCCTGGGTCGTCTTTTCCCCTATCTGAATAGGTCTTGCTTTTGTATTTAACAAAGCCTGCTTATCACAGTTAACTGCATAATACTCAACTCCGGCTATACCCTCATCGATCATGCGGTTTACTGCGTTGTTTCCTGCACCGCCTACACCGGCTACTTTGATCTTTACGATCTCACTTGACTTCACATCTGACAACTCAAACAATTTTTTTCCCTCCTCCTGGTGTGATCTGCGCACAGGACGCACAGGATATTGTGCATTAACCCTCTGCAATCATACTAAATACTGTATCAATTCCCGTAATGCTTTTTTATAATATAATGATTTTTTTTATTACGCAACATCTTTGAGGTGCAAAAAACAGCGTATTTTGGGCGCGTTGACTTTGGTAGTCAATTATTCCTCATCTCCCTGAAAACTTACAGTAGCCGTATCGCTCTGATATGAACTCAGGTCAAGAACACCTTTGTACTGCTTTCCTTCAACGGTCTTCATGATCGCTTCCACCTGTTGTATCTTCTCTTCCAGCAGGTCCTTGCTGCCAAGCTGTATTCGCATTTCTCCGAAATACAATGTCATTTCAAACTTCTCATTGAAGTAAATCTTATCCGCACTCATATCATGCTTTGACAATATCTTTGTCACATCGAGAATTGTCTGAAACACTCCGCTGTCTCCCACCGGAAGAGGCTCATACATTGTAAGATGATCGAATTCCAGTCCTGTAACAAGCGGTATCCCTTCCGTCGGCACATCGGCATTTTCCACGATCATGCCGTCTTTATCAAAATACATATACCGGTCAAGATATCTTATGTAACCCGCAAGTGCCTTTTCATATACTCTTACCTTAACACTATGGCGGTCTTCGATCTTGACTTCCATAGTCTCTATGAACGGAACGTTCTTAAAAGCCTTATGTCTGTATTTGAGCGACAGTATCAGTGAATTATCACCAAACCATCCGTTTTCAATAAGATGTACGATCTGATCCGAAGTGTAATGCTTATTTCCCTGGACCATAACGCTCGTGATCTTAAACTCCATTAGTATCACATAAAAAGCACCAAGCAATATTACGGCCACAAGTTCGATTACTATGATATTACGCTTTATCCTTATAGGATCATCGTTATCTCTCATCTGTTATTATTCCTGGCCACGCGCAGCACCAATCCAACCTCGGCCATCAGAAAGAGTGCAGATGAACCTCCGTAGCTGATAAACGGCAGGCTGACACCGGTATTGGGCATGGTATTCGTAACAACCATGACATTCAATATGGTCTGTATCGCTATATGTATCGTCACACCGAAACACAAAAGCATCGAGTATGTATCCCTGGCTTTTAATGCTATCTGAGCCGACCTTATTACCAGCACCGCAAGAAGGATCAGTACCACTCCTGCTCCCACAAGTCCCATCTCCTCACATATAACGGAGTAGATCATATCATTATGCACCTCGGGGATCTTATCAAGCTTCTGTATCCCCTTGCCTACACCTTTCCCGAAAACTCCTCCGCTGCCGATGGCATAAAGTCCCTGTAATGTCTGAAAAGCACCTTCGTAATAGAAATCCGGATTAGTCGGGTCCTCCCATATCAGTATACGTTTATATCTGAACTTCAGATTATCAACATCCCCCGCAGCCTGTGCAGCATGTGCCTTAGACAAAAAGTATGCCACCCCCAGAACGGCTATAAGCGGATATACGATTATCTGCCACTGCCATTTCTTTGATGCCGTAAAGATCATCAGCATTCCTATAGCAGCTATTATAAGTGCACTTGATAAGTTATTGGATATCTTATATACCAGCCCGGCGCTTCCCAATGTAACTAATGCCGGAATGGCATAACCCTTCAATGTGTCTACAGCCCCTGTTTTTTCTGCAACATAACCTGCTATGAAAATAAGTACCGCTATCTTTACTATCTCAGCAGGCTGGACCTGCCCTATGGGGCCCAGGTTGATCCAGCGTGTTGCACCGTTAACGGTTTTTCCAAGAGGCGTAAGCAGTAAAAAAACCGTACCAAGAGAACCGCACAATAATACGATCCTTGGCTTTAATCTCCCAAACCATCTTATGACTCCGAAGGGCATGATATAGATAAGCCCCATACCAAGTATCCCCAGCACCTCGGCTCTTATCTGCTTTACAAGGAAAGTCGACTGGCTGTCAAGATCCGATGTGTAAGAAGTAGATGAATAGATCATCACCGCACCTATTATCATCAGACCAAAAAGCGCGATCACAATAGCCGGATCAGGCGGAGTCAGCGGTTCCGCTGCCGGTCTTCTTCGTCTTTTTCTTTTTCTCTTTAAGTTTTCTTTCTTTGCCGCTTCTTCCATTACTGCAGCTTCCTCACAAGTTCCTTAAATATGCGGCCTCTTTCCTCGTAGTTTTTAAACATTCCCCAACTCGCACAGGCGGGTGAGAGCAACACAGCCTCTCCCGGTCCGGCCAGCTCATGAGCCTTTTTTACCGCTTCTTCCATGTCTGAGACCATAACGATATTTTTAAATCCATGAGCTTCGGCACACTTCTTTATTTTTTCTGCAGTCTGGCCCAGAAGAATAAGATATGTTACCTTTCCGTCAAAACTGTCGATCCATTCATCATATTCACTCTGCTTATCATAGCCTCCGCCTATGAGTACAGTCTTTTTAACCATAGCCTGTATACCTTTTATGGCTGCATCAGGATTCGTTCCTTTGGAATCATTATAATAATCCACCCCGTTTACCGTCGCGGTATATTCGATCCTGTGTTCAACCGCATCAAAAGAGCATACGGACGAAATGATCCGCTCCATGGGAACCCCCGCCACAGTACACATGGCTATAGCCGCCATAACATTTTCGACATTATGAGTTCCTAAAAGCTTCATATCATGTATATCCATAAGCCGCTGCACCCTGCCCATGTTCAGTTCCCCGGGATTACGGCGTACGGCATATATCTTTCCGTCTTCTTCATACAGATTAACCGCCGGTTTATCCGCTGCGTCGATCGCCCCGGCTGATGAGAAGAAACATGCTCCGGCCTTTAAACGTTCTGACGCGAAAGCCCTGAGTCTCTCATCTTCATGATTCAATATACAAAACTCATCGGAAGACTGATTCTTTGCTATAGCTTCCTTACATGCAGAATAAGCTTCCATGGTATGATGCCGGTTAAGATGATCCGGTGTGATATTCAGTATCGCACTTATCTGAGGATGAAACTCTTCGATGGTTTCGAGCTGAAAACTCGAAACTTCAAGGACCACCGTATCATTTTCTCCTGTCTTAAGCGCTATCTCCGTATATGGATCACCGATATTGCCGACAACATACACTTTACCGTCTATACCATGATCTTCGTACCAGTCTTTCATGATATGGCCTGTAAGTGCCGTGGTCGTGGTCTTTCCGTTCGTACCTGTTATCGCGATCAGACGGCCTTTGGAATAACGGTATGCCAGCTCTATCTCACCCCAGACCGGAATCCCAAGAGATCTGAAACTCTCAACAAAAGGCGTATCCACCGGTATTCCCGGGCTCATCACCAAAAGAGACGCATCTGTCTTTTCTTCCTGAGGAAGTTCTCCTGCATAAACATGGATATTGGGAGGGATCTTTTTTATAAGTTCCTCTATATCCAGACTCTCATTCTGATCAAAGAGCACGATCTCTGCGCCTACCTGATCCAGCAGCTGCGCTGCTGCAATGCCGCTCTTTCCCGCTCCCATGATCACAACTTTTTTCCCTTTTAAGTCCATTTTATCACCCTCTGTGAATATTCAATATCTATATTACCGCAAGGAGACCAATAGCTGCCGCTATTATCGTCACCACGGTAAAACGTGTCATAACCTGTGTCTCACTCCAGCCGCATTTTTCAAAATGATGATGAATAGGAGCCATTTTAAATACCCGCTTACCGTGGGTAAGCTTGAAATATGATACCTGGATCATCACCGATGCAACCTCTATCACATAAATAACCGCTACTATCGGAAGCAAAAGCTGTACATGCATCATATATGCGGCAGCGGCAACATATCCCCCCAGTGCAAGGGCTCCGGTATCACCCATAAAAACTTTTGCCTTATGGGCATTAAAAAGCAGGAAGCCCAAAAGACCGCCCAATACAGCTCCGGAAACCACAGCCACAGCCTCAGAGCCATCACCTCCAAGCACAAATGCAAGCGCCATAAAAAATACAGCTATAGCGGCAGTAACCGATGAAGCCAGACCATCCAGTCCATCGGTAAAATTTGCGCCCGTATCCGTTCCCAAAACCACCACAAAGAGAAGGGGCATTCCAAGATATCCCGGATCGATCATTTTTCCCGTAAACGGTAAGATCATGTCAAGGTTCTGGCCTTCAAATTTCACAAGAAACCATGCAAACACGGCTGTTACGATAAACTGCAGTGAAAACTTCTGCCACGCCGCCAGTCCCTTGGATCTTTTAAGTACGACCTTTATAAAATCATCTATAAAACCTATTATCCCAAAACAAAAAGTAAGGAAGATAAGCGGTGTGATGCTGGGATATTTTTTTCGAAACACCACGGTCACAACACCTATGCCGGCGAGAAATATAAGCCCTCCTATCGTAGGCGTCCCATTCTTTGCCAGATGGCTTTGGGGCCCGTCGTCACGAACAGTCTGACCTATCTTCAGCCTTAACAGCAGCGGTATAACAAAAGGTCCAAGAGCCGCACTTACCGCAAATGATATTATAATGGCTAAAAGTGTATCTCTCATCATCACTCACCTATTCTCTCGGATCGAGTTTTTCTTCTTCTTCATCCTTAAGAACTTCTATTTCCACAGGATTACCGTTAGCATCCTGGAAGATACTGGAATCATCATTTATAGGAACACCTGTATCGGGATCAAGGTATTCACCGTTAATAGGGTCTATGGCATACCCTGTCTTATCATCTATGAGCACTCTCACATCCGGCTTTTCCTCAACGGGAACAGGTGCTGATACTTCATTCTCCGAAGCGCTGTCGGAAATACTGTTCTGAGAAAGAGTATCCTTAAGGCCTTTTTCTTCAAGTTCTTTACGTTCTGCAGCCGTAAGCGGTTCAGTCATAAAAATATGAAGATACGGCAGGATCTCGGTAAGAATATCTTTACAAAGAATACATGCATTTCTTGTTCCGTTTTCCTGGGATGCAGTGTTTGGCCTGTCGACTACCACGTATATAGCTATCTGAGGATCATTTGCCGGAGCAAAGCCCATAAACGAAACGGTATAGTCACGCTTACCCTGACCGGACCGCTCTGCGGTACCTGTCTTTCCTCCTATACGGTATCCGGCAGGGCGTGCCCTGGTACCCGTTCCTTCATCAACAACCCCTATACAATAGTCGATCATAAGTCTGGATACGCTCTCAGACACCGCCTGCCTTACGATAGTAGGCTCTATATTTTCAACCACGGCACCTGCCGAATCCTTTATCTGCTTTACCACATGAGGCTGGTAATAATACCCGCCGTTCACAAGACTTGCAAACGCACTTATATTCTGTATCATCGTTACGTTAAAGCCCTGACCGAAAGTAGATGTCATAAGCTCTGTTATGCCCATATTGTTCTTATTAAATACAAGGGTAGCTGTACGCATCTCACCGGCAAGGTCTATATTGGTCCGGAGTCCGAAGTTAAAATTCCTCTGATATTTAAGGAATTTATCTTTTCCAAGCTTCTGCCCGATAAGCATAAGAGCAACGTTACAGGATTTCTCAACAGCCTGTTTTAAACTGATAACACCATCTCCGTATCGCTGATGGCATCTGATCGTGGTCGCCCTGCTGCCCTCACCGAAAGTAAGATATCCGCGGCAGTCAAAGGAATCTCCGTCATGTATAACACCGGCATCAAGTGCCGCAGCTACGGTAAAAGTCTTACAGACCGATCCGGGTTCATAGGACTGGGCAATACAGAAATTCTTCCAGAGAGTCTGTCTGGCCTTTTCCAGCCGGCTCTCCTCTTTCTCCTTCCTTTCCTCACTCGTTTCCCCTTCAACAAACTCTTCGTTCCAGCCGCCTATCCTGGCCAGCTGCCCAACCTCTATATCGCTGTACATGGAAAGATCTCTGGGATCGTTAAGGTTATAATACGGATAACTGGCCATAGCCAGGATCTCGCCGCTGTGAATATCCATCACTATGACGCCCGTATTATCAGCACCCATTTCATTTTCACGGTATTCCCCTGCATGGGTCTCATCATATTCCTTGAGTTTTTCCTCGCACACGCGCTGAACGTAGGAATCTATCGTCGTGACCAGCGTATATCCGTTCTGAGCAGGTACAACCGTACGCTCAAGTGCATTCTCTGCAGTAAGATATCCGTATTCACGCCCGTTTTTTCCGGTCAGCATATCATCATAGTACTCTTCCAGACCATACTGCCCTCGTCCGTCAGATGTCGTGAAGCCTATAACATCACATGCAAGAGTTCCTCCCGGATAAGTTCTCTTAAACTGATCTTCAAACCATATAGCCTTTTTATTGATCTCCGGAAGCTTCTTGTCCCTGTTCTTATTCTCCTCAGCGATCGTTGCGTTATAGTTGGCTATATAGGTCTCATATTCCTGTCTTTGCTCATAGGTTATCAGCCCCGCCACATGATACTGACTCTCCGGATTGTCTGCCATATAATCGCGAAGATCCGAACCCACCGAAGTGTCAATCCCCAGGCAGGTACTTACCGCATTAAAGGTCGGCTCGATACTGTCAGGATCCCTGAGCGCCATCTTGGCATCAAGTATCACATTATAAACACGCTCGGAATACGCAAGAAGAGTTCCGTTTCTGTCAAGTATCGCACCACGCTGATAAGGGATAGACCTGCTGTCATATTTCTGCTGGTTGAGCACCTGCTTTTTGTAGCGCTCACCATTGTCCCTCATTATGGTCCATGTTCTGAATATCAGAAAAGCAAAAAACATTATCATGATAGCAGCCATGATAATGATCTTTGCACTGATCGTATGCATAACAGAGGCTTCCGGAGATAAACGTTTCCTCTTTCGCCTCTTTATTTTTCTTTCTTCTTCCAACGTCCCTTCTCTTCTCTTTACCTTTCTCAGTCTAGCGCAGGTACATCAGCGTACTGCTTGACATAATCATCTATCTGTCCGGAGTATGAGATGATCTGCCCTTCGCTTGCACGCTGCATCCCAAGCTCCTCTTCAGCTATCCGTGCAACTTCTTCCATGTCCACACGGCTTATGATCCTTTCCTCATACAGATCGTTGGATCTTTTCAGCTCCTCATACTGTGAAAGCTTCGAAGCATACTGTGTCTTGCTCATGGTAAGCGTATTCTGCGTTCTTATGAACATGAGCGCCGCACCTATCATAAGCACAAATCCTAGCATCAGTATGATAACCGAAGATATGCCCACACGTATGCTTCCCCTGGATTTTTTCCGCTGTTCACGGATAGGATGTATATCCGGGATCCTCTCGGTAATCCTTTCTTCTATTCTTGCCGTACTGCTTCTCGAATAAGCTGCTGCCATGTTTTTCTCCCCTGTTTATATTCGTTCAAATATCCTTAACTTAGCCGGTTTGGATCTCAGATTCTCTTCTATTTCTTTTTCCGTTGCCGTGATCACTTTCCTGCTGATCACTTTCCCTTTTGATACCCTGCCGCATACACACTGTGGAAAATCCGGAGGGCATATACACGGTCTTTCCGCGGCTCTGAAAGCATCTTTCACTATTCTGTCTTCCAGCGAATGAAAGCTTATAATGCAGAGCCTTCCTCCGGGTTTAAGGAAATCGATCATCGGCTCTATCGAAGCCTTCAGCACTTCAAGCTCTCTGTTGCAGGCTATCCTTATCGCCTGAAATGTTCTCTTTGAAGGATGTCCGTCAACACGCATTCTGGCAGGTATTGAACTTTTTATCAGTTCATTCAGTTCAAAAGTTGTCCGGACAGTTTTTTCCTCACGCGCCTTAACTATCCTGTTTGCAATGTTCGAAGCGTATTTCTCTTCGCCGTAATCCCTGATAATATGAAACAGCTCTTCCCTGCTGTATCCGTTCACTATCTCATAAGCACTCAGCGTGGATTCCTTATCCATTCTCATATCAAGCGGTGCGTCGTAGCGGTAGGAAAATCCTCTCTCAGGATTATCAAGCTGATAGGAGGAAACTCCAAGGTCCAGCAGTATTCCATCCGCCCCGTCAACACCGTTTTCCTTCAGCCTGTTTACCGCATTTTCAAAGTTATCTCGGATCAGTACGACCTTTTCGCGATACTTTGCCAGCCTCTCCGAAGCAGTCCGCAGCGCTTCCTCATCCTGATCGAAGCAATACAGCCGTCCTTTTGCACCTAACCTCCCGGCTATCTCGCTGCTGTGCCCCGCACCGCCTACGGTGCCATCCACATATACCCCTTCATCCTTTATATCAAGGCCCTCCAGGACCTCATTTAAGAGTACCGGCGTATGTTTAAACTCCATACCGCCCCCCGCTTAATCATTCTCACCGGGCATCATATATATCTTCTCGGCGCAATCCGCCATATCAATTCCTTCTATTTCTCCGTAATAATTATCCTTAGGCCAGATCTCCACATAATCAAGGCCCTGGGAAAAGAGTACTTCCTTATCAAGCCTGGCATAATCCCTAAGGCTCTGGGGAAGCATCATCCTTCCCTGCTTGTCAAGTTCCACCTCGCACATACCGCCAAGAAAAAATCTGGCATAAGCACGGGCCTCACGCGAATTGTGGTTGAGTTTTCGGATGCCCGTTTCCATACTCTCCCACTGTTTTGAGGTCATCATCCACAGGCAGTGATCAAGTCCCCTTGTCACCACAAAAGAATCACCCATAGATTCACGAAAACGGTTAGGAATAGAAAGCCTGCCCTTTTCATCGATACTGTGGCAGATCTCTCCGTTTATCTTTTCTTTTTTTGAATTACCGTCTTTCAAAGGTGATTCTCCCCACGATTTTCCCCTTTTCTCCTCGCAAATCCCATTTTATCCCAAACATTTACAGAAATCAAGAAAATTTTGCTGTTTTTAAGCAAAAAAATAAGGCCTAAAGCCTTATTTTTCAGGTAATCCGTCATATTGTGTCAGCTTCATATGATCTTACCATATTTAGTCAGATCTATCAGGTACTCAATCCTTGTTTTCAGCAGCATCCTCTTCCTTTTCCGGTACCATCACCGCTTTATTTTTATTCATCTTTAGCCTGACCGCTATATCACATATAAGCGCAGATACAAAAAGGAACATTCCCAGAGCCTGGGATACCGCAATATCGGTTCCCGGGAACAAAAGCCTGTCCACCCTTATCCCCTCTATGATGAAGCGGATAATGCCATATCCGCCAAGATATATAAGGGTACATTCGCCTTTGAAAGCCTTTTTCCTTCCATATGCAAGAATGATCCCCAAAAGTATAAGGTTGCAAAAGCTCTCATAAAGGAAAGTCGGATGCACCTGTATATAATTCGCTCCCGCCGGGATATGATCGTAAAGCTCCTGCGTCACATCCCTGTAGCGCACCGCTTCGATCGGAAGCCTCATCGCGAAAAGCGAGTCTGTGTACCCGCCGAAAACCTCTCTGTTGGTAAAATTGCCCCATCTTCCCAGTATCTGTCCCACAAGCACTCCGCAAAAAGCAGTATCCAGCATTTCAAATACATTTTTCTTTTTAATCTTCGAATAAATGATAACCGTGGCAGTCCCGGCAATAACCCCGCCATAGATGGCCAGACCGCCCTGGCGGATGTTCAGAACACTCAGAAGATCATCTTTATAGTAATCCCAGGCAAATATCACGTAATAGATCCTGGCGCCTAATATACCGAAGATAAGGGTATATATTCCCATATCGTAAAAATCATCGGGATTCTGACCGTCACGCTTAGCCACTTTTGAGATCAGAAGAAAAGCCAGCACCACACCAATGCCGATGATCACTCCGTATAGCTTGATCGTAAAACCAAAGACAGTAAACGACTCCGGCACATTCTTAAGATATATCCCCAGATTAGGAAAGGCTATATCGCCATTATTCATCCAATCAGACATTTCAATGCCCCTTATACATTAAATCTGAAGAGAATAACATCCCCGTCTTTGACCACGTAATCCTTGCCTTCCATACCTACGATACCTTTTTCTCTTGCTGCCGCAAGTGAACCGTTATCCAGCAGATCCTGATAGTTGACCACTTCCGCCTTGATAAACCCGCGTTCAAAATCAGTATGGATCTTACCGGCCGCCTGAGGCGCCTTCGTCCCTTCCTTAATGGTCCAAGCACGGCATTCATCCTCTCCTGCAGTAAGGAAACTGATGAGCCCGAGCAGCTTGTAGCTTGCAGCAATGAGCTTATCCAGACCGGAAGACTCTACACCCAGGTCTGCCAGGAATTCCTTCTTTTCTTCATCTGACAGTTCAGACAATTCCTCTTCCAGCTTCGCAGAGATCACGAATACGCCGTTTCCCTCTGCTTCAGCCATCTCACGCACCTTCGCCACATAAGGATTGCCGGCACCGTCGTCAGCCAGATCATCCTCAGCCACATTGGCTGCGTATATAGTCTTCTTGGCGGTCAGCAGATTATATTCCGCAAATGCCTTCTGCACATCTTCATCATCAGGCACTTCAAAGGTCCTGGCCGTATTGCCCTCATCCAGATGCTTCTTTAAAGCTTCGATCATCTCCACTTCTTTCTGAAGAGTCTTATCCATCTTGGCCTGCTTTACTACCTTGGCGTATCTTCTCTCCAGGATCTCAATATCAGAAAAGATCAGTTCCATATTGATCGTATCTATATCACGTGCCGGATCGACCGAGCCGTCCACATGGATCACATTCGCGTCTTCAAAACAGCGTACAACATGTACGATGGCATCCACTTCACGGATATTTGCCAGGAACTGGTTACCCAGGCCCTCGCCCTTGCTCGCTCCCTTTACCAGACCTGCGATATCAACAAATTCAATGGCAGCATGCGTCACCTTCTTTGTGTGATACATCTCTCCCAGCTTTTCAATGCGCTCATCCGGTACCGGAACTATTCCCACATTCGGATCGATGGTACAGAACGGAAAGTTTGCTGCCTGCGCCCCCGCCTTGGTCAGTGAATTAAAAAGGGTTGATTTGCCCACGTTGGGCAGACCCACGATTCCTAGTTTCATATCTATCTAAAACCTCCTTTAAAATACAGTGTTTTCAATGTTTTTCAGGAACGTTTCCGGCGTTTTACGCCATTTTTACGCCATTTTTTTCTCCGATTTTACGCCATTTTTGTGTTTACGCCATTTTTTACGCCAAAGTAGTTTCATTTTACGCCATTTCCTACGCCATTTTCCGTTGTATCCCCACCGACACTGCCCTCAAAAATCTTAACAGCAAGCAGCTTGGAATCATCTGTCACATGTACATAGGTATCCATGGTTGTCTGAACAGATTCATGCCCCAGTAATTTCTGCAATGCTTTCGGAGGTACGCCCTTCTCAATCGCTCTGGTAGCAAATGTATGGCGGAGCGAATGCATGGAGAAATGCTGGATCCCGGCTTCCTCACAGAGTTTATACATATGCGTATCGTATGAACTGTTTTTTGTCGGCATCCCGGTACGATAATTGACAAAAACAAGATCTTTCATTTTAAGTACCTTGTCTTCACCGGTCAGTTTATCTCTGTATATAAGCGCCTGGTCAAGTTCTTCTGACTCATACCTTATTTTCCGCGCATCATACAGCTTACTGAGTATGCCAAATGCACATGACGTAAGCGGAATGGTCCTATATGCTGCTTCTGTCTTAGGCGGACCAGCTTCCCACGTTCCTCTTTCGTATCGATATTCAAGAGACTTATTCACAGTCAGTGTCTTATTTTTGAAATCTATCGCGTCCCATGTCAGGCCCACAAGTTCCCCTGTACGGATACCGGTCTGCAGTATCAGCTGATACTGATCATAATTATGTGACCTTTCAGCTGTTTCGGTAAAAAGTTCCTGCTCTTTAACCGTCATAGCTTTGATATCCGATTTGGCCTTAGGCTTACGCGTACACCTTACGCCATCCATAGGATGCTTCTTTATCACACCGTTCATCACGGCCGATTTAAACAGAGTTCCCATAGTAGTATAAGTCTGCTTGATGGTCGAACCTGCATAATCTCCATCCATATCCATCAGCACTTTCTTGCAGTGCATTGGACGAACATCCTGCATCTTCAACCTGCCCATAACCGGCCGGATGTTGATCCTGTAGCGTTCACGATAATTCCTTAACGTATTGCCACGCAGATCCTTCACGATATTGTTTATCCAAAAATCCTGCCACTCATCGACCGTCATATCCGAAAATGCGGGGAGTGAAGTATCATTTTTTATGATATCCTCCGCCACCATATCGAAAGGTGCCACTACGGCATGCTTATCCTCATGACGTGCCTCCTCAAGCCAGTTCTTTGCCTGCAGAAGGGATTCGAAGTACCTTTCCTTACGCTTACCTGTCTTTGTCACAAAACGGGCTGAGTAACGGCCGTCCCGCCTCTGTGATAATCCCTTTCCTATCTCTACATTTTTTAAGTTCTTTCCCATATGAGCTCCTTTCTGACTACCCTGAAAGTGAGCCCAGGTACAACCCGAGGATTGTATCATAAAAGCAAGGCTCTTTCAAGGGTAGTTTCATTTCACTTAATCTCTATTCTTGAGCTGATAAACGCTTCAAATTCACGCCTTTTAACCAGCTTCTTTGCCCCCACAAAAAGCACAAACGGACAGTTGGGCGCCCGGAGCAGCTTCTCAATGCGATTCTGACCAATGTTACTGCACATTTCCTTTGAAAAAAAGTCTTTAAGTTGGTTGCCGCACTTGGTTACCCTGGTTGGTTGCCCTACTTAACCTCAAACGGTATCTCAAGCTGCTCCGGTTCCTCTCCCGGTTCAGCTCCTGCCTGCAACGGCTTTTTCCTTTTCCACACCCGCTGCTTACCATATACTCCAATGCTCCTGGTCCCTGCTTTCTCCCACTCCGGCATAGTCCTCATTATCTCTGCTATATTGTTACAATCGCTCTTCCGGAGTTTCTCAAATGCCGGATATCCCAGAGCCTCACGGGCGAGCATCGATACACATACATACTGCTCTTTCGTATGCTCAAGGAAGTCAGCTATATAGCCGGCCTTTGAACACAAAAGATGCGTCCTCTGCTTCCGGCCGACCTTCTCGATCTTCCCGATCCTGTTCTCCAATCGGTTGATCTGATGCTCACTCTGCTCTTTCTGCTTTTCCATCCTATCGACCTCTTTCCTCATTTCCTCCAGTTCCTTGATCTGATCTTCCATGGTAAATCCTCCTTTTCGTTTTGTTGTTTTTGAAAATAAAAAAGCGCTCCGGACTATTCCGAAACGCTTTATCCCCAACATGTTATATACGTATTTTCACAAATCTCCGAAGCGCAAGCGAAGGCAAACCCCGGCGCAGCCGGATCCCGGCTCCTGCCAGACGCACTACATCCCGAAGGGAATGTATAGAAGTGCGCCCTTATTAAAATAGGGGGCTGATATGGCCATGAGCGCCCCCCTGTCTTAATTTGAATTCTCCACACTATATTCATGTTCTATAGGCAGCGTATTAACAAAAGCATTTTGTGAAGCATCAATAACATAATCTCTGAATTCTTCTAATCTCATCTTCTGAAAAAACTCTTCCACATCTTTAGGAGTTCTTCCCTCTGCTTTAAGCAGATCTTCCTTTGGAAAACTATAATTTGTTCCGAGTTCTTCGTTTATTTTGTCTAGCTCCGCCTGGTAATCTGATAATGTTAAGGGTTCTCCCTCACCCTGAGCTCCTTCCTCTTCCGGATGCATCAGATCTATATACTTTGTATCCGCATCTTTATATTTGATCGCCTGAAAGGCAACATCTCCATCAGTGTTAGAAAGGAAATACTTCTCGGAAAAGATCTCCGGATGATCCTTATATCTTATCTTTACACCATAAGCATTATGCTGGTTACCTGAAAAGAATAACCAGACTCCGTCATGATCGAGCGCCCAACACTGATATCTTTCCAGCCGCTCCTTCATTGCATTACGATCCTTCTCCTCTGCCGGGATCTTATATATATATTCATCTGCCATAAAATCTCCGTTACGGCTTATTATATACCGGTCGGCAACATGCATGTACCCTATCGTCGAATCGGATGCAAGGCTTTCATTTATCGTTTCAAGCTTATCAAAGATGATATCCGTAAGGTTTTCCGTATCAGTTACAACATCAGCAAATCTGATATCCTCCCCACTTATGGGATCGATATTGTAGTGCAGCCATTCGATCGAACCTGTCGGCGCCATACTGTACTGCTGACTGAACACAACAAATGAAAACACTTCAGAGTCTGCCCGGATAGGTATCATTTCACGCAGATACTTATATTCATACGGATCAACCTCCCGATGCTCGTCTTTGACATATCCGGATCCTGTATCAGATTCAGCTAATTCAGCAAGCTCAAGTATCCCATCATTTCCAAGTATTTTCTCTTTTTGCTCCTCATTAAATGCAACGAGTCTGTTTTTCAGCGCAGAGTATTCATGGATATCCTCATCATTTTCATAAGTTTCGGTGCTTATAGTCGTATAGTTCCGATAAGCATACTCTTCATCCTCATACGTAAAAACGCAGGGGTGATCACGATACCTGAAAGTGATAAGCTTATGATCAGATGTGTCGATAACATCATCACTACTTTCTTCATTAATTGCATTATCCTCCGTATCTGCTTGCTCCAAATTATCTCCCGGAATATCTGTAACATCTTGTTGTTCAGCGCTTTTCTGTTCTTCAATTATCCCCTGATCGGCACATCCACAAAGGATAAGCCCTGTCATCATCATTAATACGATCTTTTTCAACATCTTTTCCTCCTGTGTTTTTTCTAACTGGTCTGATAATAAAATGTCTGATATAGCAGTTCTATTTCATCTCACCTCACTCTTCTTCCGGCTGTACCGCATCTTTATTCTTACTGTCATAATTCTTATCCCGTAATCTTTCATATTCTTCTATTTCGATATGTCTTAATGCAAATATCTGATACTCATCAAGAGGCAGCTCCGGTACACCGTATTCTTCATCTGTTCCGAAATATTCGCTGTCACTGTCAAGAAACAGCACCCCTACTCTACTATGTGGATCAACGATCGTTCCCGTAAGATGAGAGTATATGTATACATCATCTGTATTCAGCCCGCCTAAACAATCAGGATTATCACAATACCCGCTCCAGCCGGGTGCCGAAATATCGAAACGCTTTATGCTTCCATCCCCCATAAGAAATCCAACCGGAACAGGCGGAAATGCATCATCATCCAGGGCATAAGCCATTCCAAAACCAAATTTCCTGTCCTCCTTTAATCCTTCCTTTGGATATATATAATCCACATCAATCCTAAGCGATGAAACTCTTATTGAATGCAACAAAATACCGTTATCAAAATAAGCATGGTTATCACCGTCATCCAAACGCCATGCGGATGTAACACGCACATCCCCATTCCCTTCAACGGTCCAGTTAACGGCCCACTCTCCTTCTGCCATGACCTTACTGTCACCTTCAACCGGATCCTCTGCCGAAAAGCTGTATATGATCACCTTTACCTCTTTCCCAAGAGCAGTTTCATCATAGGTATATATATCCTGATAATATTCAACAGATAACTCATAATATTCTCCGTCTTCAATCCATTTCATTTCACCAAAAACTGCCGGGATCTCAATTCCGTCCAAAAAGACTGCACCTTTCTCTACTTTCACAGCCTTATTACCATCATACAGCACTCCATCAACCCGAAGCGCCAGAAAAAAGCCAAATAAATCTGATGCTGTTTCCACAAGAGATAGCCTTATCCCCTGATCTGTTGTATTTATATCTTCCGGATATGACAAAGTGCCGATATACTCACTCTCCTCCGCATCCGAATCACTGTATATGTGAAATCTATCATCAAGTAAATGTGAGACAAAACGCGATCCGGCATATACCCCCAGGCCAAGGATCCCAATCCCAAACAGGCTTATCAGCAGCACCGCAGCAACCCGCAATATATTCCGGTGAAAGCCCACCGTTGTCTTTTCGTTATTCTGATACTGTATCGTCTCAAGCAGTTCTTCCTTAAGCTTATCGGGAGTTTTAATCTCTTTGCATAACATTCTATACTCTTCCATGATCATCCCTCCATCTCTTTCTTTAACATGTTTCTGCCTCTTTCAAGCCGCGTTCGGACTGCCGAATCTGTTATGCGTAAGATCCCGGCTATTTCTCTTGTGCTATATCCCTCTCCGTAAAAAAGATGTATCACCACCCTGTATTTATACGGGAGCTGTGCTACCTGATCCCATAATTCCCTGTATTCCTCAGGTATATATGCCCCTGTATCCTTAAAATCTTCAATATCTGTTTCAGGATGCCTGATCCGTCTTCTGAAATGATCTGCGCACAGATTCAAAACCGTCCTGATAAGCCAAGCTTTGATACGCTCATCATCCCAATTCCGTCTCTCTTGTTTAAGGAATCTCAAAAAGCATTCCTGGTATACATCTTCAGCATCCTGCACATTCTGAATTCGGCATAATGCAAGCCGCCAGATCATATCGCTGTGTTTTTCTATTATCCCGGTTACTTCATCAATATTAACTTCTGCCATGGACCACTCCTGTTGTATTTTGCTCCTCTTACTATATAAAACGCAGCAGACGTCAAAAATGTCCCATATTTTTTCTTTTTTTAGAAAAAATATGGGACGATCAAATAATACATATTCTTCCGTCAGGACCAGTTTAACATCAAAGCAAGATCTATAACTTTTTTCTTAAAGCTTCTGTATCTATCAACTCTCGTTTCCTCCGAGTAATTCCTTCTCTATTTCTTCCGGAGTAGGAAGCAGATTGGATAATTCATACTCCGACACCCCTATAGGTTCCTTCGATGTTCCCACGGCATATTTGGCCAGAACATTGTTCTTGCTCTTACAGATTATCAGGCCTATAGTCTTATTGTCCCCTTCCTTACGGATAAGATCATCTGCAATGGCAACATACGTAGCCGTCTGGCTTATATCCCGTGAACTGAACGCTTTTACTTTGACCTCTACTACCACATAGCAGTGCAGGCACAGATGGTAAAACAATAGGTCTATTCGTTCCTCAGTCCCCTCTATAGGAAGCGGGTATTCCTTTCCCACAAAGGCAAACCCTCTACCCAGCTCAAGCAGGAATTTGATCACATTATCTACAAGCGCATCTTTGAGCTGTTTTTCATCATAATCTTCCCGTATAGTCAGAAAATCGAAGTTATAAGGATCCCTTGTCATCTCCTGGGCCAAATCGCTTTGTGGTGCTGGAAGGGCATATTCGAAATTGGTTATCGCCTTGCCCTGCCGCTCATACAGATCTGTATCAAGAAAGTTCTCCAACACGGCGCGGGACCAGTTATTCTGTATCGTTTTCCGGACAAAAAAGGAAGCTTTTGCGCCATCTTCTTTGCACCTGTCAATGATCAGCCTGTGATGCCCCCACGGAACCGTAAGCAGATCTTCGTAGTCTACTTTTCCCACAAGCTGTGGGAGATTTGAACCTTCAGAATTTGCCACAGCTTGTGGCAAATTTGAATCACTCCCCGTTTCATCAGATTTTGCCACAACTTGTGGCAAATTTGACGGAGCACTGTACAATCTGAAAAACCGCGCAGTATACCTTAAATTTCTACTGGAAAACCCGCTATTTCCCTCAAAAACAGCTTTTAAATCCCTGCTGAGTTTATCATAGAACCCGCTTCCATATGTTTTTTCCGCTTCACGCTCTACTATATCCCGGCCCAGAGACCAATAAAAGGATATCAGTTCCCGGTTAACGGAAACAGCGGCTTTTATCTGGCACTGCCTGTATCTTGCGCTTATAGATTTAACCCACTCTTTGTAATCCTGTGGCATCATCAGCTCATTCTTCTCTATTATCCTACTCGAATAAAACTACCTTGACTTATATCTCCCCTTATATCTCTCGGGTTCCAGAAGAAGCGATCCCCAAATTCAAAGTATTTCATGATGTTTCTCACTCCAATTCTTCTATTTATTCAAAAAACTCTATAGCATAACAGCCAGTCCCGGAAACATAAATGCAGGAATCGCATTAAAAACACATGCCCATCTTTTCTACTTCCTTTAAAGTGCAGTCTTTACGATTTTTTTACAAAATTTTTCCATCAGTTTCCCGTGCCGTCCCCGATCCACGACGTTCCGTTGAGTTGTTTTATACGCAGAATATCCAGCCCTATGATCAGTCCGAGGAAAACAAGTCTCTTATGGCGAATACGGCACGTCCTGTCCATGCCATGTGTATACGGATCTTCCAAGTCTCTTAAAGCTGTTCGTTGTCCCCTCCATAACATAATCAAAGGGCA
>CACZBK010000002.1 GCA_902779395.1 uncultured Lachnospiraceae bacterium | reverse complement strand
GGTAATGGATACACCAAGGCTGTTACCATCAAGGTAAAGGCTAAGTAAGAAGCCTAATGTAAACAGGATTCCGCGGCTTAAGGCGTAAGCCTTAAAGCATCGCAGGTCTGCAGGTAACACAGAGGCCGCCCGCTTTACGCGGGCGGCCTTTTGTTGTATAATGAAGCCATGAATATTGTAAGGTTTATAATTGTAGCTGCAGGAGGTGAGTATATGGCTACTTCAAGTATTATTGAAAACATCAGGGTTAATAATCCGATGGTATTGGAAGAATATGTTGATGCAATGGAAGAGCGGGCTAAAAATGTTCACCCCAGAACAGAAAATGAAAGATCCGGTGTGGTTACTGATAGGGAAAGAATGAAAAAGTTTATGGCCAAGGTTCTTGCGAAGAAGGGAATTAGTGTATGACAATAACTGTTTGGAACATTTTGGATCTGGACGAAGAAGCAGGTGAAGAGGGAATAAATGCACTTGTTTCTGAGTTCACTACCAGGAGAATAAAAGATGACGGCATTGAAAAGGAATTAAATCCTGATATCGAGGATTTTTTAAAAAGAAATGCCTTACAATTTGCCAGAGAGAAAAAATCTATAACATACTTGGTTTGTGATGAGGATGATGGAAGCCTGCTGGGATACTTTACTATTACTCATAAAGCAGTTGAGGTTACGTCGGATGGATTAAGTAATAGCACTAAGCGGAGAGTGGAAAAATATGCACAGTTTCATAAGAAGATAAATGCCTACATTGTCTCTGGGTTCTTGATCGCGCAGTTCGGTAAAAACTACGGTGTTGAAGAAGGAAAAAGAATTTCAGGTGGAGAATTGATGCAGTTGTGCCAAAAGGAACTGTTTGAGTTGCAACATCGCCTTGGTGGAGGGCTTGAATATCTTGATTGTGAGGCTCACGCTGGACTGATTGATTTTTATGAAAAACAACAGAACTTTAGGCTGTTTGGAGAACGCATAAGCGAAAAAGATGGCAAACGGTACTTGCAGTATATGAGATTTCTTTAAGAAGAAATTGTGAGAACAATATGGAAGCATGGTTGGATGTAGTGGAGAACAGAGGAGAAGAACGTCGTCTTGTGGATCTGATCTGCAAGAAACTTAGACGTGGCAAGGACGTAGAGCAGATAGCGGATGAAGTGGAAGAAGATGTATATCGTGTACAGCGTATCTGTGACATAGCTGAAAAATATGCTCCCGATTATGATACAAAGGCTGTATTCAAAGATGTAGAGAAGGAATTGCTGGTTGAGAGTGTATAAATACTTATCTGGTACAGCATAACGAACGGTATGTTAAGGGCCGCCCGCGTAAAGCGGGCGGCCTTTTATGCGTTATGTTATGTAAAGTTTTTCTCTTGTTTATATCGCGGAAAATTGATATAATTTTTTCATGCGTATAGGTACTGTGGGAAACACGGCGGATATAATAAGCCGCCATAAATTCAGCATAAGAAAGAAGTACGGCCAGAATTTTCTGGCCGATATTTCGATGCTCGAAAAAATAGTAAGTGCGGCTGCTATAGGGCCTGAGGATAAGGTACTGGAGATAGGTCCGGGACTGGGAGCCATGACACAGCTGTTAGCCGAGCAGGCAAAGAGAGTAACGGCTGTGGAGATAGATAAGGAACTCATCCCCATACTGAAAGAGACCTTATCGGAATACGATAATGTAAATATAATCAACGGCGATATCATGAAGCAGGAGCTTAAAGAGCTGTGCGGCGGGGATAAATACAAGGTGGTGGCAAACCTTCCTTACTACATAACCACGCCCATAGTGATGAAGCTTTTGGAGGAAAACGCAGGTATAGAGAGCATCACCATCATGATACAGAAGGAAGTGGCGCAGCGCATGCAGACAGGGCCGGGCAGCAAGGATTACGGTGCGCTCTCACTTGCCGTGCAGTATTATGCAAAGCCCGTATATGTATGTACGGTACCGCCGGAATGCTTTATACCAAGGCCAGGCGTGGACAGCGCGGTAGTGAGGCTGGATGTTTATGATACCCCGCCCGTTTCCGCTGAGGATCCGGAGCTTATGTTTAAGCTTATCCGTGCGGCCTTTAACCAGCGCAGGAAAACTCTGGCCAATGCCATATCCGGTGAAGGGAGTCTGAACATCAGCCGTGAGGCTGTGCAGGAAGCTTTAAAAAGCCTTGGGATGGATGAGCTGATAAGAGGCGAGAAGCTCACGCTTGAAGAGTTTGCAAGGCTTAGTGATGTGCTTGAACAGGTATATAAGTAGTGGTAGAATAGATAGGATTCACCGGACTCGTCCTCTGAATGACAGAGATAAAATAAGAATGACTGAAACAGTCTTTAGAATGATAAGAAAAGGAGGCTTACGGTATGAAGAGAATAGGAATGCTTACCAGCGGTGGTGACTGCCAGGCTCTTAACGCAGCCATGAGAGGCGTGGTAAAGACGCTTCACAACAGCGGCACGGAAGTTGAGATCTTCGGTTTCCAGAACGGCTACAAAGGTCTTATCAACAGTGATTTCCGCATGCTCACCAACCGGGATTTTTCCGGCATACTCACAAAGGGCGGAACTATCCTCGGCTCTTCACGTATGCCCTTTAAAGAGATAGATATCCCCGATGATAAGGGGCGTGATAAGGTGGAAGAGATGAAGCACACTTATTACAAGCTCAATCTCGACTGCCTTGTTATACTTGGCGGCAACGGCACGCACAAGACCGCGAACCGTCTGCGTGAGGAAGGTCTTAACATCATCACCCTTCCCAAGACCATAGATAACGATCTGTGGGGGACCGATATGACCTTCGGTTTTCAGAGTGCGGTGGACATAGCAACGGATGTTATCGACTGCATCCACACCACAGCGGATTCCCACGGCAGGGTATTCATCGTAGAGGTAATGGGACATAAGGCAGGCTGGCTCACCTTAAATGCCGGCATGGCCAGCGGCGCGGATATCATACTTATCCCCGAGATCCCCTATAAGATAGACAAGGTCATCAAGGCCATAAAGAAACGTGAAGAAGGCGGCAGCCGTTTCACGATCCTGGCAGTTGCGGAAGGCGCCATATCCGAAGAGGATTCAAAGCTTTCAAAAAAGGATTTTAAAAAGAAGATGGAGAAGTACCCCTTCCCCAGCGTATCCTATGAAGTGGCAGAGGCCATCCGTGAGAAGACCGGGCTTGAAGTGAGGGTTACGGTACCCGGACACATGCAGCGCGGCGGCGCACCCTGCCCTTATGACCGTGTTTTCGCATCACGCCTTGGTGCAGAAGCCGGCAAGCTCATATTAAAGAACGAATACGGTTTCATGGTGGGTTATAAGAACCGTGAAGTAGTGAAGGTTCCGTTAAAGGAAGTGGCCGGCAAATTAAAGACCGTCGATCCGGATGCAACAATAGTAAAGGAAGCAAAGATGCTGGGCATCAGCTTCGGAGATGAGTAAATGTCTTACACAGCTTTATACAGGAAATTCAGGCCCCGCGGCTTTTCGGACGTAAAGGGGCAGGATCATATAGTAACAACGCTTAAGAATCAGCTGAAGATGAACCGCCTGGGGCATGCATATCTGTTCTGCGGCACCAGGGGAACGGGAAAGACCACAGTTGCAAAGATAATGGCAAGAGCAGTGAACTGCTCAAGTCCCTTAGAGGACGGCAGTCCCTGCGGCGAATGTGAGATGTGCAAAGCCATAGCAGCCGGTAACAGCTTAAATGTATCGGAACTGGATGCGGCATCGAACAACAGCGTGGATGATATAAGGACCATCATAGACGAGGTCAGCTATCCTCCGGTGGAGGGCAGGTATAAGGTATACATACTGGATGAGGCGCACATGCTCTCGACCGGTGCTTCCAATGCCCTTTTAAAGACGCTTGAGGAACCGCCCGCCTATGTTATCTTTATACTGGCTACAACCGACCCGGCCAAGCTGCCCATCACTATCTTAAGCCGCTGCCAGCGCTATGATTTTAAGCGCATCGATATAAAGACCATAGCGGCGCGCATGAAGGAGCTTACGGATGCTGAAGGCGTTGAGGTAGAGGATAAGGCCATATCCTATGTGGCAAGGGCTGCCGACGGTTCCATGCGTGACGGCTTGAGCCTTTTAGACCAGTGCATGGCCTTTAACTTCGGCGAAGTACTCACTTATGATAAAGTGCTCGATATACTGGGTGCTGTGGATACGGAGGTGTTCAGCCGCCTTACCAGAGCCGTTATGAGCGGGAACGTGAGCGCGGCAATGGATACGGTGGAAGATGTGGTGATGCAGGGCCGTGAGATAAGCCAGTTCGTTACGGATTATCTGTGGTATCTGCGAAATATCATGCTGCTTAAGGCTTCCGACGGGGCTGATATGGAGGAGGTACTTAATGTATCCTCGGATAACTTAAAGCTCCTTAAGGAAGAGGCTGCGCAGCTTGATATGGATTCGATCCTCCGTTATATAAAAGTATTTTCGGAGCTTTTACAGACTCTTCGCTATGCCACACAAAAGCGCATAATGCTCGAGACACATCTGATACGGCTTATGCGGCCCCAGATGGATACGGATATATCGGCGCTCCTTCAAAGGGTAAAGGAGCTTGAGAAAAAACTGGAAAACGGTATTCCTGCCACGGCGCCTGTGTATTATAATGAAGCGGCACCTGCCGCACCCGAAAAAAAAAAGATAGCTCTGTCCCGGGCAGTACCTGAGGATATACAGCAGATAGTAAGGGACTGGCCGGTGATAATCGGTAAGGCGGAACATCTGCTGAAAGGTATCCTGGCCAGATCAAAACCCTCCATGAATGAGAGCGGAGTGCTGCTCATATGCCTTGACGATGCGGTGCTTGTAAAGACCGTGGAAGACGGCTATATGGAAGAATTAAAAGCACTGCTTAATGAGCATGTGGAAAAGGAAGTGGAATTTGATCTTACCTGCTACGACAGGAAAGAGGATTTCGGCAGCCAGTATGCTGATCTGGAAGCCATACTGAACATACATTACGATCTGGAATAAAGATCTTTAAAGTAATTTCATCCCCGGCGCATGCAGGGGATATAACAATAAGATGAGAGGAGATTTAACATGGCAAGAAAGGGGACTTACGGCGTGGGAATGCCGGGCAATATGAACAATCTGATGAAGCAGGCCCAGCGCATGCAGCGTCAGATGGAGGAAAAGCAGAAGGAGCTTGAGGAGAAGGAGTACAGCGCCAGCAGCGGCGGCGGTGCAGTGGAAGCTACCGTTACCGGAAAGAAGGTGCTCACTAAGCTCACCATCTCTCCCGATGCAGTGGATCCCGATGATGTGGAGATGCTCCAGGACATGATCATCGCTGCCGTGAACGAGGCCATCAACCAGGCCGAGACAGAGAGCGACGAGCTGATGAGAGGCATTTCATCCGGACTCAACCTGCCTTTCTAAAGCATCATGGAATACTACAGCGCGGATATAAACCGGCTGGTGGAGGAGCTTGCCGCCCTGCCGGGTATAGGAAAAAAGTCTGCGGAACGCATGGCTTTTCATATCATCAATCTTCCGCTCGACCGGGTCAGGCGCTTATCGGACAGCATAATATCCGCTAAGGAAAAAGCCAGGTACTGTGCGGAGTGCTGTACCCTTACAGATGCGGAATACTGCCCCATCTGTTCCAATCCCAAGCGGGATCATAAGATGATAATGGTAGTGGAGAATCCAAGGGATCTGGCCGCATACGAAAAGACCGGAAAGTACGGCGGGGTCTACCATGTGCTTCACGGGGCGATATCCCCGATGAACGGCATAGGGCCTTCGGATATCAAATTAAAAGAGCTTATCGAACGGCTCAAAGGGGATGTGGATGAAGTGATAATCGCCACCAATTCTTCGCTTGAAGGCGAGACCACAGCCATGTACATAAGCAAGCTCATAAAACCGGCGGGCATAAAGGTGACCCGCATAGCCAGCGGCGTACCCGTTGGCGGTGACCTGGAGTATATTGATGAAGTAACGCTGCTCCGTGCCTTTGAAGGACGGACTGAGATATAAACAGGAGGAAAAAAACATGTCAGTAGAAAAGAGCATCTTCGGTACTACCCCTGATGGAAAAGAAGTGGAATGCTATACTATCACCAACAAAAACGGTATGCGTGCGGAAGTGATCACTTACGGTGCCATCCTTAAGAATCTCTTCGTTCCCGATAAGAAGGGCCGCGCAGTGGATGTGGTGCTTGGTTACGACAAGCTGTGGATGTATTTTAAGAACGGCAGCTTTTTCGGTGCTACGGTGGGCCCCATCGCCAACCGTACCAAGGGCGGTACTTACAAGGTGAACGGTAAAAAGGTCCAGCTGCCCGTAAACGATCATAAGGCCAATAATCTTCACAGCGATAAAGACTTTGGTTTCCACAAGCGTATATGGAGCGCGGTGGCAGGAAAGAACAGCGTGAGCTTAAGCCTTAAGAAAAAGAACGGCGAGATGGGACATCCCGGAAACATGGATGTTACCGTGACCTATACCCTTACCGATAAGAATGAGCTTAAGATCGATTATTCCGCAACATCTGATAAGGATACCGTGATCAATATGACGAACCATTCATATTTCAACCTTCAGGGTCCCGCATCGGAGAGCATCCATGACCATATACTCACCATCAATGCTTCGAGATATACCGAAGTGGATGCTGAGGCTATACCTACCGGCAACCTTCCTTCTGTTGAAGGCACGCCCATGGATTTCAGAAAGCCCAAGAAGATAGGAAAGGATATCGATCAGGACTTTAAGCAGCTCAAGCTGGTGAAGGGCTATGACCATAACTACTGCGTGGATGGATACAATGGAAAGAAGAAGCTTATCGCAGAGGTGAGCGATCCCAAGACCGGCCGCAGCATGAAAGTATACAGCGATCTTCCCGGCGTGCAGTTCTATGCAGGCAACTGCATCGGAAAGAACAAAGGAAAGAACAATTTCCCCAACATGCCCAGAAAGGGCTTCTGTCTGGAGACCCAGTATTATCCCGACAGTGCAAACCGTGAGGAGTTCATCAAGCCCGTATTCGGACCGGATAAGGAATACCATACCACTACGATATATCAGTTTGACTGGTAAGGAATGTAATGTCAGATAAAAAGCACCATGAAGAGGCGCAAAAAGAAAATAATGTAGTCGACATGGAACAATTCCGCCGGAAGCGTGCAAGGCTTAAGGCGCGCAGGGTGATCATCATCCTGTCCGTCATAGCCGTGCTGCTTGTGGCGGGAGCTGTTTTTGTGTACAAATATATAAACAAGGTATACGAGACCATGGAAGTAATGGCAGTGGTGGACTGGAAGCCCACTGGTGAAGCCACCATACTTCCTTACGGCAATGATTTTATCTCATACAGCTCCGACGGTATACACTGTACCGCTTCAAAGGGCGTGGATCTGTGGAGCTTTTCTTATGTGATGCAGGATCCCATGGTGGAAGTGCGCGGCGATTACGTGGCCGTGGCCGACCGCGGCGGACGCAATGTATATATCTATGACAGGAGCGGTCCCATAGGTGAGATAGCTACACCCTCTCCGGTACAGATGATACGGCTTTCCGCAGGCGGCGTGGTGGCAGCAGTGCTCGATGATACCACCACTACTCCGGTTTATCTGTATTATCACGACGGTACACCCATATCATATTTCCGTACCACCATGTCACGCAGCGGATACCCTTCAGCCATAGGCATTTCCGACAACGGCAGGCTCGTGGGCATCTCGTTTCTGTATGTGGATAACGGACAGATCACCAGCCGTGTGGCTTTCTATAATTTCGGCGAGGTGGGAAAGAACGAGACCGATAATCTGGTCAGCGGCCATGAGTACCCTTCAGAGCTGGTGCCCATGGTGGAATTCCTTGATAACGGTACCGCCTTTGCCGTAGCCAACGACAGGGTGATGTTCTATGAAGGTTCCGAAACGCCCACTGCCGTGAGCGAGAACAGGATCTCCGGAGAGGTAAGGAGCGTATATCACGGCAACGGCCGCGTGGGACTTGTGTATTACGATGAAGGCGGCAGCAGCAAATATGTATGTGACGTTTATAACCGCAAAGGTGAGCTTGACTGCAGCATACATTTTGATGTGGACTATAAGGAGATACGTTTTTCCGGAGACAGGATAATAATATATAACTCATCTTCCTGCGAGATCTATACCACAAAGGGTATGCTCAAATACAAAGGGGATTTTGAGGATTCTGTATATCTGTGCCTGCCCGGCAGCAGTCCGGAAACCTTTGTGCTGGTGACCGATGCAGGGATCAAGAATGTAAGGTTAAATTAACGGAGGTAAGGTTATGCAGACAGCTGTGAACAGGAATGCCACCAAAGGCGCAAAAGAGCTGCTGTCATATCTGTGTGATGTGGCAGGAAAGAAGATCATCACGGGACAGCATACCCAGACCAAGGATATGGAGGAGATAGGCCATATCTTTGATAAGACAGGAAAACGCCCGAAACTGCGGGGTTTTGAGCTGCTCTCGTACTCTCCGAACATCGATTATGAAGAATCTTCTTTTGAATGCTTAAAGGAAGTATATGATAACCGCGGTACTTTAAAGACCGCAATGGACTGGGCGAGATCCGATAAAGGCGGCATACTTACCTTCAGTTTTCACTGGTTTTCGCCGATGTACGGAAGTGATAAGAGCTTCTACACGGAACATACGAGCTTTGATCCCGAAAAGGTCCTGGAAGAAGGAACGCCGGAGAGAAAGGCTTTCTATCATGATATGGATGTGATAGCGGATCTTCTCAAGCCTTTCTGTGATGAGGATATACCCGTTTTGTGGAGACCCTTCCATGAATCCGACGGAACATGGTTCTGGTGGGGATCGAAGGGCCCCGTGGTAGCCATGGAGCTGTATAAGCTGATGTTTGACTATTACGTTAATGAGAAGCATCTTGATAATCTTTTGTGGGTGTGGAATGCCAAGACGCCGGAGGCTTATCCAGGGGATGATAAAGTGGATGTCATATCCATCGATATCTACCTCCCGGAATATAAACCTACCGATTATAAGGATGAATACGAAGAACTGGTGAACAATACCACTAAGAACAAAGTGGCTGCTCTGGCAGAGATAGGCTATCTGCCCGATCTTTCGATACTTGAAAAGTCCCGCGTGCCCTGGGCATATTTCATGACCTGGTCGAGGGAGTTCATAGTGGGACAGAAGTTCAATACAAATGAGAGATTAAAGGCCGTGTATGGCAGCAGCTATGCTTTAAACGACGGAGACTGATCTTTACTGAAGGATAATGAAGCATAAAAGTATCACCATAACATTAATATCAGCTCTTCTGCTGAGTTCCTGTACCCTTCCGCAGTCTAAGGAAAAAACCTATGAGAAGACGGAGGGAGATATCCCCGTTATCAGCATGGATGTGGTATCGGAGGATGAGCTTATAGCGGAGATAGCAGAGGAGATCGTTGAAGAAAAGATCCCTGAGGAGCCGCCTGTTGTGCAGGTGGCTCCTCAAAGTGTTTATACCGATGATAAGAGCGGCTTGAGCTATGCGTATAAGACCGAAGGGAAATATCTGGCTGTATACGACGGCAGCAGCTTTGTACCCACCTATTTAAACGGTGTGAATATCGGCTCCGGTACGCCGGGATTTTTCCCCGGAGAGCTGGGGATAACAAAGGAAGCCTACAGCCGCTGGTTTGACGAGATAGCAGCCATGAACTGCAACTGCATACGTATCTATACTACGATGAAGCCGGAATTCTACGAAGCTTTCTTTGAGTACAATGCAAAAAATACAGATAAGCTCTATCTGCTGATGGGCGTATGGTACGATGAGGATAAGATAGCCGAGACCGGTGATGCTTATGATGTGCTGGATTATGCCCTTGGTGAAGCAAAGGAGCAGATAGATATAATACACGGCGACTGCGTGATAGAGGAACGCCCGGGCCGCGCAAGCGGTACTTATAAGGCGGATGTTTCCGATTATGTGATAGGCTGGATACTGGGTATCGAATCGGATGCCTATTTCGTGGGTACCACAAACGACCTGTATCCCGATAAACACAGCTATAAGGGAGAATATCTTACAACAGAGGGCACGGATGCTTTTCACGCATTTCTTTGTGAGCTGGGTGATGAGACCATTAAGTATGAGGCGGAAAAGTACGGCATGGTACGCCCCGTGAGCTGGTCGAACTGGCCCACAGCCGATGAACTGCCACATCCTGCGGAGCCTTTGTTTGAGATGGAAGACGCCGTGGAGATTAATGTGGAGCATATTAAGCCCACGGAGCGTTTCGCGCCCGGGGTATTCGCAAGCTATCACGTGTATCCGTATTACCCCGATTTCATGATGCTGGAAGACGGCCTTACGGCTAAAGATAAGAACGGTAAGGTAAATACCTACAAGGCATATTTAAAGCAGCTTATGAGCATTCATGATATACCTGTGATGGTGGCTGAGTTCGGCGTGCCCACCTCACGCGGCTGCACGCACCAGAATCCTTTTAACCATTACGATCAGGGGCATTTATCGGAAAAAGAGCAGGGCGAAGCCCTTGCGGATATGGCTCAGGATATTTATGACTGCGGGTACTGCGGCGGGCTTATATTTGCATGGCAGGATGAGTGGTTCAAACGTACCTGGAATACCATGGATTATACCGATTCCGACCGCCGTGCGTACTGGAGCGACATACAGACCAGCGAGCAGAACTTCGGCATACTGAGCTTTGATCCCGGAGACACACGGATGAAAGTGCTGATCGACGGAGATTTCGAAGACTGGGAGGGGCAGACGCCCCTTGTCGAATACGACGGCTTAAAGCTTTTTGTTCAGCAGGATGAGCGATATTTTTACATCTGTGTTAAAGGAAAGGGAGCCCTTCCGAAAACGAATGCCCGCTCCTACGGCAAGGCCAGGATAATGATACCTTTTGATATCACGCCGCTTTCGGGATATGCTTCTTTTAATTCCACGCCGCTTGATCGTGATGCGGATTTTGTGCTCTGCTTAAACGGTAAAGAAGACAGCACTTTACTGGTGCACCGTTACTACGACCGATATGCCTTTACCTTCGGACAGTATGATAACAAGCTGGATATCACGGGTTATGATGATCCGGAGTCGTCTGAATTCGTTCCCATATATCTGTGCATGAACCGTACCCAGTGGATACCCACCACCGAGGAATGGCGCGATGCGGAGAGAATGGACAGCGGGCTTCTGCGTTACGGTAATGCAAACCCGGCTTCGGAGGATTATGATTCGCTTGCAGATATGATGTACGGTGACGACTTTATAGAAGTGCGCCTGGCATGGGGGCTTTTAAGCTTCAGGGATCCCAGTTCGAAGGAAGTGGAAGGTGATTTCTGGGAAGCCGATGAGCTGTATGGCGAGCATGTGGATGAGATATGGCTGGGCCTGGGCAGTAACGGAGCCTGCAGCACCATGCAGCCCTACAGCTGGGATAACTGGAATGAGCCGCACTATCACGAGCGGCTCAAGCAGTCATACGATATTCTTAAAGAAAAGTTCGGAGAGCTTTTACAGGAAGCGGCTGAACCAGACCCTTGAAAGTTCCACCCAGCATTTTACGTCTTCAAAAGGATTCACGAATTCCTTATCATCTGTATTGTTAAAAGGAGCAGGAACATCCTGTTCTTTTTTTTCTGCGGGGAAGAACTGTTCGTTCAATTCTTTCTGGCGGCGCTCGTTCATGTTAACGCAGGTACCGTCCTTTATATGCTCAAGAGCTTTGCCGAGCTGTTCGCATACGTATTCACCGCCGTGCCAGCCTTTGAAGAGCTCATCGCTTGCCGTGGAAATACCGTGTCCTCCTTTTGGAAATACATATTGCGCATAAGGGATGTTTTTTTCCTTAAGTGCCTTTGCAAAGAGATAGGTATTCTCAACAGGTACCACGTCATCATCCACAGCCTGCCATAGGAAGCAGGGAGGGGTGTTTTCCTTAACATGTTTTTCGCAGGAGAAATAATCCAGCTCTTCTTCGCCGGGCTCATATCCGAGCAGCGCCTGCATGGAATAGATATGCGTATATTTTCCGGAGGTGAGCACGGGGTAGCAGAGTATGGCAGCGTCGGGACGGTTGCTTATCTTATCAAGCTCCGCATCCGGATCTGTGATGTCATCAAAATGAGTGATAAGGCTGCCGCACACATGACCGCCTGCGGAGAAGCCGCAGATCAGGAGCTTATCGGGTGAGATATTATATTCTTTTGCGTTCTTTCTTATAAGACGCACTGCCCTTGATATATCCTCCATGGGCTGGCGCTTTAAGGGAACGCACATGGTTATGTCGTTTGTATATGTGAGCACGAATACATTAAGGCCCATGCGGTAATACTCCATTGCGGGAAGCTCGCCTTCGTGGGGAGCCAGCATGCAGTAACCGCCCCCGGGCACCATCACCATGCATTTGCGGGGAGTATCATCCTCCTCGTGCAGATAGGCGTGTATGTTGGGCATGAAGCCGTAAGCGGCTTCGTAGGTGTATTCTTCTTTTTTCCAGAGGTCTAAGCGGAATTCCTTCATGATCATCCTTCCTTTCGATTAAGTAACTGACCTGTCATCCTGAGCGGTGCGAAAAACCTTTTTACTCAACAACACTGACAGGCTCATACCTGATCCTCAGCACCGGCTCTTTATTCATCGTGGCATAATAGTTCTCATCCCAGCCTTCGCTTCCGTCATCCACATTCACTCCGTCGGGCGGGGTTGCGAAGAATTTAAGCGTAAGATCTGCCGGTCCGCTTAAGGGTTTTTCAAAGAAGGCTTCCATAAGGTCGACGAACTTTGTGCCCGGTGCTTTATAGAACCAGCGTCCGTTAAGCTCCATCATCAGCGAGAGCTTTTCTTCAAAGTTTATCTCGCAGAATTCCGGATTGCCTTCAAAGTGTATATCCATGGCAAGTCCGTCGGAATCCTCGGCTCCTCCCCAGCGGAACTTATAGGGCAGGGCGGCGCCCTCCTTTATCTCTATGGGGTTCCGGTAATAGGGATCTGCCATTATCTCCTTATATTCCTTAAGTATGGGCTGTGCGATACCGGCATATTTATTGTTTGGATCCTCTATCTCAAGGCCCAGGCGTCCTCTGTCGCGGAACTGATAGAAGGTCACGCCGTCAAACCATTCGGCCTTATCGTTCTTTATACGTTCGAGAAAACGTTTAACGGTCTCGCCCTGATGCAGCGGGCCGGTCACATCGCCGTCGGCATTAAACTCTCCGCTTATCATGTATTTATCCTGTCCCGTAAGTTTACGCATGCGCATGCAGGTGTTTTTAAAATCGGAATAGGTCTTTTTTGTGGGGGTGAAATTATGACGTCCGCCGTCATCTTTTTCCGCTATGTCGTAAGGCCAGCCGTAGTGCAGCGCCACGTAGCGGTCTGCGCTCCAGATATCCGCAGCTTTATAGGCTTCCAGCAGGTCCTCTTCTCTCTCGACGGGCTTATCGGCGTCATCAGTGAAGCCGGCGCAGAGTATGGTCTTCACATTGGGAGCTTCTTCTTTTACGATCGAGGAAAAGCGTACAAAGAAATCGCCTATCTCCTTAAAGGAAAAACGCTTATTATGCGTGAACCAGTTGCCGGTGCATTCATGGTTGATGCGAAGGCGCATGCGCCCGTATGGCTTTAAGCTGCGAGCAAATTCACGAAGCGTATCATCATCGAGCGAGCAGTCGATGGTGATGGTGAGCGTTACGTCCTGTCCGTGACGGCGTATGTC
Organism: uncultured Lachnospiraceae bacterium; assembly: GCA_902779395.1. GTDB lineage: Bacteria > Bacillota > Clostridia > Lachnospirales > Lachnospiraceae > NK4A136. Next base: position 163,926 of record CACZBK010000002.1, on the reverse strand, counting down.
CTTCATGAACTTAAAGGGCTCGTCGTTTACGCCGAAGGGGAAATAATCGTCATAGGGATAATCCCATGCGAAGTTGACTTTTTTATCTTTCCAGGCCTCCGAAATACGTGCGGGCCATTCCTTATCCTTAGGATAATAGGTATACATCAGGTTGATATTTCTGTGGGGGCGTCCCAGAGTGTGAAGTATGTAGTCCTGATCGACATACTCACCGCGTTCGCTGCCGTCTGACAGATCCAGAGCCAGCGGAGCCTTTCCCAGATGAATCGAGTGCAGACCCATGTCTAAAAGATCCTCCTTCCGCTTAGAAACATTTTGGTTACTATCACGGCCCGCAGGCCGTGAATAGTGACACATTCGGACTTATTATACAGGAAAAAATGCGGCTGTTCAATGCGTATACACAGCTAAAAAGCGCCTGTGCAAATAAGGCAATTTATGGTATACTTTGCTGTGGTAAAAAGGGTTATATCAAAAACATACAGGAGGTATTTTCAAATGGCTATGAAAGAAAGACCGGTGGTTACGGATCTGCCTGACGGATCAAAGTACTGGGAGCATCGTTTCGAGCGCTTTTACTTAAAAGCTTATGTGCCCGCAAACGATATCGATTCCGAGACGAACAATTATACGTTCAGACAGCCCCTGATCTTAGTCTTTGAAGAGAAGAAACAGGACCGTGATGAGGCGGTGGCTTTCGCAAAAGAAAGCGGGCTTGCCGATATAGCGGCAGCATCCGATGCAAATGTGCTCTTTATCTATCCCACGTCTGAAGGCGGCTGGGCAGATGAGACAGAGGAGCTGTATAAGGACATCATCGCGGAAGTAAAGATGAATCCGGATTACAAAGAAGGTATCGTATCCATCACGGATTTCTTTACTCAGGAGTTTAAAGGATATTTCATACGCGGAGCGATATTCAGGGCTGATATCTACAGCTACGGCGCATCTGCCGATTATGTGGCAAAGAATCTCATTAAAAAGACAGACGGCGAATATCTCTGGGGTCCCGGCGAGATCACTCCCGCCATGTGCTCCATGGAGAGGCTCAGCGTTAAACCCGATGTGCAGAGGAAAGACATAGGCATACTGAGTGTCGGCAACAGCGAAGAGATAAACAAGGCTTTCGAAGGCTGTGAGAATCTTCTGATAAAAGATAAGGCAGAATACAGGGAAGATTTTAAGGCTTTTGTACGCAAGTTTAAGATGTGGTGCGGAAAGATGGAGATCGAGCCGGATTTCGAAGCACTGAATATGACGGAAGACTGCGGCATAGTTACCGTAAAAACCTCTCCCGATAATCGTATAATAAAAGACAGACCCGAGCATAAGATAGGATACTTTGCATATTACAATAACGGTATATTTGATAAAGGTCCCGTACCGCTGCTCATTGGTTTCCACGGCGGCGGGGATTCGTCTATGTACCTTACCTTTGTAGCAGGCTGGTGGGAAGTGTGTCATGATAATGATTTCCTTTATGTGGCAGTTGATAACCATCAGTTCATCACGGCTACGGAAGCAGTGGAATTCATAGAGGCGCTTAAGAAGAAATATTCCATAGATGAAAAGCGCATCTATGCTACAGGCTTTTCAATGGGAAGCGGCAAGACCTGGGATCTGTTCCAGGAATATCCCGGGATTTTTGCGGGAATGGCACCGGCAAGTGCGCTCTTCCCCATACATAACAATATGTTTGGAAAATCGATAGAAGACGGTATCAACATGGATGTTCCGGTTCCCCTGTTCTATTCGGGCGGAGAGAAGTCACATCTTCCGGAACTCCCCATGCAGAGCGAGACCTGCCTTGAGCGTGTGCAGTATGCAGCTAAGGTAAATAAATGCAAGTGCACTTTTGATGTATCCTTTGAAGATAAGGATAAGTGGGAAGAGCCGGTATACGGCTGCAGGCCCGACAGAGTGGAAGAGATAAAAGATGAAACGAGAGGCAGCATCCTTACGGTACGTTACTATGACAGTGAGGACGGAGTATGCCGTACAGCATTTGCCAGCATAGATAATCAGGTGCATGAATGCAGACAGCATACAAACGAAGTTGCCTGGAAGTTCATATCACAGTTTTCAAGAGGTTGATACTGCATGGATAAAGAGCTTAAGCGGCTGATAGAAAGCGACATAAAAAGGGTATACGATCTGCCCATGTCTTTTAAGCAGAAGTTTTTCTTTCCTCTGCAGATGAAGTATTTAAAGCTGTGGAGGAAGGCTTCTTACTATCGTAAAAAAGGCGGGCTGAAAGGAAAGTTCTATGCGCTTAAGCTTGAAAAGCTGACAGAGAAGACCCATATACTGATACCGCCGGAGGTAAGCGCAGGCCAGGGTTTATACATAGGACACCTTGGCAGAGTGATAATCCATCCGGATGCGGTACTGGGACGTAACGTGAACCTGTCAACGGGTATAACCATAGGCCAGGCTAACCGCGGCAGCAAAAAGGGCACGCCCGTGATAGGTGATGAAGTGTGGATAGGGACTAATGCAGTTATAGTCGGAAATATAAAGATAGGTAATGACGTGCTTATCGCACCCGGAGCATATGTTAATTTTGATGTGCCGGATCACAGTATAGTGATGGGAAATCCGGGTGTGGTACACGAAAAAGAAAACGCCACACAGGGGTATATAAACAGAAAGGTTTAAGGGAGAAGATGAAAAAGAGATTGCTGCTGTTACTGTCTTTGAGCATATGTACCGGGATGCTTTGCGCATGTACGGATAATGCCGGAGGAAGCCGCGGGACGTATGAGCCTGAAGAGGAAGAACCTGTGGTTACACAGGCACCCACGCCTTCGCCGGAGCCTGATATGCCTTCGCCGGAGCCGGTGGAAGAGCTTGCCTTATTCGGGAGCGAGTTTTCCTCAGCCGAAGTTGAAGGCAATGGCGGGTATTTTATAAGACTCGGTCGCAATGTGTATTACCGTGTGATAGCCGAAGAAGCCATGCCGCAGAGCGCATTGTTTGCTGAGTATCTTAATTATGAAGACGCTTCCGTACCTTCGACCATCGCTGTTTATGATCTGGATGCAAATGAATTTCATGATGTAATGCAGGTAAATGCATACGGTAAGATGTATGCGTGTACCGAAGGCCTGCTTTCCGCTGACGGAAACGGCAATATCATGCTCTATGATCCGCAGGCAGTCACATCGCGGAACTATTGCGGCGGTGATACGATAATAGATGTATCCGATGACGGTAAGCTTGTGGCTGTTGCGGAACATGATGATAACTGGAATATTTCCTACAGTGTATATAATGAGGGCGATAAATTATACACCATTGACGGGATGACGGATGTGTACGGCTTTGCCGGTGATGAACTGGTGACGATGCGCATTGTTGAAGAAACGAAAGCGTATGAATTGCTGTCCTATTCCTTAAGCGGAGATGAGACCCTCATGGGTACTTTCATTAAACCGGCGGAACTTTATGATGCCTGGACGATACCCGAGCTCATAGAATTTGAACCTGTGGAGGATGAACTGTATATTACTTTCGGATATTATGAAGGAACCGGACATTTTCTTTCTGCCTGGGAAGCATACAGCATGCAGGCAGGTGTAGAGGGGAGTCTTAAGGATGTTATTGTAACGAATGAAAACAATATGATGAAAGAACCCGGTGAGCCTAAGATGTTCTTTGATCCCGACGGGGAAATTTATTTCTATGATGTGAAGAAGGGAACTCTGGGCTTAAGCGATGGCTACAGCGGTGATCTGGTTTATTATGACAGCCCCTTCAGTGCACAGGTCATTGACAGGTATACGGTGAATGATTATCAGGATACCGAATGGCTGAATGATGTTCCGGTGGCCGTTGTACTGGATAAAACGGCATTCTATATCACAACAACGGGGAATCATATCCGCGAGGATGATATAGGCTGGAGATACGCCTATGCACCTATGGACTACTGCTATTATGCCATTCCTTTCGGGGAAGATGCTGAAAGAAACAGCAGCGGTGAGCCTGTTGACAGATATCAGATGTTTATGGGCTTCCCCAAACATGTAAAGGATGAAGATGTGGCAAAGCTTGCCGGTACCGACTGGGATTTTTATTCATATGAAGTGGAAGGTGAGTTCGGACTGGCGGAAGAAGATGTGTATGAAAGGCATATGCATTTCAATGATGACGGTACCATACAGCTTTCACTGACTTATATTCCGGAAAACAGGAAGATGGAGTATACTCTGGAGCCGGAGGAGCTTGATTATTACACAGGCTATCCCTGCTATGCGCTTGATGATAAGAGTACGGGGCATGAAGACTGGGTGATAACCAAGCTGATAGGTGATCATCTTGAGTTTTCCGTTGAATGGAAGTACACAGACGGAACCCCCGGAGGCTGTACGTACGTGTTTAATCCTGCAGAATGATCATTTTCCCTTGATGATCTTTCGCAGTGTACCTTTAACATTAGCCTTTAGCGTTTCCATCCTGTATGCTGATAAAGGTTTTGATTCATGGCAGTGTCTGCACAGAAGGCCTTCGTCACCTTCACCGTTTGAGAGCATGCGCTTGCGGAAGGCCTGTTTTACCGGTCCTTCTGCAAGCTCTTCATAAGTGCTTGTATTCAGATTTCCCAGTATATTATCAAGACCCCAGTCCATGGGGCACATAAGTACCGATCCGTCCGGGAGCAGGTAGTTCACATCCAGGGCATGGCCGTGGCACTTTGAGCAGGCAAGTTTTCCCATTTTGGGTTTTTCTACCATAATGGTAACGCCTTCTTTATCCTCAAGATTTCCCGCCCTGTCATAGATCTCTCTGAGCACAGGTACATCGGGTATCTTTTTCATTATATCGACTATCTGCGGATGAAAATCTCCGTGAACGGAAATGGTCGTGATGGGGAATCGGCCGTTCTTATGGTTTTCCGCGACGGTATCAAGCTTTTTAAGGTACTCTTCGTTTACGGGGATCTTTGCGTTCATGTCCTTATCAGCCACATGCAGTACGAAATAATGGATCTTTGTATTGATCATCCGCTCATAAGCTTCCATTGTCATTCCCGTTAAGGTAGTATACATATCCACGTCATGACCTTTTTCCACGGCATATTCGACCATATCGATACACTGCTCGTTAAGGAAAGGCTCGCACATGCCGGAAAAGATTATGTTCACATCCGTGGGGATCCTGTCGATGAACTTTTTATAGTTTTCAAGAGTCATCACGGTCTCACGTTTGGGGTTGTCTTTATAATATCTGCTTAAAGTAAGCTTCTGCGGGCAGTATTTGCAGTCGATCCTGCAGCCCATTCTTGTTGTTATCTCCATTTTACGGGGCATGGTTGTAAACCTCCTATCTTGTGGGGTGGATTTTAAGTAACTTACGTCCGATCACTGCAAGTAATATAGGCAGTGCGATACCTGCAAAAAGGTAAAATATCAGCGAATAATAAGGCAGCTGCGGCGGAGTATAATAATACCATATATCGCTCTTGTATGCAGCCATGTCAAAATCTAGGAAATGTCCTGTATACTTTGCTATCAGGGCATAAAGAGTCTTTACAGCCATAAAGCCCGCAAACTGATGTATCATTATCGAATAACTGTTATCGGCTATGGCATTTACGACCCTGTCTTTTCCGAGCCCCCATTCCAGCCATTTGCATATACGCAGCCAGAAGGCGATGCCCAGCGCACCCGTGATAAAGGGTATCACCGGACCTTCGGGGAAATCATTGCACCAGGATATCACGTATATCGGTATCCTGTGGAAGATGACGAGCATGGCCATCTGCACCAGAGCTATGATACCAAAGTATACTATGTTCGGCAGTCTGTCATATCGTTCAAGTGCTCGTTTATAATATGCTCCAAATGCATAAAAAGCAAAGAAGTATGCAAACCTTGGAAGTATCAGCCACCAGCCGCTGTTGTATCCTTTGATGGCTAGTTCAAGTCCTGCGATGCCCACAGCAAGCGGAGGAAGGAATACCACAGTCTCCGGCAGGTGAAGCTTTAGCTTATTAAGCAGCAGTCTGTAAAACATATATGCAGCCTCTGCCATAAATAATGGTATCACAAACCAGCCGGCCAGATTATACATAAACTGATGTCCGTCGTAAAGAGGTGAAAGAAGCAGGGTCTTAAGGCTCAGCTCCTCCCCGATGGTAAAGCCGAAATTGCGCAGTATCATCACCACAATACCGTATACGAGATTCCAGATATATAAAGGCAGGAGAAGATGCTTTGCTTTTTTTAAAAGAAACTTAAGCGGTGCTTCTTCAGCCTTGTTTTTATAAAAATATCCGGATGCAAATATGAGTATGGCAAGGTGCGTTCCCATATAAGGGATCCATTCGTAGAAAAGATCGAGAGCGCCGTCATTACAATGCCCGCCAACTATCTGTATCATTGCTATCGCATAGAGCAGCTTAAAGCGGTAGTCGGTATTTCTTTCTTTATTATCAGACATCACCGCTCCTTTCCGCGCGGTCTATCACTGCACGGTCTATACGTATATCATCCTGCGCGGTATTCTGCATATTGAATTCCACGTGATAAGTGTTTTCGTTAACTGTGACGTTTATAAGCAGCTCGTTATCATCCTGTGATAGGATCATGCATTCGAGCTCATTTTCTCCGAAGCCGGATGTGGCTGTTACTTTAAGCTTATCAAGCCCCGAGCCGTTTATCGCAAGTTCATAGGTACCGGTATAGAAAGTCATGTTCGGGCCGCTGCTCTGTGAACCTTCATGCAGTATCCAGGAGGTGCCGTCGCTTTCTCCGTTTGTCAGGGCATCCCCATCGCCAAGATCATACACATGATCGCTTAAGGCATAGAGCATGGCTTCGCGGGATTCAAAACCGTAAGCCACATAGGAATCGTTTCTGAAAGCAACATCTTCTTCCGTAAGATATTCCACAAGAGGACAGAGCTGTTCTTCTTCCGTACTTAAAAGGATAAAGATCTTTCCGTCGGGTCTTTTCTCATAGTGGGATATGGGCTGCAGCCATACATAGAGCTCATCCACATCAACCTTACCGTCTACATAATCATCCCAGTTGAACATCTCAAAACGTCCTTCGGAAAGTTCGGTCATGATGTTTCCGTTCCAGTAGGATGCATAGCCGGCCGTATATTCCTGGGCGGCAAGAGAATCCGCTGCTTCCTTCATGGAAGAAGAAAGGTCTGTTCTCCAGAGTCCGGGGTAACGTCCAAGCCCTGCAGCCAGAACGGAAAGCAGTACACAGACAGGTATGACATAAGGCCACGGCCTGTCTTTTTTATCGCTGTGTGCAGCTGCGTTTTCAGCGCACTTAAGCCCGTATCCTGCCAGTGGGATCGCAAATACTATTATCGGGAGCGCATAACGGTCTTCATAATACATATCCGTAAGCAGATAAAGAAGGAAATATACGGCAGCCGTCATGGCAGCGCACCCTGCAACAAAGCGTTCTTTAAGTTCCTTTTCATCACCGCGCCTGCAGTATGAAACGCAGTACAGTATGATGCCAAGAACTATCATAAGCGCGGCGGCGTTTTTTATAAGTGCCGCGGAGAATAAGGATTCTTCCGTATAGCCGTATTCGTGGAGTATGCCCATTATAAGGGTCTGCGCTCTTTCAAAAGAAAAGCCTGTAAAATTAATATTATCCCAGCTGTTGAAATGATATCTTCCCGAAAGGAAGAAGCGGTTTATACCGTAACCTGTACAGCCTCCCGCAAAAGCGATGAACGCTCCGCCCCACATTAGTTTTCTTTGCAAAAATGTATGGATCAGTGCCAGCATGAGAAGAGGCAGGAAACTGATGACTATCTGTCTGGGGCCGCCCATGCCTGCAGCTGCGGATAATAAAAGGAGTAAGAGCATGAGTATATATTTTTTCTTTTTATCTTCGCTGCGTTCTATATGCAGTGTCATGGCTGCAGCGGTAAAGCTTATTGCTATATGCGGTATATAGAAAAGCCCGTAAAGTACTATGTAGGCATAATCTGCGGAAAAGGGAATGAACAGAAGCCATGCTGTATGAGGAAAATATTTTTTAATATCTGCCTGTGTGCAGAGATAATAGTAACTCGCACCGTAGATGATAAAAAGCACCACACCGGAAAGCAGGCGTGACATATGATAGCTTTTTGTCAGCGCAAGGAAAAGACTGAAGAATATCTGATTGTTGAGTACACGTATCTCCGTTGAATACTTCCAGTTCGGCGTGATGATGCCGTGTTCTTTTGCAAGTATCTCAGAGAGTACCATCTCGCTCGACATATCGGCATCCAAAAGATTCGTTACCCTTAACAGATAAAAGAGTACCCATCCTCCGGCTATTATGATGAAAAACAGCAGGGGGAGTATATCCTTTATGCTTTTATCTGTTTTTTTAACTGACTCAGGCTTCATCTTCCTTTAAAAATGCCTCCAGCTCTTTCGGCGTTCCGAGTACATGTACCTTTGATGCATCCACGTCGGAAATATATATCTTTCCTCCTTTTGAAAGAAGGTAGTCATAGAGCGGTGCCACATATTTTTCCCCGTTCACACGGTTTGCTTCTTTACTGTAATACTCTTCATAAAGCTCTTTATAAAGAGCGCAGCTTCTGAAATAATATGCACCCAGCGTGCAGTGTGATGAGATGCGCTGTTTTTCTTTTATCTCCGCTACGGCGCCGCTGTCGTCAAGACGTACGAAGCTCCAGTGATCGCCCTGTGCTTCAAAGCAGGGTATGAAGCCGTCGCCTTTGAGTTCAGCGCTGTTCATGCAGCCGGGCTCTACGTAGGTATCTATATTATAGATAAGAAGCGCATGCGAAGGATCCCAGTATTTTTCGGAGAGCAGGGCGGTAGTGGCCTGTCCGTCAGTTAAGTGATCCAGCATGATGATCTTCGGATCGGGGATATTAAGCCCGGCACACTTATTACGGATAAAAGCCTCCACATCGTTATCCTTATCTTCCATAGCCAGGAAGATATAACGGTCTGCCATATCCCTGTAGCCTTCAAGGCTTATCATGGAATACTCGAAAAGAGTACGCCCTTTTGCTTCTATCATATATTTGGGGAGCGTATATCCCGCTTCCCTGAAACGCGAACCCAGTCCGCCCATGGTTATGACAATATCAAGTTTATTACAGGGTCTCGACTTTGCACAGATCTCTTCAAGTTCATCTACGCTTTTGTTCAGGAATTCATCAGGGCGCACGGTCCTGTCATCAACATAAAAGCCTTTCTTTCCCGGCCATACTTTTCCGTAGACTATCTCATCATAGGGTATGTCCCATTTTTTCAGCCATTCGGAAAGAGTGGCAGCAGTGTACTTGTTGATAAGGCCAAGGTTTCCGTTATAGCTGTTCATGTTCCTTGAGGTGTAGAGGATGATCTTTGCACCGTTTTCTTTATAATAGCGCAGCTTATCGATCATATCGGGATAGGGGATAAGATCCTCATATTTTTCATCTGTCCTTTTTATCGGACAGAGTGTGCCATCTATATCAAAGACGAAGGAATAATCTTCAAACATTTTTTTCTATATCCTCCAGCAGTTGTTTTACATTAAGTATGAATCCCAGCACCTTAAGCGGATTATCCATATGGAGCGGCAGCATCGAAAGGAATAATGATGCTTCGTATATCCTTACGGAAAGATAGTCGAAACTGCTTTCCGAAAGCTTGCGTTTAAATATCTCCATGTAAGGAGTGTTGTCGAAAGGCAGCTCAAGCTCGGGAGCAAAGTGCTCATTGATGCGGATATCAAACAATGCATTGTTGAAGAAATCATATCTTCCGCATACGGAATGGCTGAGCTTGGCAATGTCGTAATAAGGATTGGTCCACAGTTCTTCTTCGCTTAATGCACCTCTGGGATCTATGAACTTTAAAGTCTTTGTAGACTTGTTATACAGCGTGTTCGCAAAGCATGGATCGCCGTGCCCTATAACCAGCTTTTCGGGATATGTGCATTTCTTTTCTATCTTTTCCTTGAGGGAAAAGTATTTATCTGCCAGGTCGTCAACGGATGAGGTGCCGGTAGATGAAAGCAGGCTTTCTATCTTTTTGTATTCCTTCAGTCCCTTCAGGCGCTCGAGCCTGTCGCGAACTTTTCTGACATACAGTTCATCCGATATTTTTCTGCATTCTTCTTTGCTGCATTTTTTTTCGTGACGGTGTGAGAAGAAATAGAAGTACTTATCCATCAGTTCTTCAAACTCCGCCTCATCCATGGAACCGTGTACCCATTTGATGGCAAGATCCGTCATATGCAGGCGCTCCATGGTATAGCTTGCTTCTTTTTCGCTTTCTTTATAATCAAAAGGCATCACGAACCAGAACTTCATATCCTCGGGAAGGAGATGATAGAACTGATATTCTGCCTTTATCTTCTTTTTATCGGCCGAGCTTTTAACCAGAGTGTATTCGTTGCCTTTTAAGGAATTAAAATATCTGGAATCAAAATTGCCTGTTACGCACTGTATGAAATTGCCGATCTTTCCGATATCGACAAGCCCTTCTATCTCGCAGAAATCCTTATATTCACGGAGTATGTCACGGGGCTTTTTTCCGTCACATACTTCCCTGAGGAAACGGAGATAATACTCAATATCGGGAAACATGGCGGCCACGGCCTTTTTGCCGGTATACATCGCATAGGGCGTATCCGCATAAGGCAGCTTCTTAAAGCTTAAGCGGGCTTTATCGCCGTCGCTTATCAGAAAGTCAGAAAAGCAGTGAAGCACGCGTGTATCCGATGAAGCTGTGTGCTCCAGTTCTTCTGACAGGTCTGAAAACTCAAAGGCCGAATGCAGCTTATGCCAGGTAAGGCCGGGATATTCTTTTTTCAGCTCATCGCGGTAATACTCTTCAAGACGGCGTTTTTTTACAACGACATCCGCAAAGCCTTTATCGCCTATGATGTCGGAGATGACCTCACTCTTTTTTCCCGTATCGTCAAATACTACTATGACTTTCATTCTTTACTCCTTTTAGCAAATGCACTTTCAAAAAGCTTTAAGAGTGCATAAGCGCAGATAAGCAAAAGTATCGTAAATATTACAAATCGCTGCAGATCGTCGGATGTACCGATGCCCATTGCAGCAGACAGATAAGCGGATATCACTCCTGAGGGATCCGCATCAGATGCATGTATGAGATAAAGGCTTCCTATCTCTGCGCCCCAGGCCAGCATAGAAAGTATATACAAAAGGCTTCCCCTGCCTTTTAAGACACCTTTTACTTCCCTGTATATCCTGTTTAAAGCATCCAGGAATTTAAGGCTTAATATCTTGTTCTCCGTAGCCTTTGAGGAGAGCAGATATTTTTTCCATACTTCGTATATACCCGGAAATGCCAGATATATCAGAAACACGAGTATCAAAAAGATCAGAAAACCGTATACGATGACCGGCAGTGTTCCTCCGAGAAAAAGACACATGAGCATGATCATGCATACCAGTGCCATGGTATCAAAGAAACGGTCCAGAAGAATGATCACTACACCTTTTGACAGGCTGTTAAGCTCTGAGCCGCAGCAGTACATACGGAAGAATTCTCCAAGCTTCCATGGAAGGAGCACGCTTACCGGGGTGACTTTGCAATAAAGCTTCATACATGCGGAACGTTTCATATCAAGGCCGTAAAGAGCCAGGTACAGACGTATTGCTTTTACCGTATGTACGAGCAGTACGCTTAAGATCACAAGGGGAAGGAAAGTGCTGTCCAAAATATGGGACAGCTTATCGGAAAGAACATAAGTGTATACAAAAAGCCCCACTGACAGCGCCAGAACGATCAGGTTGATCAGATTGTAGATCAGCCGGCCTTTCTTCATTCGCTGTAGATCTCCTCCACGATGGTCTCGGCCGAATAATCATCCACTGCTTTATCGCGGTGTTCGGCTTCGATAAAAGCTTTTTTATTCAGGATATAAGAACCTAAAAGCTTAAGTACCGTTACAGCCTGGTTCATCATCTTTACATTGGATACCTGATCGTCTTCCCTCCAGCATATGGGGAAGAAACGTATACTGTGTTTATAGTATGCCGAACCCAGGATCATGCAGTAATTAAACATCAGATTATCTTTGTACCTGATATAGAACCGGTCTTTCAGCATCTTTGTGCTGTACATGTTAAGACCCGATCCCAGATCGAGGACACGCTGTCCCACACCTATGGAGAAGAGTATGTTATAGACCACATTTCCGAAGGTGCGGAAAGCAGAATAGCCTTCCAGCCTGGATCCGTTCATAAAGCGTGCACCCAGAAGGCAGTCGTATTTTCTGTGGATACCTTTTTTGAGATAAGGTATAAGGTCGTGTATGCTTCCCTGATCGTCACCGTGAAGCATTATCACATAGTCAAAACCGCCGTTTACGGCATAGCCAAAGGCAAGCTTCTGTGAACCGCCAAGGCCGTAGTTTTCATTATTGCGCATCAGCTTTACCGCCGTGGGTATGTTGTGATCTGCAAGATACGAAGTAACGACCTGTTCGCCGTTATCGGTACTGCGGTTGTTTAAGATGATGATCTCATCGATAAACGAACAGGCTTCCTTATCAAACTGGTCCAATACCCTTGTTATCTGTTTTTCACAGTTATACATGGGTATGAATAAAAGGATCTTTTCCTTCATTACTTAACCTCCCTTAATTTCAGCAGACGGCATTTTATGATGTCATCAAGTGCTGTCCGTTCTCCGTAATATTCTGAAGTGATGATCAGCCTGTCATGGCTGTTTAGAAGCCAGCCCGAGCCGCTCCCTAATGGGATCAGAAGCTTTCCCTGTCCGAAGGAGCAGTTCATGTCATGGATCGTGGAATCATCATCTGCCCATGTGACGGTCACGTACTTGCCCGGGTTGTGATCCTTTCGCATAAGCGGTGCCGCAAATGCCGAAGGATCGTCATATACCATATCGAAGATATGATCGGAGAGCATATGATCGTATACTCCCGTACTGTTATCAAATTCGATATACAGAAAATCCGCATCTTCGCCGCACACTGCAGTACCAAGGTCTATCACTGCCTGTGAGCCGTCGGAAGAAACGCCGCTTAAACTGCATTCCGTAAACAGGCTTTCCAGGCTTTCCATCGAAAGACCCCAGGAAGAAGGGGTGAGCCCCAGTTCGCGGCTCTCGGCTGCGATATTTGCGGCTTTGTTATGAGTATATACTTCCTCCGGGCTTTCGCCTGCCGGATAGAATTTCCTGTTCTGCTGCGACCAGCTGTATTCACCCGAGGTGAGCAGCCATTTATACAGATAGTAGTAAGCAAAGGAATCGATACCGCTGACTACTGTATGGTTTTTCCTGAGTATATCCACGGTTTCTTTTGCGGCATTGTATCCGCGTATGGTCATGGCTTCCATGACGGAGCCGCCTTTTATGCCGTAAAGATAATAATAGCCGAAATCTCCGAGCCCTATATAGCTTTCGCTGTCTGTAAGACCCGCATCTTTTTCACGGCGCGAGCATAGTTTATCATAAACATCGCTTCTGATAAAGACATTTCCAAGCCTTGGGATCGACGGATCGGCGGTCTGTATGTAGCCTTCCGGTACCGTGTATGCGGCAGAAAGCTTTTCATTGCTGTCGATACTGCATACGCTTATGCCAAGTACCGCAGCTGTAAGGAATACGGAAAATGCGCTTATCAGATACCGAAGGACTGTGCTGCAGCGGTATCTCCAGACCATGATCAGAAACATAACGGCGCAGGCAAAGATCATGCCGGCGCTCCTGGCGTATATATCATGTACATCCATCCTTACCAGCGTATAGCTGAATGAAATGAGCATAGCGACGGCAGGGGTGATGCATATAAGAGCTGCTGAGGGATCCCCGGCCTTGAGCTTTTTGTCTTTAAAGCTCACATCGCCCAGCTTCATTGTGAGGATCACCGATACCCATATCACGCTGACGGGTATAAGGAAGCTGAACAGATCGTAAATAAATATCCGCAGACCGTCCGAATACATATAAGCGAAGAACTCATCCGGCACGCCCTGCCCGAAACGTGAAAGCCCGTCGGCAAAGACCGTCTGGGAGCTCATAGCCAGCATGTGCTTAAGTGTTCCAAGGAGCAGGGGGATGCAGAGCAGCGCGGGAAGCAGGGTTAATATCCAGCCGGGCCAGAAAAGAGGTTTTCCGGCATCTTTTTTAAGATCTTCCTTTGCATAACTGATGATCTGATAAACAAGCAGAGGCATAAATGCAATGCATACCGCTGCTCCGAAAAGCGGATAATAAAGCCCCTGCACCAGGCTTGATAAGAACCACAGCTTTATCCAGAGGCTGCGTTTCCTGATCAGGGCCGGTACCGATAAAAGCAGCATCACCGGCAGGATCAGAGCTATACGGTTATAGCGCAGAAGAGGAAACATAAGGGCGATGATCATCAGATGACTGCTTTTTACATGCTTTGAAGCGAAAAGCACGAGCAGCACTGCTATCGCAAGATAGAAGAGATTTTCACACACGTTATAGTAAGCATAAAACCCTTTTCCGAAGATGAAGAGAAATGCGCCCTGCACTACGGAATAGAGGCCCGATACGGGGATGTATTCCGCAAAGGGTGCCTGTCCCAGTTCGAAGATCTGTGAAAAGGCGATGATGTTTTCAAACGGATGATGAAGGTCCGGTGAGATTATCTGTCCCATGCCGGAGTAAGAGTTGAAATTCATTATACAGCATAAGCTTCCTAAGGATATCAGTTCATCTGCACCGGGGCTTTTTTTAAAGCTGTCCCTGACTTTAAGCACAGCCATGATCTCGAAGAGTATCAGTACCAGCCACACAAAAAGGCTTATCCTGCGGGGAAGCGCAAGACTTACGGGGCCGTCGGCGCTTATATAGCCGGATGAAAGATATATCAGAAGGCTTAAAGGGATAAAAAGCTGGATAAAGGGAAGTGCCGAAAGGAAAAGGTCTTTCTTTGCCCTGTAAGAAGCATAGATGAGTATCCCGGTAAATGCGAAGGACGCCAAGAGTATCTCTCCAAGGCTGCAGTCTTTTGAACCGCCGAGATATACATAGGCCCGGTAGAGACCGCAGAGAGCGTAGATAAGCATCACAAAGCTCATCATCGCCGAAAAAGGAAAGGCACAGGCGCATATGCTTAAAAGCACCCACATGGCAGAAAGTGCAAAGAGCACCGGGTTTATCACGCCGTAGATAAAGTATGAGCCGCAAAATGCCGTAAAGATGATAAGCCCCAGCAGGTTCATGGACCTTGCGGGAGGATTCTGCTGCCGGCTTTCGGCAGTTTTATTGTAAAAGAGGTAAAACAAAAAGACGGCGGATGCTCCTGTAATGGACAGCAGATAGACCATATTCTGCTCCGCCGATTTATTGCTTCCTTCCGCCGAGGTAAGCTCTTCTACCACATCCGTAAAGACCTGCGGCGTATTTCCGAACCCGGCGAGCCACAGATAAATAAAAACGGCGCCGGAAACGAACAGAAGCGTCAGAAATAAAGGCTGTGCACGCTTGCTCATAACCATATAATTTTGACATTATGAAGGATAAAAGTCAATATACAAATGATCACAAATATGGTATAATATCGGGGATTTTAAGCGGGAGGGGAGATCGGAAAAAGATGGCGGCAAAGAGGATACTTTTCATATCCGAAACGGTCGTGATCCCCATAGAAAGGGGTAACCGGAAAAGAGTTTATAACCTGGTGAACCTGGCTAAAGAAGCCGGCTGTGAAGTGGACTTTCTGTATCTTCATACATATTCGAACGAGGATCCCGCTAAGACCCGCGAATGGATAGGTGAGGATCATTTCTTCACTGTTGAGAACAAAAAGCGCAGCTTTGGCGTATTTTTAAAGCGCAAGGTCAGGAAAGTGCTGGAGATATTGCATATCCCGGGGCTTTTTAAGTATTTTTCAGTGGATGAAAAGATGGATCCGGCCATAGACGGCTTCATGAAGGACTTTCTTAAGGAACATGAATATGACGTGGTGTGGATCGAGTATATATTTAACTCAAGACCGCTTTTGTCGGTTCCGGAGGGAGTGGTAAAGGTGATCGATACCCACAATGCCTTTACTTTCAAAAGGCAGATGTATGAGGCTGTGGGTTACAGGAATTATGAGTTCGCTCTTACTAAAGAAGAGGAAGCTGCAGGCTTATCCCGTGCCGACTGGGTAGTGGCCATACAGGAAGAGGAGGCGGAATTCTTCCGCACTATAGTACCTAAGACCACGAAAGTGCGCACGATAGGCGAGAACATGTCCCTTAAAGAAGCGGCCGTAGCAAAGAATAAGAATATCCTTTTCCTGGGCAGCTTTTATGTGGTCAACAGGGAAGGGATAAAGCATTTTACAGATAATATCCTGCCCATACTTAAGAAAAAAGGGGTAGAATTCAGGCTGCAGATAGCCGGGACCATATGTAAGCATATCCCCGATTCGCCCGATTACGAGAAGCTGGGCGTAGTGGATGATGTGGGCGATGCATACAGAAACGCAAGAGTGGTGATCAATCCCGTAAGATACGGGACCGGACTGAATATAAAGACTATAGAAGCTTTGAGCTATACCAAGCCTCTGGTGAGTCACAGCATAGGGGTAAGGGGGCTTCGGTCGGATTATCCCATAGCAAGGGTTACGGATGATGATGAAGAATTTGCCGATGCCCTGGCAGAGCTTCTTAGTGATGATGAAAAGGCAATGGAGCTTTCTGCCAATGCGGAGCGTTTCATGAAGGAGTACCAGAAGAAGAATCTCGATGCGTTCGACGAGATAATATCATCCTGACCGTGAAGGAGTACACTGCAGTATGTCGGATTATGATCCCGTGATAAACAGCGGCAGCCACACTGCCCTCATAAAAGCCATGGATAAGGCCCGCAGAGGGGAGGATCTGTGCGTGGCCTTTATAGGCGGCTCAATTACCGAGGGTTATTCCTCCACTTCGCATGATAAGTGTTATGCAAAGCTTATCCATGACTGGTGGGTGAAGACTTTCCCGGATAGCACCATAAGCTATGTAAATGCCGGTATAGGCGGCACAGGTTCCGATTACGGTGCGGCCAGGGTGGGGAGGGATGTACTCACTCATGCTCCGGATGTGGTATTTGTGGATTTTACGGTAAATGATGCCGCAAACGAATTTTATTTTGAGACTTATGAAGGGCTGCTCAGGCAGATACTGCTCAGCGCTCAGCACCCGGCTGTGGTCCTTTTGCATTTTGTCCAGTATGACAGCGGCGTCAGTGCTCAGCAGTGGCATCTTAAGCTGGGAAAGCATTATGCCCTGCCCTGTATAAGCTGTGTTGATTCGATATATAAGAAGCTTAAGGACGGCCTGATAGAAGCTTCCTTATTTACTCAGGATATGCTGCATCCAAATGATACGGGGCATAAGATGATAGCGGATATGGTAACTGACTTTCTTTCGGATGTGGCCGCAGAGCCCGGCGGAGAAGCTGCGGATGCCGATATCCCGGCGCCTTTGAGTCCGAATGCATGGGAAAAGGCCGTATGTCTTCAGAATAAGGACTGTGAAGCTTATCTTGCCGGCTTTGTGAAGGATACAAAAGAAAAGGAATATCCTGCGGACCATTTCCGCGGCGGCTGGAGCGGAAGAAAGGCCGGGGATGAGATAGTATTTAGATTAAACTGCAGCGAGATATCCGTACAGATAAGGCGCACCGTTAAGCGCCCGGCACCCGTTGCGGTGGCTGTAGTGGATGGTGATGAAGAAAATGCCGTAATGCTGGATGCCAATTTCGACCAGGACTGGGGCGACTGCTTATCTGTTATACCCGTGATGCGTCACGGCTGTGTGGTAACGGGACAGACTAAAGAAGCTTTCAGCCCGGCAAGGTATGAAAACAGTGCTGCAGAGCTAAAGAAATATCAGGGTGTTAAGCAAAAGACCATGGAGCATGAGCTTAAGATACGTATCCTGGGTACGCCTGACGAACTTGGTTATGAGAGCGGAGAGCTCATAAGCGGGGGGCCGGCATGGCATAAGAGCGAAGACGATAACGCACCGCCGGCATTTGATCTCTTATCTGTTTTTACTGCATAATACCTGATCAGGAGATATGGATAATTGACACCAAAGACTAAGAAAAAAGTTCCGGTATGGGCAAAACTTGATAATACGGCACTTCTTTTCCCGGTCATAAGCACCGAGGGAATGAGCAGTGTCTACCGTGAGAGCGTGTCCCTTACCGAGGATATAAACGGGGATCTTCTGCAGGAGGCCCTGGAAAAGGTGCTGTCGCAGTTCCTTATATTCCGGATGCGTCTCCGTCTGGGACTTTTCTGGTATTATTTTGAGGAAAACGACCGTCCGGTCCCGAAGGTAAGGGAGGAGGAGCTCTTCCCGGGCGCATATATAAACAAGAGCAGGAACAATCATTATATGTTCCGCGTGACATATTATAAAAAGCGTATCAATCTGGAAGTCTTCCATGCGCTCACAGACGGTTACGGCGGACTGGTCTTTTTAAAAGAGCTGGCTTACCAATATCTGCGTCTGGCACATCCCGAAGAATTCGCAGGTGAAAAGGACAGGATAAGCTCCGGTATCTTCATGGATATGGAGGACAGTTATCTTAAGAATTTTAAAAAAGGTGCCAGTCATGATACCGCCTACGGATCGAAAAAAGCGCTGGTCATAAGAGGTGAGCGCCGGCCCAAGGGCGAGCTTAACGTGATGCACGGGTATTTTAAGGTGGATGAGCTTAAGGCCGCCGCAAAAAAGTACGGGCTTACCATAAACCAGTATATCGTGGGTAATTACGTATACGCCATATATAAGGAATATCTTAAGGGAGCTCCGTCAAAGCTGCCCATAAGTTGCTGTGTGCCGGTGGATCTGCGCAGCCGCTATGAATCACATACCATGAAGAATTTCTTTGTGATAATAGCTTCGAAATTCCTTCCCGAAAAAGACAGCTACAGCCGTGAAGAAGTTATGCAGATAGCGGCAGACAGCCTCAGAGAACAGATGGATCCGCAGAATCTGGATAATATCCTCTCTTATAATGTATCGAATGAACAGAACCGTTTCCTGCGGCCCATTCCCGTATTTATCAAGAATATCGCTATTAAATTAGTTTATATGATGTCGGCGGATACCGCTACTTCGACCATGACCAATGTGGGCAACATGGAAGTGAAGGAGCAGTATAAAAAGTATATCGAGCATTTTTACGGCATGCTTTCCATGAGCCGCGGACAGAATATAAAAGGTGCCATAGTTTCCTATAACGGAACGCTTATAGTGACCTTTACATCCTGCCTTACGGATGTTTCGATACAGAAACGCTTTTTCCAGTCCATCGCAAAAGACGGTGTGGAGGCTGCGGTGGAGACCAATGAATATTTAAGCCCGCCTGAGCCGGAAAAGGATAAAAAGGGCGGGGATACTGCAGATGATACAAAGGAGGACGAAAATGGTCAGATGCCCTCAGTGTAACATAAGCCTGCTTCAGGATTACGATATCTGTCCTTTGTGCCATTGTGTTACGGAAGAGCTTAACGAAGAACAGCAGGAAGCGATAAGGATGCGTTACGGTAACGGAGCGCCCTATCCCAATGCCCAGAGACGTCAGAGGATACTGCGTTTCTGGCTGCGCCTGATACTGTTTTCATTCATGGTGAGCGAGGCGATACTGATAGTCATAAATCATTATACGACGCCGCAGGTGTACTGGTCCGCGATCACCGGAGGAGCATTTGTTTACGGATACCTGTTCCTTCTTTACTGGGTGAGCCATGATTCCGGCTTTGCCTTAAAGGTGTGGCTGCAGATGGTCACGGCAATGATAATACTGTATGTGATAGACAGATATACGGGAAATTACGGCTGGGCGCTGCAGTGGGCCATCCCGGGAGTGATACTTTTCGGGGACGGCATAGTCTTTTTCCTGATGATGTTAAACCGAAGCCGCTGGTGGAGCTATACACTGCTGCTTTTATTCCTCGGCGTATGCAGCGTGGGGATAATAAGTCTTGATATAGCTACAAAGAAGAGTAATCTGATCCTTCCGATCATATGTGTGATAGTAACGGTACTCTATTTCTTCGGAACGATACTGCTGGGCGAAAGAGCGGTAAAGAGAGAGCTGAAGAGAAGATTTCATGTATAAGTCATGATGAGGGATCACCTTGTGACCCTGCAGAGATTTATTATTATGCAGACACCGGTTTATATATACTGCGAGGATTGATAAATGGACGAGACCACCAGCCTGCGAGGGCAGACAGCACGACGGATAGTACAGGCAGCCAATCATTTTCCGCTTATAGGGAAGCTCCGTGTGAACGGAGACCTTCAGAATATTAAAAGCGATCTTGAGCCGGAGTGGCGCTGTCCGGAGCATCTGCGCCGTACCATCATCGACATGGAGGATTACACCATGGAGATGATAAGTCCCATAGATCAGTTTTCTTTAATGCGTGACCGCTATGCCATCCTCCAGCTTCACGGAGGCGGCTATTACGGCCGTATCCATAATACCTACCGCGAAGCGGCTGCCGTGTATATAGAGATGAGCGGCGAATGCAGGGCCGATGTGCTCTCACCGGATTACAGGGTGGCGCCTGAGCATCCCTATCCCGCTGCGTTGCAGGACGCAGTAGAGGCATACCGCTGGCTTCTTGAGCAGGATTATAATCCCGAACATATAGTGGTCGCAGGCGACAGTGCGGGGGGAGGCCTTTCACTGGCGCTGGGGCTGTATCTTAAGGATCACGGGATGCCCATGCCCGGGGGCTTTATAACCATGAGCGCATGGACGGATCTGACCAAGAGCGGGGATTCATATCAGGAAAAATACGATGCCGATCCTGTCTTCGGCGGTACCAGAAAGAGTCTTGTATATAAGGAAGGCTATTATGCGGATCATGATCCGATGGATCCGTATATATCTCCCGTGAACGGTGACTACCGCGGCTTTCCTCCCATGCTTATGCAGGTGGGGGAGATGGAGATGCTTTTGGATGATACTCTCTCCGTGGGAGCCAAGGCACGTTTCGCAGGCGGAAGGGTCAAGGTACATGTTTATCCCGGAATGTGGCATATCTTCCAGATGGGTTTTAATCTGTATCCCGAAGCCACGGAGGCCTGGAAGGAGATAAGCAGGTTTTTGCATATAGTATGGGAAAAACAGCTTCATGCATAAATAGTTAGTTTTGTGAAACCATAATGCATGTGATAAAATAGCTTTTATATCTGAAGAAAGGAACCATGATGATGAAAGAACTTATGCTAGGCAACAAGGCCTTTGCCCGCGGGCTGTATGAAGCGGGCTGCTGCTTTGTATCCAGCTATCCGGGCACACCCAGTACCGAGATAACTGAAGAAGCGGTCAAGTATGATGATATCTACTGTGAGTGGGCTCCTAATGAGAAGGTAGCCATGGAGGCTGCATTCGGAGCATCGCTTGCCGGAAGAAGAGTATTCTGCGGAATGAAACACGTGGGACTTAATGTGGCAGCGGATCCTCTTTATACAATGTCCTATACCGGAGTGAACGGCGGCGTGATAATCGGTGTGGCTGACGATCCGGGCATGCATTCATCCCAGAACGAGCAGGATTCCAGGCATCATGCCATTGCTTCGAAGGTGCCCATGCTCGAGCCCTCCGATTCCGCGGAGAGCCTTGAATTCGTTAAGATCGCATATGAGCTTTCAGAGGAGTACGATACTCCCGTTATCATAAAGATGTGCACCAGAGTGGCACATTCACAGTCGGTGGTGGAGACCGCAGAGCGTGTGCTTCCCGCTAAAAAAGCATACGAAAAGAACATACCCAAGTATGTGATGATGCCCGGCAATGCCATTAAGCGCCATCCTTTCGTGGAGGAGCGTACGAGAAAGCTTGCCGCATGGGCAGAGACCTCAAAGATCAACCGCGTGGAAAAGGGCGGTAAGGAGCTGGGTATCATAACCTCATCCACCAGCTATCAGTATGTTAAGGAGATCTTCGGTGACAGCGTATCCGTGCTCAAGCTGGGTATGGTAAATCCCCTGCCCGTACAGCTGATAAAGGATTTTGCGGCTTCGGTAGACAGGCTTGTGGTGGTAGAGGAGCTGGATCCCATCATCGAGAATCACTGCAGGGCACTGGGCCTTAAGGTGGAAGGAAAAGAGCTGTTCCCTATGGAGGGAGAGTTCTCACAGAACCTTTTAAGGAAGGCTTTCGGAAAGGATATCCCCGCAGGAAAGGCAGTGGAGGATCAGATTCCCATGCGTCCTCCCGTTATGTGTGCGGGCTGCCCTCACAGAGGCCTTTTCTACACACTCAGCAAGAACAAGTGCACGGTACTTGGCGACATAGGCTGCTACACTTTAGGAGCCGTGGCACCTCTTTCTGCTATAGACATGACCCTTTGCATGGGCGCTTCCCTTTCCGCGATACACGGATTCAATATCGCAGGTGAGGGAGAAAATGAAAGCAGGACCGTAGCCGTGATAGGTGACTCCACCTTCATGCACAGCGGTATGACGGGACTTGCGAACATAGCATACAACCAGTCGAATTCGACCGTGATAATACTGGATAATTCCATCACCGGCATGACGGGACATCAGCAGAATCCCACTACCGGCTATAACATAAAGGGTGATCCCGCAGGAAAGATAGATCTGGAAGCTCTCTGTAAGGCTATGGGCTTTAACAGGGTGCGTGTGGTGGATCCCTATGATCTTAAGCAGTGTGATGAGGCCGTTAAGGAAGAGCTGGCGGCTAAGGAGCCTTCGGTGATCATCTCCCGCAGACCCTGTGCATTGCTTAAATACGTTAAGCATAATGCACCTCTTAAGGTGAATACCGATAAGTGTATAGGCTGTAAGTCCTGCATGCGCATCGGCTGCCCTGCTATCAGCATAAAGAACGGTAAGGCCTGCATAGACAATACACTTTGCGTTGGCTGCGGCGTCTGCAGTCAGCTCTGCCCCGTGGGCGCATTTGAATAAAGAAAGGACTTAACGATCATGGAAACTAAGAATGTAATGATAGTAGGCGTCGGCGGACAGGGGTCGCTCCTTGCGAGCAAGCTTTTAGGAAAGCTTCTCCTGGATGAAGGATATGATGTGAAGGTATCCGAAGTGCATGGTATGAGCCAGCGCGGAGGAAGCGTGGTCACCTATGTTCGCTACGGCGATAAGGTATATTCACCGGTGATAGACAAGGGTGAGGCTGATTATATCGTGAGTTTTGAGCTTCTGGAAGCTGCGCGCTGGATGGAATATTTAAAGCCCGACGGGCAGATCGTGACGAATATACAGCAGATCGATCCCATGCCTGTCATCACCGGCGCGATGACTTATCCCGATGAGCTGGTTAAAAAGATGAAGGATGCGGGAGTAAAGGTGGATGCACTTGACTGCCTTAAGCTTGCGGAGGAAGCCGGTTCCGCGAAGGCCGTTAATATCGTTTTGATGGGAAGGCTTTCACATTATTTCGATATTCCTCGTGAGACATGGATGAAGACCATGGAAGCCATGGTTCCCGCAAAATTCCTGGAAATGAACAGAAAGGCTTTTGAACTGGGAGAAAAAGCATAAGTAATGGCTCGTGAAAGAGAAAAAAAGATAAGCAGGATGACCAAGGGACATGCATGGCTGTCCATTGTGTTCTACTTTATCGCCTACCATGTGGTAACGCTGATGCTGGTAGTCATCCTTGGCATAGTCTTTTTTAACATGCTCTATTCAAAAGTAAGCAGTGAGTACGGTTCCGTGGAGTATTTAGCCAGGATCTACGAGACTTCACGAAGAGCCGGAAATAAGGAGATACTGGATCTTCTCGATGCCGATGACAGGCCTTTCTTTGTAAAGGATATAAGAGGAAATATCATATACCAGCAGGGTGAGAATACCTGCAGCAAGGATGCCATCAGACTGGGTATACCCATGATGGGGCATGAGATCCTGGTATATACGGATGAGGAAGAAGACTATTTCCATGAAGGATTCTTCCGCTTCATCAATTTTGATACCTATGAATTAGACGAAGATTTTGATTTTTCGGAACAGGATCTTGAAAAGTTTATCTCCGAGCACGGACAGCAGGAGAATACCCAGGATGCAAACGCTGCCGAGGATCTGTTTAAATCTGTAACTGTCTCGCTGATATCTCCGGGCTTCGGAATGATGAATCCGGATAATATGCAGGATACCATTCCCGTATGGCTTCCCGTAAAGATAAACGGCGGGACCTATACTCTGGTGGCTAAGGTTACCATAGGCATAAGCGTGGATGATACCGAACTTATCGTGGCTATGGTGCAGTCGTTCATACTTATCAACCTTCTCGTGTTCGTGATCCTTTTATTCTCGAGTATCAAGAGCGTGCAGCGCCAGAAAGAGATCACAAACATGCTCTTTATGGATGATGATACCGGCGGGCATAACTGGCTGTGGTTTCTGGTATACGCGGAGAAGCTTCTCTGCAAAAGACGCAATGCCGGCAGAAGGTATGCACTGGTAAACCTTTATTTTGTAAAATACCGTAATTACTGCGTTATCCATTCACTGAAAGCAGGAAAGAAGATACTCTGGAAAGTATATCATACACTCAGCGGATACCTTGGGAAGAGTGCAATGGTGGCGCATGTGTCTTCCTCAAGCTTTGCACTGCTGATGGAGTTTTCCGTTGAGGATCAGCTGAAAGCCAAGCTTTCCGATCTGATCGGGGAACTGGAAAAGACGGATTCGGACCATAAGTTCAGTTTCCAGGCAGGTGTTTCCGTAATAGAAGCTTCCATAAGACGCGGCAGGATACGACGCCGTAAGGATGTGGATCTTGAGAAGGAATACAATGATGCATGCAATGCCAGGGAAACTCTCGAGCCGAGCGAGGATTCCGGCATAGTCTTCTATGACGACAGGCTCATGGAGGAACAGAAATGGATCGATGCCGTGACCGAGCATCAGGAGAGGGCGCTTAAGAATGAGGAATTCGTGGTATATTACCAGCCCAAATATTCGCCTGATACCAATGAACTAAAGGGTGCGGAGGCACTTATCCGCTGGCAGAGCCCGGAATTCGGCTTTGTAAGCCCCGGACGTATAATCCCCATCTTTGAAAAGAACGGATTTATAACCGAGATAGACCATTATATGATAAGCCATGTGGCAAGGGATCAGAGAAAGTGGCTGAACAGCGGATTTAACTGTGTTCCTGTTTCCGTTAACGTATCGCGTGCCCACTTTATAGAGAGCGATCTGGCTGAGCAGATCAGGGATATGGTCGATGAAGCCGGAGCACCGAGAGACCTTATAGAGATAGAGCTTACGGAGAGTGCGTTCTTTGATGATAAGAACGCGCTGATAAGTACCATAGACAGGTTAAAGGAATATGGCTTTTTAGTATCCATGGATGATTTCGGCGCCGGATATTCATCGCTTAATTCCTTAAAGGATATGGCACTGGATGTACTTAAGCTGGATGCGGAATTCTTCCGCGGTGATGCAGATTCAAAGAGAAAAGAGATAGTCGTATCCGAGGCGATACGCCTTGCGAAGAGCCTTAACATGCGGACTGTAGCGGAGGGCGTTGAGGAGAGGGATCAGGTAGAATTCCTTGCAAGCCAGGGCTGCGATATGATACAGGGTTATTATTTTGCAAAGCCCATGCCCGGCAGCGAATATGAAGATCGCATGCGAAGGGGCGTTGAGGGGATGTTTAAGCGTGAGGTAAAGAGCGAAGATAAAGCAGATGCGGACAGCACCGCAGATGCAGGCAAAGAGGTAAATGCCGATTGACAAAACAGGAGGCTTTACATACAATTATTTAGTAACACACAAAACACAGACAATGTGCAACATAATGTGATTCAACGCGGAGGGTTATAAGACATGAGTGACACTTACAACAGTTTACCGGATTTTAAAGACGAGCTTGCAGTAACACGTGAGAGGATGCATTATCCTTCCGGCAGCAGGATCGTGGAAGTTCTGTACGGAGCAAAGGATGCTGAAGGAAATGCAGTAAGCCCGAATGCAGATGCAGAAGACGGTCATGGCCTGTTCATGGCTATACGTTCGGAAGAGGAATATCGTCTTTTATGCTGGAAACACAGCGCTTCGGAAGGCGGAGCAGTTGAATACGGTGAGGGTTTTGATTCCGATCCTTTAGCTGCCATAGAGGAAAACATCAAGAAAAAAGATGCTATCCTTGATGAAGCAAGAGAGCTTATGAAGAGCGAAGAGTATGATAATGATGCAGTGGATGCCGTGCTGTTTAAGTTCGGTGCCATCCCCGATCACAAGACTCCCAAGGAGCAGGATCTGGCCGGACGCTGCAATGGTCTGCTCTCAAGAAATAAAGCGGATCGTGATAAGAAGGAATCCGTTAAAAAGAATACCGAGGCTAAGAAAGCCCTTATAGAAGAGGCAAAGAGTCTTACTTCTCCTGAGGACTGGGACAGTGCTACCGACAGGATGAAGGAGCTGATGGAGCTGTGGAAGAAGACCGGCAGGGCAGGTGCTGATAATGATGCCCTCTGGGAAGAATTCCATGGGACACAGCAGACTTTTTATGATAAAAAGCATGAGTTCTTTGAGGCTCAGAGAACCGAGAGGATCGCTGCAAAGGAAGGCATCATAGCCAAGGCTGCAGAGCTTACCAAAGAAGTGAGCGATTTTGAAGAGGTTCACAAAGGTCTGGAGGCGCTTCTTGAAGAGTGGAAGAAGAGCGGTACAACCGGACATGCCGAGGATGAGAGACTCTGGCAGGCATTCCAGGAAGTACGTAATGCTTTCTATGCACGCCGCAATGAGCTCAGAAAGGAAAGAGACAGCGAGTATAATGCCCGCAGGGATGCTAAGAAGGATCTTATAGAAGAGGCTAAGAAGTACGCACAGTCTGAAGATTACAGCAGGACTGCAGCAGACCGTATGAAGGCCATCAACGAAGAGTGGAAGAAGATAGGATCTGCAGGAAAGCGTTATGAAGAAACGCTTTGGAAGCAGCTTCGCGAAGCTCAGGATGCTTTCTGGAACGGAAAGCGCAGCAGCGATTCACAGCGTCATGAGCAGTGGCTTGAGAATACAAAGAGCGCCATCGAGCGCAGAAAGCTCCGCATCGAGAATATCGGTGCTAATGTTACCAAGCTTAAAGAGCGTCTGGAGACTACTGCAAGCGATGAAAAGAAGGAGCAGATCCAGGGCTGGATCGCTGAGAATGAGGAGCAGATAAAGACTCTTCAGGATGAAATAGACCGTATGGAAAAGGAAATGTAAGGATCAGACTTTTCCGGTCTTTTCTATACGGCCGTTCTCAACGAGGTAGACTATATCACAGTTTTCTATAGTCTTTAAGCGGTGGGCAATGATGACCATAGTTTTACGACCTTTGAGGCTGTTGATCGCATCCATGATCGCAGCCTCTGTTTCATTATCAAGAGCGCTGGTAGCTTCATCGAATACCAGCAGCTTGGGATCGTTATACAAAGCGCGGGCGATACCGATGCGCTGGCGCTGTCCGCCGGAGATGCGCACACCGCGGTCGCCTATCACGGTATCAAGGCCTTCGGGCAGCTTTCGTACGAAGTCTCCCATCTGGGCTTCATCCAGTACTTCCCAGATCCGTTTTTCATCAGCTTCCTTATCCGTCAGGCCAAAGGCTACGTTTTCACGGATGGTGGTATCCAGCATATAGATATTCTGGGCGATATAGCCTATGTTTGAGTACCATGCAGCATCGCCGGGAGTCACTTTGTTTCCGTCCACCAGTATCTCTCCCTTCTGAGGCTGTAAAAGGCCCAGCAAAATATCTACTATAGTGGTCTTTCCTGCACCGGAGGGTCCGATAACGCCGACGGATGCCCCGACGGGGATGCTCATATCTGCGTGGTCGAAGATCTCCTTCTCGGTATTGGGATAATGATAGGAGATGCCTTTAAGCTGTATCTCTTTTTCGAACTTAAGGGCAGAGGCGTGTTTTTCTTCGATCTTTGCATCTTTAAGACCTGCCAGATCAAGGTCTAGATTGTCACATACCACGTCAAGTGAAGGCTCGAAGTAAGCTATGGCTGATAAATGTGTCGAAATGCGGTTGACTGATGGCATGAGACGTACGGCTGCCACTCCGAAAGCCATAAGCTGCGGCAGCATTTCCTTCAGATCGCGTCCTGTCAGTACAGCAACAAACATATAGAACAAAAGCCCCACTATACAGACGGTCTCGATAACAAGACGGGGGAACTGGTTGAATATCGTATATTTTCTGAGCGCATCAGACTGGGCACGGCTGCCTTCATCAAATCTGTCGAGGAAATATTTTTCTTTTGCGGCCACTTTAACATCCTTGATACCGAAGATACCCTGCTGCATCCATTTCATCATGTTGTTCTGCTCGTTGACGCGCTTATTGCCTATCCTTCCGAGTCTGGGTTTTAAGATAAGTACCACCAGTAAGAGCATAAAGCCTAAAAGCGCAGCCATGCTTAAAGTCATTATGGGATCTATGATGAGCAGTACCGTACATATACAGACGGATACGGCGATCTCGGTTATAAGCAGCATGCATTCCTGCAGCAGCTCGAAGATATGCGGGATATCCTTGTTAACGGTCTGGAGCATCATGTTCACATCTGCATTGAGATAATATTCATAGGGACGGTTTAAGTAATCCCCCATAAGCCGTATGGAAGAAATGCTTCGTGCATCCGCGATAAAGCGGCTCTGTATTACAGTGAGGAGGAAGAGATAGGCGTTCTTGAAAAAGAATATCGCCATAGTGATCAGAAGAAGGATGCGGACAAAAAGGCCGGGATCAATATTCTTAAGCCCTGCCAGGTCCAGCACATATTTTACTTTTTCATTTTCCAGCAGTGTATCAGGGCTTACTACCGCCGTAATGAGCGGCATTATGATGCTGACACTCAGCAGTTCCATGAGAGCACTGAAAAATATGAGAACACAGAGAATGATGACGCGTTTCTTCTGGTTTTTGTTGAGTACTATCTTCAGCTTTTTGATAACGTTCATCGTCTGATCCTTATTTCCACAATTCGGGATCCGAGAGCAGGGCTTTTAAGCTGTCGTATATCTTAAGTCCTTTGTCACGCCCGAATTTGGAGATGATGCCGCGGTAAACGGCCATCTTTCCGCCCTTTGTGCTATGGCTTTTTGCAGTAAGGCCGGCTACGAAGCTGATAGTCTCCGTTTCGTATTTTGCCTTGCTTAAGACCTTCTGGACCTCGTTATTAATGCGGGTCACAGCGGAATTGGGCTGCGCCGCAGCCGTGTTTACGGCTTTGGGTCCGCGTCTGCCCCTTCTTTGCGGAGCCTCGGATAAGATGGGTTTGATCAGCTTATAGATATCCAGGTAATCAGGATCCTGATAAGTATCCCTCAGATCATTGTGTATGGAAGTGAGGGGATTATGCTCATCTGAGTGTGAAGCGATGATACGGAGTACGTCTTTGCATACGGATTCGTCATATACACCTGAAAGAGCAGCATATACCGATGCCGACTTGTCGGGTTTTTCTTCGGCGGGTGCTGCAGCAGGGGCTCCTTCTGCAGCTGTCTGTACTGTGGGCTCATTTTCTGGCTTTGCCGCAGTATCCGTTTTTTTGTATCTTCTGTTATTGTTCCGGCTTTTTTTAACGGAAGGATCAGCTGCTGCGGGAGTATCAGCAGCAGTGCTGTCGTGTTTCTGTACAGCTGCATGTACTTCCGTGCTGTTTTCGGAAGCTGTATCGTTACGCCTTCTGTTATTGGTATTACGGCTGTTTGGCCTGCTGCGCCTGTTTTCGGAAGTCTTGTTTTCCTGTATGGGATTTACAGCTATGCTTCCGCGGCGTTCAACGGTAACATTGCGTCCGTTGGCCTTCCAGAAAGCCATTATATTATCGTAGTCATGATCGTTACTTATTATAATGAAATGCTCGGCATCCGTTGTACCGATGAGATATCCCAGATAGGACACCAGGTGCATATCCAGTGACTGCTTCTTTACGGGGACTTCCACGAATTTGAGAGTGGTACTGTTAAAAGTGGATAAAGTGGCGGTGGTAAGCCTTGCGGCGTTACGGGATGAGAACAGGAATACCAGATCGTTCTGGCCCAGGGTATCGGCGCCCTTAAGCCCGCCTATGCTTACATTTTCAAAATCTATGAGATAGATAGTCATAAAAATCTCCTTATCGGCTTCTATACAAAAAATATATTCCGCAAGATTATATCACTTCACCCCTTTTGTTTCAAGGGAGGCTCATCGTAGGCGGTGATCGTAAAGCCCGCTTATATTATGAAAATAACGGTATCGTCAGCCTTGTGCCTGCGCTCTCCTCCATACTTCCGAAAACGGCATTGACCAGACTTCTCGACAATTGGCTGCTGCCGGCATCGGTACGCTGCAGGCACAGCATTATACCGGTTTTGCTCTCCGGATGTATCAGCATATAAGGTCCGGTCCAGCCGTCCCAGCCGAATGCCCCGACCGGCGCAAAGCTTCCCGATAAACTGCGGTTTTCATGGCATCTTAAAAGATTTCCGTATCCGTAGCCCTTTAAGGAATCCCAGTTTGCATATGCGCGCTGCTTTTCATCAAGGCCGTTTGTCCTCATAAAATCAACCATATATTTATTCGCGATCCCGGCCTTACCCGAAGATAATTCACCCGCAAGCTTAGCCAGATCCTGCGGCGTGGAGAACAATCCCGCACCGCCGGACTGAAACTTCGGCCGCTCATCAAGATCATAGATGCAAAGATTCACAAAATCCACTTCTGAAGGATCGCTGCCTGCATTCTTATATAATACGGCCAGCCTGTCCCTCTTATCTTTCGGAACGTAAAAGTCCGTATCCGTCATCCCCAGCGGATCGATGATCTCTTTTTTCATAAAATCCGCAAGTTCCATATCGCTTATCTTTTCTATGACTGCGCCCAGTACATCCGCAGATGATCCGTACAGCCATTCGCTTCCGGGATCGAACATAAGCGGAAGCTTACCCAGCTCATGCACGAATTCCTGTGTACTCATGCTGTTTCCGTTTCTTATGCTCTCATCAAGCCTTCCCCACAGTTCGTTAGTCTGCGCAGCACCCTCATGTGAATCTCCGGGATAGGCCAGACCGGAAGTCATATTGAGCAGATCCCTTATGATCACCTGTCTGCAGCCGGTCTTCTTCCAGCCTTTAATATAATAGGCATTCTCAAATTCCGGGAAGAATCGCGATACCTCCCAGAAAGTATCCAGCTTCCCCCTGCTCATGAGTATCATCGCACACAGGGAAGTGAATATCTTCGTACATGAATAAATGCGGCAGATGGTATTATCTGCAAAAGGTATCTTTTTCTTTACATCCGCATATCCTGCGGCCTGCTCCAGAACCTTTTCCCCATCCTTATACAGCATGAATACGCCACCGTTTTCCTCACCCGCGGCTATAGCACGCTCCATTATCTCTTTAACATTTTTCTTCAGATCATATGCCATCTCTTTATCTCCTTTAAAACCTGCCGGCATTTACGCGCTCTATAAGTTTTTGCTTATTTTCCTCTGTCATGTGTATCACTATGCGGCCCTCTATCCTTGCGTTCTGATGACGGCCTCTCTGCAGAGCTTCCTCTATTACCTGTACACATGATGTGGCCACATCACGTGTCGGATGGTTTTTCTCGATCTCATCAGGATCCAGATCAAAAGAATCCTTAAGGTTTTTATAATGAAAATCCTGCAGGCCTATGGTATAGACGCGGTCTTCTTCCACAGGCTTTCCTTCAAAGTTCAGTTTCAGCATTGTATGCGTGATCTCGTCATATTCATACTCAAGACCGTGTGATACCTGATAAAACTCCGTGTGTTCTCCCGCCAGAGTCTCATCGCGGAGCATACGCAGAAGCGCATGCTTAAGCTGCGCTCCGGTCCAGAATACCATATGTGCGCTGTCATCAAAAGGGAAGCACTCATCAAAATCCCGTTTCGTTACGACCGGTCCGAATTCATGCACACGGATGGAACCCGCAGCCAGCAGGAAGATATCCACTCCCAGGCAGTCCTTTAAGATATCGGCGAATAGATTTCCTATTTCCGTTTCCTCTATATGTGAGGGGGCTGTCAGCTTTCTTACGAACTTGGTTAAGATGCGCCCGTATTTTTCATCGGTTGTATCCTTATAAGTTCGTATCACTTCCTCGATCGACTCATCCTCAGGGCAGGTATCTGCATTTATCGGAACAGGCGTCCAGGTATAAGAGTCTATCCTGTTTTCATCCGTATCGATCATAAGGTCAAAGCGCCCTATCTGATCGGTACCCGTTCCTGCCTGAACTATCGGTATGCCGTTTACTACAGCCGGCTCTTCCATAAAATCATGGGAATGTCCGCCTATTATCATATCCACACCCCATGCGGGATCCAGCAGTGCAGCAAGCTTTTTATCCTCTTCCAGACCTATATGTGTAAGCAGTACCGTCATATCCACATCCGTTGCGTTATAGGTATTGCAGATCTTTCCCACTTCCGCCGCAGCATCCTCGAGAGTAACAAAGGTGCCTACCAGTTTGTCCATCTTGCATTTGAGCAGGGTTATCTCCGTAAGCACACCTATAAAGAGTATCTTCATCCCGTCGATCTCTATCACTTTATACGGATCGAAAAGCCTGGTGTGATTGGTCTTTAAGTACAGATTAGCATTGATTATCGGAAATTCCGCGCATTTTTCCAGAAACAGAAGATGCGCGATACCATAATCGACCTCATGATTCCCCACAGTCACTATATCGGGTGAGAGCATGTTCATTATCTGTATGGTGGAAATACCGTGAAATTCGGAATCGATAACGGAACCGCAGAACATATCGCCTGCTATGGCATAGAGTACGTTTTTTTCCTCCTGCCTTACTTTACTGATATATCCGGATAAGAGGGATACACCTCCCACCAGCTTCTCGTCTATCTTTTCTGCCAGAAAGTCTCCGTGCATATCATTAGAGTGGAGCAGAGTAAGCTTCTTCAAGTTATTCATCAGGGGTCTCCTTTAAATGATCTATACGCCGGATTATATCCGATAACATACCATACCGCAAGCCTGCGGTTTCTTCGGAAACTCACGCATCTTACTGCGATCGCACGGCAAGCTCCAGTTCCCTTGCGGACATCCTGCGG
The DNA here is from genome assembly GCA_902779395.1 of uncultured Lachnospiraceae bacterium. Classification (GTDB taxonomy): domain Bacteria; phylum Bacillota; class Clostridia; order Lachnospirales; family Lachnospiraceae; genus NK4A136. Next base: position 130,861 of record CACZBK010000002.1, on the reverse strand, counting down.
CAGTTGTTGCCCCAGATCATGTTCTGTTCAAGCAGATCGGAGGTGGCTACGGTGATATCGAATTCCTTATTATGGGCAGCGGTATAGCGTTCTATATGGGCATCGGCGGTTTCGTTTTCCGCAGTATATACCACCTGCACATTTACGGGGTAGCGCATCCTGCTGCCCCTTCCTTTTACCCTGTATGCATCAAAGACCACCATAAGTTCACACCCTGTGTAGCCCTGATAGTTTGCCAGAAGGTCTATCAGCTTGTCCCTGGCGCTGTCAAGATTATCTTTTGCCAGCTCCCGCAGTTCTTCCCAGGCAAATATGCAGTTGTATCCATCCACTATGAGAAGAGGAGTTTTCTTTTCCACGGGGCGGTATACGTAATCGTCATATTTATCCGCGGAAACGGTCTTTATCATTTCCGTCTTGCCCACGCCCTTTCTTTTTTCGGCGGCGCTCTTTACGGTATTGTGGCTGTTTGAATAGAAAGTTCGGTTTAAGATGGCGTCCACTTCCTCCGTACCCAGGGAGGGGCCGTCATTTACGCTGAATGCGCCGCCTCCTGTAACGGTGCTTACTTCGGAAGGTACACCAATCGATAAGGGGCTTTCCAGATGCATGTGATCGTATACTTCATACCAGGGGACCACAAAGCCCGCACCGTGGGCGCAGAATACGGAATCGGGAGTATTGCGCAGGTCTGCCTCCGGGGAATAGCCGCGGGATGCTATCACTTCCTCTGCATTGTGGCAGATATCATATCCGGCCAGGCTTAGGGAAATGCTTCCGCATCCGGCGGTATAAGCGGCCAGGTCCTTTGCATAATTGCGTATGCAGGCAACGGGGGCGCGCCCGGTAAGGTAAGAGCGCTCACCTTCGGTGACGGGAGCATCCATGGTGCCGCTCATTGCATCGATATCCGTCATTGCCCTTCCTACATTTACAGCAGGCAGGTCTATCCGGAAGAAATACCAGGGTTCTAAAAGTATGCTCTGTGCGTACATAAGCCCGTGCCTTACGGCCCTGTATGTAGCCTGGCGGAAATCGCCGCCTTCGGTATGCTTGGGGTGCGCGCGGCCCGTCAGTATGCTTATCTTCAGATCCGTAAGGGGTGAGCCGGTAAGTACTCCGCGGTGCATTTTTTCTCCGAGATGTGTGAGTATGAGGCGCTGCCAGTTTTTTGCAAGTATATCCTCGCTGCATACGGAATCGAAGCTTAAGCCGCTGCCGCGTTCAGCCGGTTCCATCAGGAGGTGGACCTCCGCATAATGCCGAAGCGGTTCGAAATGCCCCACACCTTCAACGGTATCGGTGATGGTTTCCTTATAAACTACACGCCCGTCGCCGAAATCTATCTCACAGCCGAAGCGGTCATGCATGTTGCGCCTTAGTACCTGCAGCTGTACTTCCCCCATTACCTGTACAAGTATCTCTTTATGTTCTTCGTTATAGCTTACTCTGAGCTGGGGATCTTCCTCTTCGATGAGCGTGAGGTATTTATAGAGGGTGGTGGTATCGGTATTATCATTGGAGATAACGCTGTAGCCAAGCACCGGTTCGAGTAAAAGCGATGAGCTGTCGGTAAACGTACCGTACCCGCTTCCCATGCGGCTCTTTTCAAGCCCTGTTACTGTAACGACCTGCCCGGCCGCTGCTTCCGAAAGGCTTTCGTATTTCTCACCGGAATACAGACGTATCTGGTTTACCTTCTCCTCATTGATGATATCTTTTACTCTAAGCTTTCCGCCGCATATCTTCATATGGGTGAGGCGCTCTCCTCTGGGGTCGCGGCTTATCTTGAACACCCTTGCGGCGAATTCATCAGGATATTCACCGCTTTGAGTATATTCACGCAGCTGCCTTATCAGTTCATCGATCCCTTCGAATTTCAAAGCGGAGCCGAAGAGGACCGGAAACAGTTTCCTCTCGCGTATAAGACCGGATATGCTTTCCCGGTTTACGACAGAAGGGTCGGATAAATACCGCTCCATAAGCTCCTCATCGCACATGGCGATGTTCTCCGAAAGCTCATCATCTATCACGGACAGATCCATGCAGTTATCGGAGAGTTTATCTTTTATTATAGAAAGAACAGCCTCTTTTTCCGCACCGGGCTGGTCCATTTTATTTACGAAGATAAAACAGGGGATGCCATACTGTTCAAGAAGCGACCAGATGGTAAGCGTGTGTCCCTTCACGCCATCGGCTGCGCTTATGAGAAGGATGCAGTGATCCAGTACCTGAAGTACACTTTCCGCTTCCGCGGAAAAATCCACATGTCCGGGGGTGTCCAAAAGCGTGATATCAAGGTTATCGAACTTAAGCTGTGCCTGCTTGGAGATAATGGTGATGCCGCGTTCCCGCTCCTGGGGCTCGTTATCCAGAAAGCTGTTCTTCTGGTCTACCCGCCCGGCAGTGCGCAGAAAGCCGCTTTTATACAGAAGAGCTTCCGTCAGCGTGGTTTTTCCGGCATCCACGTGAGCCAGTATCCCCAGGACCATTCAAATACCTCCGAAATGATATAAGAAAGATTATATAGGTTTTATGTCACCCGGACAAGTGGCTCAAAAGGGGGAGTTTGTGAAAAGATTGTGAAATCAAGCAGATTTAACAAAAAATAAATTGCTTAATTATTGATTATGATGTATACTTCGATTTCCAACGTTATGACTGACCGTGCATTTATCCTTTAAGGAGGAGTTTGCCGCTGCTAACCGCGGCAAATGAGGTAGGAGTTATGGAAAAGATAAGTGTAAAAAAGCCATTTACTGTTCTTGTGGGCGTGATCGCCATTATAGTTCTGGGCTTTGTGAGCCTCAGTAATATGCAGCTGGATCTGCTGCCGAATATTTCACTGCCATATCTTATGGTGCTTACCACATATCCCGGTGCCAGTTCGGAGAAAGTGGAAGCGGAGATCTGCGAGCCTATGGAGGCTTCGTTAGGTACCATCAACGGTGTAAAGAATGTAATGAGTGTCTGCAGTGAGAACTACGGCATGGTACAGCTGGAATTTACCGATGATACGGATCTTGACAGCGCCATGGTAAAGGTCTCCAGTGCGCTTAATACACTGCAGCCGTATCTGCCGGATGATGCAGGTACGCCTTCCATAATAGAGATAAGCACCGATATGGTGGCCAGCGTATATCTGGCTGTAAGTATGGAAGGCATGGAGATAGAAGAGCTTTCACAGTTCGTCCGGGATGATATAACACCCCAGTATGAAAAACAGAACGGTGTCGCATCCGTTACCACGCTTGGTCTTGTGGATAAGAGCGTTGAAGTAAAGCTTAACGAAGAGAAGATCGATAAGCTCAACGACCGTATCCTCGCTACTGTTGATGATGCTTTTGCCGATGCCGTTGAACAGCTTGAGGATGCAAAAAAACAGCTTGATGATTCACAGGTGTCCCTTGATGAGAACCGCGATAAGCTGGAAAGTTCGAAGAAAGACCTGGAAGACGGTAAAAAGGAACTGGTCGATTCCCAGAAAGAGCTGGATGACGGAAAGAAGGAACTGGCCGACAGCCGGAAGGAATGGGAGGATTCCAAGAGCGATATCGAAAAAGCGGAGCAGGAACTTGAGGATAAGAAGGCGGAATCCAATAAAAAGCTGGCGGATCTGAGCTATCAGCTGGATCAGGCGTCCGCATCCCTTGCTGCCCTTAAGACCCAGCTTACCCAGAATGAAACGACCCTTCCCACTTTAAAGAACGGGCTAAAAAAGATAAATGAAGCCCTTGCGCAGGTGAATACCGGCCTTGATGCGATAGCAAAGATCGAGGCGGGCGGTATCAATGCAGACAATATCGATGCGACGATAAGCCAGGCGGAAGCCGGTATAGCGGCGCTTCAGGCTATGATAGCGGCTCTGGATCCCGATGATCCCGGCTATGCGGCCCAGCTTGAGATGCTTACCAAACAGCTTGCGGATGCACAGGCGGCCCTCGAACAGCTTAAGCAGGCAAAGGAGCTCCTTTCACAGAAAGATACCCTGCTTGAGACAAAAAAGAGTTTAGAGGAGCAGAAAACAGATCTGGAATCACAGATAGCCATAACCGAAGCTACGATAAAAGGACTTAAATCCGCTGTATCCGAAACAGAGGCAAAGGTCGAAAAAGCATATAAGGAACTGGAATCCGGAAAGCTGGAAGCTGCGGCTGCCCTGGGCAGCGCCGATGCACAGCTTACCATAGGAAAGACCCAGCTGGAGAGTGCCGAAGCACAGTTTGACAGTGCGGAGGATCAGCTGGAAAGCGCCCAGAAGCAGATAGACAGCGGCTGGGATTCCATAAAAGACGGTGAGAAACAGCTAAAAGAAGGCATCGAGCAGATAGATGACGGACAGAAGCAGATAGATGACGGCTGGGCAGATTATGAGGATGCCGTAAGGAAATTCGACAAACAGAAGGCAGAGGCTATGAAGACCGCCAACGCCGATCAGCTGCTTACGCTGGAAGTGCTGACAGGCCTTATCTACGCGCAGAACTTTGAGATGCCCGCAGGTTATGTGGATGATACAAAAGACACTTCATGGCTTGTGAAGGTGGGCCAGAATTATGAAGAAGTGGATGAGCTTACCGATATAGTGCTCACCAATATAAACAAAGTAGGTGATATAAAGCTGGGTGATGTGGCAGATATCACCGTGATCGATAATGCCAAGGACAGTTATGTGCGCCTGGGCAGCAATAAGGCTGTCATCCTTTCGATATTCAAGAGCAGTACCGCTGGTACAAACGATCTGTCAAAGACCATAGATGAGGCATCCGAAGAGCTGATGGCGGCTCATCCTGGCATGAAGGTGACCACACTTGTGGATATGGGCGATTATATCGATCTTATAGTAAAGAGCGTGCTGCAGTCCATGGTAGTGGGAGCTGCGCTGGCCATAGTCATACTTGCCATATTCCTTAAGGATGTAAAGCCCACGCTGGTGGTGGCCATAAGTATCCCGGTATCAGTGCTGGGAGCCCTTATATGTATGTATTTCTCAAAGATATCGCTGAACATGCTGTCCCTGTCGGGACTTGCCCTTGGTATAGGTATGCTCGTGGATAACTCCATAGTGGTAATGGAGAATATCTACCGTATGAGAGGGCATGGAATAGAGGCGCCGCGTGCGGCTGTACAGGGTACCAGGCAGGTGGCCGGATCGGTAATAGCATCCACGCTTACCACCGTGTGCGTGTTCCTGCCCATGATCTTTACAAACGGTCTGGTACGTGACCTTATAGCACCCATGTGCCTGACCATAGTATTCTGCCTTATGGCATCACTGCTCATAGCCATGACGGTGGTCCCTGCTTCGGCATCTACACTGCTGGCCAATGCAAAACCCAAGGAGCATAAGCTTTTTGATAAGGTCATGGTACTTTACGAAGCGGCCCTTCGTTTCTGCTTAAGGTTTAAGATAGTTCCCATAGGTGCTGCACTTGGACTGCTCGTATTTTCGGGATTTATGGTAATCCGCATGGGTATAGTGGTGATCCCCGAGATGACTATGAACCAGATACAGGCGGATATCAGCTATCCTGAGGAGATGACCAGGGACGAGGCCTATGAGATCACCGATAAGGTCATAGAGCGCGTCCTGCAGATAGAGGGTATAGGAAGCGTGGGTGTATTGAGCGGCGACGGAAGTGCGCTTCTGGTATCGCAGGCAGCGGACCGCTCCGATGCTTTCAGGCACATGTCTTTTATGATGAAGACGGCGGATGAGAATGCCGGCGAAGAAGAGATAAAACGTATAAACCATGAGATAGAGATGATAGGACAGGAGCTGAACATCGACATGACCCTTTCGGATATGTCCTCCGAAATGGATTCCCTTACCGGCGGTTCCGGTCTTTCGATAAATGTTTACGGTCCGGATATGGATGAGCTTACGCGCATCACCGGGGAGATCTGCGAGATAGTAGGAAAGATAGAAGGATATGAGGAGATTTCGAACGGATCCGAAGAAGCCGGAAAGGCCATGCATATCACGATCGATAAGAACAAGGCCATGAGCCTTGGACTCAATGTGGTGCAGATATATCAGGATATCAATAAAAAGCTCACGCATTCAAAGAGTGCCGTTACCATAAACGTGGACGGCATAGACATGGATATCGTGGTGGTGGATGAAACGGATCCCCTTACATACGACAACATCCTGGACTATACCTTCATGGTAGAAAAGACTGACGATGATTACGATACCGTTCATGAAGAACATAAGCTCGGCGAATTTGCCACGGTCGTGGTAAATGATGAGCTCAACAGCATCAACAGAAAGAACCAGAGCAGGTATATGACGGTGACCGCATCTGTGGGAGAGGGCTACAATACAACCCTTCTCACCAGAGAGCTGGAGCCCCTGCTGAAAGCATATAAGATGCCCCAGGGTTACTCATATGAACTGGGCGGTGAGTATGATTCAGTAAATACCATGGTAAAGCAGATGTCCCTGGTAATGCTGCTGGGTCTTCTGATGGTTTACCTGGTAATGGTGGGGCAGTTCCAGAGCCTTTTAAGTCCCTTCATAGTGCTCTTTACGGTGCCTCTGGCATTTACGGGAGGCTTCCTTGCCCTGTGGCTCACAGGCGAAAATCTTTCCGTGATAAGCATACTGGGTATCATAGTGCTTATGGGTACCGTAGTTAACAACGGTATAGTCTTTGTGGATTATACGAATATACTGCGAAAAGGCGGCCTGGACCGTACCACGGCCCTTGTGCTCACCGGAAAGACCCGTATGCGGCCTATACTTATGACAGCCCTTACCACTATACTTGCCGAATCGGCGCTGATATTCGGTGATGATATGGCTGCCCAGATGGGACGAGGCATGGCGCTTGTTATCGCAGGAGGTCTTGCATACGCTACTTTGATGACCCTCTTTATCATTCCTGTAATGTATGATATACTGTTCAAGAAACAGCCTCTGGATGTCAATACCGGAAGCGAGAGTCTTGATGATATCCCCGATGACGCGGCGGAATATCTTAAGTCACAGGAAAGTTGAGGACTCGATTGACGAATATCTCCTAAAATGTTAAAATATCCGACATAAACCGGTTATAATTTCAGGGCAGACAAATCGTCTGCCCTTTTTTCTACCGAAAAAATTTATATTTCTCCCCGAAAAAGCATAGAAAAGTATGAACAGAGTATGAATTAATTGTTAAATGTTTTAATGAAAGCGCTTCCAGATTGTCAAGAATTAACAATATTTTGACATGAACTCAAAAAAGCCTTGCAAGCCTAAATTTGCTGTGCTAAACTTCAAAATGCAAACGCCACAGGGGCGTTTAAAAAACAATTTTAGGGAGGTAATGCAAAAATGAAAAAGAGATTATTGGCATTAAGCATGGCAATGATCATGACTGCAGGTGCTATGGCAGGATGTACAAGCGATACCGGTGCCGGCACAACAACAACTACTACTACCGATGACGGCGGCAGCGGAACTTCTACCACTACCGAAGCTGAGCCCACCAAGGCTCCCGAGCTTGATACAACTGTTGAAGCAGAAGATATCAGCGCTGAGGAAGAAGGAAAGGTTCTTAACATCTACTGCTGGAATGAGGAGTTCAAGAGCCGTCTGACAGATCACTATCCCGGATACACCGAGGTAGATGCTAATCACGGTAAGATCGGTGATATCGATGTTGTTTGGAACATCACTCCTTCAGAGGGCAACGCTTATCAGAACAATCTGGATGAGACCCTGCTTAAGCAGGACAGCGCAGCAGCTGATGACAAGATCGACCTGTTCCTGGTTGAGGCTGACTACGCACTTAAGTATGTAGATACCGATTACACTCTGCCTGTTACCGATCTGGGTGTTTCACTTTCAGAGCTTGGAACCCAGTACAAGTACACTCAGGATGTTATGACCAGCAGCGATGGAAAGCTTAAGGGCGTTTCATGGCAGGGCTGCCCCGGTGTTCTTATCTACAACCGTGAGGCTGCTACCGCAGTTCTTGGTTCTGACGATCCCGCTGATGTACAGGCAGCTGTTAAGGATTGGGATACCTACAAGGCTACCGCAGCTGATATGAAGAAGGCCGGCTACTTCATGACCGCTACCGTTAACGATACCTATCGTACATTCTCAAATAACGTGAGTGTTCCCTGGGTAAGCGCTGACAAGAAGATTCAGATCGACGACAACATCAAGAGATGGGTTGACGATTCCAAGGAAATGTATGATGCAGGCGAGATCAAGTCTACCGAAGCTCTTTGGGGCGAGGCTTGGTCATCAGGATTCTATCCCGATGGTAAGGTATTCTGCTACTTTGGGCCCGCTTGGCTGATCAACTTCTGTATGGCAGCTGATACCGACGGATCTATCGCAAACCAGGGTGGCTGGGGCGCAACCGAAGGACCTCAGGGCTTCTTCTGGGGCGGTACCTGGATCTGCGCAGCTAACGGAACCGACAACAAGGCTACCGTTGCTGATATCATGAGAAAGCTTACCGTTGATAAGGACATCATGATCGACATCGTTAAGGCTGATGATGATTTCGTAAACAACCAGCCCGCTATGGAAGAGATGGCTACCAGCGATTACACCAGCGCAGTATTCGGCGGCCAGAATCCTCTTGGAATGTTCGCAGCAGGTGCTAAGAACATCGCTCTTGATAAGATCAGCGCATATGATCAGGGTTGCAACGAAGAGTTCCAGAACGCTATGAAGGATTACTTCGATGGCAACGCAGATTATGACACTGCACTCAACAAGTTCTATGATGCGATCACCACAAAGTATCCCGCACTTAGCAAATAAGTAAAGGATCTTGCGGTAAACACGCAGACTGAATAAGTATGAGGACGTGCCTGTCCGATACCGGGCAGGCACGTTTTTGTCAGAAAGACAGATCAATATAAAGAAGGTAAACCTGGAGGGTTGATAGCATGAATAAAAAGAAATCGGTTGTTTCTTATAATAAATGGGGTTATATCTTTCTTATACCTTTTGCAGTAGTATTTGTAATTTTCCAGTTGATCCCCCTGCTCAATACTATCAAGAACAGTTTCTTTGAGCATTATCGTGACGGACTTACAATAATAGGCCCCAACTGGGTCGGATTAAAGAATTACGGCAAACTGTTTTCGGACGGAAACGTTTTGGTGTATTTCAAAAATACCATGATCATGTGGATCATGGGCTTTATACCGCAGATAATCCTTTCGCTTCTGTTCGCGGCTTGGTTTTCAGATCCCAGCCTGCGACTTAAGTTCCAGAGGTTTTTCAAGACAGTTATATATCTGCCGAACCTGATAATGGCATCGGCATTCGCAATGTTGTTCTTCACATTATTCTCTACCGTAGGCCCTGTTAATGATATCCTTATGAAGATAGGTATCTTTAAAGAAGCATATGACTTTATGGCTCATACAGGCAGCGTGCGTTTCCTGGTAGCTTTGATGAACTGCCTGATGTGGTTCGGTAATACCACTATCCTTCTGCTGGCAGGTATGATGGGTATCGATACTTCCCTTTATGAGGCAGCCGAAGTGGACGGTGCTACAGCTACCCAGATATTCTGGAAGATAACCCTTCCTATATTAAAACCTATACTCCTTTACGTTATGGTAACATCACTGATAGGTGGTCTGCAGATGTTCGATGTACCCCAGATCCTCACAAACGGTAAAGGTTCACCGAACAATACCGCGACTACACTTATCATGTGCCTGAACAATCATCTGTACAGTAAGAACTATGGTATGGGTGGTGCATTATCCGTGATCCTCTTCTTCATCACCGGTGTATTGAGCATCATAGTGTTCAAGTTCAACGGTACCGAAGACAAGTACGGAAAAGCTTAAAGGAGGGTGATAAAATGTCGGATAAAAACACTATAAAAGTAGAAATGATTGAAGGAAAAGTAAAGGGCGGAGTTAAAAGCAGACGCGTAGTAGCTTACGTAGTTCTGAGTATTGCATGCTTCTTCTGCCTGATATGGTTCTACATTCTGATAATAAATGCTACCAGATCAAAGGGTGAGCTGACCAAAGGTTTTACGCCCATCCCCAGTACGCATCTGATAGAGAACCTTCATAACGCACTGACAGGTACGCAGCCCATACTCCGCGGTATGATCAACAGTATAATCGTTTCGGTATGTACTGCAGGTCTGTGTGTATACTTCTCCTGTATGACGGCATATGCGATACATGCATATGAATTCAAGCTTAAGAAAGCGATCTTTACGGTCATACTGGCGATCATGATGATCCCTACACAGGTTACCGCACTTGGTTTCCTGCAGCTGATCGATAAGATGCACCTGATGGATAACTTCATTCCCCTGATCGTGCCTTCGATCGCAGCACCGATTGTATTCTTCTACATGAAGCAGTACATGGAGAGCACACTTCCTCTGGAACTGCTGGAAGCAGCGCGTATAGACGGTGCCGGTGAGATAAGGATATTCAACACCATAGTATTGCCGCTTATGGTACCCGCTATGGCAGTACAGGCGATCTTCTCATTTGTATCAAGCTGGAATAACTACTTCACACCTGCCCTGGTACTTTCTACCGATACAAAGAAGACCCTGCCTATATTGATCGCGCAGTTACGTAGTGCGGACTTCCTTAAGTTTGATATGGGTGTCGTTTATGCGACCATCGCATTCTCGATCTTCCCTGTTGTGGTTGTTTATCTGGCCCTTTCCAAGTTTATCGTTGGCGGTCTGGCAGCAGGTTCCGTAAAGGGTTGATTTAACAGCTTTGTAACTGTATAATGGCTGTATGAGAGGCAGGGTTATTCTCTGCCTCTCTTTTGTATCGAAGAGCAGGGTGTGAACAGATCAACCCTGTTCGGCTGTATAAGATCTCCGGATGTTCATGATGGTGGAAGGATATAAATATCTAAAGGGATATGTAGCATGAAAGGTTTATTCTCATCAGACAGTATAATAGGAAGGGCTCTTAATAAGATCGGCGAACTGGTCATCCTAAGCATACTCTGGTTTTTCACCTCGCTTCCGGTGATCACCATAGGTGTTTCCACCACTGCGCTGTATTATGCTACTGTGAAAAGCCTGCGCATGGAAAGGGGATACTTTATCAAGGAGTATTTTAAAGCGTGGAAAGAAAATTTCCTCCGCTCAACTGCACTGACGGTCTTTTTTATAGTATGTCTGCTGGGTTTATGGACAGCTCTGCAGATGATGGGCATAGAGCTTAACGATCTTTCGGTGGAAGCGATAAGGAATGTGAGGCTGGATAACAAAAGCGCTGCGCTTGGAATTTATTTTGTGGCAGCCGGTATCCTTATACTGCTTGGAGCGCTGTTCTGTTATGTCTTTCCGCTGGCGTCGCGTTTTGACCAGAGCGGGTTAAAAACGCTGCTGATGTCGTTCGTGATGATGATACGTTTCTTCTATTACAGTATTGCGGTACTGGTAATACTGGTGGGACTGGTTTACATGGTGATCCGTCTTCCCCTGGGGATCATGTTTGCTCCGGGACTGTGGGCGCTCTTATCATCTTTTCTTCTTGAAAAAGCATTTAAAAAATATACCCCTGAACCCGATCCGGATTCGGATGTGGATGCCTGGTGGATGAGGCTGGGGTAGATCACTTAGTTACAGAAAAACCTTGAAAAAGGCACTTTACTGTGATAGGATAATATGTGCGGGTGTATCGATATCCCGCGGTACTTTGGGGGCATTTTGCTAAATAATCAAAGGGAAGGTAGAGGCTATGATAGATGTAAATCAGATCATGTCTGAGATGATCAGAAAGAGCAATTCCGTTGCTACTTCCAACGTAAATGAGATCGAAGAGGTTGTTGATACCGGTCTTGAAAAATCCGAAGACAATATCCAGAAGGTGGCTATGGAGTATCTGGCGGATAAGGGATATAACCGTTCCGCACAGAATCTGGAAACTGCCAAGCAGAATGTCATAGAGAGCAGTACATATTACGATACCTTACATATACGCAAGACAAGGAAGCTGGTTGATGATCTTCTTATCGAGGCAGAACCTGCGGATCTTGAAAAACTCATGAATGTATGCCTTCTTGATAACCTGATGAAGGTAAATGAGAAGCTTGATAATTCCTGCAGCGGACGCGTGGAATATGCTGTTGAGATAGTTGATGAGATCCTTATGGATAACGAAAAGTCAGGCGGCAGTCTTTTAGAGTATGTATCTCTTCAGACTCTGCTTAACCGTTATGCTGCACAGGGCTTCCATGTAGCAGCTGTTACTACCAGAGAGATCGGCAGCGGCGGAAAGCTTATGATGGCGGGCTTCTCATCTGTAAAGAAGCAGACAGTGATCATCTTTGAACGTAACGTTGTAGTATAAAGCCTGTTACGGGTGCCGTGCACCGGGAATAAAAAATAAGATAATAATGCCCTGCGGTATGCATCGCTTAAGAGGCCGGTACATAAACTGCCGTGCCGCTTGCCGGGAGATGTGCCGCGGGGCTTGTGGTTTATAAGAGCATGGATCGGTGTATTAATATATCGGGAAAAGGAGAGTATCATGCGTGAGATAGAAGCAAAAGAGATAACTTCCGCTATAAAGGAAATGTGTATAGAGGCAAATTACGGTCTTTCGGCGGATATGAAAGGAGCTCTTGATAAAGCGGCTGCTTCGGACAGTTCGGAACTTGGACGCAGCATACTCTGCCAGCTTCAGAAGAATCTTCAGATAGCAAAAGAGGATCAGATACCCATTTGCCAGGACACGGGAATGGCAGTGGTATTCGTGGAACTGGGACAGGATGTTCATGTGAGCGGAGGCGGTCTTGAGGATGCCATCAACGAAGGCGTAAGACAGGGTTATGTTGAAGGATATCTCAGAAAGTCCGTAGTAGGGGATCCCGTTGAAAGAGTCAATACCGGTGATAATACACCTGCAGTGATCCATTACTTTGTGGTACCCGGGGATAAGATAAAGCTTACCGTGGCTCCCAAGGGTTTCGGAAGCGAGAATATGAGCAGGGTATTCATGTTAAAGCCTGCTGATGGTGTTGAGGGTATAAAGAATGCGGTGCTCACCGCGGTAAAGGATGCCGGCCCCAATGCCTGCCCGCCTATGGTCGTGGGCGTCGGGATAGGCGGAACCTTTGAAAAATGTGCGCTTCTAGCAAAAAAGGCGCTTACCAGAAATATCGAAACACCTTCCGATAAAGCTCATATAGCAAAGCTTGAGAGGGAGATCTTAAAAGAGATAAACGAAAGCAATATAGGGCCCGGCGGGCTGGGAGGCAGCACTACAGCCTTTGCGGTGAATATAGAAACATATGCAACGCATATTGCCGGCCTTCCTGTGGGAGTAAACATCTGCTGTCATGTGAACCGTCATGCGGTAAGAGAATTATAGTAAGCACAGGAGAATGCATCTTCTGTCCCTGCTTTACGGATGGGAAAGAGGACCGTCTGCTGTCCTCATTTCATCTGAAGATAAGCCGTAAGCATCATATCGCGGATCTTATCGGGAAGTTCCTTGCGTTCGTCACGGCTTAAGGGAGCCACATCAACGGGCGGCAGATATTCCACTTTGATCTGCGCTTTTTTGATAAAGGGAAGGTGGTCTTCGAAGATGGCTGCTGTATTATAGAGGACCACCGGAACTATCTTGCAGTCACTTTTTTCTGCTATCTTAAAGCTGCCGGCATGGAAAGGCAGCATGGGTTCTTCGCTCTTGTTTCTTGTTCCTTCGGGAAAGATCGCCATGGAGTAGCCGTTCTTTATGCTTTCTGCAGCGCTGTTTATTGTCTTCATGCCTGCCCTTAAGTCTTTACGGTCTAAGAATTCACAGTGCAGAAGCTTCATCCACCAGGTAAGAGTAAGGAATTTGAGCATCTCTTTCTTGGCTATATAACCTGTGGGTCTGGGCACACGGGGGTAGGTAAAGATGATATCGAAAAAGCTGTTGTGGTTTAAGATGTAGAGGACCGCTTCATCCTTCGGGACGTTTTCCTCACCTTTTACCTCTGCCTTTACACCGCACATGAAGAGCACAATGCGGAAGGCCCAGTTAACTATGGCCTGACTGGCTTTATCACGCGCGCTTTTGCTGAAAAGCCCTGTCAGCAGCATGATGGGTTGTATGATAAGGGATAACAACAGAAAGATCAGTACAAAGATCAGTACAACTATCAGACGTATCATTAAGTATTCTCCTCAATTTGATAAACTGTTTAAGCATCCCGCTCCTGCCGGGCATTAGATTAACATAAAAGGTAAAAAAAGGCAAATCCCGCAATGCTTTTTGTTGAAAAAAGAGGGAAAAAGCTTTACAATCATTCGTAAATGATCTTTGGAGATATAATCATATGAAACGTAAGGAAATTGCAGAGATAAACGCAGTAGCGGAGCTAGCACCCGGCATATATTCCATGTGGCTGAAAAGCAGCATGGCAGCTGAGGCACAGCCCGGGCAGTTTGTGGGCGTGTATCCCGGGGACGGAGCCCATATCCTGATGAGGCCCATAAGCATCTGTGATGTGAGCGATGATAAGTCTAAACTGCGCCTGGTGTTCAGAGCCGGCGGTGAGGGCACAAAGATAATAAGCCATAAGGCACCCGGTGATGAGATAGAGCTTCTGGGCATGCTGGGCAACGGCTATGATCTTGAGGCTATGAAGGGGAAGAAGGTCCTTCTCCTTGGCGGTGGTATAGGTATCCCGCCCATGCTCTATCTGGCAAAGAGTTTGAGCAGTGCCGGCATCAGCTGTATCAGCGTGCTCGGATATGCGGATTCGAATGATTTCTTAAGGAAGGAATTCGATGACGTGTGCCATACATATACAGCCAGTATGGACGGCAGTATAGGCACAAAGGGAACGGTTATTGATGCTCTGAATGAGAATATGATCTTTGCGGACATGGTATGTGCCTGCGGCCCCATGCCCATGCTGAGGGCAGTAAAGCAGCTCGCAAAGGATACGGGTATGAAGGCGTATATCTCACTTGAGGAGCGTATGGCCTGCGGAGTGGGAGCCTGCCTCGGATGCGTGGTAAAGACCGCGAAGGAAGATCATCACACTCATGTGAACAATACACGCATCTGCACGGAAGGTCCGGTGTTTGATGCTGAAGAGGTTTTAATATAGAAGTAAGATCAGGGAGGATAATAAAATGTTATCACAGCAGTATAAAGATATGTGCAATACGCCTTCGGTGATAAGGGCGCTTTCGGTATATGCTACGGAAAGAGGAAAGGAGATAGGCTATGAAAATGTATTCGACTACAGCTTGGGTAATCCTTCCGTTCCCGTTCCCGATGAGTTCAATAAGGCTATCTGCGATCTTATAAAGGAAAAGACTTCTGCGCAGCTACACGGCTACAGTCCCAATCCCGGAAATCCCGAGGTAAGGCAGATCGTTGCGGATTCCTTAAAAAGGCGTTTTGGCCTGGATTATAAAGCAGAACATATCTTCATGACCAGTGCTGCCGCTTCGGCTATAGCTCATGCCCTGCGTTGTGTCACGGTGCCCGGAGATGAGGTGATCACTTTCGCGCCTTTCTTCCCGGAATATAATCCTTACGTTAATCAGACCGGAGCTAAGCTAAAGGTTGTACCTGCGGATACCGAAAGCTTCCAGATAAACTTTGATGCGTTTAAGGAAATGCTGAATCCCAATGTGCAGGCGGTACTGATCAATACCCCTAATAATCCTTCGGGCATAGCATATTCATCCGAAACCTTAACGAAGCTGGCAGATATACTTCGTGCGGCCCAGGAAGAATACGGCCATGAGATATTCCTTATATCCGATGAGCCCTACAGGGAGATCGTATTCAAAGGATCCGATGCGCCTTATGTATCGAAGTTCTATGATAATACCATATCCTGCTATTCATTCTCGAAATCCTTATCGATACCCGGTGAGCGTATCGGTTATGTGGCTGTGAATCCTAAAGCCAAGGACGCGGAGATGATAGTACCCATGTGCGTACAGATATCCAGAGGCACAGGTCATAACTGCCCTTCTTCCATAATACAGATGGCGATGGCCCGCTGTATCGACATGACCAGCGATCTTTCCGTTTATGAGACCAACATGAACATACTGTATGATGAGCTTACTGCCCTTGGATTTACGGTGGTACGCCCCGGCGGGACTTTCTATATCTTTCCCAAAGCGCTGGAAGAGGATGCAAATGCTTTCTGTGAAAAGGCTAAGAAGTATGATCTGATACTGGTGCCTTCGGATTCCTTCGGAGTAAAGGGATACTTCCGTATGGCATACTGTATAGATACTGAAAAAGTAAAACGGAGCCTGGTGGCACTAAGGAAATTCGTAAAGGAGGAATATGGCGGATAATGAATCCCATGGACTTTAATTTTCTGGAAAAAAGAGTGGTGATAGAGCTTTCCACCGGTTCTACGGTAGACGGTATCCTTGAGGGTGCCGATCAGGATGCTTTCTATATTAAAGAAGATGTGGGAGGATTCTACCATAAGAGGATCGTCTATAAAAAGCATGTAACTCATATACTTAATGTGGAAAAGAAGCTTCAGACATCAACTGACGGCATTACACCGCCACCGGGAATGGGCGTAAGGATATTCTGACAGGCTGTTCCGGTATGGGATAGTAAAATTGTGAAAAGTTGACAATTTCACGTTTATGAGATACAATCAAATTTGGTGTTTTGTAAACAAAAGTGGAGTATCAGTTATGTCAACGAAAAAACAACGCGAGCAAAGTATAATCAAACCGTTAGCTGCAGCGTTTCTTACGGCTGAACCGGATGAAGAACCCGTAGTACAGGCAAAGGCCCAGCCTAAAAGGCCGGCAAGGTCTGTCGTCAAGCCCGTTGAGATAAAGGTCGGAGAGCTTTCAAAGGAAGCGACCAGGGCTCTGTTAAGAGAGCAGCTGGTAAGCGGCATAGCAGATGATAAGCTGCTTTCGGATGATGATCTTTTCTATGATGATGAAGTGCCTTTTGACGAGCCTTTGGATGATATCGAAGACGATATCGAAATAGAAAAAAAATTCTTAAAGGCCCTTGAAAAGAATGCTTCCGGTAAAAAAGATACCGAAATAAAAAGTTCTGATAAAAAGAGCTCCGAAAAAAAGACTTCCGATAAGAAAGATGATAATATGAAGGTTCCGGAAAAGGCAGCTTCGGATAAAAAGGCTTCGGATAAGAAGGTTATAGATAAGAAGCCTTTGGAGAAGAAGGCTCAGGATAATAAGGTTTCGGATAAGAAAGTTCCTGAAAAGAAAGTAACGGAAAAGAAGGACTCCGGGAAAAAAGCTCCGAAGAAAAAAGATCAGGATAAAAAGGCTTTGGCGGTGAGCAAGACACCCGCTAAGAAAGAAAGCATAAAGAAAGAAATTTCCAAAAAAGAAGCTTCCTCTAAAGAAACATTAAAGAAGGAAACAGTTAAAAAGGAAGCTCCGAAAAAGGAAACGGCAAAGAAAGAAGCGGTTAAAAAGGAGGCTCCGAAAAAGGAAGCCGTAAAGAAAGAAGCGGTTAAGAAAGAAACTCCGAAAAAAGAAGCCGCAAAGAAAGAAACGGTTAAGAAAACCGCTGCAGTAAAGGAAAGTCCGAAGAAGGATACAGCAGTTAAAAAGGCTTCAGAGAAGAAAGCTCCGGTAAAAGACATAACGGAGAAAAAAGCTCCCGTTAAAAAAGAAGAAGTAAAAAAGGCGCCCGTCGAAAAGAAAGCCGCAGGGCCCGGTGCGGAGCTTAATATAGAATATGCAGGTGTGTCTTATTCCGCAGAGGAGATAAAGGAAAAGGCACTGAAGGTATGGACCGGCGTTCTGAAACGCGGACGTTCCGAGCTCCGTACGATGAAGCTTTACATCAAGCCTCAGGAAAAGACGGTATATTACGTATTTAACGAAAAGAGGCAAGGCAGTTTTAAGATCTGAGATACAGAAGATCAACCTCCCGCAAGTGCGGGAGGTTTTTTTATGAAAAACAGTTGACATTTACAGAACAGGGTGGTATCTTATCCATAGATGTTAGCACTCTAACAAATTGAGTGCTAATAACTCAAAGAAGGAGGGTGGTCAAAGTGCAGGAAGAATTAGATGACAGAAAAAAGCGGATCCTGCACGCAGTCATCCGTAACTACCTTGAAACCGGCGAGCCTGTTGGCAGCCGTACAATATCGAAATATACGGATCTTAATTTAAGCTCCGCGACCATAAGGAATGAGATGAGCGACCTTGAGGAGATGGGCTATATAATACAGCCCCACACCTCAGCGGGAAGGATCCCTACCGACAGGGCCTACAGGCTGTATGTAGACAGCATGATGGAAGAGAAGGACCGGGAGATAGAGGAACTGAAGGGCATGCTTCTTCATACGGAAGAGAAGATGGATAAGGTGCTCAAGAATGTGGCTAACCTCTTAGCGACCAATACGAATTATGCTACAGTGGTAAGCGCTCCCCAGATAAAGGGAAACAGATTAAAGTTCCTGCAGCTCTCAAAGGTTGATGAAAACCAGATCCTGGCAGTCATCGTTATGGAAGGCAATGTGATACGTAACGAGATCATCCATGTGGATGAGCCCATAAGTGATGAGAACATGCTCAAACTGAACATACTGATAAACACTCATCTGAACGGACTTGCGCTTGAGGAGATCAATCTTGGGATGATAACGGCACTTAAAGAGCAGGCCGGGATGCATTCCGACATCATAGGAAATGTGATCGATGCCCTGGCAATGGCTATAAAGGGCGAGGAAGACCTGGAGGTATACACCAGCGGTGCAAACAATATCTTCAAATATCCCGAGCTGGCGGACCAGCAGAGAGCCAGCGAGCTGATACACACCTTTGAGGAAAAGAAAGCACTGGCAAAGCTGGCAACGGAAAAGCTTTCCGAGGAAGGTAACACCGGCATTCAGGTTTATATAGGAGAGGAAGCTCCGATAGAGTCCATGAAGGACTGCAGCGTGGTCACTGCGACATACGAGCTGGAGGAAGGCATGCGCGGAAGCATAGCGATAATAGGACCGAAGCGTATGGATTATGATAAAGTAGTCAGTTCGCTCAAGACTATGATGAAGGAACTTGAGCGGGTTTATAAAAAGGAATAGAAAGGATCTGACAGTAATGGGCAAGAAGGACAAGAAGAATTCCAGAGAGGAGACCATAGAAAAGCTCAAAGGCCTGAAGGAAGCCGTAGAAAAGGAAAAGGAAGCCGAAAAGAAGAAGGAAGAGCAGAAGGCTGCCGAAGAAAAAGCTCCCGAAGAGAAGACTCAGGAAGAGAAGGCGCCGGAGGAAAAAGCTCCCGAAGAAAAGGCCGCCGCTGCAGCGGAAGGTACACCGGCAGAGGAAGAGAGTGGCATAGGTGATAAGGCCAAAGCAAAGATAGATGAACTGAATGATAAGGTAATGCGCCAGATGGCCGAATTTGAGAACTACCGCAAGCGTACCGAAAAGGAAAAACAGTCAATGTTTGAAGTGGGCGCGAAGAGCGTGATAGAAAAGCTCCTGCCGGTAGTAGATAATTTTGAAAGAGGCCTGGCGACCCTTTCCGAAGAGGAAGCCCAGGGCGGATTTGCAAAAGGCATAGAGATGGTATACAAGCAGCTGATGGAAGAGCTTTCCAAGCTTGAAGTAAAACCCATCGAGGCCGTAGGAAAGGAATTTGATCCCAATCTTCACAATGCGGTGATGCATGTGGAGGATGAAGAAGCAGGTGAGAACATCATAGTGGAAGAGTTCCAGAAGGGTTACACCTACAGGGATGCGGTAGTAAGACATTCTATGGTTAAGGTGGCTAACTAGGCGGGAACTTAGTGAGGACAAGCCGGGGGCGCAGACCGGATTTAGCTGCGAACTCAGGTTTATAGATCAACAGGACAAGTAAATCATTTAACAACTTCAGATAAAGGAGGACACAGTTATGGGAAAGATCATAGGTATCGATTTAGGAACAACAAACAGCTGCGTAGCAGTTATGGAAGGCGGACAGCCTACAGTCATCAGTAATGCGGAAGGCGCACGTACAACTCCTTCGGTTGTAGCTTTCACAAAGAACGGCGAGCGTCTGGTAGGTGAGCCTGCAAAACGTCAGGCAGTAACAAATGCGGATAACACCATTTCTTCAATAAAGAGAGATATGGGTACCGACAGGGGCCGCACCATTGACGGAAAGAAGTATTCACCCCAGCAGATAAGCGCAATGATCCTGCAGAAGCTTAAGGGCGATGCGGAAAACTACCTGGGTGATAAGGTTACCGAAGCAGTCATCACCGTACCCGCATACTTCAACGATGCACAGCGTCAGGCTACCAAGGATGCAGGTAAGATCGCAGGTCTTGATGTAAAGCGTATCATCAACGAGCCTACCGCAGCTGCACTGGCATACGGCCTTGATAATGAAAAAGAGCAGAAGATCATGGTTTACGACCTTGGCGGCGGTACCTTCGATGTATCCGTTATCGAGATAGGTGAAGGTGTCATCGAGGTTCTGGCTACCAGCGGTAATAACCGTCTGGGTGGTGATGATTTCGATCAGAGAGTTACCGACTGGATGCTCTCCGAGTTTAAGAATAAGGAAGGCGTAGACCTTTCCGGCGATAAGATGGCTATGCAGAGACTTAAGGAAGCTGCAGAGAAGGCAAAGAAAGAGCTTTCCGCATCTACCACTACCGATATCAACCTGCCTTACATCACTGCTACGGCAGAAGGACCCAAGCATCTGGAGCTGACCCTTACAAGGGCTAAGTTCGAAGAGCTGATCCATGATCTGGTAGAGGCAACCGCAGAGCCCGTTCGTAACGCACTTAAAGATGCAGGCCTTAATCCTTCGGATCTGGGACAGGTACTGCTGGTAGGTGGTTCCACCCGTGTACCCTGCGTACAGGAGAAGGTTAAACAGCTGACCGGCAAGGAGCCCAGCAAGACCCTTAACCCTGATGAGTGCGTGGCACTGGGTGCTTCCATCCAGGGCGGTAAGCTGGCAGGCGATACCGCAGCAGGCGAGATCCTCCTTCTGGATGTAACTCCCCTGTCACTGTCTATCGAGACCATGGGTGGTGTGGCTACCAGACTTATCGAGAGAAATACAACCATCCCTACCAAGCACAGCCAGGTATTCTCTACCGCTGCCGATAACCAGACAGCAGTTGATATCAACGTTGTACAGGGTGAAAGACAGTTCGCAAAGGATAATAAGAGCCTTGGCCAGTTCAGACTGGACGGCATCCCTCCGGCAAGACGCGGTGTTCCTCAGATAGAGGTTACCTTCGATATAGATGCAAACGGTATCGTTAACGTATCCGCTAAGGATCTGGGTACCGGCAAGGAGCAGCATATCACCATCACGGCAGGCTCCAACATGAGTGATGATGAGATCGATAAGGCAGTTAAGGAAGCTGCTGAGTACGAAGCTCAGGATAAGAAGCGTAAGGAAGCCATTGATACACGTAACGAAGCTGATTCCATGGTATTCCAGGTTGAAAAGGCTCTTAACGAAGTTGGTGATAAGATCGATGCTTCCGAAAAGAGCGCACTTGAGAGTGAGCTGAACAGCTTAAAGAGCCTGCTTGAGAGCACCAAGGATCAGGATCTTACCGAAGATCAGGTAGGCCAGATCAAGGCAGCCCAGGAGAAGATGATGGAGAAGGCACAGAGCCTCTTCACCAAGATGTATGAGAACATGGGCGGTGCAGCAGGTGCCGGTGCAGCTCCTAACATGGGCAACATGGGCGGCGGAGCAGCAGGCGGATCATCTGATGGCGGTAACGGCGGAAACGGCGGTGCAGACGACATCATCGACGGCGACTTTAAGGAGATCTAAATCTTAAAAGAGTAAGTAACAATGTTTGTCATCCTGAGGGCACAAAGGATCCTTAAGAGCGGTTTATCCGTAAAACAGGGTCTGCAGTGGCACTCAGGATGACTATATGTGAGGGAAGTGAAAAAGTTATGGCTGATAAGAGAGATTATTATGAGGTACTGGGCGTAGATAAGAATGCGGATGATTCTGCCATAAAGGCGGCTTACCGTAAGCTGGCAAAAAAGTACCATCCCGATATGAACCCGGGAGATAAGGACGCGGAAGCGAAATTCAAGGAAGCATCAGAGGCTTACGGTGTTCTTTCCGACCCCGAAAAGAGACAGAAATACGACCAGTTCGGACATGCAGCCTTTGACGGCAGTGCCGGTGGTGCGGGCTTTGATTTTTCCGGCATGGATTTCTCGGATATATTCGGAGACCTTTTCGGCTTTGGCGATATATTCGGAGGCGGCAGACGAAGCGGCCGCAGCAACGGGCCTATGAAGGGTGCCAATCTCCGTACCAGCGTAAGGCTTAAATTTGAAGAGGCGGTATTCGGCTGCAAAAAGCAGATAGAGCTGGAAGTCAAGGAGACCTGTAAGACCTGTAACGGAAGCGGCGCCAAGCCGGGCAGTTCCATCGATACCTGCTCCAAGTGCGGCGGAAAAGGAAAGGTCGTATTTACCCAGCAGAGCCTCTTTGGCATGATGCAGAACGTACAGAGCTGTCCCGACTGCGGCGGCAGCGGTAAGGTCATAAGAGAAAAGTGTACGGATTGCCGCGGAACAGGTTTTGTTCCGATGCGCAAGCGTTACGAGGTGGAATTCCCCGCAGGTGTTGATAACGGACAGTTTAAGCGCATGACAGGCTTAGGCGAGCCCGGCCAGAACGGCGGCCCCCGCGGTGATGTGCTCGTGGAGGCGGTAGTCGACCGTCATCCTGTCTTCCAGCGTGAGGACAGGGATATATATTCAACGGTCCCCGTATCTTTCGCAGTGGCTGCTCTTGGCGGCGAGATAGTAATAGATACCGTAGACGGTCCGGTTACTTATGAAGTAAAGCCCGGTACTGCAACGGATACGCGTGTGCGTCTTAAAGGCAAGGGTGTTCCTTCCATCAGGGATTCAAAGATAAGGGGCGATCATTATGTGCTCCTGACTGTTCAGGTTCCGACAAAGCTCAGTGCAAAGGCAAAAGAGCTGCTTAAGGAATTTGATGCGGAGAACGGAGATTCCCTGCATGCGGCGGAAAGGTTCCGCAGTGAAAAAGCCGGTGCTTCAGCCGCAGGTAACGATGATAACGGAACCAAAAAGAGGAAAAAGAAAGGCCTGTTCGGTTAAAACAGGCCCCTGATAAGATATTTAAAATACCAGACCACCATCGCCGCTGTGACGCAATATCATGGCGGCGTGTTTTGGTAATGTGATGGTTATGCGTCCGGCTTCCAGCCAGTACTCTTCATTACTGTCATCAAAACCGTCTTCGGTAGTCAGCATGATAAGCTTTAATGTGGCATTCTTTCTTATACCCATTGTCCAGAGCTGGTATTCCTGGGTTATCTCATTGTCATTATTATTAATGAATATCGCACTCTGTCCTTCACGGTCGAAGCGTCCGTAAGCTATAAGACCCGGCTGCGAATGAAGGACTTTGATCGAGCCGTGCTTGAATTCATGACAGCGTTTATGCAGGCTGATCATTTTTCTGTGGAATTCGAGCATTTCCGTATCTTCATGTCCCCAGGGGTAGCTGCGGCGGTTATCCGGATCGGTCCAGCCGCATAAGCCGGCTTCGTCACCATAGTAGATGGTGGGAGCGCCTATCCAGGTAAACTGCATGAGTACGGCTTCGCGCATCACTGCCTTATTGATACCTTCCGATGCTGCTTCGGGCCCCAGGGTATTCGTACGTCCCACTTTCCGGTTGGTACGGGTAAGGAAACGTGAATGGTCATGGTTCGAAAGCTCGTTCATGGATATGAACAGCGACTGCATGGACATATCCGCTATATGATACATCATGGCTGCCCAGAAGTTGTCGGAATTATTGAGCTGGTCGGGACGGAAATCGTCACTGTGCTTCTGCATTCCGGTAAGGAACCAGGTCAGGGGTTCCATGAAGGCATCATAGTTCATGACTGTATCCCACTCATTGCCTTTAAGCCATGCGGCAGGGGAGCCGTAATGCTCCGCAAGTATGATGGCGTCGGGATTGGCCTCCTTAACGGCTTTTCTGAAATCCTGCCAGAATATGTGATTGTATTCGGTCGAATGGCCAAGGTCGGCTGCCACGTCAAGTCTCCAGCCGTCTGCGTTATAAGGAGGGCTGACCCATTTCCTTGCTATATGAAGGATATAATCATGAAGGCTCTTAGAATCCTCATAATTCAGTTTCGGCAGGGTATCGTGTCCCCACCAGCCGTCATAAGTGCGGTTATAAGGCCATTTGCTATCGTCATTTTCATGGAAACGGAAAAAATCATGGTAAGGGCTGTCTTTTGAAACATAAGCCCCTTTCTCATAACCTTCCGCATTTTCGTATATGCATTCACGGTCCAGCCATTTGTTAAAAGAGCCGCAGTGATTGAACACACCGTCCAGTATCACACGGATGCCGCGTCTGTGAGCCTCTTCAACCAGCTTAGCGAACAGTTCGTTGCTGGCTTCCAGATTGGCCTTGTTTGTAACGCGGTTTATGTAACGGCTGGCATGTCTGTTATCATTATCTCCGGGGGAGAGCAGTTCGCCATCGTCCTGCACGATCTTTCCGAAATGCGGATCTATATAATCATAATCCTGTATATCATATTTGTGATTAGAAGGAGAAACAAAGAGCGGGTTGAAGTAGATGACCTCTATACCAAGCTGCTCTAAGTAATCCATTTTATTAAGGACGCCCTGAAGGTCTCCGCCGTAGAATTCGCGCACACCCATGGCGGCAGGCAGTTTATTCCAGTCGGTAACCTGTTCACTGTGCCCGTCTATGTAGCTGTATTCATCCGTGAGCACATCATTGGAAGTATCACCGTTACAGAAGCGGTCCACGAATATCTGATACATCACGGCGCCTTTTGCCCATGCGGGGGTATTAAAGCCCGGGATCAGTTTGAATTTGAAATGCTCATCTATGCTTCTGACCACACCGCGTGTGTCAAAGAGTACGCATATATTACCTACATGCACCTCAAAATAATACGCGAAGAGCTTGTCCTCCAGCTGGATCTCCGCTGTATAGTAATCAAAGAGCTCGTCCCGCTCGGACATCTCCATTAAATATTTTTCTTCGCCGGATATGAGATAGATCGTATCGATGTTATTTGCGGCGCATCTGAAACGTATCTTTACCTTATCGAAAGGAGCGGGATACGCCGGAGAGATATAATTATCGCTGACATCCGAATAAAGGGCATGCTTCCTTAATACAGGGCGCATGCCGGCAATATAATACTGATTCAGTCTGGTAAAATTCTTTTCCGCCATAACCCGTATTATATCACTCCCGCAGGCGTATTTGCAAGAAACAGTTTACATAAATCGGTTTGTATCTTATGGGTATTTATGTTAAAATATCTGCATTATGATATCTCTTATAGTACCGGTATATAATGCCGGGAAATATTTAAATTCATGTATTGAAAGCATACTTGCCCAGGATCATTCCGACTGGGAGCTTCTTTTGGTGGATGATGCTTCAAGTGACGATTCGGCGGATGTCTGTGACGAGTATTCCCGGAAGGATAAGAGGATAAGAACTATACACGCTCCTCACGGCGGGGCGGCGGCAGCCCGCAACCGAGGCATAGAGGCTGCAAAAGGTGAATATATCTGCTTTGCTGACAGTGATGATACGCTGGAGCCGGATTACCTTTCTTATATGTATGATGCAGTCGTCAGGTTTGATGCGGACCTGGTATGCTGCGCTCACGACGAGCCTTCGGAAGGAGAGGCGGTTTCCGGAATGTCGGAAAGCGATGATGATGAGTTTAAGGAATGCGGTCTTGAGGATCTGTTGTATCAGCGGGGGCTTATGAGTGTACCCTGGGGGTATCTGTATAAAAAAAGCCTCTGGGATGATGTGCGTTTTCCCGAGGGGACCGAGGCAGAGGATATGGGGACCATATACCGCCTGTTTATGAAAGCTAAGCGTCCCTTAAAAGGTGACAGGATCTGTTATCATTATATCCAGCGCAGTTCAAGCACGATCTATACTACCGCTTCTTCCAGAAGAAAGGCATATTACAGGCACAGCAGAAAGATGCTTCATGAGATAAGGAAAGAAAGGCCGGATGCGCAGCTTGCCGCGATCAGCAGACATTTTTCCTGCTGCGCACAGAATCTTTCCGAAACGGCTTTTGGCGATAAGGAAGCTTTTGTAAAAAGGTTATATAAGGATCTTGCGAAAATGGCGCCCGTGGTAAGATGGGATAAGAAAGCCAGGCTGATCAACCGTGCGGCTGCATTCATTCTGGCATTGGGACCCGGATCCCTTCATTGTGTGTTAAGGATATATTACCGTATAAAAATATGGAGAATGAAAGTAAAAAGCATATGAAAACGGAAAAGTTGCTGAATAAGATAGAAAATGCAGGCAGGATCACCATACTGGATAAGGATGGGAAAAAACTCATCAGTATGGATGCGGGGGAGTTTTTAAGCGCCGTATCCTCCGGGGACTGTATGGAGAAACTGTATTCGGATATATATGAAGGGCATGCTGATGTGGCAGATATCCAAAAGCGTGCGGAAAAGCTCGGTATCAGGGAAGATATCGGAAGAGGTCTGTATCTGCTGGAGTTCGAGCCCGGTATAAGCAGTGATATAAAAGAAGCTGCCGCTGAGCTGTTAAGGGAACTTTTCGGTTCCGATAAGAGTACGGCAGTCATTAATGAAGGCAGTCACAGCCTGATCCTTATCCATTCCGTCAGTTCAAAAAAGGAGAACGGACAGCTTAAGGAAAACGCAGATAAGGCACTGAGTATGTTAAATACCGAGCTTATGGTAAAGCTCAGGATAGCGTACGGAAGAGTGGCTTCTTCTGTATATGATCTGGCGGGGAGCTATAAAGAAGCCGTCTATGCCATGGAAGTCATGAAGCTTTTTTATGAAGAAAGGCTGGTGGCGGATTATGCATCCCTGGGTATAGGAGGACTGATAAACGATATAAGCGATGAAGCCTGCGAGCGGTATTTAAGCGAGTGTTTCGGTACTAAGCACCGCTTGCATCTGGATGATGAAGAGCTTCAGATGGTTAACCGATTTTTTGAAAAAGACTTAAACATTTCCGAGACGGCAAGAGAACTGTATATGCACAGGAATACGCTTGTGTATCATCTTGAAAAGCTGCAGAAAAAAACAGGGCTTGATATACGGCACTTTAATGATGCTGTACGGCTTAAGCTGGCCCTGATGATAGAGAGCAAAGCTTCTGCAGGGAGGAACATATAAATGCGCGGAAAGCGGGCACGCAGGCAGGCAAAGCGTGAGCGGAAAGCGATAGAAGCTCAGGAAGCCGCTAAAATACAGCTTAAGACCGATGAGAAATTCATGCGGCATGCGCTTAAGCAGGCAGTAAAAGCAGCAGAACTCGGAGAGGTTCCCATAGGCTGTGTGATCGTATATGAAGGGAAGATTATAGGACGCGGTTATAACCGGCGAAATACGGATAAGAGCACTTTCTCACATGCGGAGATAAAGGCAATGAAGAAAGCCGGTAAGGTTATCGGTGACTGGCGGCTGGAAGGATGTACGATGTACGTTACCTTAGAACCCTGCCAGATGTGTGCGGGTGCCATAGTTCAGGCCCGTATCCCCAGAGTGGTGATGGGGTGCATGAATCCCAAGGCCGGATGTGCAGGTTCGATAGTAAACATCCTGCAGATGAAGGAATTCAATCATCAGGTGGAAGTCACAAAAGATATCCTGCATGATGAATGCAGCAGGGTGCTTACGGATTTTTTTGTAAGACTCCGTGAACAGAAAAATAAAAAGGAAGAAAGTGCAATATGAAAAGAGGGTTTTTAAAAAGATCTTTGGGAGTGGCAGTATCATTTGTATCTGTGCTTTCTCTGGCTTCATGTGAAGAAAAAGTTCCGGACAGGGGCGAATATAAGGAAGAACTGAGCGTTACTCCCACACAGGAGCCCGCACCCACACAGGAGGCTGAGCCGGAAACACCCACACCGGCCGAAATACCGCAGGATAGCGTGGAAAAGCTCAGCGCAGCGGAGATCGAAAACATAAATGACAATATCACTGTGGATTATAACGGATTCTTTCTGTGTGATTACTGCTGTCCCGAGATGATAGACTGGGGCACGGTCCTCTATAACGGAGCCGGTATAAACAGGGATCTTACCGGTGAGGAATATGATGATTTTACTTCTGAATACGGTGAGGTTATGACAGGCATAACCGCGATAGATGAAGATGCCCTCAATGATTACATAAAGAAGACAAGCGGTTCGGATCTGGCTCATTCGCTGATAGGACTGGACTGGAGTTATCTGTATAAGTATAAAGTATTCTGTTCCGCCCACGGGGATACAAACTATATGCCTGTCACCGTAACGGGAGGTGAAAAGGACGGAAATATATATACGATCGAGTACTATAAATGGGACAGCATCACGGGAGCAGATAAGTCCTATATACTTACTGCCGAGGTTAAAGATAACGGAGACTGGCTGTTTATTTCGAATCTGCCTAAAGATGAACCTACACAGACGGTTTTGCTTGATATGGAATTTTATCCGGATACGGAGGATATCTATGCATATGATCCGAAGGATGTTTATATAGTTGAGCTGCTTGATTCCGATGAGCCCGGAAGCAGCTGGTGCCTTATCACTGCAAGGCAGGATAATACTTATATAACTTTAAACAGAGCCGATATAAGCGGCGATAATGAAACTCTGATATGGAGCGGTATATTCCTTCCCGGTGAAGAACTGTATACCGCATGCCTGAATGCAGGTGACAGCATAGGGATATATACAAATCTTCCCTGGAATCCGCGTATCCATATGAGTGTTAATTCACAGGGCTTTGAAGCAGAATACTGGTTCGGAGAGGATAACTGGAGACATAATTATGATGAATTCGGAATACAGGACGGTGTGCCCATAGTGGGGCATAACAGGCAGGCCGAAGGATACGGCATACAGCCTCAGAACAGGCTTGAGTTTCTGAACATGCTTAAAGGAAACTGGATAGTATTTAACGATAAGGATGATCTTCCTTACAGATTATATTTTGATGAGAACAGCGGCTGTGTTCTGGCGATAGAGAGGATTGATGATTATTTTGAGCTTACATGTAATTGCGCAAATATCGTTGATGCGGCTTCTCAGATCCCCGACGGCATAATGCTTCAGATGTTTGATAATGTGCCGAAGGCTGTACCAAAGGATTATGATGCTGAAGAAGAAACGTATTATAAAGTGAACGTGAGCGATACCGGAACTGAGCAGATACTTACTCTTACGGCTGTTGATAAGGACAGGGATATTCTTTCTTATCTTCTGCAGGATGCCGGAAATAACGGGGTATATGAACTGCACAGATACAGGTAAGACTATAGGGTTATGATCCGTATGGGGTGAACGGATATGCTGCGGGTATTTCTGGCCGAAGATGAATATGTCATCCGTGAAGGCATAAAAAAGAATATCGACTGGGAAACCATAGGCTGTGAGTTCTGCGGCGAAGCGGCAGATGGTGAGACTGCGCTTGAAAAAGTTGCTGAGCTTAAGCCTGATCTGATCATCAGTGATATACGCATGCCTTTTATGGACGGGCTTGAATTCTGCAGTAAGGCAAAGGAGATGTTCCCGGATATAAAGATCATCCTTCTTACAGGTTATGAGGAATTTGAATATGCGCGTAAAGCCATAGATATAGGTGTGGAAAGATATCTTACCAAGCCCATAAGCCGTGAAGAGCTTTCGACGATACTTTCAAAGACGGCTGCCGTATTTAATACAAGACAGGATACTTCCGGGGATACGACAGAGCAGTACCGTGATGTTATATACAGCGTATTTACGTATGTTGAGGAGCACTATTCCGAAGAAGACTTAAGTCTTTCGAAAGTGGCGGAGCATATCGGCTTAAGTCCCAATCATCTGAGCGCGGTATTTAAAGAAGAAACGGGACGTTCCTTCACAAAATATCTTACCGATCACAGGATAAAGATAGCGAAAAAACTTTTGGATACGAGCAAGAAAAGAAGCAGCGAGATAGCGGAGCTTATCGGTTATCCCGATCCGCATTATTTTTCTTCTGTATTTAAGAAACATACAGGAATGACACCGTCACAGTACAGGGACAGGAAAAAATGAAAAAAAGATCTCTTTCAGGCAGGATACGTCTGACATATCTTATATTGATCATCCCTTATCTGATCACGCTTATTTTTTTCCTTATACATAATCACAGGATAAACCTGCGCTATGAGACCATGCTTGGCAGTGTTGCTGCTGCAGGCAGTTTTAATACGGAATTCAAAAAGGATTTCGATCTGGAAACATATCTTCTGATAGCCGGAAACGTAAAGCCGGAGGATACGACACTGCCGGAGCTTTTAAAGGATGCGCAGGATGTCATAGACCGCCTCAGCGTTCTTACGGATGAGAAGGAAAACTTAAAACGTCTTTCCGACTGCAGCAAGTATCTCAGCAACTTAAAATCATATACCGACCGTATCGTGGAAAACTTAAACTATGAAGATAAGTATGACAGCAATATGCTGATATGGGAAAATGATGTTCAGATAATAACAAGTCTTATAGAAGATACGGTAGATGCCTACATATACGAAGAAAACAGACAGCTTCAGAGTGAGCAGGAGGAGAATAAAGCACTTAATGATATCTTTATACTGGTATCGGCAATACTTCTCGTGATCATTGTGATCATGGCCGTGGTCATTTCCGTATTTGCTCCCGAAGCTATCGCGCGTCCCATAGAAGAACAGGTGCGTGCGGAACAGGAACGCTTAAGGCGTGCGGAGTTTGAACTTCTGCAGGCCCAGATAAATCCGCATTTTCTTTATAATACGCTGGACGCTATAGTATGGTCTGCGGAGTCCGAAGATGAAGAGAAAGTTATCCGCATGACAAGATCACTTTCGGATTTCTTCAGGGGATCTCTGAGCAAAGGCCGGAAAGACATAAGCATCAGGGAGGAGCTTGTGCATGTCCGTTCCTATCTTCAGATACAGCAGATACGCTATCAGGATATCCTGACATATAAGATAGATATCGATGATAAATATATGGACTGTCTGATACCGAAGATAACCCTGCAGCCCCTGGTGGAAAATGCACTGTATCACGGGATCAAGAACAGGCGCGGCGGTGGCTGCATCTCGCTTAGTGCAAAAGACTGTGAAAACGGTTTTATCATATGCGTTGAAGATGACGGCGCGGGCATGGATAAGGAACGTCTTGAAAAAGTGGTAAAAAGCCTTACGGACCGTGCGCCGGAAGAAACCGAGATATACGGACTGTATAATGTAAATGAACGTATACAGCTTGATTTCGGAAGAGAGTACGGTATTTCTATACAAAGTGAACATAACAAAGGCACATCTGTATATATCAATCTGCCTTTTTGCCCCAAAGAAGAGGAGCACAAGGTCGAAAATATATCAAAATCGTAGAAATTTCTACTTTTTCAATAGAATTTCCTATGTAATTTTTCCTCAGTTGAAATTATGATTACAACTGTAAGGGAGGAGTTTCCCCTACTTCATGATCAAAAGGAGGAAATAAAGAATGAAAAAAAGAGTAGTTGCATTATTGACGGCAGCAGTTATGGCACTTTCAATGGCAGCATGTGATTCCGGTGCAGCAGGATCTACTACAGGCGGCAGTACCGGCGGAAGTACAGGCGGCAGCGAAACATCAGCTCCCGCAGCTTCAGGTGAGCTTATCAAGGTTGGTATCATCAATAACGATCCTAACGAATCCGGTTATCGTACCGCTAATGACAAGGACCTTCAGAACATGTTCACCACAGCAAACGGCTATGATGCTAAGTTTGCTTACAGCTTAAAGAACGATGAGCAGATCCAGGCAGCTCAGGGCTTCATCACCGACGAAGTTGATTACCTGCTTCTTTCCGCAGCAGATACAGCAGGCTGGGACGGCGTTCTTAAGGATGCTCAGGCAGCAGGCGTTAAGGTTATCCTTTTCGACCGTACCATCGATGCAGATCCTTCACTTTACGAAGCATCCATCGTTTCCGATATGGCAAAGGAAGGACAGACCGCAGTTGACTGGCTTGCAGGTCAGGGACTTTCCGAGTACAACGTGATCCACATCCAGGGTGTTATGGGTTCCGCAGCTCAGCAGGGACGCAGCGGCGCACTTGATGCTAAGGTTGCAGCAGAGAGCAACTGGACTATCGTTCAGCAGCAGACCGCAGAGTGGAATGCAGAGAAGGCACAGCAGATCGTTCAGTCGGTTATCGATTCCAACACTCCTTTCAACGTAATATATGCAGAGAACGACGATATGGCTAAGGGCGCAGTTGCAGCACTTGACAGCGCAGGTATCTCTCACGGCGTAGGCAAGGACGTTATCGTAATGGGCTTTGACTGCAACAAGTGGGCTCTTGAAGAACTGCTCAACCAGAACTGGAACTATGACGGACAGTGCAATCCTTTCCAGGCAAGCTACATCGACAACATCATCAAGACTCTTGAGAGCGGCGGCACTCTTGATCAGAAGACCATCATCATGGATGAGAAGGGCTTCGACGCAGCTACCATCACTCAGGAAGATGTTGATAACTACGGTATCTAAATCTTAAAAAAGTGAAACATTTATGCGGCGCGGTTTGAAAAAGCCGCGCCGTATTTATCGGAAACGTATGTCATCCCCGGAAAGCCGGGGATCATAAAAGGGGGTTTTCAATGGAAGAAAACAGAGTCCTGGAAATGCGGGGGATAGAAAAAAGTTTCCCCGGAGTGCGTGCCTTAAGGGGCGTAGACTTTTCTCTCAATAAAGGAGAGATCCATGCTCTGATGGGAGAAAATGGCGCGGGAAAATCCACACTTATCAAAGTACTTACCGGAGTGTACACCAAAGACAGCGGGCGTATCAGCATGCAGGGAGCGGAAGATATACATATCAATTCTCCGCAGGATGCGCAGAACGCCGGCATAAGTACTGTTTATCAGGAAATAACGCTCTGTCCTAATCTTACTGTGGCTGAAAATATGTATATAGGCCGCGGAAAGGGCAGGATCACAAAATGGAAAAAAATGAACGAGGATGCCGATAAGATCCTGCGTTCTCTTGATATACCGGCATCGGCAAGCCAGCAGCTGGCAAGCTGTTCCATCGCCGTACAGCAGATGGTGGCCATCGCACGTGCGGTGGATATGGATTGTAAGGTGCTGATACTTGACGAGCCCACCTCATCGCTGGATGAACAGGAAGTTGAGAAGCTCTTTAAGCTTATGAGGGATTTAAAGAGCAAAGGCGTCGGGATAATATTCGTAACACATTTCCTTGATCAGGTTTATGAAGTATGCGACAGGATAACTGTCCTGCGCGACGGCGGTCTGGTAGGTGAATACGCCATCGCCGATCTGCCCAGAGTAGAGCTGGTAGCAAAGATGCTCGGAAAAGAGATGGATGATCTTTCCGATATAAAGGGCGCGAATGCGGCGTATTGCGGTGAAGATGCGAATGACATCGTACTCGAAGCAGAAGGCCTTCAATCTGATGCAGGTATCAAACCCTTTAACTTCCATATAAAAAAGGGAGAGGTCAACGGCTTTACCGGACTTCTTGGATCGGGACGAAGCGAATGCGTACGTGCGATCTTCGGAGCTGACCGTGTACTGCAGGGCAGCGTAAAGATGCATAAAAAGGAAGTAAAGATAAAGAAGCCGTTAGATGCCATGAAGAACGGCATCGCATATCTGCCTGAAGACCGTAAGATCGACGGCATAATCGGAGAGCTGTCGGTAAGGGACAATATCATACTGGCTCTGCAGGTGCTCACCGGTTTCTTTAAGCCGTTTTCAAAAGCAAAGGCTCAGGCTTTTGCAGAGGAATACATCAAGAAGCTTAATATAAAGACCGCATCGGCGGATACGCCCATAGCATCGCTTTCCGGCGGTAACCAGCAGAAGGTTATTTTAGCAAGGTGGCTATTGATGCATCCGGAATATCTGATACTGGATGAGCCTACGCGCGGTATAGATGTCGGTACAAAAGTTGATATACAGAAGCTTGTACTGGAGCTCGCGTCACAGGGAATGAGTGTAACGTTCATAAGCTCCGAGACCGATGAGATGATAAGGACCTGTTCAAGACTGGTAGTCATGAGAGACCGTAAGATCGTCGGGGAGCTTTCAGGGGAAGATGTAAATCAGGGCAGGATAATGGAAACGATAGCGGGAGGTGAAGCAAAGAAATGAAAATAGATATAAAGAAACTTCTTTCAAACCAGCTTCTGATCCCGATCACGGCTTTGGTTATACTGTGCCTTGTAAATCTGGTCAATGATGCGTCTTTCTTTACGATCAAGCTGGCCCCTAATAATGAAGGGTACAATGTATTTTCCGGTCCGCTCATAACCATACTTGACTACGGTTCGGAGCTTGCGATACTGGCTATAGGAATGACGCTCGTGACTGCGGCATCCGGCGGACAGGATATATCGGTGGGTGCGACCATAGCGATAGCAGGCTCTGCAATGCTGCGTGTATTATGCGGTGGCGTGAGCAAGCCCGAAGCGCTGGCAGCTCCCATAATCGTGGGCTTTCTGGTAGCATGTATAGTTGGCATGCTCTGCGGAGTATTCAACGGACTTCTGGTCTCGATCTTCCGTATACAGCCCATGATAGCAACACTGATACTCTTTACCGCAGGGCGTTCTATTGCGGCATGGATAAATAATAACGAGCTGCCCATAGTACCCGATCCTAAGTTTAAATACTTCGGCGGCTTTATACCGGGGATACCCATTCCTACTACTACCTTTATCGCTATAGCCTGTATCGTCGTAGCGGCCCTGCTGCTTAAGTTCACAAACCTTGGATTATATACCCAGGCAGTAGGTATAAATGAGAGTTCATCAAGGCTTAACGGTATCAATCCTACCTTTATCAAGTTTTTGAGTTTTGTTATCCTGGGACTGTGTGTGGCAGTGGCAGCACTTATAAAGGTAAGCCGTCTGGCTACCATC
The DNA here is from genome assembly GCA_902779395.1 of uncultured Lachnospiraceae bacterium. GTDB lineage: Bacteria > Bacillota > Clostridia > Lachnospirales > Lachnospiraceae > NK4A136. Next base: position 95,936 of record CACZBK010000002.1, on the reverse strand, counting down.
AACTATTCGGTCATTGCAAAGGATATAGAGATGGATGCCATTCTTGCGGTGGCTCTTGGAGGTAATGCGCTCTCCGGCGGTAAGTTTAATATGTGGGGATCCATACTGGGTGCATATATCATTCAGTTCCTTACCACTACGCTTTACAAATTCCAGGTGGATGCTGCAGCCCTGCCCGCATACAAGGCGGTGGTCGTTATCATCCTGGTAGTGTTCTCCTCACCTGTAGTACGTGAGAAGCTTTCGGCTTTAAGCAGTAAAAAGAAAGCAGCGGCAAAGGGGGTGGCGTAAATGAATAAGGAGAATAAAAAACAGAGCATCTTTACAAAAGTGAGCGACACCAATCTGCTGCTGGTGATAACCATAGTTATCTTCTTCGTCATGTATATAGGAGCTATCCTCTTTCAGGGCGGCGCTTTTACGAAACCGCAGATGTTCTTTAACATTCTTAATGCAAATGCAGCATTGATAATAACCAGCTGCGGCATGAGCATAGTTATGATAAGCGGCGGTATAGATATCTCCGTTGGCGGTGTGGTGGCACTGGTATCCATGTGCTGCGCGGTACATCTGGATATGCACGGCGGAAATATATTTACATCGATGCTCATCGCTCTTGGCATAGGTCTTGCTTTCGGTCTGGTACAGGGCTTTCTGGTAGCTTATCTGGATATACAGCCTTTCATCGTATCGCTGGCAGGCATGTTCTTTGCAAGAGGTATGACAACTATCGTAAATACCAAACCCTTTAATGTTGAGAATGCAGCTTTTAAGGCACTGATGGAGACCAGGATCTATATACCGGGAATGGGAACCGTCAATAAAAAGGGCATCTATGTTCCGGCATATGTCGAGCCCGGAGTTCTGGTAGCGTTAGCTCTTGTCATAGTCCTGTTTATCGTACTCAGATGGACTAAGACGGGCCGCAGCTTTTATGCGGTAGGCGGTAACAGGCAGAGCGCTCTTATGCTTGGTATAAATGTGAAGCGTACACGTTTTATCTCGCATGTCATCTGTTCGTCTCTTGCGGGTATAGCAGGTTACGTTTACTTCCTGCATGTAGGAAGCGGTTCCGCTTCACATGCACTGGGTATGGAAATGAATGCTATTGCATCTTCCATAATAGGTGGTACAATGCTTTCAGGTGGTGTGGGTAATATAGCAGGTACACTCTTTGGTGTGCTTTCGTTAAGCACCATACAGAACATTGTTTCCAACGCCGGTCTGGATCAGGCCTGGTGGACGGGTATCACCATTGCCGCTATGCTGTGCCTCTTCCTTGTGATACAGAGCGTGGTGATGGCACAGAAGAAACGTGCACTTAAATAGATGAGTATAAAGAAAAAGCTTATAAGTTCATTACTTCCCATATTAATGCCGGTGCTTCTTGGAGGCTGCGTTTCAGACGCGGCTTCCGGAGCACCGGCTGTTTTAGATGCGCAGGAAGAAACACCGGATCTGATAAGCATAGGTTTTTCGCAGCTTGGAGCCGAGTCCGACTGGCGCAGTGCCAATACGCAGTCGATGCTTGAGAGCTTTACCGAAGAATACGGTTACTCCATGATCTACGAAAACGGCCAGCAGAAGCAGTCCTATCAGATAACGGCGCTTCGCAGTTTTATCCAGCAGGAAGTGGATTACATAGCCCTTGCACCGGTCACGGAAAGCGGCTGGGACGGAGTGCTGCAGGAAGCGAAAGATGCAGGGATCCCCGTGATACTCGTGGACAGGCGTGTGGATTCCGATAAGAGCCTGTATACATGCTGGCTGGGGTCGGATTTTGAACTGGAGAGCAGAAAGCTCTGTGAATGGCTGGATTCCTACAGCCTTTCCAAAGGACTTTCATCATCGGATCTTCATATAATACATATACAGGGAACCATAGGTTCTACGGCACAGATAGGACGCAGCCGCGGGCTTTCCAATGCAGCACGTGAAAAGGGCTGGGATATCTTAGGACAGATGAGCGGGGATTTTACCGAAACAAAAGGCCGCGAGGTAATGGCCGGATATCTTAAACGTTTCCTGGATATCAACGTGGTTTTCTGTGAGAATGATAACGAAGCCATAGGTGCTGTCGAAGCGATAGAAGCTGCCGGAAAATCAGCCGGTCCCGATATCGATAAGGGAGATATACTGGTGCTGTCTTTTGACGGAACGGCCGAAGGTGCCAAAGAGCTTGCCAAAGAAGGAAAGATCGCAGCGATCGCCGAATGTAATCCCCTGCACGGTCCTAAGGTAAGGGCGCTCATCGAGGCTATCGAAGCCGGGGAAAATGTCGAGAAGTTTAATTACGTGGATGAGCGTATCTTCAGCTCCCTCCCGGAAGTGAGCGAAGTGTATGTGGAGGGTGTACTCTACCCGGTGGAGAAGGTGGAGTAACGCTCCTTAACGATATTGCATCGGTGGGCGGTCGGGATTCAGCAGGATGCCGCGTTTGCCCACATTACCAACCGGCTTATGCAGGTCATCCTCGCCGCATATCAGGTTCAGATGACCGCCGAATGACAGCATATCACCTCTGGAATCCCCCATATCATTAGATTCTTTTACCTTCAGGACCGTGATCCGCAGAGCCAGTCCCAGCCCTATAGCTATTCCGCATATTATTCCTATTAAAACCCAGAATCCCATAGTTATCTGCCCGCCCTTTCGCTCACATATTTATTGGTGGTACCGGAACGCGTAAGTCCGATACTCACCAGCATAGCCTTATATTTAGTTATCGCCACAGACCAGGTACTGAAAATAGCCAATCCTATAAGACAATAGTACATGATTATGGGTCTGCCGTCATCAAAAGCTGTCATAACATAGGGAGTAAGCTTTGCACCTATCGCCGCAAAAATAAAACAGAACAATACCGACAGTACAGCAAAAAGAGAAAAGGCTTTCTTCTTTACGAAAGGTACCGCCCCTACCATTTTGCCGGTCTGTCCGTTTACGAGGATAGTGTATGGCATATCTTCATAGCGGAAGGTCAGAAACCAGGCAGGAAGAAGGGCATATTCTCTTTTGGTAATGCGGTGCACCGGATAGCTTGATTCCAGTTTGGCGTCACTATGTTTTACAGTCTCTTTCATGCTCTCATCGAAGAGTTCCTTTGCACGATGAACAGCTAGTCCGTCAATATCGGCCGTCCCCACATCAAAACGGTCGGAATAGAAACCCGAAAGATAAGCCGGATCAAAGCTTTGCAGATCATGCATATTAAAAGGTTCAAGACGCTGGGAGGAATCGTCATTAAGATTCTTAGAGGCATCCAGAGTCATCCTTTTGAAAACGCAGTCTCCTATGCGGTGGGCATATCTGGTATATGTGGTTTTGCCCCTGCGTACCGTGTATCTCCAATATTGGTCATCCCCATAATAGAGATCATAAAGCCAGAATGGAATATATATTCCCCTTAGCCTTTCGATCTTGAAATTTTTTATCTCGTCTGGAATAAAACCGCCCTGGGATATCCTGCCGCGGATAATGGCCTCGGCTTTTTCTTTTGTTATGCGGAAGGGGATGATATATTCAGGCTGCAGATAATCCTCTACGCGGTCCATAACAACAGTGGCCTGGCCGCAGTATACGCAGAAGGAAGAACTCTCGACACCGTTGACCGCAAGTTCAGCTCCGCATGATCTGCAATGCAGTATCTGCATTTTAATGGTAGCATGTGCACGCCCGGTTTCCGCTGTCTGCTGCGTGCTTTCCGCATTTTGAGTATCTGCAGTGCTGCCCGGGTGATCATACAGCCCTGTTCTGTCGATAATGCTGTTCAGCTCTTCCGTGCTGTAGGAGGACCCGCAATAGACACAGTACATCTTCTGATCCGATGGCGAAAACTCCATTGTATTGCCGCATCCGGGGCAGCGATAATTCATCAGCATTTTTTTAGACCTCCGCTTTTACCTACGGCATCATGGCCGTGAGATATGTTTCAGAATGTTAATGAAAGTATTATACTCTATCAGTGGTATGGATATCCACATATAATTATTTGAATTTACGCAACTGTAAGAAGCAAAATCCTGAGTGCTGAACTAAATGCTCTTTTGGGGCCGGCCGCACTCGGTTGACAAGCCGGGTGTAAAAAGATATACTAATACAGCCGTGCAGCCGGGGCGTTAGCGGTGTCCTGTACTCACAATCCGCTTTAGTGGGGGTCATGGCCTTACTGAGGGCGCATGTTGATGTGGCCGCCCTGTATAAGTGATGTTGAAATCCGGGTCTTGCGCAATGCGTGCCTGTGAACCGTGTCAGGGTGGGAACACAGCAGCACTAAGCGGGAATTCGTATGTGCCGTGAGGGTGCCTGGGTGGAGTTGGCTGTACAGGTAGCGCATGTTGGCTTAGTTCGAAGAGGGTCGCACGGTTTTTTGATAAAGCCATGTTAGGACTGATATATATAATAATATGTATATTCACGGGCAGGGCTCTGCTGGATATTGTATATCCCGACTACAGGCTTATTCCCGAAAAGACTTACAGCGGGAAAGAGATCCATCTCCCCGCTTTATTTGTATTGTTTCCTTTCTGGTTCTTTTCCGGAACCCTTGTTGTGGGATGGCTCACTTATTTTGCCGCACTTGCACTAAGCGCTCTCAGGCCTTCCGATCGTCATCCGCTTACGGCAGCAAATGCCGTAGTGATGATCACAGCCCTTGCATTGATCATCATATGCGCTCTTCTTAAAAAGAAAAAAAATCTAAACACGGCAAAGGTTAAACCTTTTCAGTATAAGGATTTTCTGTGTGCGGGATTTTTCATATTGCTTTTCTTTTTCGTTACATATCTTACCTGTCGGAGTTTCAATATCGTACAGAACACACTGCGCGTAGGTTATTCGGTATTCAGCGATTTTGCCGTACATCTTGGCATGATACGTTCATTCTCTTTCGGCAATAATTTCCCCACGCAGTATTCTCATTTTGCCGGAGAGGACATACGTTACCATTTTATGTTTGAATTTCTTGCCGGAAACCTGGAATATCTGGGGCTCCCCATAGACCATGCTTTTAATTTTCCGAGCATCATTTCATTTATGAGCATGTCCATGCTTTTATTCAGCTTTACGGTCAAGCTCTGTGGAAGCAGGCTGGCCGGCGTCGTATCCACATTTATGATGGTGTTCCGTTCATCTCCCAGCCTGTTCAGATATCTGGGCAGTCTATCCGCAGGTTCGATCACGAAAGAGGAATTCCTTAACAGGGATCAGTTTTTTTCGTATACGCCCAAGGAAGACTGGGGGCTCTGGAATTTTAAGGTTTATCTGAACCAGCGCCATCTTGCCTTTGGTATAGGAGTGGTGCTTATGGCCCTGATCATCTTTGCTCCATTATTATATGAAGGGATAAAGAATATCAGTGATCTTTACGGCAGGAAAAAGAAGTCGGGAGGAACGGCGGAAGCGGAAAAGAATACCGCGGTAAAAAGCTTTATCTCAGATCATGTACTTATAAGTTCTCTGCCGCGTGCGATATTCTGCGGTGTGCTGCTGGGGTTATGTGCCTTCTGGAACGGAGCCATGGTGATAGGCGGCCTGTGCGTGCTTTTCGTGATGGCACTTATGTCATCCCACAGGCTTGAATATCTGCTCACGGCTGTAATAAGCGTGATACTTTCAATGATCCAGACTAAGATATTTATCTTCGGAGATGTTATAGCTCCCGAGTATATGTATGGCTTTATAGCGGAGGTCCCCACTTTCTGGGGAAGCGTATCTTACCTTCTGGCATTAAGCGGCGCCTTACTGATACTTGCTGCCGTATTCTTTATCATGGGCAGAGGGACTCTGCGTTATTTCCTTCCTGCTTTTGCAGCTCCGCTGATACTGGCGTTTACGGTATCACTGACACCGGATGTGACCGTTAATCATAAATATGTCATGCTGGCATTTATACTGGTGGGCATCCCTGTTGCGGTGATGGTCACAAAGCTTTTAAAGAGCAGCCATATCAGCAGATTTATCGGGGGAGTGTTCCTGCTTATAGTATTGACGGCTACAGGAATTTACGAATGCAGGATAGTCCGTAATATAGATAAGGATCATCTGGAATTCCGTCAGGACTCCGATCTTACGAAATGGGTTAAAGAAAACAGCAGCTCCGGAGATATCTGGCTTACCGATATGCTATCCAATCATGAGATCGTGCTGGGTGGGGCGATGCTTTATTACGGCTGGCCTTATTACGCATGGAGCGCAGGCTATGACACCTACTCCAGAGAAGAAAAAACCGCCCGTATGTTTGCGGCTGCCGATGAAGAGGAATTAAAGCGCATGATCACTGAGGAAGGGATCCGTTTCATCATGACCGATGACGGCTTAAGATACGGGGATCATTATGAACTGAACGAGGATGTTATAGCGGCAGCGTATCCGGTCGTATATCAGAGCGGTGATGTAAAGATCTACGATACTGAAAGTCCCAGATGACGCCTTTGATCATATCAGGATGAACTTTACGGGGGCGGACTTATTTGTTATTATAGTTGGGCTATATTCTGTTAGCAGGAGGACAACATGAAAAAAAGCGGGATCATAGCCGGCATTATAATAGTTGCGGAGCTGGCAGCGGGATTTGCCCTTATGGGAGAGGATATGACTCCCGTACTTAAGTGGTGGCTGATGATGCTTGCGCTGGGTATTGGGACCTGGCCGCTCACGGCGAGACTCTTTTCAACATACAGTGATAAGGGGTATGTTTTCGGAAAGATAATTGGCGGGATCGCAGCTGCCTGGCTTTTGTGGTTTTTCGCATCTCTTAAGCTGATAAAGTTCAGCATGGCAGCAGTTGTGATAATTACACTTCTGACGCTTATCGGATGGTGGGTATTAAGCCGTTTTGTTTTTAAAAAGGATACAAAAGAGCTGCTTGCCGAAGTACCTGTCGATATGATCCTGATACGTGAAGCGGTATTTACCGCTGCGTTCATCTTTTTCTGCTATGTAAAATGCTATAATCCCGATGCATTCGGTACGGAGCGCATGATGGATTACGGCTTTATGCAGAGCATCTTCCGCAGCGAATATTTTCCTCCGGAGGATTTCTGGTTCGCGGGAGATAACCTGAATTATTATTATTTCGGACAGTATTTCTGTGCTTTTCTGACGAAGCTGTCTTTTAACGAAGTGAGCTACGGTTACAATCTGTCCTTGGCGATGTGCTTTGCGCTTTGCTTAAGCTTTTCGTTCAGTCTGGTGTACCAGCTCATGCTTGGAAACAGCGGCGATAAAAAGAAAGCTGCCGTAGCCGGGACGCTTGCAGCCTTTGTTTTGCCGGGGGCAGCGAGCCTGCACTACCTTCTGTTTAACTTTATCGTGCCCTGGACCTGGGATATACTGGCCATACCCGGCGAAAAGCCTTCTTACTGGTATGCGGATTCCACCCGATACATAGGATATCATCCCGAGACCAACGACCGCACTGCCCATGAATATCCTGCATATTCATTCCTTCTGGGCGACCTGCATGCACACGTAATAAATATCTTCGTGGTCCTCACGATCCTTGCCCTGCTTTATGCCTGGATAAAGGATACCGAAGAAGAGGCGGAAGGGTCGGTGATGGTGTCGTCGATCTTTGCGTCAGAACTCAGGAAACCCCGGCTTTGGGCGCTTTCATTCCTCACGGGAATCTGTGTAATGGAGAATTTCTGGGATTTTCCCATATATTTTGTCGTGAGCGGTGCAGTGCTGCTGGCTGTAAATATGCGCAGGCAGATAAAGCCGCTTAAAGTGGTTTCGGTGACTGCCCTGCAGGGTGTGGTGGTGCTTCTTATGAGCCTTGCGGTGAGCCTTCTTTTCCAGATAAACTTTAAAGCCATGGCCAACGGGATAAAGCTGGCGGAAAACCATACTCCCATATACCAGCTGGCTGTTTTATGGGCACTCCCCATAAGCCTGCTTACAGGCTTTGCCATAGCGGTGATCTCCAGATGCAAAGGGGACAGTGTAAGAAATTGGCTCAGATCCTTCGGAAACACGGATCTCTATGTCCTGCTCATCGGGCTTTGCGGGGCGGGACTGGTCCTCATTCCGGAGATCATTTATATAGAAGATATCTATTCGGGTGATTTTAAGCGTTTTAATACGATGTTCAAGCTGAGCTATCAGGCGTTCATAATGCTTAATCTTATGATGTGTTATGTTGTGAGCCGTTTTGTGATGAGGCCGGAGAGCAGGACCCAGAGAAAATGGGGCATAATATCCGGTATACTGCTGATACTCTGCTGCGGATATTTTATAACCGCTCTTCGTATGAGCGCGGGAGATATAAAGGATACAGACAGATTTCTGGGCCTAAGGGCGGACGATTTTCTATACAGGGAAGCGCCGTCTGACGCTGAGGCAGTCTACTGGGCAAGGGAAAATATCCCTTCCGGCAGTGTGGTGCTGGAGGCAAACGGTGACAGCTATACTATATATAATCGTGTTTCCGTGATCACAGGTCTGCCCACGGTGCTGGGCTGGCATACCCATGAATGGCTGTGGCATAATGATCTGGCTCCCGTGGATGAGCGTGTTGATATAGTACGCCGTATGTATGTGGATGCCGACAGGGCTCTTATGGAAGACTATGGCGTGGATTACATCTTTGTGGGATCGTGCGAATACGAGAAGTATGAAAGAGAGGGAATGGATATCGGAAGACTCCGTGAATTGGGGGAGATCGTCTATTCGGGTGCTGTACAGGATGACGGAAAATATACCTTCATCATCAGATTGTAAGTTATGTAACCCCTAAATCTGGTGCGGCTATATCGGTATGACACTAAGTAGTAATGGTTACTATGTTAATAGTGACGAAATTGTTTCTGTTCATGAAAAAACTCTGGTATATCCGGAGTTTTTCTTTTATAATAAACAAGTACTTGCGCGGCAGCGCGGATGAAAGCGTTTACATTAACCCTGCACACATATAAAGGAGAATTTCATGAAAATCAGAAAACTGATCCAAAGGGTCGTTTCAGGCACCATGGCCGGCATCATGTTGGCGAGTACTTTGGCAGTAATGCCGCCGGAAGAGGTAAGGGCAGCTGCTCCCGCTAAGCAGGATGCAGCAAGTGCAGTGAATTATGCCACAATTTTGGGAAGAGCTACGGATTTTGGTATAGTAGCTGATAATTTCGAGCAGAAGATGCATATGGAAACCACTTTGGCGGTTAATACCTTTATCAATAAAAGCGGAAATAACGATGTCGATTTTATTGAAGGAACCGCCCAGTTCATCTATGGAAGTCTTGGATCAGGAAGTACAGTTCCCGGACCTATAGATTATGGCGTAACAACTGCAGAGAATTTTAATATAGAAACAACGAGCACTATCGCAGCCGGTTTTACCCAGCCTTTTGACAGTCAGGGAAAATTTGATGGTAACGCTATGCCGAGAGGTCATTTCAATTTCCGTGGCGATTTTGCCAGCAAATTCCCGGATAAACCTTATACACCCAGTATACTTATCAATACAAATACCGAAAGTGCCATAAAGGAAAATGTAAACCGTATAATGGATAACGCCAAGGACAGATCTGATGATATGTCTGAAAAGGCTGCGGGGTCTCAGAAAGGCAGCTATCTTACTGATTGGAAAGAATATGCCGATAAACACGGGGACGATCATGTTGATCTTAAATTAGATTCGGCTGAATTTGATAATAAAGTTGTTTATATCAATGTTGATAAAGAACTTGCCAGATATCTGAATAATTCCGAGGGGCTGAGGATCTATAAGAAAAGCTCCACTATTGTTGTATTTAATATAGAAGACGGTGTAACTAATAAAAACGAAAGCTCTACAGCGGATCTCACTTTACGTAAGGTGGCGGTTTATGCAGGTGGAAAGAAAGTCACATCGCAGACAGGTTCGGGCGGAAATCCCAATACAAGTGACGGAGTGACAAATGATGATGTAGACAGGGAAGTATGTCAGAAGATAATCTGGAATATACGTTCAAAGTCCACTGTGAGTCTGAGAACGATAGCTGGTACCATACTCTGTCCTTTCAGTCCTTCTGTCAGCATTGATGAGCAGTGCGCAGGCTGGCTTGTAGGCGGCAAGGGTAAACATATAGAAAATAATGCGGAGTTCCATTATATCTATAAGGGCGGAAGCCAGGAAGTAATGCATGACGGTAAGGGTGAAATCCATTTTGCGGCAAGAAAGTCATTTACCGATGCATGGAACGGTGCTTCTACAAAAGAAAATACTTCCGTTTTCTCGAATGCCGGAGACTACAGTTTTAACTGGTATGAAACTGATGCTTCTTACAGTACAAACGGACGTACTCCTGTTGTTGTAAAGAATCAGGCAACCAATACTATAAAGTTCCCGACACTGCATTTCTATATGGATAATGACCATAAGAGTGATCCCAATTATATAGCAGATAATGATAGCAAGGTTTTCTATTATCTGGTCACCGAGGTGGATGCCGGCAGCTATAAGAACGGGGTGCAGATATCTAAAGGTAAGATAGAGATAAAGCTTGTTGTAAGCAATAAAAATAATCAGTTAAGTTATACTGTTTCTTCTACTACCTATCTGGGAGATGGAACAAAGTATAAGGAGAATAAGGATATAAATATGTCCGGCGTGGAGTTTACACTGGGCGCATTCTTCAATCTCCTGAGTGAGGCCCCTGTATACGCCGACCTCAACATCAGCAAAAAGAACGTTGCCGGAGAAGAGCTTGAAGGTGCAACCCTTAAGCTTATCGGTAAGGATGAGAGCGGCAATGACATAGTATTTGATCTTACTAATGTAAAGCTTGGCAAGGGCGCCAGCGGAAAGAACACCGGTACTTCTACGGAGATAGTATTTGTTTCCGGTTCGGAACCTACCCTTATAAAGAATCTTCCCGACGGAGAGTATACTCTTCTTGAGACAACTCCTCCTGCAGGTTATGTTGTTGCCACTGAGATAAAGTTTACCATAAAGGACGGAAAGATAACGCTTATAAGTCAGGGTAAAGAAAAGCTTGAAGATAAAGACGGTAAATATACACTTACCGTGCTGGATGAAGCTGCTACCGTAAAGACGACCGACCTTGATATCAGCAAGAAGGATGTTGACGGTAAGGAGCTGCCCGGAGCAGACCTTAAGCTCACAGGTAAGGATGCAAAAGGCAATGATATAGAGTTCGACCTTACAAACGTAAAGCTTGGAGAAGGCGCAACAGGAAAGACCACAGGCAAAGCAAAGGCAATAGAGTTTAAATCCGGCACCACACCCACAAGCATAAAGAACCTGCCCGATGGTGAGTATACACTTGAAGAAGTAAACGCACCCGAAGGATATAAGGTAGCCACCACAATAAAGTTTAAGATCGAAAATGGTGTAGCGACGCTTATAAGCAAGGGTTCGGAAGTGCTTGAGGGCAAGGACGGAAAGTATACCCTTACAGTGATCGATGAGGCAGAAAAGACTGCCGATCTTGATATCAGCAAGAAAGACGTAGACAGCAAGGAGCTGCCCGGAGCAGACCTTAAGCTCACAGGTAAGGATGCAAAAGGCAATGATATAGAATTCGACCTTACAAACGTAAAGCTTGGAGAAGGTGCAACAGGAAAGACCACAGGAAAAGCAAAGGCAATAGAGTTTAAATCCGGCACTACACCTACAAGCATAAAGAACCTGCCCGATGGTGAGTATACACTTGAAGAAGTAAACGCACCCGAAGGATATAAGGTAGCCACCACAATAAAGTTTAAGATCGAGAATGGTGTGGCGACGCTTATAAGCAAGGGTTCGGAAGTGCTTGAGGGCAAGGACGGAAAATATACCCTTACGGTGATCGATGAAGCAAAGACATATACCGGTACTGCCGAGGCAGAGATCACCATAACCAAGGATGTTATCAACGATACACAGGGCAGCACCGCAAAGATAGCCGTGAGCGGATACGAGTTCACCCTTACCGGAACTTCCGACAACTGCAAGGGTGAGGAATATAAGGGAACTTCCGATGCAGACGGAAAGCTTTCATTTAAGCTCAGCTACGATGAGCCCGGTACCTATGAGTATGACCTTAAGGAAAGCGAAGGACTTACCGCAGGTATTACATATGACAAGACGGTTTATAAGGTGGTAGTTACCGTTACCGATAAGGATTACCAGATCCAGACTCCGGCTGTGGTTGTTATCACTAAGAGCGGAAGTACGGCATCCGTCGTGAAGCAGCCTGTTAAGTTTGAGAATCATTACGCTGCAGCTTCCGTGAAAGTTGAGATAGGCGCAAACAAGAGCTTTACCGGCGAGGGAGCAAAGCTTAAGGACGGACAATTCGGCTTTACCCTTTCAAAGAAAGGTGAGACCGAAGTTATCGCAACCGCACGTAACAAGGCAGACGGAAGCATTAGCTTTACGATAGAATGCGACAAGCCCGGTACATACGAGTATGTCATCCGTGAAGATAAGGGCAGCGAACCCGGCGTTACATATGATGAGAATTCTTTCGACGTAACTGTGACCGTTACCGATGACGGAAGCGGAACTCTTAAGGCGACAGTCAGTGGAAGTGCTTCGGAGCGAGTGTTTAAGAATGTTTTTGAAAAGACCGTTTCCGAGAATGATGTGCTGTTTTCTCTTAAGCTGAAGAAGCAGCTGAGCGGTGACTGGACGAACGAAAAGAACTTAAAAGCCGGAGACTTCAGCTTTGAGCTTACAATAGAAGATAATAAATATTACGCGTCAAATGCAGCTGACGGTACGGTTGAATTCGTTGATATCGCCATCAAGGGCGGAGATAACGATTATCCTTTCTCTGTAAGGGAAGTGATCCCCAAGCCCGGCATCAAGGGAATGAGCTATGATACCAAGGTAGCTACAGGTAATGTAAATGTTAAGGATGGGAAGACAACAGTTACCACTCCTACCGGAGATATAGTATTTGAGAATAAGTTCAATTATGAACCTTCCAGATTTGATGTTTCCATCAATAAGGTTGTCAGCAAGGTTGACGGTGAGTCTCTTGAAGGAGCAGTCCTTAAGTTCACAAGAGAAGACGGAAACTTTGATATGCGTGACAGCCGCGTGAGCGCTACCCAGGACGGTAAAGAAGCTAAGGATCTGATAAAGACCAGGAATTACATCTCCTTTACTACGACTAAGACTATCACCGTGATCACCGGTATAGCATCGGGTACATATATCATGAGTGAGGTAAGTGCTCCCGAAGGCTACCAGAAAGCAGCTGACATAAGGATAACGGTTGATGATGAAGGCAAAGTGACCAGTTCGGGAGCCATGGACGGTGCGGTTGTAGTGATGATAGATGATCCTTTCCCGGTAACACCTACACCCACACCTACCGTTACCGTAACACCTACTCCTTCACCCAAGGCCACTGTTACACCTACACCTACTCCCAAGGGAGGAAAGAAGAAAGTAACACCCACACCGGGTGGCGGCGGAAGCAATAAGGTAACACCCACACCTACCCCTAAGGGAGGAAAAGGAAGTGTAACACCCACACCGGGCGGCGGCGGAAGCAATAAGGTAACACCTACACCGGGTGGCGGTGATAACAATAACCCCACACCTACTCCTTCCAAAGGCAGGCCTACTCCTGCAGCAGGAAACGGAGGAGGTAACAACGGAAGGAGTCTGGACCGTTCACCTCAGACCGGAGATAATAATACCGCAGCAATATTTGCCGTAGCAGGTTTGATCTCGATGGCAGCCCTTGCAGTAGTAACGGTAATTGAAAAGAAAAAGAAGAAAGATCAGTAAGATAATGGGCGCTTCGTTTCGGAGCGCCCTTTCTCAAGGGGATGGATATGCATTATCTGATGTTTACGGGCGGTGAGGAAAACGGACTTTTTGATATAATGTTTGCGGATCTTAAAAACGATCCGCATGTGGACGTTATAAGTTTTCTGCCGCATCATGATCATGTGAAGCTTTATAAACTGCATCATGCGAGAAGCTTAAACAGGCGCCGCCCTGCTCCCTTCAGGTTCCTCTGGGAAAGCAGCAGGATGGAAGCGGAGGTCAGGAAAGCTTTTGAAAAAAATAAAGAGCTGTGTCTGATATTCAATAATTTTTCACTTCCGTATTTTGAACCCTCCCAGTTAAAAGCCTGGAAGCGGCGCTATAAGCTAAGGCTGGTTTTATGCTTTATTGACAGGCTCAGCTCATATTTTGCCGCCGAGGCACGCATGTATGAAAAAAATATACCCTTTGATGCGGTATACAGTTATTATAAAAAGGATGCCGATGAAGCAGGGTATAAATATTTTGACAGGTATTATTCCGCGATGGAAATGCCGGAAGCAAAAGAGCGCTTCGGCGTGTATTTCTGGGGTTCGGATACCGGACGGCGTAAAAAGATAGAAGATATATATGTAAGACTTTGTGAGCTGGGCATATCATCAAAGCTCGGGATATGCTATGCGCAGGGTGAATGGCCGCGCATTCCGGGCATAGTATATGACACGCCAAGGAAGTACGAAGAGATGCTTAAGGATATGGCAGGGGCGGATGTGCTTCTGGATGTGATAGACGGAAGCGGAGGAGTGTCCCTGCGCTATCTTGAAGCTGTCGCATACGGGAAGAAGCTTATAAGCAATAATCCCGAGATAAAAAACATGCGCTTCTATGATCCTGCAGCGATGCTTCTGATAAATGCTCCGGAAGATATAGACCCGGAGTTCATAAAGAATTCTCCCGCACCTGTTCCGAAGCCCGACGCTTTTTCGCCAAAGGGGTGGATCGATGAGCTGGATGAGGGCACCGGCCGGTCTTGATAGACCGGCTTTTTTTCGGTATAATCAGCTTGTTGGCAGGGTATTTTGACTGAGATAAAGGGGGTAAAACAGATGAATCTGTCAGAGATGATCCGCAATAATAAAGAATACAGTAAGAAGTTTGGATTTTACATTTCACTTGGATATGGGGAGAAGGCTGCGCAGGTCCTGTCTGTACTGACCTACGGAAAAAAACCTTTAAAAGAACTGATATATGAGCTTGGTGATAAAAATATCATAGACAGCCTGTACGGCTGGCTTCTGGAAACAGAAGGTTCCGATCCCGAAAGAGCTGTTAATGACTGGGCACAAAAGAAAAATCGTCATGATATATATGATGATGAACCGGCAAGAGGCGGCTTTTTCAGAGGGCTTTTAGGCGGCATGGGAAATCGCTCAAAGACAAGAGCGAGATTACCGGAAAGAAGCAGAGGGCTTGTTTCCGTGGCAGAGGATACTGAATGTGTGGAGCCGCCGGAAGAGCCTGTGCTTATGGATGCTGCTGTTGCTGTACCGGCAGAACCCCTTATGAAAATGGCAGAACCGCCTGAGAACACAGGAACCCTGCCGGGGCCGGCCGTGATAAATGCTGCGATAAAGGAGCTTCAGGAAGCGACATCCACCGACAGCTATGAGAAGATCGAGGAGAAGGATGCGAAGAGTCCGCTCACCTCGCCTACGTCCACCTTCAGGATGACGACAAACACTTCGTCCATGGGCATAGTGCTTAATCAGATACGCAGCGGCAGGAATGTGGATATCTCCCAGGTCAGGATAGAAGAGCTTCTCAATTATTTTGATTATGATGAGGAGTCTCCTGAAGATGAGATATTTAAGATAGATACACAGCTCTGCACTGTGGCAGAGGACAGAGAACTTTTGTATGTATACGCAGGCTCAGGCGGGAAAGTAAAGGATCATCAGAATATCGTACTTCTTCTGGATGTCTCGGGCAGTATGTCATCACGTAATGTCGTTACCCAGGAAGTGATAGCCACGGTAGTGAGCAAGCTTAAAAAGAATGACCGCTTCAGTCTTATCACTTACAGCAGCAATGATGAGACGGTGTACGACGGTTTTGAGATAAAGGGTGAGGGCGATAAGGAAGATGTGATGGGCCGTATCCTTTCCATAGTGATATCGGGCTGCACCAATGGCTCTGCCGGGATAGAAACAGCGTATAAGATCGGTGCAAAGTATTATGATAAAGACGGTAACAATCAGGTGATACTTATCACTGACGGTGATCTTAATTTCGGAGTGACCAAAAAAGACGGCTTAAAGGAGCTGATAGAAGAAAAGAAGAAAACGGGACTGTTCTTATCTGTCATAGGCACCGGATTATATAATTATAAGGATGATAAGCTTGAGGTGCTGTCAAAGCACGGTAACGGGACTTACTGTGTGGTAAATACTCTTGAGGATGTAAAGGGATCGGTGGACCGCAGGTATGTCAGCCTTACAAATGTGGTGGCAAAGGATGTGAAGGCGCAGGTGGAATTCAATCCCCGTTTCGTGAAGACCTACCGTCTGCTGGGATATGAAAACCGCAGTCTCTCGTATGAGGACTTTAAGAATGACAAGGTGATAAGCGAGCCTTACGGTGCCGGCGGTCACGGCGTGGCTCTTTATGAGATAGTCCGGGGCGACGGATCCGCCGGGCAGGAGCTTAAGTATCAGACGGCAGTGCTTTCGGATTCCGATGAGCTCTGTACCGTGAAGATACGCTTTAAGGCGCCTTTATCCGATGAGAGTACCGAGATATCAAAGACCGTGGATGCAGAGGCTTCTTCGGAAGAAAGCGGTAATATCCGCCTTGCACGCTTTTTGTACTGCCTGGGTGAGATGCTCCGCAAGTCCGATAAGCTGAGCGCCGCAGATAGGGAATTCTATAAGTCGATGGCAGAAGGCGGGCAGTACCGCAGACTTCCCGGCGGGAATGAAGAGGCGCTTGCACTCATCGTGGATTATCTCAGCTAAAAAACCGGGGGGTCGGACCTCGTGGTTCTGTACATTTTTATTTTATCGTGATATAATCGGACTCAGGGTAACAAAAAACTATATAATGACAGGAGGTAAGGTATCATGGCACAGATTGACACTTTCAAATTCGGTACTGTCGGGGTGGATGAGAGCAAGAAGATACGTTTTGAAGACGGTCTTCCCGGTTTTCCGGAGCTTAAGGATTACATCCTCATCCATGATGAAGAAAAGGGCATCCCTTCGCTTTTGTATCTGCAGTCGTTGGATGACAAGGATGTAGCCATCACGGTTGCGAGCCCTCTGGCTCTTGCAGATATCTATGATCCTGCCATTGATGAAAAGGATATAGCAGCTATAGGGGATATAAAAGAGGATAATATCATGGTCCTGGTCACCGTGAATATTCCCGAAAAGATCGAGGAAATGACGGCAAACATGAAATCGCCCATCATCATCAATACAGATACCAATAAGGGCGTCCAGGTTGTGGCTGCAAATGAGGAACTCAGTTCCAGAGCACCTATTTATGAATACCTGAAGGCTAAAAAGGCATAAGATCAAAGAAATATACGGGGCAGGAAAAAAATATTTTTCCTACCCCGTTTTTTTTGTGCTCTTTTTCGAATATATAAACACAGGGCATGGATTTACAAAAAGTTCCTGTCATATTATAATATTGGGAAAATCGTTAAATTTCGAAAAAGAAGATACTCAAAGGATTGGCTCTGAACGAATGGATGATTTTTCCATACAGGCACTGCGTGCGAAGGATGACGAACAGGTCTTCGAACGCTTTGTCAATGACAATAAAAGTTTTATATTGGGCTGCGCATCCAAAAGCCTGAGGAGGTTCGTGCGCGACACAGATGATGAATGGTCCGTTGCGCTGATCGCTTTTCATGAAGCGGTCAGGGGTTATGACCCTGCAAAAGGAGAATTCGGAAGCTTTGCCGGCATAGTGATCAAACGAAGGCTGATGGATGAAGAAAGGCGGCGGATCGCTCATGAGGTAGAGATACCTGTCGGGCCCTCGGTGTTGTCCGGTGAATTTTTGGATGATGAAGAGGAAGACGGCGATGAGCGGATCGCTGGCAGGATAAAGCACGGCGGAGGAATGGAAAGCCGCGAAACGGCAGGCAGCACACCTCTGCAGGACGAGATCGAAGCGATCCAGTCCATTCTGGGCGGATATGGTTTTTCGTTTTATGATCTGGCGGATTGTTCACCAAAATCACGGAAGACCAGGGAAGCCTGCAAACTCGCAGTAAAGCTCCTTCTTGAAAAAGAAATGCTTTTTGAGAATATGCAGAGGGGGCGAAACCTGCCGATCAGAGAGCTCTGCGACAAATCGGGCCTGTCGCGGAAGCTCATTGATCGCCACAGACGCTATATCATAGCGGTTGCGGAAATGATGAAGGGTGATTTCCCTCTTCTGAGGGAGTATTTAAAGGAATAATTACGATGAAAGCGGTAGTAATGGAGATCAGGGACGGCTATGCGGCTGTGCTCGTTAAGGGCGGCAGCATAGAACGTATCCGTGACAATGGATATAAGCCGGGACAGGAGATAGAGATGCCCCGGAAGATCATAAAGTTCAGCGGCGCTTTCCGCATAATGACTGCGGCAGCGGCGTTTCTTCTGCTGTTTTTCGGTGCCGGTATCACTTACAGACGCAATCTTAAAGAAAGTGCTTATGTTACTGTAGATGTTAACCCCTCTCTGGAATATGCGATAAACAAAAAATGCAGGGTATTGCATGTGACCGCGCTTAATGACGATGCGAAAGCCATAGCTAAAAACCTTCAGGACAGCGGTATCAAAGGTGAGGATCTGGGGGCTGCGCTGGAAAGCACAAAGGCTGAGCTTTATAAGGCTGGTTTCCTCGGAGAGGAAAAAGACAATGTGATGCTGGTATCCGTTGTGTCTGATGATGTCCTTGTAAGGAAGGATCTTAAGCAGGCAGCGGAAACAGTAGCAAGCGAGGAAGACATAGAAGTATTTGTGGTGGAATCCACCATGTCGGAGCGTAAGGAAGCGAAAGAACAGGGAGTAAGTACCGGACGTTACGAGGTATCTAAGAAGGCTGCCGATGAAAACGGCAGCAGTGCAAAGTCCCCGGAAAGCTCTGTTAAGGAACTGATAGAAGGGACTTCTCTTAAAAAGGTATCAGCTGAAGAAGCGGCAGCAGCAAAGGCCGCAGAGCAGGCTGAGAATAATAAGCCTTCCGAGCATGTGCAGGAGCCGGAGAGTACCCCCACTGCTACAGAAGCGGTGGCTTCCGCTACACCTACACAGGAAGCTGCAAAACCGACTAAGAAAGCAACACCCACTCCGTCGGATAATGATGCGGACATAAACGGTGGTGATGTTACTCCTACTAAGGGGGCTGATCCTACAAAAGCAGCAGATGGCGACGGCGCGACCGGAACACCCACACTGCCTCCTACGGCAACGCCTACAGTGAAGCCTACGGCAACACCTACGCCCAAGCCGGCAACGGGACCTACGGCAACACCTACGCCTAAGCCCACTGCAACGCCTACGCCCAAACCGGCAACAGGACCTACGGCAACGCCTACACAGGCACCTACGGCAACACCTACGCCCAAGCCGGCAACAGGACCTACGGCAACGCCTACACCTACACCGCTGCCTACGGCAACACCTACACCGACCCCTACGCCTACTCCGATACCTACGGAAACGCCCACACCTACAGAGGCGCCTCCCACACCTACGGAGCCGGCAGAGCCTACACCTACAGAGGCACCGGTCGGAGCATCGGATAACAAAGTACAGTAACAGAATTCATGAAGGGGTCCGTCTGTCTTAAGACGGAGCCCTTCTTATAAATTTCGGAGGTGAAAAACATGGCAGATGATAAATTCGTACTGGCTTTAACCCGCACCTGCGGCAGCGGTGCCACTATTATAGGAAAGATGCTGGCCGAAGAATACGGCATAGGCTTTTATGACAAAAAGATCCTCCGCATGGCCAGTGATGACAGCGGTATAAGCGAGGAGCTCTTCGCAAAGGCTGATGAGACCATGAAGAAGAGTCTGCTCTATTCTGTTACCAAAAAGGTATACAACGGTGAGATAATCCCCCCGGAAAGCCCGGATTATACCAAAAACGACAATCTTTTCGCCTTCCAGGCCAAGGTGCTAAAGGAGCTGGCGGAGCGGGAGAGCTTTGTATGTATAGGCAGGGCTGCGGATTATGTTCTCAGGGATTTTCCTCATGTGGTGAGCATCTTTGTTTACGCGCCTCTTGAGAAATGCATCCAGACGGAGATGAAACGTCTTGACATGAGCCGCAAGGAGGCGGAGAAGCATATCATAGAAATGGATAAGTACCGCAGGGCGTATTATAAATACCATACCGGCAAGGAATGGGAGAGTCCGTATAACTACGACCTGTGCCTCAATACAGGCGAGCTGAGCTATGAGCAGTGCGTAAAGGTGGTCGTGGATTACCTGAAGGTGAAGTTCGGAGATGTTCTGTGAAACTTATGTAAATTGTTTAAAAAGTCTGCAGTTTAAAAAGGGATTTTGTACAGTAAAAAACTTGAATTTTCCGTACTTATGTGTTAGACTACATCAGATTGCGGGAACAACGGGGTTTCAGAGATTCGCCATCGGATCCTGTAACTCCCTTTTTTTATGACATCGGGTCATGATATCAAACCCGCGTATCAAGGAGGAAAAATTATGAAGAAGAAACTCGTAACACTGGTTTTGGCAGCAACAATGGGCGTTGGCCTTATGGCAGGCTGTACAGACGCAACCGCTGATGTACCCGCTACCACCGGTACTTCCGACGGAAGCGAAGGCACTGCCGATGCAGGTACCACCGACGCAGGAAGCACAGATGCAGGCACTACCGATGCAGGAAGCACCGATGCAGGTGCAGAGGAGCAGCCCAGCACAGGCGGCAAGCTTACCGGTACCCTTAATCTGGGTATGATCGGACCTCTTACCGGCGGCGCAGCAATCTACGGAAATGCAGTAAAGAACGGTGAGCAGATCGCAGTTGACGAGATCAACGCTATCAGTTCTGATTTCCAGATCGCTTACAATCCCCAGGATGATGAGCACGATGCTGAGAAATCCGTTAATGCATACAATAACTTAAAGGACTGGAACGTACAGGTTATCGCAGGTACCGTTACCACAACTCCCTGCGTAGCAGTAAGTGCAGAGGCAAATGCAGACGGAGTGTTCATGCTCACACCTTCTGCTTCATCACCCGATGTTGTAAACGGCAAGGATAACATGTTCCAGGTATGCTTCACCGATCCTAACCAGGGTCTTGCATCCGCACAGTATATCGTAGATAACAGCATGGCTACAAAGGTTGCCATCATCTACAATAACTCCGATGCATATTCAACCGGTATCTACCAGACCTTCAATTCAAAGGCCGGAGAGCTGGGACTTGAAGTGGTATCTACCACAACCTTCACCGATGATACGGCTAACGATTTCTCCGTACAGCTTGGTGAGGCACAGAGCGCAGGTGCAGATCTTATCTTCCTGCCTATATACTATCAGCCTGCATCACTGATCCTTCAGCAGGCAAACAACATGGGTTATACACCCAAGTTCTTCGGTGTGGACGGTATGGACGGTATCCTTACCATGGAAGGTTTTGACACCACTCTTGCAGAGGGCGTTATCCTTCTTACACCTTTCTCCGCAGATGCTACAGATGATCTTACAAAGAATTTCGTAAGCAAGTACAACAGTAATTACGGTGAGACCCCCAACCAGTTCGCAGCAGACGGTTATGACTGCCCTTACGCTATCTACCGTGCACTTGAGTATTATGCAGACAAGAACGGTGATCTGGATGTTACCGGCAAGGGTGCAGATGAGATCTGCAAGATACTGATCTCGGTATTCACCGATCCTAACTTCTCTTACGACGGTGTTACCGGAAGCGACATGGTATGGACCAAGAACGGCGAGGTTAACAAGGCTCCCAAGGCTGTTGTTATCAAAGATGGTGTTTATGTAGGTCTTTAATTTAAATCTATGCTTTGCTTTAAGCCTTCCCCTTCGGGGGAAGGTGGCCGCGAAGCGGCCGGATGAGTGAAAAACGGACAAAAAGAAGCTTCGGTCTTATATACAAAAGGAAATCATTCAATGTTAGCCAATCTTATCAACGGCATAAGTTTAGGAAGTGTATACGCGATAATAGCGCTTGGATATACCATGGTATATGGTATTGCGAAGATGCTTAACTTCGCCCATGGTGATGTCATCATGGTGGGCGGATACGTTGCTTTCTGTTCCATATCATACCTTGGCTGGCCGCCCATACTGGCGGTTTTAGCTTCGGTAGTGGTCTGTACGATACTTGGTATCGTGATAGAAGGCCTGGCATATAAGCCTCTTCGTAATGCCACATCTTTGGCGGTGCTTATCACTGCGATCGGTGTTTCCTATTTTCTTCAGAATGCAGCATTGCTGATCTGGACTTCAAATACGAAAGTATTCCCCAATGTATTTGCAAACCTGCCGGCGATCCAGCTGGGAGGTACCCAGATAGCACCCGTAACAGTCATCACGGTGCTTGCGAATATAGTCATAATGATCGCGCTTACCCTCTTTACATCAAGGACCAAGATGGGAAAGGCCATGCGTGCCGTATCCGAGGATAAGGGCGCAGCTACTCTTATGGGTATCAATGTAAACCGTACGATATCAATGACCTTTGCCATAGGCTCCGGTCTTGCGGCTATAGCGGGAGTGCTGCTGTGCAGTGCATATCCCACTCTTATGCCTACCACCGGTGCAATGCCCGGTATCAAGGCATTTACCGCAGCCGTATTCGGCGGCATAGGTTCCATCCCCGGCGCAATGCTGGGCGGTGTCCTTCTGGGCGTGATCGAGATCTTCGGCAAGGCTTATGTTTCCACACAGTTATCGGATGCCATAGTGTTCGCTGTGCTGATAATCGTGCTGCTTGTTAAGCCCACCGGCCTTCTGGGTCACAAGATCAGGGAAAAGGTTTAAGGGGGGATACGGCAGATGGAGCTTTTTAAGAAGATAAAAAAGCATACAAAGATATCCTTCCTTAATTACGGGATAGTCATAGCATTCTATTTCATTATCCAGGTGGTGGCCATGAGCGGTCATCTTACCAACAGCTTAAAAGGTCAGCTTATCCCCATCGTTTCTTATGTCATAATGGCGCTCGCGCTTAATCTGGTGGTGGGTATCTCCGGTGAACTGAGCCTCGGACATGCGGGATTTATGTCGGTAGGTGCGTTTTCAGGCGTGGTGGTTTCCATGTCTCTTGCGGACAGCATACCGGGTACCGGCTTAAGGCTTCTGTGCGCGATCCTGGTGGGTGCGCTTTTAGCAGGTATCGCAGGTGTGATCATCGGTATACCCGTGCTCCGTCTTAACGGCGACTATCTGGCTATAGTGACTCTTGCATTCGGAGAGATAATAAAAAATGTACTGAACTGCCTCTATGTGGGCGTTGACGGCGCTGGTATCCATATGTCATTTAAAGATACCGCATCACTTAATCTGGCAGCCGACGGAAAGATACTGATCAACGGTCCCATGGGCGCTACGGGCGTTACCAAGCTTTCGACCTTTATGGCAGGGACTATCCTTCTGATAGTAGTGCTGGTGATAATACAGAATCTGGTCAACAGCCGCACAGGTCTTGCCATCATGGCTATCCGTGATAACCGTATCGCGGCAGAGGCTTCAGGCGTTCCAGTTACCAAGCACAAGCTTATCGCTTTTGTGACCTCCGCAGCCATCGCAGGTGCGGCAGGTGCGTTATATGCGCTCAATTATTCTACCATCGCACCCAAGAAGTTCGATTTCAATACTTCCATACTGGTGCTGGTATTCGTGGTTCTGGGCGGCATCGGGAACATGACGGGCTCCATCATAGCGGCAGCCCTGCTTACCATCCTGCCCGAGCTTCTTCGTAAATTCGCCGATTACCGTATGCTTATATATGCGATAGTGCTGATCATCGTTATGATCGCGACCAATAATGAGAAGGTACGTGCTTTTGTAAACGGTATTAAAAAGAAGTCAAAGAAGGAGGGCGCAAAAGATGAGTGATCAGAAAGCCGTTCTTCAGACTTCGCATCTGGGAATAGATTTCGGCGGACTTACCGCTGTTGATGAGTTCAATATCAGTATCGCACCCACCGAGATAAAGGGCCTCATAGGACCTAACGGTGCGGGAAAGACCACGATATTCAACCTCCTCACAAAGGTTTACCAGCCCAGCCGCGGGACAATACTTTTAGACGGTAAGGATACCCGCAGCATGAGCCCCGTACAGGTAAATCATGCGGGTATCGCCAGGACCTTCCAGAACATCCGTCTTTTCGACCAGCTTACGGTTGAAGAGAATGTTAAGATAGGTCTGCATGATCATATCAAATACGGTATGTTCTCGGGTATTTTCCGTCTGCCTTCCTTCTGGAAGGAAGAAAAACGTGCACATGAGGAAGCGCTTAAGCTTCTGGATATATTCGGTATGGCTGATGAGGCCGATGTGCGTGCCGACAGCCTGCCTTACGGTGCCCAGCGCCGTCTTGAGATAGTGCGTGCTCTGGCTACACAGCCCAAGCTTCTGCTCCTGGACGAGCCTGCAGCCGGCATGAACCCTTCTGAAACGGAAGAGCTTATGAACAACATCAAAAAGATACGTGATGAATTTAAGATAGCCGTTATGCTTATCGAGCATGATATGAACCTGGTAATGGGTATCTGTGAAAATATCGTTGTGGTAAACTTCGGAAAGATAATCGCCGAAGGTACTCCCGCTCAGATACAGAATGATCCCCAGGTCATCGAAGCATACTTAGGCGGCAGGAAGGAGGAGGACTAAAGCATGGGAACTATGCTCAGGGTCGAAGACCTTCATGTTTATTACGGCAGCATCCATGCGATAAAGGGTGTCTCCTTCGAGGTTAATGAAGGTGAGATAGTGACGCTTATAGGAGCTAACGGCGCCGGCAAGTCCACTACCTTAAATACCGTGGGCGGTCTTTTAAAGGCCCGCAGCGGAAAGATATCTTTTATGGAAAAGGATCTGCATGGGATAGGCGCGGATAAAGTGGTGGCACAGGGTATGGCTCTCTGCCCCGAAGGAAGGCGCGTGTTCCAGCATATGACGGTGCTTGAGAATCTGGAGATGGGTGCATACACAAGGCCCTCTTCGGAAGTGGCGGATTCACTTGAGAAAGTATATCAGCTCTTCCCCAGGCTTAAGGAAAGATACCGTCAGGTGGCAGGTACCTTATCCGGCGGCGAGCAGCAGATGCTGGCCATGGGCAGGGCGCTCATGTCAAAGCCAAAGCTCATGATGCTCGACGAGCCTTCAATGGGGCTGGCACCCATACTTGTAAAGCAGATATTCAGCATAATAGAAGACATGAACAAACAGGGAACCACCATACTTTTAGTGGAACAGAATGCGCAGATGGCACTTTCCGTAGCGAACAGGGCATATGTCCTGGAGACCGGACGTATCACCACGAGCGGTGATGCAAAGGAGCTTGCGGAGAGTGAAGAGATAAAGAAAGCATATTTGGGCGGTTAACAAAGAAAGGGGAAAAAAATGGCACAGAGAACAGACATCAAAAGTGTACTTATTATCGGAAGCGGGCCTATCATCATAGGTCAGGCCTGCGAATTTGACTATTCCGGAACACAGGCCTGCAAGGCACTGCGTAAGCTGGGATATAAGATAATACTGGTCAATTCCAATCCTGCGACGATCATGACAGATCCCGAGATGGCAGATGTTACCTACATCGAGCCTCTTAACGCAGACAGGCTTGAGCAGATAATCGAAAAAGAAAGGCCTGATGCACTGCTTCCCAACCTGGGCGGCCAGTCCGGACTTAATCTCTGTGCGGAGCTTAATAAAAAAGGAATACTTGATAAGTATAATGTAAAGGTTATCGGCGTTCAGGTAGACGCTATCGAGCGCGGTGAGGACCGTATCGAGTTCAAGGAGACCATGGAAAGCCTCGGTATAGGCATGGCACGCAGCGAAGTAAGCTACAGCGTGGATGAGGCTCTTAAGATAGCAGACGATCTGGGATATCCCGTGGTACTGCGTCCCGCATACACGATGGGCGGCACCGGCGGCGGTCTGGTATATAACAGGGAAGAGCTTAAGACAGTATGTGCAAGAGGTCTTCAGGCAAGCCCCGTAGGTCAGGTTCTGGTCGAGGAATGTGTGGCAGGCTGGGAAGAGCTGGAGCTGGAAGTCGTCCGTGATAAGGACGGCAACATGATCACCGTATGCTTTATCGAGAACGTTGATCCCATGGGCGTACATACCGGTGATTCCTTCTGTACCGCTCCCATGCTCACGATCTCCGAGGATCTTCAGAAGAGACTGCAGGAGCAGGCGTATAAGATCGTAGACCGCATACAGGTCATCGGCGGTACCAATGTGCAGTTCGCACATGATCCCGTCAGCGACCGTATCATAGTAATAGAGATAAATCCCCGTACTTCACGTTCATCCGCACTGGCTTCCAAGGCGACCGGTTTCCCCATCGCACTGGTAAGCGCAATGCTGGCAAGCGGTCTCTCACTTTCCGAGATCCCCTGCGGCAAGTACGGCACACTGGATAAGTACGTACCCGGCGGTGACTATGTGGTTGTCAAGTTTGCACGCTGGGCGTTTGAGAAGTTCAAGGGTGTAGAGGATAAGCTGGGAACCCAGATGCGCGCTGTAGGCGAAGTAATGAGCATCGGCAAGAACTATAAGGAAGCTTTCCAGAAGGCTGTCCGTTCACTGGAGAAGGGCCGTTACGGTCTGGGTCATGTGAAGAATTTCTATGAGCTCAGCAAGGAAGAGCTGCTGCAGAAGCTGATCACGCCCAATTCGGAGCGTCACTTCCAGATGTATGAAGCATTAAGGAAGGGTGCTACCGTAGATGAGATACATGAGATCACCAAGGTAAAGAAATATTTCATCGAGCAGATGAAGGAACTGGTGGATGAGGAAGAAAAGCTCGTCGCTGCATACAAGGGCAAGGTACCCGCAGATGCGGATCTGGTGCAGGCAAAGAAGGACGGCTTCTCCGATAAGTACTTAAGCGAGATACTTGGAGTATCCGAGGATGACATCCGCAATGCCCGCTTAAAAGCAGGCTGCGAAGAGCACTGGGATAAGGTGCATGTATCCGGTACACAGGACAGTTGCTATTACTACAGCAGTTACAACCTGGATTCCGATGTGCATGATTCTACGGATAAGCAGAAGATAATGATTCTGGGCGGCGGTCCCAACCGTATAGGCCAGGGTATCGAGTTCGACTACTGCTGCGTACATGCGGCTATGAGCCTTAAGAAACTGGGCTTTGAGACCATCATCGTTAACTGCAATCCTGAGACAGTATCCACCGATTACGATACCTCCGACAGACTCTATTTCGAGCCTCTTACTCTTGAGGATGTGCTGAGCATCTATCACAAAGAGAAGCCCGTCGGTGTTATCGCACAGTTCGGCGGCCAGACACCGCTTAACCTGGCAGCGGATCTTAAGAAGAACGGCGTGAACATCTTAGGTACCAGCCCCGAGGTCATCGACCTGGCTGAAGACCGTGACCAGTTCCGTGCAATGATGGATAAGCTGGGCATCCCGATGCCCGAGAGCGGCATGGCTACCACCGTCGATGAGGCAAAGGCCATCGCGGAAAAGATAGGTTATCCCGTTATGGTACGTCCTTCCTACGTGCTGGGCGGCCGCGGAATGGAAGTTGTTTACGACGAAGAGAGCATCACCGAATATATGAAGGCTGCTGTCGGTGTAACACCAGACAGACCTATACTTATCGACCGTTTCCTGCATCACGCACTTGAGTGTGAGGCAGATGCCATCAGTGACGGTACACATGCATTCGTACCCGCTGTAATGGAGCATATAGAGCTGGCCGGTATCCATTCAGGTGACAGTGCCTGCATGATACCTTCCAAGCATATACCCGCAGAGAACCTTGAGACTATCAAGGAATACACCAGAAAGATAGCAGAGGAGATGCATGTCGTAGGTCTTATGAACATGCAGTATGCTATCGAGGACGGAAAGGTATTCGTTCTGGAAGCAAATCCCCGTGCAAGCCGTACCGTGCCTTTGGTATCAAAGGTATGCGGTGTGCGTATGGTACCCATCGCGACCGATATCATTACCGGATCACTTACCGGCAGACCTTCGCCGGTACCGGAACTTAAGGAGAAGGAGATACCTTACTACGGTGTAAAGGAAGCCGTATTCCCCTTCAATATGTTCCAGGAAGTGGACCCCATACTTGGGCCCGAGATGCGTTCTACCGGTGAAGTATTGGGTATCAGCAAATCCCTTGCAGGCGCCTTCTACAAGGCAGAAGAGGCTGCAAGCGCCGGCCTTCCTCTTGAAGGTACCGTGCTCATCTCCGTTAACCGCAAGGATAAGCCCGAGATAGCAGCGGTGGCAAAGAGCTTCCATGAGGCAGGCTTTAAGATCATGGCTACAGGCACTACCTGCGATCTTATCGTAGAAGCAGGCATCCCCGCCGAGAAGGTTAAGAAGCTCTGTGAAGGCAGACCCAATATACTGGATCTGATCACCAACGGTGATATACAGCTTATCGTAAACACTCCTGCCGGCAAGGACAGCATCAGTGACGACAGCTATTTGAGAAAAGCAGCCATAAAGGCACGCATACCTTATATCACAACAGTTGCAGCGGCAGCAGCGGCAGCCGACGGTATCCGCCACGTACGCAAGCACGGCAGAAGTGATGTAAAGGCTCTGCAGACCTGGCACGAGAGCATAAAGTAAATAAAAGTGAGGACATGGGGACGGTCCCTGCTGTCTTCATAAAATGAAGACAGAGGGACTGTCCCCGTGTCCTCAAAGAACAACAGTAAGAAAGAGGAAAAATTATGAAAAAGAAGATCGTAGCAACATTAATGGCAGCCGCTATGGCTGTGAGCAGCCTTGCCGGCTGCACAAACGGAGGTTCCGAGGGCGGCGTTGCGGATACATCCGGAGCAGGAAACAAGGTAACGGCAAAGGTTCTTGAGTATGACCTTACCGAGGAAGAGTATGCATTTGCCGTTGATATGAACCAGCCTGAACTGTTAACCTCCGTAAACGAGTACATTGCGCAGATCAAGAGCGACGGCACCTTTGATGCCATCTGCGAAAAGTATTTTGGAAACGGAACCCCTACCGCAGTTGTGAGCGCGGCGGAGGATCCTTCAAAGGACCAGCTTCTGGTAGCTACCAATGCAGCATTTGCACCTTTTGAATATATGGAAGGTGATAATTATTACGGCGTGGATATGGAGATAGCTGCAGGTCTTGCCGAGTATCTTGGCAAGGAGCTCGTTATCCAGAACATGGATTTCGATGCAGTTCTGCTTTCCGTAAACCAGGGCAAGTCCGATATGTCCATGAGCGGACTTACCGTTACCGATGAGCGTAAGGAGATCGTTAACTTTACCACATCTTACTACACTGCATCACAGAGGATAATAATCCGTTCCGATGATACAGAGTTCGATTCTGTTTCGGATGCAGCCGGTATCGAGGCTATACTTAAGACTAAGGATTCATCCGTAAAGGTTGGTGTGCAGAACGGTACCACAGGCCAGTTCTATTGCGAAGGCGATGAGGAATGGGGCTTTGACGGTTTTGCAATGACCACAACAGGATACAAGAACGGATCTCTTGCAGTGCAGGATCTGTTAAACGGCAATCTTGATTATGTTATAATCGATGCCGCACCTGCTAAGTTCATTGCGGAATCTATCAATGAAATGCAGTAAAAATGGGTGATTTTTCTCAAAAGTGGGCAAGATTCCTTAAGTACTTCATAGAGTACGAAGGATACAAAAGAGTACAGACGGGGCTTAAGAACACGCTTATCATAGCGGTTCTTGGGCTCCTTTTCGGCATCCTTATAGGAACGCTCATCGCAGCCGTAAGGGTAATGCCGAAGTATAAGAGGCTTCCGCGCATCTTAAACGGTTTCTGTTCTTTCTATGTCGGTTTCTTCAGGGGAACCCCCATGGTGGTACAGCTTCTGCTGTTTTACTATGTGCTCCTGCCCATACTTGGTATCAAGGTGAGCAGTGTACAGGTTTCCGTGCTGGTATTCTCGCTGAATTCCGGCGCATACATATCCGAGATGATGCGTGCCGGAATACAGTCGGTCGATCCCGGGCAGATGGAGGCAGGACGCGCCGTAGGCCTTTCCTTCTCCGCCACCATGATGATGATAGTCATCCCGCAGGCCATCAAGAACATACTGCCCACACTCGGAAACGAGTTCATAGCCCTTATAAAGGAGACTTCGGTCGTAAGCTTCGTAGGCGCATCCGATCTTTACGTGGCCTTTAATTACATAGGCAGCAACAGTTACGAATTCATGGTGCCGTACATAGTGATGGCCCTGATATACATAGTACTGGTGGTCATCATCACCATACTGATAAAGCTGATGGAACATTATTTTGCAAAGAGTGACAGAAGGAAATGAGTGAGAATAAAGCAGTCGCTGCAACAGAAGAGGTGATACTTAAAGTCGAGGGCCTTAAAAAGGACTTTGGTGATAAGCATGTGCTCAACGGGATCGATATTACCGTCAACCGGGGTGATATCATCTGCGTTATCGGGCCTTCCGGCTCCGGTAAGAGTACCTTTCTGCGCTGCTTAAACTGCATGGAGGATCCCACTGCCGGTCACATCATGTTTGACGGAGAGGACCTTGCGGATATGTCTGTAGACATCAATCTGCACAGGCAGAATATGGGTATGGTGTTCCAGCATTTCAATCTTTTCAACAATAAGACCGTTATCCAGAATATCATGCTTGCTCCCGTGCATACGGGAAAGAAGGCATTCCGCAGGCTAAGGGAGAAGAGCGGATACAGCTCTGTGGCGGAGATAAAGGAAAAGGCGCAGAAGGAAGCCATGGCGCTCTTAAAGCGTATCGGGCTTGAGGACAAAGCCGATGTATATCCGTCCACGCTTTCCGGGGGGCAGAAGCAGCGTGTGGCCATAGTGCGTGCTCTTGCCATGAAGCCGAAGGTTATCCTTTTTGATGAGCCTACCAGTGCGCTCGATCCAGAGATGGTAGGAGAAGTGCTGGACCTTATGCGTGATGTGGCCGCTGAAGGCATGACAATGATAATCGTGACCCATGAAATGGGCTTTGCACGTGAGGTGGCTAACCGCGTGCTCTTTATAGACGAAGGCGTTATCTTAGAAAGCGCCGCACCCGCCGAATTCTTCGGCAATCCTAAGCATCCCCGCTTAAAGGATTTTCTCTCGAAAGTGTTGTAGAGCGCATAGACCACGGGGACGGACCTCGTGGTGTTTTTTTATGTCTTCGTAAGCAGCAGGCATGATCCCGGACACGCTCGATTCCGTCGCTAAGAGGTGCAACGGAACTGCCCTTGGTTTTCTATACCGTCCGAAACCGGTCGACATTCGGAATCCTTTCCTCATGTCTCCCTTGCTCAGCCATCCGGGCTTCGCATTTCTGATGTATATAGCAGTTCCTGCATCCTCTAAGCTTCTCCATAGGCGGCCCGTGATTCATGCCTGCCTGCTCCTGCGTTACAGTAAAGTGAATGAAACCACGAGGTCTATCCCGCGGCTATGCCGGAGATGTGTGGCTGCGCCGATGACCGGCAGGTACAAGGACCGGGGCCGCCTATGGAGGAGCCTAGCGGTTCTTGAAGCTGCAGTCTTTTGTAGGGATGAGCCGCCCGGACGGCGGCGAAAAGGAGACATGAGGCATGGAAGCCGAATGTCGACTGGTCCCGGAAACAGCCTCAGACTAGGGCAGCTTCATAGAACCGCTTGGTGACGGAATCGAGCGCCCCGGCCTGTGCCTGTCGGTAAAGGCGCCAAAAACAACTGTATACTGTTTACGGACGACAAAAATACTGCGAGGTTTGTCTCAGTAGTTCGAGCGTGTCCGTGATCATGCCTGCTGCTAAGCGCTTCTGTCAATCTACCGGAACCACGAGGTCCGTCCCCGTGGTTTTTGTGGCGTGGGTTACATAATTCGATGTAGTCAAATGAAGGATTATGTGCTACAATATATAGTCATGAAACTATGTCTGGGGGAAATCTTATGTGCGGCATAGCTGGCTTTATCAATGGAGACATTGACAGGGCGGGCGTATTAAAAAGCATGACCGATGCCCTTGCACACAGGGGGCCGGATGCCGAGGGCTTCTGGCTTGACGATAAGAGCGGCGTGAGCCTGGGGCACAGACGTCTTTCAATCAGGGATCTGAGTGAGAGCGGCGCACAGCCCATGATCAGCGCATCGGGCCGTTTTGTGATCGCGTATAACGGCGAGGTCTATAATGTTGAGGATCTGAAGGCAAAGATGCCGGGTCTTAAGCTTAAGGGCAGCTCCGATACGGAGGTGCTTCTGGAGGCTTTTGAGCGCCTTGGTGTAGAGAAGACCCTGGAGGCGGTAAAGGGCATGTTCGCCATAGCTTTGTATGACCGCTGGGAGCGCAGCCTTATGCTGATGCGCGACCGCATTGGCGAGAAGCCGCTGTATTTCGGCAGGGTGAACGGAAGCTGTGTCTTTGCATCGGAATTATCCGCCATCACACGGTTTCCCGGCTTTGAGGGCAGGATCAACAGAGCAGCACTTTCGGCCTATATGCTTTACGGCTATATCCCCGCGCCGCAGACAATTTATGAGGAAATATATAAGCTTAAACCCGGCGGGATATTCAGGGTAAAAGAGCCCTTTGCCGTGCAGGATGTTAAGATAGGCAGGTATTATAATATCAAGAAGGTGGCCCAGCGCGTGCTGGAACAGCCTTTTACGGGAAGCTTTGAGGAAGCGGCGGATGAGCTGCAGCGTCTTTTGACGGAAGCTGTAAAAGGGCAGCTTGCCAGCGATGTGCCGCTGGGAGCATATCTGTCCGGCGGGATAGATTCTGCCACGGTAGTGGGCATAATGAGCAGGTTAAGGCCCGGGGATGTAAAGACATTTTCCATCGGCTTTGATGATAAGAAGTATGATGAAGCTCCGGAAGCGGAGGCTATAGCTAAGCATCTGGGAACGGATCACACACAGCAGTATGTTACGGAGAAGGATCTTAAAGATGTGATACCGCGCATCTCTTCGATATACGGAGAGCCTTATGCGGATTCATCCCAGATCCCGACATATCTTGTAAGTGCGCTGGCAAAGAGTAAGGTGACAGTGTGCTTAAGCGGAGATGCGGGTGATGAGCTTTTCTGCGGTTACAGGACGTATCCGCAGATACTGGGACTGTGGGATAAGATAAAGGATCTTCCGAAGCAGCTAAGGAGAACAGCCGGAGATATGGCTGTGGGTATAACCGGTGGCATACCTAAAGTTTACCGTGCCGGCATGTGCCTTAAGGCCGGAAACATCCTGGAATTTAAAGAAGCCGTCGATCATTACGATCCATATATAGATCAGCTTACGGACGGGCCTGCATCCGTATACAGAGCCGATCTCCCCGGTGATGAGCTGCAGCAGATGATGCTTGACGATCTGATGCGCTATCATCCGGAGGATATACTGGTAAAGGTGGACCGTGCCGGCATGGCGGTTTCGCTGGAGAACAGGATACCCATGCTTGATAAGGATGTGGTGGAGTTTGCATTAAGCCTGCCTTCAAAATATAAGTATGACGGCAGCATTACCAAGAAGGTGCTTAAGGAAGTGCTGTATCGATACGTGCCGAAGGAGCTTACGGACAGGCCTAAAAAGGGCTTTGCGGTCCCTCTGGAGCGCTGGCTTAAAGAAGGCGATACAAAAGAATGGGCCGCTGAGATGATGGATAACTGCAAGGCTGCTTCCGACGGGCTCATAAATAAAAAAACAGTACAGAAGATGTGGGCGGATTTTGTAAAACAGGGACGTTCGCCCAGACTCATATGGAATGTTCTTATGCTTGAACAGTGGTACAGGGATATACATCTTGGGGGGAACAATAAGTGAAGATAGCGATGATACTGCCGCATTTTTATCCATATGTGGGTGGCGGTGAGACCATGTTTTACGAGCTTGCAAAGGGCATGGTCGCACGCGGGCACGAAGTGCATGTGGTTGCGGAAAAGGTAGATGATGAGCATAACGGACCGATGAACGTTGACGGGATAGATGTATGGTACTGCAAATGGAAAAGTGCCTTCGGACATCCCCTGCCTAAGAAAAAGGATATCGAGCCCCAGATAGAATGGTGTGATGTGGTACATACTTCCATTTTCACCACAGCACCTGTAGTAAGCAAACTGGCGGGAAAGTATAAAAAGCCTTCGCTTCTTACGGTGTATGAAGTGAGGGGCAGGAAGTGGTACTGGTCGGATGTGTTCCACCGTGCCCTTATATACGATCTGGTTGAGCAGTACAGCTGCCGCCGGAAATTTGACGTTTACCACGCTATTTCGGATGCCACGAAGAATGACTTTCAGAAGTACATCTGCAAAAAGAAGGATGTGCGCAGGGTCTATCTGGCAAATGAGATGGGAAAGGATCCCGTCAGCAGCAGTTTTAAGATACGGGAGTATTTTAAAGTAAAAGATGAATTTATCTTTTTATACTACGGCCGGCCCGGAAGGACAAAGGGCATATACGTATATGAGAAGGCCATCTGCATTCTGAAACAGAGGGGCGTCGACTTGAGTAACGTGCGTTTCTGTTTCCTTCTTGGAAAAGAGCCGGTAAAGCCCCGCAGGGAATTTCTGGAGCGCATGCGTAACGACCATTTAAGGGGTCAGGTGAGGGTACGTCCTTCGCTTTCCAGGGAGGATCTGGGAGCCTGCATAAAACAGGCAGATTGCGTGGTGGTGCCTTCGCTTACCGAGGGCTTCGGCTTCTCGGCACTTGAAACCTGCCAGAGCGGCACGGCACTTATATACAGTGACGGCGGTTCGCTGCCGGAGGTGGCATACGGAAGATGCCGTTCATTTAAAAACAGGGATGCCAATGACCTGGCGGATAAGCTTCAGGCCGTGATAGAGGGGGATCCGGACGCATTTGAGATAGTGCCGGAGAAGACCTTCCCCATGGAAGACATGCTTGGCGGGATCGAGGAGATATATAACGAGATGGTGAAGACATGCTGATGTTTTTGTTCCTTCTGGGAGTCCTGCTCAGTATGGGCGTAGCGGCTTTTGCCCACAAAAAGGTGGATGCCGCCAAGGTGTTCATCTTAGGCTGCGGTGGATATTTCGCGGCATACAGCTTTGTGTGCGGCATGCTGTTTTTGCTTGAACTGTTTAAAGTGATGACGGCAGTGGTGATCACGGATGCGCTGCTTCTGGTGATCCTGCTGATACAGCTTGCGCTTAAGCATTTTAAGATGCCACGCATACGCTATAACTGGAAGGATTACATACCTCTTGCAATAATAATGATCGCTGCGACATTTGTATGTCGTGGCAGTATTGCCGGTTTTTACGGCACCGGTCAGGACGAAGGGCTTTATCAGATCCGCGCCATGTTTTACTGCATGGATAAGACGGATGAGAATATAGGCTTTCCGGAGTACGAGAGCATAGCAGAGCATAAGTATCTTCAGCAGGCGTACCGTGAAAGGATCTATGACCTTATCGGGTATTATACCGATGATGAGCTTATGGATAAAGGCACGATAAGCGGTACCCTTCACGGACTGGGAGTCCTTCCGGCGCTGATGGCTTTATGGGGCAAGCTCTTTGGTGTAGAGTATATGAACCATGTGTTGTTCACCTGCTATCTTATCTCGATAGCAAATGTCTGGCTCATATGCCGCAACATTAAAGAAGAAAAAAAGTTATACGCACATATAGCGGCGCTTTTGATGGCTGTATCACCCATAGTGCTCTGGTGCGGCCTTAACACATTGACAGAGATAGTCCTTACCATGTTCATCACCGGCTGGTTTGTGATACTGACGGCAGCAGGTGAGGAAGGTGTACAGCTGCTGGCGCTCTTGCCTCTTGGCGGGATCTGTGTGGTGCACATACTCTCTACAGCGCTGATACCTTTGGTGGTTATCATATACTGGGGAATATTCTTCATAAGAGGAAAAAAGCACTACCTTATCACCCTTATGATCGCACTCCTTCAGTATGCCCTGGGCTTTACGATGATGAAGATCCGTTTTACGCGCTATACGGACGGCAATTATGTAAGGATCTTCAGAATGACCGGTGATATATTAAATGCTGACAATATAATGGCTGTCGCATGGACGGCGTCGGTAATCTGCATCGCAATAAACTTTGTGTTTATGATAAGAGGCAGCAGGGAGCTTATCCACAGCAGGGTAAAGCTCATCGCCGGAAGCGAAAAGGCTCAGGGTGTATGCCGCGCGTTATTTATGGCTATGCTGGTCCTTATCCTTATTGCCTTTATCGTGCTACTGGTAAAACGCAGGGACATTGCAGTGGAATATCCGAAGATGACCCTCTTTGGCTTTGTATATATGACAGGTTTTGTGATCTTTCCTGCGGCAATAGCCACGATGGTCAAAAAGGGAAAAGAGATTCTGATCGACCGGCGGTTCTTTGCCATGAGCCTGTGCTTTATCTACGCGATATGGCTGTATTGTCTGCTGGTGATGCCTCAGGTCTGGCATTATTATTATTACATACGTTATCTGGCACCCTTTATGTTCCTGCCTATAGTGCTTGCCGGCTATTATGCGTTCAGGCTGCCAAAGGCAGCGCAGATAGTTTCGGCCATACTCATTAGCACTCTGGTGATCTTTCAGAGCAGGACACTTTATACAGGTTCGGACCTCACATACTGCAGCTACCGCACTCTGATGGATATCACTTCCTGCATAGGGGATGATGATGCAGTACTGATAAACGAGCAGGGATATCACTGCCAGAGGATATTTACCTTCCCCATCAAGGCACTTACGGATGCGGATGTGTTCTTTGTAAGGGGAGCGGAGATAAAAAAACAGATGGACCTGCTGGATGAGGATTACGATAAGGTATTTCTCTTAAGCCTTGATACAGGAGGGCTGGTGGGCAAGCACGAAGGCTGGAAGCCTATAATGCGGATAAAAGGAGAAGGCGGCACGCTGCAGGACATAAACGAAACCTTTCCGCCCTATCCGAAGGACCGGGAAACTATCATCTCTCCCATAGTAATGATGATAAAGGAATAAGCCCAATCTTATAAACGGAGCAGAAATGAAACTTATAATACAAATACCATGCTATAACGAGGCTGATACATTAGAGATCGCATTGAACGATCTGCCCAGACATATAGACGGGATCGATGAGATAGAATACCTGATAATCGATGATGGAAGCACGGATAAGACCGTGGAAGTGGCCGTAAACTGGGGTGTTCATCATGTGGTCCATTTTGCACGCAATAAAGGTCTGGCAAAAGGCTTCATGGCCGGGCTGGATGCATGTCTTTCCTATGGTGCAGATATAATCGTAAATACGGATGCGGATAACCAGTACTGCGGTTCGGATATCGCAGCGCTGATAAAGCCCATACTCGACGGAAAAGCGGATATAGTCATAGGAGAGCGTCCCATAGATGATACACCGCACTTTTCCTTCGCTAAAAAGAAACTCCAGCATTTCGGAAGCTGGGTGGTGCGTCTTGCATCAAAGACAGGCATTCCCGATGCACCTTCGGGCTTCAGGGCCTTTTCCCGTGATGCTGCGATGCATATAAATGTGGTGAATGAATATACCTACACGCTTGAGACCATAGTGCAGGCCGGCAGAAATAAGATGGCCATCACTTCGGTCCCTATACATACGAACCCGCAGCTTCGTGAATCCAGGCTTTTCCACAGCATGGGCTCTTATGTAAAAAAATCCATGCTGACCATATTGAGAGCTCTGCTCATGTACCGTTCCCTTGCGGTGCTTACGGCAGTGGGGCTTATCCCCTTCCTTATAGGTCTGGGCATAGGCATACGCTTTCTGGTTTTCTATTTCAGCGGTGCCACTTCAGGACATATACAGTCCCTTATCCTGGCCTGTACCCTGATGATCATAGGTTTCATGACCTTTGTCATAGGAATGCTGGCGGATGTCATCTCTGCCAACAGAAAGATAATGGAAGACGTGCAGTACCATGTGCGCAAATTATATTATGATGAAGAGATGAATCTGAAGAAGGAAAAGAAAGAAAAGAAAGAGTAGACTGCATGTCATAGTATAAACCGGTGGTTGTCATCCTGAGCGAAGCGAAGGATCTTATAAGAGAGTGAAGAAATGGAAATAATAACCTACAAACTGCAGCAGCACGGAGACGAACGCGGACACTTAGTCTCCTTTGAGGAAAAGATAGATGTGCCCTTTGAGATAAAGAGGGTTTATTATATGTTCGATACAAAGCCCGGAGTCACCAGGGGCAAGCATGCACATAAGTCTCTGGAACAGCTTCTGGTATGCGTTCACGGCTCCGTGAAAGTCCTTCTGGATGATGGCTCAGAGAAGAAAACGATCATCTTGGATAATCCCTATGAAGGGCTTTATGTAGCAAACAATATGTGGAGGGAGATGAGCGAGTTCTCCGATGGGGCGGTGCTCATGGTTTTTGCCTCCAAGTATTATGACGAGAATGATTATATCCGTGATTACGACGAATTCCTTAGGTTTGTCGGGAAGAAGTGAGGAAGCAAGTGGATAAGATAGCGGTACTGATACCCTGCTATAATGAAGAGAAGACCGTAGGCAAGGTAGTGGCTGATGCGAAAAAAGCCCTGCCCGATGCGACGGTTTATGTTTATGACAATAATTCCACGGATAAGACCATAGAAACGGCTGAACAGGCCGGTGCCATTGTGCGAAAGGAGCCCAGGCAGGGCAAGGGCTATGTTATGCGCAGGATGTTCCGTGAGATAGATGCGCAGTGCTATATCTGTGTGGACGGCGATGATACCTATCCGATGGAATATGCCGCCCGGATGGCGGAACTTGTTCTTGAGGAGCAGGCGGATATGGTCGTGGGCGACAGGCTCTCTTCAACATATTTTAAGGAGAACAAGCGTCCCTTCCACAATCTGGGAAACAGCATGGTACGTTCCACCATCAATAATCTTTTCCATTGCGAGATAAAGGATATAATGACGGGCTATCGTGCCTTTTCGTATGATTTTGTAAAAAGCTATCCGGTCTTAAGCCGCGGCTTTGAGATAGAAACAGAGATGACCATACATGCCGTGTTTAACGAGATGGTCATAGCCAATGTGCCTGTGGAATTCCGTAACCGTCCCGAGGGCAGCGAATCGAAGCTGAACACCTATACCGACGGCGCAAGGGTCCTTACTACCATAGTCAAGCTGTATAAGAATTACAAGCCTCTTGGCTTCTTTTCTATGATAGCCGCGCTCATGCTTTTAGTGGCGGCAGTCATGTTCGGCTGGGTATTCGCGCGATTCTTAAATACTCATCTTGTGGAGAATATGCCCACGCTGATAGTCAGCGGATTCATCGCGCTGGCTGCGGTACTGGCTTTCTTTGTGGGTCTGATCCTTTCGGATATGGTCACACGTAACCGCCGTGAATTTGAGCTCCGATTAAACGGGATCCATGCCGAAAAGAAAAGGCTTCTTAAGGAGCAGGGATGAAAGAACCGGGAAGGATACGAAAGAACCGGCCTGAGAGCCGGTATCTGCGTCTTGCAGGATGTATGGCATTCTATCTTTTGTTCGCATTTGTTTACGGCCCTGTGCTGGGGGCAGATTCCCGGGGCTATATAGAGATGATATCCGCCAGGGAGCCGGTATATCCCGTTTTTTTATGGATCAACAGAAAGCTCTTCGGAGAAGCGGCATACCTTTGGGTGGTTGTGATATTCCAGAACCTCCTTATGGGTTTTGCGGTATGGTACTGTACGGAGAAGCTGTGGAAGCGTTTTTGCAGGAGTGCATTCAGCCTTGCTGCGATGTATGCCGTACATGCCGGTGTTGCGGTATTATGCCAGTTCCTTGCGGAACGTGGCAGCATATATTCAAACAATATCATGACCGAAGGCCTTACGATGAGCTGCTGGCTCATATTCATGACGCTTACGGTGGATGCAGTCGAAGACGGCGAATATAAAAAGCTGATCATCGCGCTTGTTCTTGCCGCGCTTATGACTGACATGCGCAAGCAGATGGCTGTGTCATATTTAACCCTCGGTGGCGCCATGGTAATAGGGCGGATACGTAAGGACAGCGTGGGAAAGTATTTTGCAAGGCTGGGCATCACGGTGCTTGCGTCTCTTGTGAGCGTGATCCTGGCACTTGGAGGCACGAGGCTTTATAACTATGTGCTGCGCGGGGAATTCACACAGAATACCAGGGATATGAACCTGGTACTCACCACCAGCCTTTATGTGGCCGACCGTGAGGATGCCTCTCTTATAGAAGAGGAAGCGGTGCGCAGGCTTTTTATCCGCACCATGTATATACTTAACGAGAGCGAAAGCAATCACAGCTATGCGCCTGAAGGCTGGAGCGCACTTGAGCAGCATTACGAAGACCACTTTGATATCATAACCGTGGATACCACCGGACCGCTTTTTGTGGACTATGCCGTGGAGCAGGGCTTTGAAAGAGGTCTTGATGCGGAACAGGAGGCGGACCGCATGAGCGGTGTGATAGTAAAGAGCATCTTCTCCGATAATCTTAAGAATTATGCAAGGGTCTATCTGGCATCCTTCTTAAACGGGATGATAAATACGGTTGCAAAAAGAAGTTCATTCTTTGATAAATACGCTTTCGCGGCGATCTTTGCCGTTCTGCTCATGTCCTTATATGTTCTGTTTTTACGGGATGTGCCCGGGGAGAAGCAGATGCATGAAGCAGGAAGAGCAGGGCTTTATGTACTAATCGCGATGGCTGTGAACACAGGCGTGGCTGCGGCACTCATCTTCTGTCAGAGCCGTTATATGATCTACAATATGCCCCTCTTTTACATGGCGGGCATATGGCTTATGGAAAATGTGATAAACTCATTAGCAAAGCAAAAAGTATAAAAATATGAAAGCAATAATAGATATCTTAAAAAAACTGAATTATATTACCAATGCAAAGCAGAAGGCAAAACTGGTGATAGTATGGGTAGTTGTTCTCATAGGTTCTATGTGGGAACTCTTAAGCGTTGCGATCATCTATCCGTTTATCGATATATTAATGAAACCTGAGGAACTGGATAAAAAGTGGTATACCGGGCTTGTGATGAAAGTATTCGGTGTGGATGATTTTATCGGGTGCATGACGGTGATAGGTATTATAATGATACTGATCTTTATCCTCAAAAATGCTTATCTGATGCTGTCGTCGTATATACAGATTTCATTTTCTACGGGTATACAGAAGGAACTATCTGTAAGAATGACGAAGACATATCTGGGCAGTTCCTATCTTTTTCATCTGGAGCATAATTCGTCCGTGCTTATCCGAAGCGTCAATCAGGATGTGAACGGAGTATTCGGAATGTATTTTTATCTGCTGCGCGCGATATCCGAAGTTTTCACTGTTGCGGCTATCAGTATCTATATAGTGGCTCTGGATTTTGTTCTTGCGATATCTCTTATCGCTATACTTGGAAGCTGTATGCTTGTTCTGGTGTTCGGTCTTAAGAAACTGATGAAATACTTCAGCCGTCAGGGGCAGAACTGTGAGGGGCGGATGCTGCAGTATCTCTCCCAGGCCTTTAATGGTATTAAGGAGATAATGGTAAAGAACAGGCAGAGATATTTTGTTGATTCATTTGAAGATGCAAGCAGGAAGTATGCAAGAGCTACAAAGATCGATTATTTTTTAAACAGTATCACGACCAATGTATATGAGGTTGTATGTATTTGCGGCTTTCTGGCTATAGTGATAATAAGGCTTCGCACTACGGATGATGTGAGCTCTTTTGTAGCTAAACTGAGTGCCGTTGCGGTGGCAGCATTCAGACTTTTCCCTTCGATGGGAAGACTTACCACTAATACAAATGGGATGATCTACAACCGTGTGCGTCTTGATTATGTATATACCAATCTTAAAGAGATCGAGAATGAAACCGAGTACAAGACCCGTATGGCCGGGAACATGGAAGAGACAATACCGTTTGAAAAAAATATAGAGATAAAGAATGTTGTATGGAAATACCCTTCCGGACAGGATGAAATACTTAAGGGTACGGATTTTGTGATCAACAAAGGTGAATCCATAGCTCTCATAGGTCCGTCCGGCGCAGGAAAGACGACCATGGCGGATGTGATACTGGGGCTTTTAAAGCCGAAAAAGGGACAGATCCTTCTGGACGGTATAGATGTATATGAGCATCCGTATGCCTGGTCTAAGCTGATAGGTTATGTACCTCAGGCGGTATATCTTACCGATGATACGATACGGGAAAATGTAGCTTTCGGCATAGATGAAAAAGATATAGATGAGAAACGTGTGTGGGAAGCTCTTGAAGAGGCCCAGCTTGCTGAATATGTTAAAAAGCAGCCTGAAGGTCTTGATACCATGGTCGGTGAGCGCGGCGTGCGTTTATCCGGCGGACAGAGACAGCGTATAGCAATAGCCCGTGCTCTGTACGATGATCCTCAGATACTTGTTCTTGATGAAGCAACCAGTGCTCTGGATACAGAAACGGAAACGGCTGTAATGGAAGCCATTGATTCGCTGCAGGGTTCCAAGACCATGATAATCGTGGCACATCGTCTCAGCACTATACGTAATTGTAATAAGATATATGAGATAAAAGGTGGTAAAGCCACCCTTCGTGATAAGGCTGAGGTCCTTAAGGAGAGCTGATGCGCATACTCTTTATCAGTCATTATGATAATCTTTACGGTGCCAACAGGGCGCTTCTGTCTCTTATTCTGGGACTCAAAAGTTCAGGAAAGCATGAACCTCTGCTGGTGATCCCGGCAGAAGGGGAAATGACCGCACAGTTATCCGAGGCCGGGGTTGAATACTTTATCTGCGGCATAACCCAGTGGCAGGCTATTTATCGTGAGCCGCTCAGTTTTGCGGTCAAAAAGAATAAAAGAGTAAAACAGATCGATGCGGAGCTTTCGATCCTGTATGATCATTTTAAAGGGAAAAATATCGACCTCATTCATTCCAATTCCAGTGTTATCGGGACCGGAGCCATGCTTGCGGAAAAGCTTGGCTGCAGGCATGTGTGGCATATAAGGGAATTTGCCCGTGAGCATTACGGGATGAGATATTTTTATCCGCAGGAAACAGTGGACAGATACTATAATGCCGCGGATAAGCTGATCCTCATATCGGATGCGCTAAAGGAGCATTATGATAAGCTGTATCCATCAGCAGATACCGTAAGGATATATGACGGGGTGGATGCTTCAAATAATTATAACATGGAAGAAGAAACAGGCGGATCCGATATTCATCCATGTACATTTATTTATACAGGATACCTTTTCCCGAAGAAGCGGCAGATGGATGTACTTAAGGCAGCGCTGATGCTTAAGAACGAGGGAGTCAGTGGCTTTAAACTGATACTCGCCGGCAGCGGCGATGAGAAGTATAAGAAAAAACTGGAGCAGTTTATCGTTTCCAATAAGCTTACAGAGGCTGAATTAAAAGGCTTTGTTGAAGATGTGCCTGCATTGCTGAAAAGTTGTGATGTGGGCATGATAGCATCCGAATACGAGGGCTTCGGCCTGGTGACTGTGGAATATATGCTTAACAGAATGCCGGTGATCGGATATAAAAGCGGTGCCACTCCGGAAATAGTTAAGGACGGTGAGACAGGCATGCTGTATGAGAGTGTGGAAGGGCTTAAGGAGGCCATGAAACGGCTGATGAAGGATACCGCCTTAAGGGAAAGTATGGGAGAGGCCGGATATAAAAGGGCACTGAGCTGTTTTACGGCTTCGGCTAATGCAAAAGCGGTGCAGGCACTCTTTGATGAGATGGAAAAGGAAAGCTGATGGAGCGAAAAGACCTTTTTAAAAAGATAAGCAATTATGCTTTCAT
This sequence comes from uncultured Lachnospiraceae bacterium, assembly GCA_902779395.1. Taxonomy (GTDB): domain Bacteria; phylum Bacillota; class Clostridia; order Lachnospirales; family Lachnospiraceae; genus NK4A136. Next base: position 52,242 of record CACZBK010000002.1, on the reverse strand, counting down.
AGCGGGGCTTATATGCGAGATATTCGTTATGCCGTCCGGCTACACGCTTCTGTATTTAGGCTATAAATACGTCACGCTGCTCGGTATGGTGTGCTTTGCTCTGTCCCTTTTACTTTCCATGGACCTTAAGCGTGATATAAAGATCTTTATCCCCGTATTCGGCTTTGGTCTGGTGTGTTATTATTTCCAGGGATCGGCACTGATGCTCCGGCTTGCGCTCATCATACTTGCAGGGCGTACGCAGGAAAGGGATAAGGTGATAAAGAGCTTCTTCTTCGGAACGGCTGCGTGGATCGCCGTGATCTTTCTCCTGGCGCTGCTCGGCGTGAAAGGGTCGGTCTTTACAGAAGGAGCATTCCGTCATTCTGCGGATGAGCTGCGTTTTACCTTCGGCTTTATGCATCCCAACGGCTTTGCGTTCTTCTGGATAAAGCTGGCAGTAATGGGGATGTATCTGTACGGCGGGCGGATGAAACCGTGGATCGCCTGTACGGTATATGCAGCCGGGCTGATACCGCTTATAATGGCGATGACAAAGGCAGGGATAGCGGCGTATATGTTTTTTGCCCTGATATGCCTTTACCTTAATGCGGATAAGGATAAGGACAGGAGCCGGAAGCTTTTATACTACGGCGGCGGAGGGACGATGATAGCGCTTATGCTGTTTATCTTCACGCTGGGCATAGTACCATATCCGCAGGAGCATGTCGGAGAGATACATAATGCCTGGGATGCTGCGAACGAGCTTACCACCGGCAGGCTGCAGAAAGCCCGCGATGTGCTCACGCAGAACACTCCCGCTCTGTTCGGGAGCAAAGGCATCGATGCGGTAAATGAGATAGGCTTTGTGGATGCGCTCTACCGCCAGGGGATAGTGTTCGTGGCCGCCTACTGTGTGCTTTTGTTTGTGCTTTTATACAGGTTTAATAAAGAAAATGATACAAGGGCGATGTTTATGCTTTTATGCTTTACTTTTTATGTGATAGCCGAGAGCTATCTTCCGCTGGCTAACAAAAATGCAGTATGGCTGCTGATGCTTGGGTGAAAATATGAAAACTGTAAAGATCGACTTCATCGACTTCTGGTCCGATCTGAATAAGACCGACAATTATTTTTATAATATCTTAAAGAAGTATTACAAAGTGGAGATCTCCGATCATCCCGACTATGTCTTCTGCTCGTATTTTTCGCAGAAGCATTTTAAATACCGGAACTGTGTGAAGATCCTCTATATGGGAGAGAATGTGATACCCGATTTTAATCTGTATGATTACGCCCTGGGTTTTCATCACATCACATTTGAGGACCGCTACCTGCGCCTGCCCCATTATGCCCTGTACGATAAGGAAAAGGAGATAGGACCGGCACTCAGGAAGCATACGCACAGCGATGAATATTATCTTTCAAAAAAGCATTTCTGCAATCGTGTGGTATCGAACCCCGATGCCTCCGGGGAGAGGGAGGAGATGTTTGATGCCCTTTGTGCTTTTATGAAGGTGGACTCAGGCGGGAGGTACGGAAATAATATAGGCCGTCCCGTTAAGGATAAGATAAAGTTCGAGCGGCACTACCGTTTTACCCTGGCATATGAGAATTCCTCCACTCCGGGCTATGTTACGGAGAAGATACTCCAGGCATTTGCCGGGGATACCGTTCCTATCTACTGGGGGGATCCCGGGATCGAAGAGGAGTTTAATCCTGCGGCATTCATCAACTGCATGAGGTATGCAAGCGTTGCAGAGGCTGTTGATGCGGTAAAGGCTGTCTGGGAGGATGATGAAAGATACCTTGCCATGATGAAGGCGCCTATGGTACTGCCCGGAAGCATTGGGGACAAGTGCCTTAAGGAAGACTATGCCGATGCCTTTCTGCGCAATATATTCGATCAGGAGCTTCCGGCGGCTAAGCGCCGCAACATGGTATACGTCGGCAAGATATACCAGGACCGCCTTGGGGCCGCTATCAAGGTTAAAAATGCGCTTGATGTGGTCAAACGTCCCGCGCATATGCTGGGAAAGCTCCGCAAGCAGAAGAGCAAGTGAACAAAAGCCTGTTAAGTACCCTGTTTTCATTCTTTTTTCGGGTGTTAATCCTGTATGGTATTCTCCGGGCAGATATGTTATAATATTTTCTCATGACAGAGCAGATCAAGGTCAGTGTACTGATCACAAGCTATAATCTTGAGGGCATGATAAATGATGCCCTTAAAAGCGTGCTCGGACAGGAATGCGGCTTTGATTTTGAAGTGATAGTCGGGGATGACGGCTCGACGGATAAAACCGTCGATATATTAAAGCAGTGGATGGAAAAGCATCCGGGTAAGATAAGGCTGTTTAAAATGCCCCGCGAAGAGGGTGTAAAGTATAATCCCGTGCACCGGGCGGCCGCCAACCGTCTCAACATCCTTAAGGAGGCAAAGGGTGAGTACTGCTGCTTTCTGGACGGCGATGATTATTATACTTCGAAGCACCGCCTGCAAAGGATGGCAGATGTGCTGGATGCGGATCCCGGCTGCATCATGTGCTCCCACAACCTGTGGATGGTATATGAAAACGGCGAAAAGCATAAGCTTATGCGCGCAAAGAAGGAGCATAAATACAGCCTTTCGCAGTACTGGAAGCTGATGTTTCTACAGGCAAACGCCCTGATGTTTCGAAATATATATGCGCAGCATACCCCGGAGGGGGCCCTGGCGCGGAACTTTGACGATAATAATATTACTTTCTGGCTGTTTCAGTACGGAAAGATGTACTACCTGCCGGAGTGCATGGGCGCCTACAGGCAGAGCGAAGACTCGTCCTGGAATAAGATGAGCGCACTGCAGCATGCGGCCCTCAACATGACGGGCTATAATGTGGAGCTCCTCACAGCACCGCAGCATAAGGAGCTTTCGGATATAAGGCATTATAAGGACCTTAAGACCCTCTATGATAAGCGGGGAACCTACGGCCCGGAGGACCTGGAGCCATTTTACGATAATGCGGAAAAAGAAGGCCTTGCGGAGGCGCTTAAGGCATACAGCCTGGGTAAGCCCTCGCCGGAGCTTGAAAAGGAAATGAAGAAACGCCTGGATAAGGCAAAACGCGGATACTTCCTGGCAAAGGCCCGCCGGGCCATAAGCAAATTGCTGGGAAAGTATTGAACGTAGGATTCCGGCTGCTGTCATTCTGAGCGTAGAATCTTGATGAGGTAAATTATACCAATGAACTACAATATAGCCATAGCATTCATAATATTCAACCGTCCGGACACCACGAAAGAGGTGTTCGAAAAGATAGCTGAGGTAAAGCCCCGCAGGCTCTACCTTATTTCCGATGCCCCCAGGGAGGGCAATGAGGATGACAAGGTAAAGGTGCGTGAGTGCCGCGCATATGTGGAGAGCCGCATCGACTGGCCCTGCCACCTGACCAAGATATATGCGGATAAGAACATGGGCTGCCGCGACAGGGTATACACCGGCATCACGGAAGTTTTTGAACATGAGGAAAAGGCCGTCATTATCGAGGATGATGTGGTCCCCGGGCCGGGCTTTTTTGAATTTATGGAAGAGATGCTCAACATGTATGAGCATGAGCCCAAGGTGATGATGGTTTCCGGCACGAACCTGCTGCGCAGTTACAGGATGCAGGAACCTTACTGCTTTTCGTGCTTTCCCAGCATATGGGGCTGGGGGACCTGGGCAAGAGCCTGGAGATATTACGACGTGGATGTTTCCGACTGGCCGCAGAGGAAAGAGGACGGCTCGCTTAAGGGGATATACGGGCCGCTTACCTATAACTACTTAAAGCTCGATATCGAGCGTGTATATAACAGGGAAAAGGATACCTGGGACATACAGTGGGATTACTGCCGCCATGTGCACAGGGGGCTTGGCATAGTGCCCCGCGCGAACATGGTACGTAACATAGGCTTCGACCGTGAGGACGCAACCCACACAAAGAGCAGCACGAAGGAGGATTTCTCCTATGGGGAGATGAAGCTGCCGCTCAACCTGCGCCTGCCTGTACGCCGCTGCCGCGAGTACGACAGGGCGTACCTGAACAAATACTTCGGGCTCAGCAAGATAATAGGGTTTATAGAGAAGAAAATAAAGAAGTAAAAGATCCTTCGGGCTAAAGCCGGAAGGATCTTGAAAGAGTGAATTATGTCAATAAACTACAGTAAGATCAAACTCATCGTCTACGACTTCGACGGCGTTATGACGGATAACCATGTATATGTAACTCAGGACGGTGCGGAGATGGCTATGTGCCACCGCGGAGACGGCCTGGGCGTGGGTATCATCAGGGACCTGGGCATCGATCAGGTGATCATCTCCACCGAAGTAAACCCCATTGTGGCGAAGAGAGCGGAGAAGCTTAAGCTGCCCGTGGTGCACAAGGTGAAGGATAAAGCGCAAGCCCTTAAAGACTATTGTGCAGAGAAGGGCACAGCACTGGAAAACGTAATGTACATAGGAAACGATACCAATGATCTGGAGGCTATGAAGCTTGCAGGCACAAAGGGTGCCCCGAAGGATGCGGAGCCGGAGATCCTTGCCATAGCCGAGTGGGTCTCCACAAAGAACGGCGGCTGCGGCGTGATACGCGAGCTGGCCAGGGTTATCAGTGAGGGCAGGGAATAACGGCGGGCCCCTTCTTGCGACTTGGTCATCCTGAGCGATGCGAAAGATCTTGATAGAAGAAAATATTACAAAGAACTACAGGAGCAGCAAAATGTCAGACACCCCGCGCTTTACGATAATAACCCCCACCTGGAACCAGGCGGAGTACATAAGGGATACCATCGAGTCCGTCCTTAATCAGACCCGTAAGGATCTGGAATATATCATCGTGGACAACTGCTCCGACGACGGCACGCAGCAGATCGTGGAGGAGTATATGAAGAAGGACCCCCGTATCATATATGTACGGGAGCCGGACCACGGTCAGGCAGAGGCTATAAACAAAGGTTTAAGGCGGGCAAAGGGAGAGATCGTAGCCTGGCTTAATTCCGACGATATATATATGGATGATCACGTGCTGGCACGTGTGGACAAGGCGTTTTACAGACACAGTGAGGCAGGCCTGGTAGTGGGCGACGCCTGGTACTGCGATAAGAATAAGAAGCTTACGGAGTACAACCCTTCCGACCGTAAGGTGGCGGACTGGGTTATACGCCGCTGGTATTATATAGTGCAGCCGGCGGTATTCTGGAAGAATGAGCACGCCCTGCTGGATGAGAAGTATACTTACGTATTCGACTGGAAGTTCTTTATAGAGGCGTACAGCCGCAATAAAGTGTATTACAGCCACACGCCCTATGCACTTTACCGCATGTATGAGGATAACAAGACCGGTCAGAACAATGCAAAGCGTAAGAAGGAGATATGGAAGCTGCAGACAGAGCTGGGCGACAGCAGGCTGAACGCAGCATGGTGCAGATGGGTGTATAAGCAGTATATGAGGGCCGAGGAGAAGGGCGACGAAAAGGCCAAGAAAAGAGTCGACTTTCTGACGAAGCTGATGTTTCACCTGAGTCTTAAACATATCGTGTCGTTTTAAAAAACCATGGTTTTGCCAAAGAACTACAACGGAGAAACAATGAAAAAAGTAACCATCCTGCTCACCTGCCATGAGCGCAGGGAGCATACGAAGGATTGCCTGGACTCCCTGCTGGCAGGCACCGGCACTGATACGGAGTGTCACATCGTGGCTGTGGACGCCGGGAGCAAAGACGGCACGGTGGAAATGCTTAACGCATATCCCGTAAAAAACGGCAGTCTTAAACTGATACGCCGCGGGGCAGAGCTTTTCTGGAACGGCGGCATGAGAGTGGCGATGAACTACGCAGCCGCCAATTGCGGCGATACGGATTATATAATGTTGGTGAACGACGACGTGCACTTTTATCCCGGGGCATTAAAGGCCATGACAGAGCGTCTTGAGAAATACGATGCCGATGCTGTGGTGGGAGCCACGAGGTCAAAGAGCGGAGAGCAGAGCTACGGCGGCGTAAGGATGCTCAGTAAGCACCTGGCCAGGTACGGACTGATAGCACCTTCGAAGGAGCCGCAGGAATGCGATACCTTTAACTGCAATGCGCTGCTGCTCACGAAGGAATGCTTCCTCTCCACCGGTAATCTGGACGGTGCCTATGTGCACAGCATGGGCGATTACGATTACGGCATGCGCCTTCAACGCGCCGGCCGTTATGTGATCAACACAGCTGATTACACCGGCGAATGCGACGATAACGATATAGCGGGCAGCTGGCGTGACAGCAGCCTAAGCCGCAGCGAGCGCCTTAAGAAGAAGGAGGGCCCCAAGGGCCTGCCCGCAAAGGACTGGTATCATTATGTAAGGAAGAACTACGGCCCGGCTGCCGCCGTCTGGCACAGCATAACGCCGTATTTAAGGATACTGTTAAAGAAATAAGCATGAGACCGCGAAGGTCCTGATCACAAGGAGGAGATTACCAATGCCCAAACGAGTATTAGTGACCGGCGGAGCCGGCTTTCTGGGATCGCATCTGTGCGACCGTCTGATAAAAGAAGGCAACGATGTCATCTGCCTGGACAACCTGTTCACGGGTAATAAAAATAACATCCGCCATCTGCTGGGCAATCCGTATTTTGAATTCATCCGTCATGATGTGACACAGCCCATACAGCTGGAGGTAGATCAGATATATAATCTGGCATGCCCGGCATCGCCCGTGCACTACCAGTATAATCCTATCAAGACAACCAAGACCAGCGTGCTGGGGGCCATCAACATGCTGGGCCTGGCAAAGCGCGTGAAAGCCCGCATACTGCAGGCCTCTACATCGGAGGTATACGGCGATCCCGAGGTGCATCCCCAGCCGGAGAGCTACCGCGGCTGCGTGAATACCATCGGCATCCGTTCCTGCTACGATGAGGGCAAGCGTGTGGCAGAGACGCTCTTCTTTGATTATCACCGCCAGAATAATGTGGATATAAAGGTGATGCGCATATTCAACACCTACGGGCCCAACATGCACCCTGCAGACGGCCGCGTGGTGAGTAACTTTATAGTGCAGGCTCTTAAGGGACAGGACATCACCGTATACGGTGACGGATCCCAGACCAGAAGCTTCTGCTATGTGGATGACCTGATCGAAGGCATGGTGCGCCTGATGAACAGCCGTGACGGCTTTACCGGCCCTGTGAACATAGGTAATCCCGGCGAGTTCACCATAAAGCAGCTGGCCGAGCTGGTGATCGAGCTCACCGGCACTAAGTCGAAGATAATCTACGAGCCCCTTCCCTCGGATGACCCCATGCAGCGCAAGCCTGTCATCGACCTGGCAAAGAAGGAGCTTGACTGGGAACCCACTATCCCTCTTGAAGAAGGCCTTAAGAAGACCATAGAATACTTTAAAACCATAGTGTAACACATGAAACCAGTCCACCGGCAAAAATGGAATATCTTAAGCCTGATCCCCGCCATAGCTGTGGTGGGGGTTATATTCTATTATTCATTCCAGCCCGGTGATGTGTCCCAGGCCAGCAGCGATAACGTGAGCATGGGCCTGATACAGTTATTCGGAGGGCGTATCACCCTTACCCCGCAGCAGTTCATAACCTATGGCAATATAGTACGTATACTGGCACATGCAGCGGAGTACGCCGTGCTGGCAGTGGCCATAGGCTATGCCTGTACACGCAACGGCATACGCAGGCAGCTGCGCGCGGGATATATGTGCCTTATATGCTTCTGGATCGCGTTAGCCGATGAGTTCGTACAGATATTCGTGCCGGGCCGTTACGGCGATCCCAGGGATCTGTGCGTGGATATGATAGGCGTGGTGGGCATATCGCTCATAGTCTTTAAGTTCAGGAAGACCCGCAGCCTGCCGCGGCCGGAGAGCCTTAAGGGCGGCAGAAGGGATTATCTCAACATACAGCTGGATGATGTGAGCTTTGATGAGGCAGTGGACCGTATTATGGAATATGCAGCGGAGGATGAATATAACTGCCATATGCTGGTGACCCCCAATGTGGATCATGTGATAAAGCTGGAGACAGATAAGGAATTCAGGGAGGTGTATGAGCAGGCAGACCTGATCACGCCCGACGGCAAGCCGCTCATGTGGATAGGCGAATCCTTCAGCTGCCCCTTAAGAGAAAAGATAAGCGGTGCCGATATACTGGAGCCCGTATGTGAAAGGGCAGCAAAAGAAGGCAGGAGCCTTTTCTTTTTTGGGACTTCAGACGAAGTTATCAACACAGCAAAGGAAAAGCTGTGTGAAAAATACCCCGGGCTTAATATAGCAGGCGGCTACGCACCGCCCATGGGCTTTGGTAAAAAGCAGGGCGATGTGGAACGTGCGGTAAAGCAGATAAACAAGGTGGGAGCCGATATACTGGTGGTGGGACTGGGAGCGCCTAAATCCGAAAAGTTCGTTGCAAAGAACCGCTACCGTTTAAAAGCAAAAGTCACACTGTGCATAGGTGCTGCCATAGCCTTTTCAGCAGGGATGCAGAAGCGTGCGCCGGAGTGGATGAGCAATATGGGGCTGGAATGGTTCTATCGTTTCCTTCAGGAACCGGGCCGTCTTTTTAAACGTTATTTTATCGATGATATAAAGATATTTTTTATGGCACTTAAATACAGGGACAGGACGATAGCCGGCTATACAGGTGCGGGAGAAGAGGATGAGCAATGAAAATAGCAATAGACCTGACGAGCTTAAGTGATAATTTTTCCGGGCTGGAGCGTGTTGCCCTGGAGCTTACAAAGGCACTTACGGAGTGTGCGGAGGGGGCAGAGTTTATACTGGTTATAAAGAACGAACTCCCTGAAGTGTTAAAACCGCTTAAAAAAAGGGAGAACATTCGCTTTGTGCGCATAAAGGGCAGGAATAAACTTATAGCCAATCAGTTCACACTGCCGCTCACCATGCGCAGGATAGAGGCGGATAAATATATCTTCCCGGCATTTCCGGTGCCCATCCTGTTCAACAAAAAGAACACTTACGGGATGATAGCGGATCTTGGCTGCGTAGACGTACCCCAGACTATGAAGAAGAAGCAGGTTGTTTTCTTCAGGGAAGGGAATAAGCATACGGCAAAGGTATGCGAAAAAGTCATCACTGTTTCAAACTTTTCAAAGGGTCGCATAGAAGAGCTCCTGCCGGCAGCTAAGGATAAAGTCATGCTGGTATATGACGGCATCAACCACCCTGCGCCGGAAAGCTATACAAAAGAGCGCATAGCGCAGGTGAAGAGTAAATATGATCTGCCTGATAAATACCTTTTAAGCCTCTCCACAATAGAGCCCAGGAAGAATTTAAGGCTGCTGATACAGGCATATATGGAGCTTAACAGCCGCAAGGCTGAGATGGAGATGGAAGAGGAAGTTTTCTTTGATGAGGAAGCCGGGGATGAGGAACCGCAGACCATGACATCCGGCTCACCTGCACTACCTCCTCTTGTCCTTGCAGGCCGCCGCGGCTGGCTTATGGAGGACGATATAGCCATGGCTGTGGAGAGCGGACGCATCATCTTTACAGGTTTTGTGGATGATGAGGATCTGCCGGGCCTGTATGCCGGCGCAGAGGCTTTTGTGTTCCCTTCATTATACGAGGGCTTTGGCATGCCGCCTTTGGAGGCACAGGCCTGCGGCGTGAGGAAAGTCCTCTCCTCCGATGCACCCGCATTAAAGGAGGTGCTGGGTGATACTGCCATGTATTTCAAAAATAACGACAAGCAGTCGTTAAAGAATGCACTGAGCCGCTTAAACGAATACGAGGGCGCCTCCGGAGAAGCCATAGAGGCTAATCTGTCCCGCTTTACCTGGCAGAAGAGCGCCGCTGTATTGTGGGAAGAGCTGATAGCCAAAGTTTGACAGCTGTGCTATAATATAATGTCAATAATCCGCCCGCAGGGAGTGAAGCCATGTGCACACGGACCGGGGAGGAGGTCACAAAGTTTGTTAAAAAGCGGGCAGAAGGCCGTGATGGCGAAGCATACCCCGGTAACAGGGGCAGCATTAAATGAGGATGGGCAGCATGTGGTATGTTATCTGGACGGAAACAGGCAAGGAAAAGGAAGCAGCGCAGGAATTAAAGGAAAGGACTCCGGCGGGGCTTATCAATGACTGCTGGGTGCCCGTGAGAGTGGAAAGACATAAACGGCAGGGGAAGATGCTGGATGTGGAGAAGGCTCTTTTTCCCGGCTATTTTTTTGTAGACTGCGACGATCCTAAGGAAGTGAGCCCGCATATGCGCAAGCTGGAGCGCTTCCGTATCATGTTAAAGAGCGATGATATATACATGCCCATCAGCGAACAGGACGAAAAGCTGATCCGCAGGCTGACGGATAAGAGCGGAAAGCTTAATATTTCCCTCATTAAGATAATTGACGGTAAGTTGACAGTAGTCGACGGTCCGCTTAAGAATATGGAGCAGTATATAACTAAGACCAATCTTCATAAACGAAAAGTGCTGGTGGAGATGGAATTATTCGAGCAAAAACACAGTTTCTGGGCAGCAGTGGAGATATTATGACCACCTACGAAGATATAATACAATTCTGGAAAAATAAAAATATTAAAAACTCCGCTGACCTTGATGCCACGGTGAATGGGCAGGCGATAACTCTTGCCTACCATTCCACAAAGATAGAAGAGCCTCAGGTAACATTTAACGATACCAGAGAGATATTTGAGCATGGCAGGGTAATATCCTACAGCGGGGATATCAAATCCCTCTTTGCCCTTCAGAATGCGAAAAGAGCCTGGGAGATATTTCTGGATTCGTTCGAGAACAAACTTCGGATAGATGAGGAACTGGTAAAGAAATTCCATTATATACTAACCACGGGAACCTATGATGAAAGACGATTCCTGCACGGTGAACGCCCCGGTGAGTATAAAAAGGGCGATTATGTAACAGGGCTTCATGAGGTGGGAGCTCTGCCTGAAGATGTTAAGGATGAAATGGACGAGCTTTTAGAGGATATGAAGGATATCCCGGAGGAAAAAGCGCTGAAGGCAGCAGCATTCTTCCATGCCAAGTTTGAGAATATACACCCTTTTGCAGACGGAAATGGCCGTTGCGGCCGACTGCTGATGAATTACTTTCTGGCATGCCATAACCATCCCGTGATAACCATCCATGAGGAAGATCGCAAAGCCTATATGGAAGCGATGGAAGCCTGGGACGAAAGACAGGAGCTTGATCCTTTGATAACCTTCCTAAAATCCCAGACCATAAAAACCTGGTCCGGAAGGGTGGAGAAAAGGAGTAAATGAAAAAAGTGATCTTCGCCGGCGACTGGACGATGGAGAAGGTCGTAGGCGTACAAAGATATACAAGCAGCATCCTGCTGGAGCTGGATAAGATGATAGGCAGGGGCGAATATAAGGGCATAGTGGAAATTCTTGTTCCGCGCAATACGGAATGGAAGAGCCCCTATAAGCATATCCATGTAGTCAAAAGAGGGAAGATCGGCAATAAAGCCGAAAAACACCTGTGGCAGCAGCTGGTATTTCCGGCTTATGTGAGGCTCAACAGAGCCATAGGTATAGACCTGGCACAGGCACTGCCTGTATGGGGGTGTGATATTTGTGCTATACATGACTGCATACACGAGGCGTATCCTGAGAATTTCAAAGATCATAGCTTATACCGCAATCTTTATCTTATTAAAGTGAGAGCTGCAGTACGAAATAAGAGACGTAAGATAGTTACTCTTACCAATGACTCTAAAAGTGAGATACAGAAATACTATCATGTAAACGATGATCGCATCTCATTAGTCAGTTGCGGCTGGGAGCATATGAAAGAAGTGGAAGCAGATAACGGCATATTTGATAAGCTTCCTGAATTAAAAGGTAAAGAGTTCTTTTTCTCCCTGGGATCCCGATATAAGCATAAGAATTATGAGTGGGTAATAAAAGCAGCCGGAAAGAATCCGGCGTATTTTTTTGTTGTGACCGGAACAGATGCTTATTCATCGGAGATCGATAATCTTAAAGAAAAGAAACCTGAAAATCTTATATATACGGGCTATATCTCAGATGAAGAGATCAAAGCTCTTTATCAGAGATGCAAGGCATTGATACAGCCTTCATTATATGAAGGTTTCGGTATCCCTCCTCTTGAGGCATTGAGCGTGGGCGGAAAAGCCATAGTATCAAATAAAAGCAGCCTCCCTGAGATATACGGTGACAGCGTTTACTACCTGGATCCATATTCGGAAGGCGCAGATCTTGATGAACTGATGAAGCAGAAAACAGCAGGGCCTGATGAGGTGCTGAATAAGTATACCTGGGCTAATGCGGCGAAAGCATTATGTGATATTATCAATAATATAAGTTTATGAGCAGGATCGGAGTAGTTTTAGTTAATTATCATACAACAAGAGAAGTGATCAATATAGCCAATACATATGCTTCATATGATTGCGTAGATTATGTTGTGGTAGTTAATAATGAAACACGAGACGACGAGAAAAAAGAACTAAAGTCCATATGCGATAGTAAGATAAAAGTAATATTTGAAAGGGATAATATCGGTTATTCCAGAGGAAATAACAAAGGAATACGATATCTTTTAAAAGAAAAGAATAAGCCTGAATATATTATTATTTCAAACAGCGATATAGAAGTAGATGAAAATGTGATCAGTGACATCGTTACAAAAATGGAACAACTGCCACAATATGGCGCAGTAGCTCCAAGGATGATCAATGCAGACGGTTCGATTGCTGATCTGCGTGTCGTCCCTTTAGGATATAAAAGATTATTCCTTCAGTTTTTTGTAAGCAGATTTGATCAGAAAAGGCAAAATGAACTGAAGGAAGATAAAAATGGCATTGTTGAGCAAACTCTCCTTCCGGGAAGTTTTTTTATTTGCAGGACAGAAGCGCTTATAAAGTGCAGATTATTTGATCCCAATGTGTTCCTTTATCGCGAAGAAGAGATACTGGCCGAAAGAATGAAAAGAAGCGGATATATAATGGGAGTAGATAATAACAGATATTATCGCCATGACCATAATTATAAAGCTGAAAGTATTAAAACTATTATCCGTAACCATAAAAGATTATTTGTAAGTGAGAGGTATTATTTTAGAAGATACAAGCATGCAGATCTTTTCCATATGTTGTATGTATGTTTATTTGAATACCTTGGATTGATAAGATATATAGCAAGGAGCGTAATAAAACGATAAATAAGAGGATCTGTTTTGTATTGTGCAGTACCAGTCCCAGACCAAGTGGTGGATATAAAATGGTGTATTCATATGCAAACTGGTTATCGGAACGCGGGCATGGTGTATCGATAATGTTTATGAATATGGAATCGCTAAAAAAACTACCGGGGGCGATAAGGAGTATTGCGCTTAAACTGTCAATACATCTTCGTCCAAGATGGTTTAAGTTGAATAAACGTATAAGAAGAATATCTTATTCAGCTGATACTAAAAGATGGGAAGACGGATATAAAGATGATTTTGATTGCGTAATAGCGACTGAATTAAAAACGGCGGCTTTTGTTGACAGTCATTTTGATGATGCCAAGAAGCTATACTTTATCCAGGATTTTGAAAATTGGGATTGTTCTGATGAAGAGGTGTATGCTACCTATCGTATGAATATGAAAAAGATAGTGATATCGGAATGGCTAAAGGAGATAGTTGATAAGTATTCTCTTAAGCCAAGTGTTTTGATCCGTAATCCTATTGACCGTAATATATACTGTGTTAAAAATAACATAGAGGAAAGATCACCGTTTTCGATTGGTATGCTTTATCATGAAGGTGATCATAAGGGATGTAAATATGCTGTAGAAGCATTGAAAAAAGTGAAAAAAAATTATCCGGATGTTTTGGTAGATTGTTTCGGTACCACAGAAAGACCGGCAGATTTACCGGATTGGTTTATATATACGCGTGATGCATCTCAAGATGAAACCGCTGCTATATACAATAAAGTGGCGATTTGGGTTTGTGCATCTGTGGAAGAAGGCTTTGGGCTTACCGGACTGGAAGCTATGAGCTGTGGTGCAGCATTGGTATCTACAGAGTATAAAGGTGTTAAGGAATATGCCGTAAATGAGGATAATGCTTTGCTTTCACCGATAAGGGACAGTGAGAGTCTTGCAGGGAATATATCAAGACTGATAGATAATAGGGAAGAGAGGATCCGTATAGCAAAGAGCGGGATAAAAAAAGCGGAAGAGTTTTCTATTGAAAAGGCAGTAGATAGTTTTGAAAGAATGGTTATTGTATCGTGATCACAGATGAAAATCATAATATAGCATTAATAACAGTTGTTGTTCCTGTATATAATGTGGAAAAATATGTTGGTGCATGTCTGGAATCAATCATTGAGCAAACATATAAAAATCTTGAGATCCTTGTTGTTGATGATGGGGCTACGGATAATTCGGGAAATATCTGTGATGAATATGCGGAAAAGGATGCAAGGATAAGAGTTATTCATCAGGCTAATAGCGGACTATCCGGAGCCAGAAACAGAGGTATAGATGAAGCGAAAGGTAGTTATATCACTTTTGTTGATTCGGACGATGTGATCTCGCCTTTTTTTATTGAGTATCTATATAAAGGAATAAAGGGATGCAGTATTTCGGTTTGCGATTTTGCTGCGGTTGATGAGGATTATTGTCTATCAGACAAAGAAGTTGAAATAACCGGTGATCTGGCTATTGTTAAGATGTCAAATGTTGATGCGATAAAAGAAGTTTACAGTGATAAGTTTCATGGAATGGATTTTATAGCATGTTCCAAGTTGTATTTAATTGATATATTTAAAAAGAATAGTATTAGATTTCCTCTGGGGAAATTACATGAAGATACTTTTACAACATATAAATTGATGTATTATTCCGATAAGATCACATTGATAGATGCTCCTTTATACTATTATCGCCAGAGAAAAGGCAGTATCACAAAGAGTTCTTTTGATGAGAGAAGACTTTCATCCATAGAGGCTACCAGAGGAGAGTGTGAGTTTTTTATGGAGCATAATGAAAAGGATTTAATGATTCTTTCGTTTTATGATCATCTGCATAAAATGAAGAATTTGTTAAAGGAAATGATAGATGATGAAAAAGATCATGATAATGCGATAAGGCAACTGTGTAACGATATGAAAAAGGATATGAAGCGATACTCGCAATTGATTAAAATTCCAATTAAGAAGCAAGTGCGGTATTGTTTAATGGCTAGAATTCCTGTATTGTCAAGGATTTGACAGACGAATAAGGAGGATAAGAAGTAATTGATCCCTAAAGTGATTCATTACTGTTGGTACGGAGGGAAAGAGTTGCCGGATCTGGCAGTTAAATGTATAGAGAGCTGGAAGAAGTATTGTCCTGATTATAAGATAATAAGATGGGATGAGACAAATACCAATCTTGACGAGAATGATTATATCCGTGAGGCATATGAAGCAAAGAAATGGGCTTTTGTTACAGATTATATTAGACTTAAGGCTTTGTATGAGTATGGTGGTATATATATGGATACAGATGTCGAAGTATGTGGATCATTAGATGTATTTTTAAATGAACAAGCTTTTTCAGGATTTGAGAATGCTACATTGATTCCAACGGGAATAATGGCATGTGAAAAGGATCATTATTTTTTTAAGAGACTCCTGAATTACTATGACGGAAAGCATTTTCGTATGTCGGATGGGACATATGATCAGACAACAAATGTTAAAACAATTACAAAGATTGCACTTGAATATGGATTTATTCCAAACGACACAAAGCAGACAATTTGTGATATGACTTTTTATCCACATGATTATTTTTGCCCAAAGGATTCGGCATCAGGGATAATAAATAGAACAAACAATACGGTTTGTATCCATCATTTTGATGGTTCGTGGGTTGAAGAAAAACAGATTGCATTAATAGAGTGGAAAAAGTGGAAAAAACTCAATTCAAAATATGGAAAACTTGGGGATTATATTTATGCAATAAATAAATATATACTTCATCCTAGAAAATTGATGAGCCGTTTAAAAGAGAAGATTAGGAAAAAGAAGAAATAACGGATTAATATGATTATAATCATATCAATTATTTAGGATACCGTATATTTATTTATCCATAAATATATTAATGAAATCGTAATAGTATTTTTCTTTGCTGAATATGGTTGCTCGTTTTCTGCCGGCCTCTCCCATTTCCTTTCGTTTCGTCTCATCTGTTGCAAGAAGGATAATGTGTTTTTTTAAGTTTTCCGCAAGCAGTTCATTAATCGGTAATTGAATAGCAACATTGTCATTTACATATTCTGTTAGCCCGCCTGATACAGTTGTAATCAATGGTAAACCAGATGCCATTCCTTCAATTGCTACAAGTCCGGCACCTTCCTGCCATATAGAGGGTATAACCATTATATCTGCACATGAATAAATCTCAGATATATTATCATTAGGAATATATCCTAAAGAAATCACATTTTTCATTTTCGATGCGCGATCAATAATATTTTGAGAATAAGTCGTAGTGGTGTTTGTGGAAAAGTCGACATTTCCAACAAGGAGAAGCTTAATAGTTTCTGCATAATCTGCATATAACATGTCAAAAGCATCCAACAATTCGGAAACACCTTTTTCTCTTATTAAGCGGCCACAAAACAAAACCAAAATTGTTTGATCATTTGCACCGAATCTTTCTCTGTTTTTTTGCCTGTCAAAAGGATTTGGCTGATTAGAAAATCGTTTTACATCTATACCGTTGTATAGAACAAGGTTTTGCCCGGGAATATCTTTTGATTTAGCCCAGGCGTTTTGAACAAAACGACTGATGGAGATTGAATTAGGTATTATCTCTCTCACAAAAGTATCTTCAGATCTATGACAATGGATATGATTGTATAGATTTTTCTTACCAACTAGTTTTTTAAATGTAGTCCAATACTTTTCATCCCAATTTCCTTCATTAATAATTACATCAACCTTACATTTTTTTGCAATCATTTTTGCAAAGATATAGCGTTTGGGATAAAGAAGCTGAAGTGATCCAAATAGCTTAATTGTATAACGATTTTGGAGTATTTTTTTACAAACACGTTGAAATAAATAAGTAAGATTAACTAATACCGTTTCTTTACCATAATGAATATTATCGTTATAGTAAAAAATCTTAGTATGTTGATAGGTAGTCTTTCGTGCTTCAGCATCATCCTTTGATATAACTACTAATTCGCATTTTTTTTCTGTTTCATTTATTTCTATAAGATTTGTAATAAGAGTTTCGATTGCGCCACCTCCAACAGCGGGGATAGGTAGCGTTTCGGGTGGGATTAACATTATTTTTATCATAATAATTTCTTATCCTTTTTTGCAGTATAGTTACACATAGTGTGGTATGATTTGTTTACATAATTATGTTGTGAAAAAACGATGATATAATCTTGATAGTTTTAATATCATCCGCCGAGCGTATTGATTTTTTTCTATTACTTCTGTTTCTTGCCTAGGATCGTAATTGCAATAGCGATAAAGAACGTATTCACAACCATATGTTTTATAATCGCTCCAGAATTGGAGTATATTGTCTGGGGCTACAGTTGGAAATTGTAAATTATGTTGCATGATCTCATCTTGTTTCATTGATAACAGATCAAATTCATGCGCCGTTTTTTCCCATAATGATTTTCCTTTGGTTGAATTGATAATTACAAGGGAGATACCGAGATTATCATCAAATTCGGAATGAGATTTTTCAATTCCCCAACAATCACCAATAGTAATATCACCTACACGATTAAGGCTAGTGTATTGACATGAATAGCAACAATCACGTAATATATAATGTGAATAAAAGCTTTTTACAAAATCATTGTTCTGAAATTTACGGTGTCCAACTGAAATAATAGAAACATGACCATGCCATCCGAAATGTTTATCACGATGATTAAAAGAAGATATTTTCTTTTTGTGTCTTGTTTCTAACAGTTTAATATATTCACGGAATATCCTGGGACTTGGTACACCATGGCAAATTATATCAACTGTGATAAGTTGTGTTGTATCGATCCTCTTCATGTTCAGATAAAGAATTAGCCCATGTACGTGACAAGGTGTGCCAGAAAAAAGTACATATTTTCCATTTGTCAGATCTTCACCGCATTTAACATAGCAGTTTTCCATTCTTGCCTGAATATATTTGCTACCTAATAATTGTTTTATTTCAGATATTCTGGCTATCCTTGAGTAAACTGCTTCAAAATTTATGTTTTGTGAAACACCATAGACCACCCCGCCAAGTTGGAGGACGTATTCAGCTAAGGTAGCAAAAGCACCGCCAGATTGACTAGCGGCACGTTTAATTGGATCTATGCGTTTTGCGGCAAAAAATAAATGTTCTTTATCTGATTTGGGGATTAAGTGTAAAGGGCAAACTCTATCGCAAAGACCACAATCAATACATTTGGTTTTATCAACAATAGGTTCTACAAACCCTTTTTCGTTTTCTACCATATAAATTGCTTGTTTGTTGCATATAGATAGACATGCAGTACATCCGCAACATGTATTATCAACTCCATGAATCATGATTCTATCCCCCATTATGTCTCAAGCGATTGATATAAAAACATTTTGGAAGGTGTTCTTAAAGCATCTAACATAGAATCTACCTGAGAATAGTCTATATAATCATTCAAATCAATATCGGAAATCTTGGTAATATGTCTACGCATACAGCCGGTTGCTTTTAATAATTCGTCTTTACGTGCGTCTGTTTTATATACGCTGTAAAAATTTTTGTGAAATAGCAATGAAAAAACTGTACCATGAAAAGAATTTGTTAGTACAAGTCTAGCATGTTTGATATACCACAAAAACTCCTCAGGCCCCATATCTGCAAACTGATTGTGTTTTTTTAAATCACGTCTCTTATAAAAATGCAATTCTATCACTTCTATTTTTAATACTCTGGATAGGAATTCTGAAACATCCATCAAAACAGGGTCTTCTGTAATAAAGTATGTAAAAATATAGCTTTCCGAACACTCTGTATTAGAGATGAGCCTTTTATAATCACTTCTTTGTAAAAGGATTGTAGGATCAACTACTCCAATTGCATTAATATCCAGAGAGTTTATTATGTTATTAGCCAAGGAGCTTTCCCTTGTAGAAACTTTAAATGCATTTGTCAGAACTTTTTTATAATACTCTTTATGCTGTGGTGGGATTATACTGCTTCCATTGCTGGCTCCATAAAAGATTTTTTTTGCATTTGTATCAAAATCCAAAAAATAAATAGGGTCTAATCCTCCTGTTAAATCGGAATTCCAGATTTGATCGCTACCTGCGATGATTACATCATATAAATTTGAAAGTTGACTAATATCATGTAATTCTACTTCATTGATCAAGTAACGACTGATAAAGGATTCAAAAGCTGTCCATTGTTTATACCAATCAGATCGACTATATATAGTATCAAGATTTTCACGAATCATTTTAGGAATTTTACGAATATGAATAAAATCCAAAAAGGAGTACTTACAGGGTAGCTTTTTATTATAAACGGAGGCGATTTTTTTATTTCTGTAATTAATGAATACAACTTCATGTCCGTTGTTGGATAGAAAGGTTTTAAGTGCATATGCCTGTAAGACAGCACCATAATTGTGGGCATAGTGAAATGTTAATAAACCTATTTTCATGGATAAAGAAGCTCCGAATTTACAAATTGCATATTAGGAAACCGTACATTTCCCCAATATTCTTTATGCCAAATAATATCTGGATAATTCTTATCTTTGATTTCAAACAAGATTTTGGTTCCTGGGTCATCATATGCGTAATGTTCTTTGTTATCATATATGCTAATAATAGATATTCCCAAGCAATACATCCCGGGTGATAAAGTGTCAAGAATAAGCTTTAATGTGAGCATTTGGTTTTTGCCCTGGTAGATTGAAAAGTCATCTGAAAGGGTCATTCCAATTTTATTATAACTGGAATCTTTTATAGTTATAACAACGTTGACCTTTTCTAGATTGATTTTTGAGGTGAGGTTTAGGGCGATAATAATTGGTTCTTCAGAATAATAAACTGGTTCCTGTTTATTTAGAAAGCGAAACCGTGTAATCAAAAGATGCTCTCCAAACTGATAGAGTCTTGGAATTGTTTGTAAATTATATTCGACAGATAGTGCTTCACCAGCTTGAATACCCATATATATATCTATACCTTCTTCAATATTGCCGTCAAATGCAACAATGCCGTGGTCTAATACGATAACGCGATCGCACAGTTGTCGAATAGTGTTCATGTTATGAGAGACGTAAAGAATAGTACGACCTTCTTTTTTGGATACATCACTCATCTTTTCAAGACATTTTTTTTGGAATGCCATATCACCAACTGCAAGCACCTCATCCATTATCATAATTTCGGAGTCTAAATGTGCAGCAACAGAAAAAGCTAACTTTACATACATTCCGCTTGAATAACGTTTAACAGGAGTGTCAATAAATTGTCGGCACTCAGAAAACTCAATAATGTCCTCTATTTTAGCATCAATCTCTTTTTTTGTCATACCGAGAATAGCGCCATTCATATAAATGTTTTCGCGTCCCGTCAATTCTCCATGGAAGCCGGTACCTACCTCAAGCATGGATGCAACACGACCATTAAGACAAATGGTTCCACCTGTGGGTGCAGTTACGCGGGAAATAAGCTTCAATAGAGTGGATTTTCCTGCACCATTATGGCCGATGATACCGATACGTTCTCCTTTTTTTACTTCAAAAGATATACCGTTTAAGGCCATAAATGTTTCGCCTTTGTTATAATCACGTGTTCCGATCGTTTTTGTAGGATCTTCGCGTCCATGAATTTTGGCGCTGAAACGTTGAAGTTCATCTCTCAGAGTAGTTCCGCCGAGTTGACCCAGTACATACTTTTTTGATACATTGTCAATTTTAAGCATTATTTCTTCCATACGCATTAACTAGCCTTTATATAGTATCCATGAACGTACGTTCAATGCGGCTGAATATAATCAGACCGATTAAAAAAAGTGCAAGGCTAACGCCCCATCCATATATATAATAACTAAGATCAAAGTAGCCGAATCCGAACATGGCATAACGGAAAGTTGTAATAATAGGAGAGATTGGATTGAGCATATAGAAACTCATCCATTTATCCGGGACAAGTTGTAATCCGTAAGCGATCGGAGATCCATATTGCCAGAGCTGCAAGCCGAAACCAACTAACATAGCTAGATCACGGTATTTGGTCGTTACTGACGATATAATGATTCCGCATCCAACGGACAGGATTATCATCTGAAGGATGCATAGCGGAACCAGAAGAAGCATCGGTGTTATACTGATGCCTGTATCACCACGAAGAATATAATACAGCCAGAAACATAGAAACATGACGAATTGGATAAAAAAAGCGATCAATTTCGATAAAGCGGTGGCAATCGGGGATACTAATCTGGGGTAGTATACCTTACCCATAGTGGCGCTGTTTGCAAGGAATGTATTGGATGTTCCCTGAAGTGTTGTCGAGAAATACGCCCAACAGATATTACCTGACATATAAAACAGGAAACTTGGCAAAAATAAATTGCCTTCTATATCTGCTGTGGTTAAGTTTGCCAGATTACCGAAAATGATGGTAAAGACTACTGTAGTCAGTAATGGCTGTATGACTGCCCAGGCAGGACCGAGTATTGTTTGTTTGTATAAAGCGACAAAATCTCTCTTAACAAACAAAAAGATCAGATCGCGATACTGAAAGGTTTCTTTCAGATGTAGATCAAATAGTTTATGGTCTGATGTAATAATTGTCTTAAAGTTTTGAGGTTGAGACATGATAACTCCCAATTAGTGTCGTTTTACATATATAACAAATTATTTTAACAAATATTCTGTCAGAATGCAATCATTATAGCTAAAATTCGAATGGATTTTTGGGAGGCTGAGGTAGTGGGAGGGGTTCTTGAACATATTCTTGCTTTTCATGGTCTATTATAGGATAATGATGTTTTAATAATCGCTTTGGTACTATAGATTATCATAAGGAGCATAGGGAAAATGCTTTTTAGTATTATTATACCGGTACATAATGCATCTGAGACCATTGATAGGTGTGTAGGTAGTATAGCAGCACAGAGTAATGGTAATTTAGAGATATTGCTTATTGAAAATGGTTCGATAGATGATTCATATGATAAATGTGTTTGTTTAGCTCAGCGTTATAATTGTGTACATTTGTTTCGTACTACGGAAAAAGGGGTATCTAACGCACGAAATATAGGCTTGGATAAATGCAAAGGCGATTATATAGGTTTTTGTGATGCTGATGATATTATGGAAAATAATTTAGTATCACGAATGGTGGATATAATCAAAGAATTTGAACCGGATATAGTAATTAATGGATTTTACGTTATAGATGGAGAGAAAAGAAATGAACGTAGGTTGATGAAGAAAGGATTCATTGATAAAGATGAATTGCAGAGAAGAACTTTGAATGATCAAAGGATAATGGGGAGTGTATGGAATAGATTATATAAAAGAAAAGAAATTGAAAATATACGATTTTGTAAAGACTTAACGCATTGTGAGGATACTTTTTTCAATATGCAGGTCCTAGATGCTGATAAATATGGAAAGTATTATTATAATAATGAATGTTTATATAATTATATAATAAACAAAAATGGAGCGACGAATGATATAGATGCTTTGTTTGATGATCGTGGCAGATTAAAGTATTTATTTGCATTAAATAAGATCCTGAAAGAGTGCGCTATAACAAATAGAACAAAAAGAGAAGTTATGTATTCATGTGCAAGGCTCGCCTTGGAAAACCTTGAAGGTTTCAGACCGACCGGGATTAGGGAACGCAGTTTAATAAAGGTAATAGATAGATGTTTGTTGTATTATCTGGTTATATTTCCAAAATATTATAATTCGGATAGTTATAAAAATATCTTAAAAATGATATTATGGTATATGCGTAGAAAAATACGTATGATCATTAAAGCTCACTGATTATAATAATAGCGCATAGATCGTTAATCCGAAAAGTATTAGTAATGGGGAATAAATAGAGTGATGAATATGGTTTTGGTTTCCATAATAATACCAGTATACAATGTCGAGAATTATATTCATGAATGTATTGATTCTGTATTAAATCAGGGATATGGTAATTTGGAGATAATCCTTGTTGATGATGGATCAACTGACAGAAGTGGGGAGATATGTGATGAATATGCACTAAAAGATAAAAGGATAA
Source organism: uncultured Lachnospiraceae bacterium (assembly GCA_902779395.1). Lineage (GTDB taxonomy): Bacteria > Bacillota > Clostridia > Lachnospirales > Lachnospiraceae > NK4A136. Next base: position 28,973 of record CACZBK010000002.1, on the reverse strand, counting down.
CTGTATATCATAAAAAAAACGGTGGATTATCCGATGCTCGTAATTATGGGATAGAACGTTGTAACGGTGAATACATATATTTACTGGATAGTGATGATTTTATTGAAAAAAGAACTATAGAGGGTATGCTTTATTATGCGGATAAATATGATGCAGACATGGTGGTCGGCGGTGTTTGCAAGATTGATGAAGAGGGAAAACTATTAGAAATAGAAGATGGTATGGTTGAAGGTATTATAGAAGGGAAAAGAATAAAGGAATACTTCTATAATAGTTATAGTAACAGAATTCAGATGATTACAGCCTGGAATAAGCTATATCGTTTATCAAAACTTAGAGGGGTTTTACATTATCCTGTAGGCAAAATACATGAAGATGAATATGTTGCACACCATTTATGGTCAGAAGTAAGAAAGGTAGTGATGCTTTCTAAACCGTTATATTTTTATCGAGTGAGAAAAGATAGTATTATGCGAAAAAATAATGGCATTATACATCCGGATGCTATAGAAGCTTTATATGGGCGCTTGAAATATGTTAGCAAATGCGAAAATGAATATGTAGATCGAACATTTGATAGGTATGCTTTTGCATTGTCTAATGTGTTGCAAAATATAAAAATCGAACAATATAGACCATATGCTATTAGAATAGAAAAGCTATATAAAGAGTATAGAAAAGGATGTATAAGAATAGCCTTAGTATTAAGAGCTCCATTAAAGAAAATAGCCGCCATTTTACTGGCTATTTCGCCTAAACTATATGAATTTATACAGAAATAAAAAAGTGATGTTAAGAATAAATTATTACAATAAGGATTTATTGGATTATTATGAATTTACTGGCGTAAATCGCAAGAAAGATATGATATGAATGATAATAACACTCCCATTTTGTCGGTAATAGTTCCCGTTTATGGAGTTGAACAATATATAGAACAGTGTATCACGAGTCTCTTGATACAAACATATAGTAATTTGGAAATTATACTTGTTGATGATGGATCAAAGGGGAAGGAAGGAGAAATCTGTGATTTATTTGCACAAAAAGATTCCAGAATAAAAGTGATACATAAAGAAAATGCTGGACTGGTAGCTGCGCGTAAGTCTGGAATAAAGGCGGCTACTGCAGACTACGTTACATTTGTGGATGGAGATGATTTTGTTGCTAAAGATTATTACAAAGAAATAATGAATTGGGTTATAAAAGAGAGACCGGATTTAGTTGCGGTAGGATTTACACGTTATAGATCAGAAGAAGATAGTAGTGTTTATGTTCAATCTATGGATTCGGGAATCTATGAAGGGGAAAGATTAGATTATTTAAAAAACAATACAAATTGTAAAGATGCATGTTATTATGATTATTCTATTTTCCCATCAACATGGTCTAAAGTTTATAAACGAAAGAATTTAATAAGAAATGCGATGACGGTTCCTGAGAAGATACGTGTCGGTGAGGATTCTGCATTTTCATTTCCTTACATTCTGTCGTCTGAAAAGGTTATTGTTGATAATAGTATTACAGGGTATTATTATCGCGAGGTGTTAGGGTCCATGTCCAGAAAACCCGACATGGGGTTGTTTTCGGATGCCGGAATGCTATATAAGTATCTCAAACCGTTTTATTCTGCTACTAATAAAAGAGAAGTAATGGAACAATTAGAATTATATAGAATCAGTCTTTTGGAAAATGCAATATGTAAATTAACAGATAGTGTTATGTTTTCTGAAATTCATAAAAGATGCAGAATGATCAAACAACTCGTGGAAGAGTCGGAAGCATTTGATGGAGTAGAGGATTATATTGGAAATTTGAAAATACCGAAAAGATTGAAGGAACAGATTGAATTGGTAGCAACTCAGAAATGGTTTGTATTTGAACTAAAGTGGAGGCTTCATGTGATTAAGAGAGCGATAAAGAATACTATTCGGAAGGAATAATTTGATATAGCGATGACAGAAAAGCATATAAAACAACTGTGTGCGGAGTTACCTTTTTCCAAGACTGATATCATGACAGATGAAGTGTTTGATGATACATTGGTTGGGATGAACACACTTTGGAAAAAATATGGATTTGCGAAGATTTTTGGAGTTTTATCCGAAGTGTGGTCTTATGAAAAGGCGGTTTCATTTTTTAAGAGGTATTCCTTAAATGAAAAAGAGAGAAGGGAACCATTGACAATTGCTTGTTATTCGCGTAAAGCCTATGATGGAGGCGTAGAACGTGTTAATGCGGAATTGCTGAAATTATGGGTAGGAATGGGATACAAAGTAGTCTTTTTTTCTGTAGAAGGAGAAAATGAATGGGATTATCCATATCCCAAATCAGTAAAAAGGATTGTTGTTCCCGGTGATTATGGTGTGTCGCGTCTGGAAATGCTGGAAAAGGTATGCATAGAGGAAGATGTAGGCTTATTTGTTAACAATGACTGGATAAACCGTGGTTTTATATGGGAATGTATGTTAATGAAGAAATTGAAGATTCCTTATGTTCTATACTGTCATGGGCATTTTTCTTGGAATTATGATACAGGTAAAGCAGCATTGTTTCAGAGCGAAGCATTTAAGCTATGTGATCTTGTTCTGGCACTTTCGGAGACAAATGCCAGATTTTATCAATTGAGTGGGTGTGACTCCTATCTGGTGGAAAATCCTGTCCCCGAGAGCTTGAAAAAGAATGTTATAAGGACAAGCAATAGGTCTTTTCACGTATTATGGATCGGAAGGATATCTGAAGAAAAGTATCCTATGGACGCATTGAAAATTTTTAGATTAGTACATGGAAAATGTCATGAAGCGGTGTTGGATATAGTAGGAACAGGAAACACCGCCATAATTGAAGAGATGAAGAACTATATAAATAATAATGGGTTAAAGGATTCTGTTTTTTTTCATGGGATACAACGTGTTTCTGAGGTGGAAAGCTTTTATCGAAGTGCAACATGTGTTTTGTTTACATCAAAAATGGAGGGGTATCCCATGATTGTGTTGGAGTCCAAGGCTTATGGACTGCCTTTGGTTATGTATGAGATGCCGTTTTTGTCATTGACCAGTGATAAGTTAGGGGTAATGACTGCTCCGATTGGGAATATTACTATTATGGCAAATAACCTTTGTAGTATTTTGAAGGATGAAGAATTAAGCAATCGTTTAGGGGAAGAGGCATTGAGAAGTTTCAGAAATCTTTGTGAGTATGATTTAAAAAAGACTTGGGAACAGATAATAAGTATAAGCTGTGAGGGTAGTGTGCCAGTAGAAGATCCTTGTTATTATGCAGCAGATAAGTTGTCTGATGCGGAACGAAGCATCCTCCCTATTCTATTTGAAAAGCTTATAAGAGGTTATGATAATACGTTTTATGGGAGCCGCGATTATCGAGTAGGACATGCGTTGTTGAAATTACCACGTTCGCTTATAGGACTAATAAATCAGTGAGTACCCTTATATATTTTAAGATGTATCCCATATGTACCTTTTGGTAGATACCATTTTAAGGTGCTTGGATCAACGTGGGAGTGTAGATTTTATGTTTTCCGTATATTTGTATAGTCAGAACAAGAATTAATATGATTGAGAATAGGGGCTAAGTGATTATGAGAGCATTACTTGTTTTTGGTACGCGACCGGAAGCAATAAAGATGTGTCCGCTGGTGCTGGAATTAAAAAAGCATAAAGAGGTTGAAACAATAGTATGTTTAACGGGTCAGCATCGTGAGATGCTGGAACAGGTTATGCACGCCTTTGGAGTGAAGGAAGATTATAATCTGGATATAATGAAAGACAGGCAGACTTTGACTACTATTACTACTTCAATCCTTGAGAAGATAGAACCTGTTCTAAAGGATGAGTGCCCGGATATAGTATTGGTACATGGTGATACAACTACATCTTATGCAGCTGCTCTTGCTGCTTTTTATCAGCAGATCCCGGTAGGGCATGTTGAGGCAGGTCTCCGTACAGGGGATATCTATTCTCCTTTTCCGGAGGAGATGAACCGTCTGCTTACGGACAGGATCAGTACATATTATTTTGCACCGACTAAGCTGAATGAATCTAATTTGAAGCATGAAGGGATTTTAGAGGGCATATATGTCACCGGTAATACTGTGATCGACTCTTTCGCGACTACTGTAAAAGATAATTATGAATATCATAATAAAGCTGTTAGAGATGTAGATTTTGAAAATAAAAGAGTAATACTTGTAACAGCACACAGGCGCGAGAATTTGGGACAGCCTTTATGTAATATCTGTAATGCAATTAAGAGACTGGCGAAGAAGTATAAAGATGTTCAGTTTATTTATCCTGTGCATTTAAATCCGGCAGTAAGGGATACGGTATTTGATATTTTATCTGATATTTCTAATGTTATGCTTATAGATCCTTTGGATGTTCTGGATATGCATAATATGATGGCGAGATGCTTTATGGTGATGACCGATTCAGGTGGTATTCAGGAGGAGGCACCGCATTTTGGGAAACCGGTATTAGTACTTAGGACGGAAACAGAAAGACCAGAGGCTGTAGAAGCCGGAACAGTAAAAGTAGTTGGAGTTGAAGAAGAAGATATATATAGAGAAGCAGTTGTACTTATAGATAACAGGAATGAATACGATAAGATGGCTCACGCTGTTAATCCATACGGTGATGGGCAGGCAAGTGAAAGAATAGTAAAGGCATTGATCGGTAGGCTTCCAGCAGGAAGTTCCACTCAATAGAAAAACAAATATCTGTTGTCTTTCTGTGTTTTCGTGTGTATATTGTAAGAGTTGTCATTTTGTAAAGCCAACATATGAAAGAGATATATAATAACGTTAATAAGTATATAAGAGGTGACGGATATGAATGAAAGTAAACGTCAAACCTTGCGCCTACCGTTATAACACAAAATCTGTCATACTCAAAAAAACTGAAAAAACTAGCGAGTTTTTTAGAGTCAAGAAAGGGACAGTTATAATGGATCGGATCACCACAGATGTACGAATGGCAGAGTGGACTTCGCTTGTGCAGCAGTGCCAGTCTCACCCGGGGGGCAGATTGTAAAGCAGTGGCTTGAAGAGAATGGCATCTCATCAAAAAAAAAATACTACTGGTTTCGCAAGATACGCAATCGGGTCTACAATGATTCGATAAGAGATCTGCCTACCGAAAGCAGTTGTTCATCCTCCGGCCAGTTGGCTTCTATTGAGTTGCCAGCTGAAGATCCAACGGCAAATGTATCGACGATCACTAAAAAAACAAAGAAAGCTACTATTGAGACCACCGGGGTTTCAGATGACTTGGCTGTCAGGCTGGTAAAGGAGGTGAGCCATGTTATTTGAGGCTCACGGCATATCAAAGTTCGTGGTCGTATGCGGCTATACTGATCTCCGTAAAGGCGTGGATGGTCTTTCACAGCTTGTGGAGGGAACATATAATACCTCTCCATTCGAAGAAGGTACGCTGTTCCTTTTCTACGGGCGTCGCGGTGACAGGATCAAAGCACTATTGTAATTCCGATATCAGAATTATAAGAGCCCTTTGATCTTATTGGCGCACCTTCCACAGAACAAAAAGAGGGATTCGGGCTTAAATATAGGAAGTTTATAACGTGTCTGTATGATAGCAGCAAGCGAATCGATACCGAGACGCATGTCGGTGCCGCATACAACATAAACGGCAGAAAAAGAACGAGGATCAGCGTTCCTAAGCATTACGCAGAGCTCCTATGATCTTAGTGATTAGGACATCAGGCGCAGATGCTCCGATATCGATACGGATATCGTTCATTGAAATGGAAATAGTCGAATCATTGGAAGTAGTGTTTTGGGAGTTGCCCAAGTTGTACAAGACAAGCGAAGTTATTTGGAGTTATAATCTCATAGATAAGAAAATGTTAGAAGGTACTCATGATAGAGTACTTACTATTTTTCTATTTCTGAAGGGTAGCCTTCCGCTTGGCGTGATTGGACTGCTGAAAAGTTTGGTTAGTATTCATGAGAGTACATAATTTAGTTAGTTGATCGTGCTGCACAAGTTGTACAAGTCGCGTAATCTGTTGGGTGAGATTATCTCATGATGATATAATAAACAGGTACTGATGATTTGGAACTAACTTTGGAGGTAAACCATGGCAAGAATCCTGATAGCGAGTGTTTGAAGAGGGGTGTGCTATGGAAGGAGAGATAGGATCAAGATGAATACATTGATTTTGTTACTCAGATGATAGATATTCTACGTAATGAAGATGATAAAGGAAGAGCTTGGGATTTACTTAAAAAGGTTACTATTAGTGAAAATGTTGAAAATGTCCAAGGCATTCTGGATAGGATCATAAATAGTAGGGAGGATCGTTATGGCAAAGCAGTATGTAATTATCTAAAGAATATATCGGGTGAGGTACATAAGTAAACAATGGATTGCATATTATAATTCGTTACACAAAAAACGGTGATTAGTCATTTTCGTGGGCTGACGGAAAATATGGATGTGAAAAATAAAACAAGGAATGACTATATTGATTTTCTGAGGGGAATAGCTGCTTTTGGTATCATTTCTATTCATACTGCTTTTTGGAGTGGGCAGAAATATATTCCGGAGTGGTTTAGTAATATGACGCTTTTTTTGGATGTTCCCTTCTTTTTTTTCTTATCCGGATGGGGATCAAGCTATGGTAAGATAGAGTTAAAAAAGACGATTAAAAGTTTAGGCCGCATATGGTGTAAATGGATCTTATATATCATATTTCTTGAACTTGTAAGCCTTTTCTTATATTTTATTGGGGCGTTGCCGCTTACAGCAGGATTGGCAGATTTAAGAGACTTTGTCGATAATGCTTTCTTTAAAGTGAGTTTCACAGGATTCCGTGTAGTTGCAGGATCGATTTGGTTTATGCCGGTCTATTTTGTGGTTGTTATTTGTTTTACTATTTTTATTACTGTCATAGGGGTGGAGAGATTTAAAGCTGATTCCCACACATATTTAATCTTTATGGTAGCCCTTTTCTTATGGGTTTATTTCGGTAATTCATTTCTTGGACTGGATATCACACAAATTCTTTTTTATGCTATTTTTTGGATGATTGGCTTTAATATGTTTAGGCATGATCAACATGACAAGTATAAAAGCTCTTGTTTCCTTAAGAATTTAGCCATAATAATACTTGGGATAATAACAACAAATTATCTTCAGGAGTTGAAACTATATGACATTCAGACTGCTAAGTTTACATCGAGTCCTAAATATGCATTTGTTTCTATGCTAAGCATAGAAGTGGCTAAGTTTTTTCAAAACAGGATACATTGTGGTAAGCTGTTTGCCTTTTTTAGGCACATAGGCAGGAATGCAATTTTTTATTTCTTTGGTCAGGGAATGGGAAGCTCATTGATCTTTTTATATGTAAATGCATTCGATACGGACCTTTGGGTTTTGAAATGGATCGGGGCTTTGATCATTAATATTATCAGTACGATAATCTTCGCAGAAACCCTGCAGATGGTATATAAGATCATAGTTAAAGTTTTGAATGTCGCGATCAGTGTGATGAATAAAGATAATAAAGGATGATTAATTGATTAAAAATAGAAAGGTAAACAGTTATGAAGCAAAAGGCATTTACAAAAAAAGCTGATATAGAAAGGGTAGTAGGATATCTGACATTTGCGGTTTTTGTGATACAGATTTCTTATTTATTGATATTTAATCTGATTTTTATGCAAAAAGTAATCGATTTCGATTCTTCCAGTATGATGCTGCTTGCAAGGGAGATGGGAAAGCAAGGCACCCTGTTTCCCAAAGACTATGGATATCAGACCACGTTGGATCTGCATGGGATGACTATCCTGACATCCATTCTGTATCGCGTCATCGGTAATATCCGTATCGCTCAGGGTATAGCTAATGATATTATCATCCTTGTCTTTGTCTATCTTTTGTATTGTGTTCTTCGAAGGACAGAAACGGCAGGAGCAATGAAAAATCTTGCTGCGATCTTGTATTTTGTTCCATGGACAACAGGTCAGCTTGGATATATGCGTATGACATTTTTAGCGGGAGCATTTTATACACATAGGCTCATTATTCCGGTACTTATAATAAGTATCATACTTGACCAGGAGAAGAATATAGAGCTGAAGAAGTATATTGGACGTTTCATATATATGGTCCCGGTGTGTTTTATTACCTGTCTTAGCAGTGGTCCCTATACTCTTTTATGCAGTATAGCTCCTGTCATTGCTTATGAGCTTGTAAGATGTTTTTGTACCGACGATTATTCATGGGTGAAAACAAAGCGTTTTGTTACAGAGATTATTGCGTTAGCTGCATCTGCAGCAGGTGTTGTTGCGGCTAAAGCAGTTGATTTCGTCGGACATGGTTCGCAGATGAATATGATAAACAGTACGCGGATGATGGAGAATATTTCATCCTGTATCATTGGTATTTTCGGATTGCTTGGCGGAACGGTGGATACTAAAGACATCAGCCTGGGATCTGTACAGTCTGTTTATATGATCGTCGGGGTTTGTTTTACGCTGTTGTTATTGGTTTCATTGATATACTGTTCGGGAAGGATGATAAAGAAAAAAGATAATTCTTTTTTGAGCGGATATGCACTTTTTCTGGTTTTTGTTAATCTGGCAGTATACTTTTTGGTAGATACCAGATATGCAAGCGATGATTTTGAATACAGATATCACATCATAACCCTGGGCCTTGCATTTTTTGTTTTTGCCGGAGTGTTGAATGATATCAGGGAATATTTGAAAGTACGTCAGTATTATATTGTGGTATTTCTTGTCTTGACGGTAATAGGTTTGATGCTTCTTATGGGAGATGCCAAACTGCTGATGTATAACCGTAAATACAACATTGATGAGATGAAACAGATCAACAGCTTTTTGGAAGATAATAATATAGGAACAGCTATTGTGTGCGGTAACGGTGATAATGATCAGAAAATGGGCAGAACTCTTCGTCCATATAGTGAAAGTGTATTATATTTACCCATGAAAGAGGATCTGAAAGATACGGGTTTGGTTTTATGGGGAGGCCCCAAGAGAGGACTGGATAATGCAGAACAGACCGGTAGAGTCGCATTTGTAACAAAAGAGGAGTATCTTGACAGACTTCCGGAATATATAACTGATCGTCTGACTTATAAAAATACATTTGAGTCTTACAGTGTGTATTTTGCTGATGAAAGTTTCTTTGATTTTGAAGCCGGATTAAATGCCCGTGAGGATAGTATGATAGATTTTCCTTATACTCCGGGATATGTAATTGTTAACGGCGTATTAAATCCGAATGGAGAATTGGAAAGCAGCGGAGCGGAAGGGGAGTTGATAAAAGCTGATTATTCCGGAGTAGAAGGAAACTGGGAATATGATGTGATAGCAGATATAGAATGCGGCAAGGCTGAAGTAAAGCTGTATTCGAATGGTGAGTTGATAGCGGATTCTTTGGCAGAGCCGGGGGCGGGAAGTATATGTCTTAAAGATATCAGTCTGAATGGTGGTGAAAAGCTGTCATTTATAGTACATGAGGCTGAAGGTACGAAAATAAATATAAAGAAGATCGTAATGAAGAGGATTGTGAGATAACCGGTTTAGTGATGCTGTTATCAGTTGGTATAAACAAGGAAGAATACCAGCGCTGCATATATTAACCCGAGGATGATAAGAACTTTATCCTTTAGTATGACCTCCACGGGATCACCGTCGGAATCACCTTCCGTATTCAGGCTGTAGCACATCAGGATTATGATGAAGAACGGGATGGTCCAGCGCATGTTTGGATTGGGCATTTCCAGAGTCCACAGGGCGTAGAACACATTGGCAAGTGCAACGCACACATACATGTTTTTATCGAGGAAGGAGACGGAATAGTGTTTCAATACTTCGCGGGTGTCATCTTTACCGAGCATTTTGATCTCATTCCTTCTTTTTCCAAGGCCCATGTAAAGGCTGCCGGTGGTGATCACCAGGAATAGCCATTGTGATATCTCTACGTCACTCACAAAGCCGCCGAAGAATGTGCGGATCACAAAGCCGGATGCCAGGATGGAGATATCTATGATAGGAACGTTTTTTAACCCCATGCTGTAGGCTATGTTTAAAATAAAATAGATAACAATACAAAGGCTTGCATACAGATTGCAATACAGGACTAACAGGATCCCGCATAGCAGGACGCACATTAACATGATGATCAAAGCTGTTTTTTTGGAGATTTGGCCACTTGCTAATGGTCTGTTCTTCTTTGTGGGATGTTTTTTATCTTTTTCGATGTCTTTATAATCGTTCCATATGTATACGGAAGAGGAGATAAGACAAAAACAGACAAAGCCGATCGCGGTGTTTATCAGCTTCGGTATATCAAAAATAGCCCCGCCGAAGAATAACGGCAGGAATACGAGAAGATTCTTTATATAGTGTTTTACGCGTAACAGTTTTATATATTTGATCATGCATAGAATTATAGGGCTACGTGGATAAAAAAGCAAGAGGATAGGTGTTATAGAACACATAGATGATATGCGGGATTGGGTTTGTGAAATATGAATGTATATGATTTTGATGGAACTATATACCGTGGCGACAGCAGCGTAGATTTTTGGATTTTCTGCATGAAAAGACATCCCGGGATCATTTTGGATCTGCCGGGCCAGATCTTTGCGGCCATAAAATATAAATTGGGCGCGATAGATAAGTTGCGCTTTAAAGAACGTTACTTTTCTTTTTTGCGCAGGCTTAAGGATCCGCGCGCGGATGTTTGCCGGTTTTGGGATGTGAAGCAGAAACGGATCAAAGAGTGGTATCTTAACAGAAAGCGGGATGATGATCTTATAATCTCCGCTTCTCCGGTATTCCTTCTTGATGAGATATGCCAGCGTACCGGTATCCGCCACTTGATCGCATCGGATGTGGATATAGCTTCCGGTACCTTCGCCTCACCCAACTGCTACGGCAGCGAAAAGCTCCGCCGCTTTAAGGAAGCTTTCCCCGGAATGCATATAGAAGAGTTTTACTCTGACTCCCGTTCCGACCAATGCCTGGCAGAAATAGCAGAAAAGGCGTTCATTGTGAAGGGTGAGAAGGTGAGGGAGTGGTGAGGTGGAAATTGAAGAGTATATATGTGTTTCTTTCACCCCCCTGCGTCTTGTACAGCCGCAGGGGGGTGTCATTTTGAAGTGGGGCTTTGGGGATAAGGTTGAAGAAATGGTCACATTACGTCGCAACATTACGAATGGGTCAAATGAAATAGGATGAATGCAGGAACAGATGTTCGTATTTGCATTGACGTTAACATGGAGAGATGCTATTATGTATGGAGGGAGAGTTGGAAAAGGATAATGTAGCATTATAGTTTATTACATAAGAGTATGAATATAAGATTCGGGATTCTCCTTTTTTGGTGGCAGAAGAAAGAAAAAGATCACATAAAAGTGGTAGAAGAATACGATTAGTGGAACTAATTCCGAAAGTTAACGGTTTAGAATCATGTGGGTACATAGATTATAGGTATATTGAATCAGAAATAAACGAGAATATTGAGAAGGGAGTATAAATGTTAGAATCGTTAAATCATTCTGGATATATAGATATTCGTCGAAAATATGATTGCGTTAAAAAAACTTACGAGTTTTCAGATGGCAACAGTGTTGACCAGAATATTCCAGGAATCGAAGAACCTATTCTAAACCTGATGCGTCATTTTTCCTATGATTTTGTGGCAGGAGATCTGGTTGTTCATGCATTTGAGAGTATCCCTGAAATAAATGGACAGAATTGTATTATTGGTCATGGCTTTGATAAAAAGTCTTATTTATTCTGTTCTCAACTGCCTGTCGATATGTGGGCAAATCTTTATCCACAGACATATCATCAGAAAATTGATTTTGTGATTCAGAATTATGAGATAGGGTCTTATTATACAGAAGCTATATTTGATTTTGATGAACTTCAATACTTTGTGCCTTCTAATCAAGTAGTTAAAGCAGAAGAGGAAGGAAATCATGTTGTTTTTGAACGGAGTTTGAAGGAAATAATAGCCTTTGACATTACAGTTGATTCTGTTAATTGCCACGTCTCGTTTAATGTATCCTCCAAAGGAGAATGGAAGATTGCTCATTCTAATATGGAGGCATTTTCGGAGATTAGAATTTCATTTCCTGCAACGTCTGACTTAGACTTCTTTAAAGATTTGTATAACTTGGTAGATTGCGTATTTGCTTTTATTTGCAATAGAAGGAATACGACTTGTCTTTCGATGAAACTACATGGTAAATACCCATCTAAAAGACCGGATCATGGAAAGATAATAGATTGCGAAAAGCCTATTCAGAGTGAGATTTATTTTTTCAATCGATATAGGGAAGAACCTGAGGGTAATAAGGCTATTTCGGAAACGTGGAATGTGACATTATTCTTAAAACATATTGATAATCTCTTTAAGCTGATGGCTGAGAATATATCTAATAAAGTGATAGATGAAGAGGATGAAGATATAAGGCCATTATCTATAGCAAGTATTCATCCATCCATTAAACGTAGAAATCTTGTGGACTTACAGCAAAGCTTACAGATAGCTAGTACATTTGAATTATATGTCAGACATTATCTTCCTGTTATGGAAAAAGAGGAAACACATCATGTTGTCATGAATATGATTCTCAAAGAGATTATAGAGAAAAAACCTTCAAAAAAGCTTAAAGATTTAGCAAAATCTTTATCAAAAAATCTTGTACGAGAACCAGCATTAAAGGATAAGATATGGAAAGCGTATAAAGGTTATGATACATGGTTGCCTTTGAAGAACTGTATTTCACAGGAGTGGTATAAGGAAGAAGAGATAATAGATTTAGGACAAGAATTCAATTTGTGGCGTAATGCTCTTGCTCATGGGAAATTATCCTATGAACCGAATGAAAAAACTATCAAGGCAGTTAGGCTTCTGGAACATTTAAACTATTCAATTATACTACGGGCGATTGGGTATGCGGATGAAGAAGTAATGACCTTGTTAGAGAAAGCATTGAAGAGGTGACGCTATGAAAACAGTAATCATGGCCGGCGGAAAAGGAACTCGTATTTCAGAGTTATTCCCAGACATTCCGAAACCGCTCATTCCAATTAAGAATTCTGACGGCATTGAAAAGCCAGTACTTCAATAACCGGATATGATGACTTCTGTGATCTCCGGTTCTTTTGAGGAGTTAGAAAGAACTTCCGGCTCATTGAAAACTTCATCGTTAAAGTAATCCTGGAATGAAAGCTGGTTAGGGATCTGATCTTTCTGTTCAGTCTTTCTTCCGAAGGCACGCTGGTTCATGATGGCGACCTGCTGTGTCAGCAGATTGAGTTGGGAACTGATCGTGCTCAACTGACTCTGCTGAGAGATGATAAGGGCGATCAGCGCCTGTTTATCCATCTTATCAAGTTGTTCGGGAGTAAATACTGAATTATCAGCCATACGATGATACCTCTTTTATATATGGTCATTATACCGCAGATGCAGTAAATAAGCCAGTAAAAGGGGCGTTCGAAAGCAGCTGTTGTTCGGCAGATTGTATAGCGTTCAGAGTAATGAGGATGGATGAGGAATGGTGTTATAAAGAAGGGGACATTGAAAATGAAAGAGCCCGTGCAGTGTCACAGACCGGTTGTAATAACTGATAGTAAGGCTGTAAAAGTGCTGCACAGGCAATAATGACAGACGTTTTCAGAGGCAGAAAAAATCTATGTTTTGCACAAAAGCTAAGCTGTTTTTTCCGGTTGGGAGATCCTGATGACAGGATCTATGGCGAAGCCTTTCATAAGCCAGTCGAATTGCTGGGAACTTATCTGACGTGCTTTGTGGGAATTGCGTGGCCACGTGAAATGTCCGGTTTCAACACGCTTTGTCAGTAGCAGGAATCCATCGCCTTCCCATAAGAGCCCTTTGATCTTATTGGCGCGCCTGCCACAGAACAAAAAGAGGGATTCGGGCTTGAATATAGGAAGTTTATAACGTGTCTGTATGATAGCAGCAAGCGAATCGATGCCGAGACGCATGTCGGTGCTGCCGCATACAACATAAACAGCAGAAAAAGAACGGGGATCAGCGTTCCTAAGCATTACGCAGTGCTCCTATGATTTTAGTGATCAAGGCATCTGGCGCGGATGCTCCGATCTCGATACGGATATCGTTCATTGAAATAGAAATGATCGGATCTTTAGAAGTAGAGTTTTTGGAGTTGCCCAAGTTGTACAAGTCGTGTTGTACAACAGGAGTTTCTGCAGCCGGTAAAACAGGTATGGGGTCGGCTGGAGAAGGAAGAGGGACGATATCAGGGATAACGTTTTTTAGATACTCTTCCTTGACGATGTGTTTCCAGTAGTAATAAGAATTGGTGGAGAAACCGTTCTGAGTACACCATTCTTTAATGGTGAGACCGCTGGCCTGCTGTTCCTGGATCAGAGCGATCCATTTGGCAAGAGTAGTCTGGTGGATAGTTTGGGTAGCGTCCATGAGAACCTCCTAGATTAAATCGCTTGAGTTGCCCAAGTTGTACAAGACAAGCGAAGTTATTTGGAGTTATAATCTCATAGATAAGAAAATGTTAAAAGGTACTCATGATAGAGTACTTACAAAAAATAAAATCATATTAAATCAGGCACATAAAGAAGCAAAGAAGAATAAAACCGAATTATCTAATAATGTCATGTATTATTATTATCTTGCTAAGAAAAAAAAACATTAGTATATATGATTTGTGGAATTATGGAAAAGGCGGTTCGTTATGAATCTGGAAAGAATCGAACAAATAGAACAAACATTAAGGAAGTGGTCGCAAACACAAGGGTTTCCCAATATGCCACCATCTGTTCAAACTATGACCAACATGTGTGAAGCCATTCTTGTTATTGCTGAAGATATAAAGCACCAGTATCCTGTTATCAGTGAAGAGTTAAAAGGACTTAGACAGACTCTTTTTTGTGGTAATGGAAAGGGATTATATATTAATCCATGTGTTCTGGGACAAATAGTTGAAGCTTTATCAATACTTAGGAAAGAAAATCATGGTAGAGAAGAGAATGTATGGGGGATGATTCATCCAAGCATTTGTAAGAGTTCTCAAAAACTATTTGAGGATGGAAGTTATATAAATGCTACAGTAGATGCATTTATTGAAATTAATGACAGATTAAAGAATATTTACAGAATAGTGAAGCCATCGAGTACAGAAATTCCTGATGGCGTGGATTTGATGCACAAGTTATTTGCGGGAAACCCACCGTTATTACCTATAGGAGAGTTAGAATCTGAAAGTGGAAAGAATGTACAGGAAGGAGTTCATTTTATGATGGCTGGTGCTATATCCGCATTAAGAAATCCAAAATCACATTCAAATAAGGTGCATATATCGAAAGATGAAGCAACCAGAAGATTGATGTTTGCCAGTATGTTAATGTATAAAATTGATGAAGCAATAGTTTTTTCAAATATTTCAGAATAGTTGTATAGGAGGATATAGCATATTATGGCAAAGAAGAATTATGCATATATAAATAAGGATATGCTGATATGGGCGAGAGGTGAAACTCCCTTTGCCACAACCTCTGATGTGGAAGCACAGCAGAAGGGAATTAAGGCTGAGAAATTAGAATTGTGGGAAAGTGGAGAAGAATTACCATCCATAACCGAAGCAAAGAAACTGGCATCTCTGTATAAGGTTCCCTTTGCATCTTTCTTCCTATCCGCACCTCCCGAAAAAGCACCAAAGAATTATGCGGACAGACGTACTTACGGAGAAACTGTTTACAGGGAAACCAGCTATGGTTTATGGAAAGAAATAGAAAGAATTACGCAGAATCGGAAGATTATGTTGGATTTTTCTGATGGTCAGATGGAGTATGAAGAAATACCTTCCTTTGATGCCACTGTGCTAGTGAAAGATATTGCTCGAACTATACGGGATTACCTCGGAATAAAGCCGCCGTATCGAACAAAAAGCTTGTATAAGGTGAATGCTTTTAGTTATTTCAGAGGGATTCTAGAAGATAAAGGCATTATTGTCGCTCAGATAACGGAAGTATCGTTGGAGGAAATGAAGGGGCTTTCAATATACTACGACAAGTATCCTATTATTGCGGTAAATAATAAGGATTATGAACGGGCAAAAGTCTTCTCATTATTTCATGAACTTGCTCATATTATTAGGCGTTCTTCTTCGTTGTGTATGATTGATTTTGACGAGAGAAACGATGAAGAAGAAAAACTCTGTGACAGAATAGCAGCAGAAATACTAATGCCGGATTTTTCGTTCAAATCGACGGCAGATGAAATAAAGGAAGAGTATTACGGATGGTCGACTCAGTGTTTACAGGCTATAGGGGATAGATTTGCAGTGAGTTCAGCGGCTGTTGTTAGAAGATTATACGAGCTTAGCATCATATCTTATTCTGAGTATCAGAAATTATATAAGAAGTTGTCTGATGAATTTGAGGCAAAGAAATTGGCTGAAGATATGTCACAGGATGATGATTTCAGAATCAAATACTATATAAAGTACTTGAGTAAGGAAGGTTATTTGTTCCCTCGGACAGTTGTGTCGGCGTATTACCGGGGTGACCTGTCCTATGGTGAATTGTGCCAGACCTTAAATATGAAAAGCAAGCATATTAACAATATAGAACGGGCGGTGATGTTATGATGAAAAAATACGTTATTGATGCCTGTGCGTTAATAGATGCTGCTAAGAATTATAATATGTCCAAGAAGACCTTCTCTAATATATGGGAAACGCTGGATAAACTTGTTGAAGATGGACGACTCATTTCAAGTACGGAGATACTGGATGAACTAAAGGATGATGATATTGAAAAATGGGGAAAGCAGCATAAAGAGGCTTTCTTACCTCTTTCAAGAGAGATTCAGGAGAAGGCTACAGAAATACTAGAGCAATATCCTAACATGATAAAAATAGCCACCAAGGGAAACTCTAACGGAGACCCTTTTCTTATAGCAACCGCTATTGTAGAGGGTGGAGTCATCGTGACTAATGAAAAGAAGAATGAAAATAAAATCCCTTATGTATGTGAGAAAATGGGAATAGAGTACACAGACCTAAATGGGTTCTTAAACGAAATATTGGAATGATTCTATGAAAGACGAGGTTAGTAATGACATTAGATAATGTTTTGAGCGGTGTCGGCAAGATCATATTCATTGAACATTATTAGTGTAGCTGCCAAAGTAGCCTGACCCTATAACGACTACATTGCTTGTCACGGTTTTAATCATTATAATGTCACGGGATAAAAAGAGAAAGGAAGATCCCGGAGGCATTCTTGGCGGAATCCCCCTCCGGGATCTAACGGTTCATAACCGTGAACATCATAACAGATTACGAAGAAGTGTACAACGAGGAAGAGGTTTTTTTTGGATAAAGAGCAATGAGACCCCGCCCTGTCCATACTGCGGAGGAATGCAGGAAAAAAGGGGTGGACAGACAGGGCAAAGAGGAAAGCCGGTGGTGAAAAGATCTGGTACAAGATCGAGGTCAGGAGATGTACCTGTGATAGCTGCGGCAGAAGCAACAGACAGCTGCCGGATATATGGCTGCCGTATAAGCAGTATGAGGCTGATCTTATAGAGGATGTGTTCGATGGTGTGATCACGGAGGACGACCTGATCAAAGAAGGTCATGACTATCCTTGCGAAACAACACTGAAACGCTGGAGAGATTGGGCTGAGGAGCTGATGGTGAATGCGGAGGGTGTTTTTTGCACCCCCCCTTTCATCATTTATATTATGCAACAAACACCACGGCGGACTTGTTCGCCCCAGCCAATCTGCAGATCGATATTCAGGATACCGGCCTTGAGGACGCATCATACGATCTGATTATCTGCCACCAAGTGCTGGAACATGTTACGGGATATAAGCGTGCATTGCATGAGCTGCGTCGCATCTTAAGTCCCGGTGGTAAGCTTATCATATCTTTCCCGGTGGATCCTTCTTTGGAGACAGTATACGAGGACAGCTCTGTTACCACTAAAGAGGGGCGCTTGGAGCATTTCGGCGAGGACGATCATCTGCGGGTGTTTGGCCGGGATTCTGCAGATATCCTACGGTCATTTGGTTTTGAGGTTGCGGAGATCAGGGGAGAGGATTGTGATCCGAAGATAAAGCCTGTTGTCGGGCCGGGGGATTATGATAGTAATGTGCTTTGGTGTTTATCTAAGAGCACTTAGTATATACAGCTTTAATGCGGATCTAGATTTCGCATACTAACTAAGGAGGTGGATAATAGGATGGATGAGGCAAGAAGTTATTATATACGAAAGCATACTAATTCTCAAAATGTTGAAATGGTATTTCCAAGCATATTACCAGATCATATAGAAATATTTTCTAATTATGTAAGGGTATTTGATTCATTGTCAGATATTAGACAGTTGCTTTTTACAGGCTCACTTTGCCCTTTGACAATCAGGTTGTATTTGGGCAGATAATGGGGCGTTTCCTAAATAGAGGTGAGGCTAAAGATATCACGCTTTATCTAAATGGAAAATCTTATAAGGCTCAGATTAGAAATGTGAATTTTAATCCTAAATTTAAAAAGGAAAAAGGATACACTGCAGATACGATATTCCAAGAATGGTGAACTTGCAAAGGCATTGCAGGCATCCGGTATTTGATAGGCGTAGGTTACTATACATATACAAAAATGGGTTTGAACAGAAGCTAGTTTTGAATCAGCATTTATAGATTAGACGAGGAGATGATTAGTAAATGGATTTGGCATCAGCAATTGGATTGCTTAGCTCTTTTGTCACTTTAGAAGAAGCGGGAAGAAGCTGGATATTAATTATTAAGGACAAGATAAAAAGAAAAGAAATTGATATCAATAATTGGGATTCAGATGATCCTTTAGTTCAGGTTTGCCTTGATAGATTTAAAACTGATATGGGGGATAAATATAAGGATCATATTTTTTTGGAGGAAGAAATCCAAGATATCATTCGGGGGTTTTTTGAGCAGAATAGAGAGCTGCGTATAGGGAATGAGGAAAAGAAGCAAATGACTCAGATTATTGAGGATATTCTATACGCATATAATGAGTATGCGAAGTCCCTAATGTCGAGCGGCGAAAGAACACTACATAATACGCTATCATCGGATTTTTCCAAGATAATGGATAAGCTGGGGGTGATAGAAGAACAGCCTCGTAAGGAAAACATTAAGAAGTTTTTGCATGCGATTGAAATAAGTAAAGAAATTGAACTTGAAAATATTGAAGAGCTTATTAACGGTGAATATGAAATTGACAGGTCAGAAATTATAGAAACGATACAGGCAGCACGAGAAAAATTAGTATCGATACAGGGAAATGCTGGTTCGGGTAAATCAGTTGTATGCAAAAAACTATTAAAGGGAAAAGAATACGTATTAGTAACGAGAGCAGAGAATTTGTCCACTGGAAAGAAAGTAAACGAATTGTGGGATTGCGATATAGAGGACGCAATCCTGTGGTTAGAAAATAAATCGTTGTATATTTTTATTGATGCTATCGAATTTATTGCAGATTGTGGTGACAATGCATTTCCGTTATTGCAGGAGATATATAGGCTTGCAGATAAATACAGTAATGTATATATTATTACTTCGTGTAGAACTACTGATAGTTCTGCGTTTATGAAGATTAATACAAAATATAGAATCAAAACATACGAGATTCCGGATTTGACGAAAGATGAGATTGATAAGGTTGCTAAACGTTATCCCATTATTTTATCACTACAGCAGAATAAAAAATATGCGGATTTATTATGTGTGCCATTTTATCTCAATTTAATTATATCGGGAGGATTTGTAGAAGAAAATATTAACGACGAGAATAATTTTAGAAATCTCATATGGGAAAGAGTCATCTGTTTAAAAGACAAGTGTAAAAAATATGGTGTCTTACAAAGTGATGTTAGAAAAACTGTTGAGCGTATTGTTTTTGAGCGTGCTAGTAGTTTTGTTGTTGGTGTTGATAGTGATATTGTAGATAGCGATATTCTAGAAGCTTTGAAGTCAGAAGGGATTATTGTTGAAAGCAAGAAAAAAATACGTTTGAAATATGATATTTTTGAAGATATTTGTTTTGAACGGTATATAGATAAAGCGTTCGATGCGTGTCATGGATCGTATAATATTTTTTTTGATGAAATAGAGAAAATCGGACGTTGCGTATATAGGAGATACCAGATTTGGATATCTAATAAACTGTTTGTACAGGAGGCCCGCGAGAAATTTGTATATACATTGTTAACGGATAATAGTATTGAGGCAAATTGGAAAAAGCAAACAGAAATTGGGATAGTAAAATCAAAATACTGTGGAATGTTTTTCAAGGAATTTCAGGAGTTGCTCGGTGAAACAGTGATTGAAGAATTGTTAGATATAACAAACTTATATGCATTTGAGGCGAAAATTAATCATTCACCAGTATTAATAATGAATGTAACACCGATAGGAGCTGCACGTGATAATTTAATTGGTATGGTTTTTGAAGAACACATAAGTCTAGATAAAAATAGAGCTTCTATTATTAAGCTATGTGATGATTATGCAAATTGTTTTTATAAAACTGCGGATACTGAAGAAAAAGCATACAAAATAATAATTAGATATATTGACGAGCTAATAGAAAAGGGCAAAGAGGAAAAATCATATTATCAACATGATGAAGAGATTGTGCAGCTTTTTCTTATTGTTGCAAAAATGCCCAAGTCATCTAAGTCATGGCTGAAAGAATTTGTTGAAAATATGATAGTAGAATATTGCTCTGGAACTAGTAGAAGGGACAGTGTTGCTGAAGAGATTCTAAAGGCGGTTGTGAAAAAATGTCCACTTTCATTTGCTATGGAATTACCCGAATTGGCATGTGAATCAGCGGAAACATTATGGAGACAAAGAGTGTCAAGAAAGCATTTTAAGTATGATGGATACGACCATAATAATGTGAGAGCATATGGTCTATCTGACAATGCAGATCACTTCGACAATAATGAAAACGGCGTATATAATAACACTTTTTTCTGGTATGTTATGAGATGTGACTTCGTAAAAGGCCTTGAGTGGGCAATATCATTTGTTAATAATGCAGTACAGACATTTGCAGATAATAAGCCAGATGAGATAACAAATATAGAAATTTATTTTCCAAAGGAAAACAAGAAAAGAGTGTATTTGGGTAATGAATGGTTGTGGATGGCAGATATCATGGAACATAACCTTCCGGTGGTATTGACGGACATTTCTTTTGTAATAAAGAAGACTGTTATTAATTCTATGAGAAATTCTTCTGACCATGCAGGTATTAAAGGCTTAGCAGAATATGTTAAGAATACTATATATGAAAAGGCAAACAACATATTGCTTTTGTCTATTATTGAGGCTATAGGGATGAATTATCAAAAAGAAATGCCGGGGTATGCATTAGAATTAGCATCCAGTATGGAATTAATATATTTTGATATTCTTCGTAGTGGCGAATTTATTTCTAATCCGACAAAAGAATTGTTGGAAAAGCAGATTATGCTATCGATGGGAGTTCCAGAAATAACTAGGCGATATGAGAAAGACGAAAAGTGTGCATGTAATTTGCAACAATACCTTGCTAATTCGTATCTTTATGGAGATGAAGGAATAAAAAATAGATGTCATGTTATTTTAGATTACCTATATTCTATATATGATGAAAAAACTTATCCTAATGAAAATTTGCGGATTCAAAAAATGGATTTTCGAGATGCTGCTGTGACAGAAATAGATGAAAAAACAATAATGATCGAACCGCAGATCAAGGGGGAAGCACAAAAGATTATTAAGAATAATGAAGATGCAAACGAACCAATAGTGCATTTGAATGAAACTATAAATCATCTGATAGAGGATATAAATGAGAAAAAAGCTAATGCTGACCAAATTATTACAGTGATTGATACTCTTTGTGAAAAGATGAAAGGCGATTATCGTATTGAAATACAGTTCGAGAAGGTGCTTGTTACATTTATTGCGTCTGCATTGATAATGCCAGATATTACGGATGAACAGCGAAATAAACTAGTCGATGAATGGATTAGGCGTGTAAAGAAAATATTTTTAAATCAATCTTATGTAGCTGAAGTTAATATGGTAATTGCATTGTGGGAACAATTGAATAAAGATATAAATAACGACCTTAAACAGCAGATATTGTTAATGATATTAAAGAGTATAATTAATGACGATAATTCAGGATTAATTAGCCAGATAGCAGAATTAACAAAGTATTTTTTGACAAAAAATAAGAATTATGCAAGTAGGATTTTTAATACAATTATTATGCTTGCAGAAGATGAGATGAATCATCAGAAGTTTAATGCTGCATTTATAAAAGAAAATCGTAATGATGCTGAGTATCAATTTATTCCCAATATGGTTCCAAAATTACGTGGCGTGGACCATTGGATTCTAGAAAATAATGGATATGAATATCAAAATAAGAGGTCCGAGATAATTCAAGAATATTTGTATGATGGTAAGGGAGTAGATCTTTCTGAGTTTGATATCAGTAATTATGATATAGATCTTCTTTGTAATATTGCGTGTTGTGGATTGGATACAGAAGATGAGGAATTTGTCATAGTTATTAATTCAATTGTGCAATGTATGATTGAAATATGGCATAAAAACTGTAAAGAAATGCGTCCTCATGAAATAATTGACACATTTCAAGAACATAAAGTATCTTCTTATTTTCAAAGAGAATTGAATATGACAGGACGAAATCCAGAAGCTGTTTATGATATTCTGTTTAAAGAAACTGACTTTTCGATATTTACCAGAGATACAGTGGATTTTTATGAAGATGCTCTTAGTGGCTTTTTGGTAGCATATGTTTATGGATCTAGGGAGAAGGGTAAAAGAGATGATATTGAGAAGAAGATTCGAATTCTTGAAAATTATGTAAATAATATTCCAGAGGACTATGTAAGAAATATTCTTGAAAAGAGATTGTTCCTTTGCAAAGGAAGATATAGCAGATGGGATGTAAACAAAGTACAGGCAGAATATAGTTATAAAGATAAGTGTTTTTTGAATGCACAAATTGAAAAGTATGGCTTCAATCATTTGATGGATGTTCTATATACAGTATATTTGTTTAATATTAGTGAGCTATTACCAGAAATTTTGATCTCTATTAGTTCGTGCTTTACAAAAGCTATTAGAAATAATAAAGAACAGTTTGCAAAAGAGATAAAAGATTCACAGGTGATAGTTGATATGATTATCTTAAAATCCTTTATATTCTATAGCGATGAAATAAAAAAGGATGAGAAGCTGATTAATGCGTACGAGGACATACTATTAGCATTGACAGAAATAAGAAATGAGAAGGCTGCTGTACTATTAGATGAATTTCGAATTCATTGATTGAGAAATTAGCAACCCCCATCTGAGATGGGGGGAATAGGCGAAGCCGTGGCGTTGCATAGAGTATAAGAAAAGAAAAAACTCCAATGTTATAATAAAGTGGGTTCGCAACCACAAGACTATAACAAGGAGGTATCCAAATGGATGATAAGAGTATACAACATACTCGGTGGAATTGCACGTACCATATAGTATTTATTCCAAAGTTCAGGAAGAAGATAATGTATGGGACCAACAAGAAAGATCTCTCAGAGATTTTCCCGAAATTATGTGAAATGAAAGGTGTGGGATTACTGGAAGGGAAGATATGCAAGGATCATGTGCATATGTACGTATCTATTCCATCCAAGCTGAGCATATTGGGGTTTATGTCATATTTTAAGGGGAAGAGTGCGTTGATGTTTTATGATAGACATCCGGAATTGCACAACAAATATGGAGACCGTCACCTGTGGGCAAGAGGCTACTATGTTTCTACAGTGGGCAATGTGAATGAAGATACAATACGTGAATATATAAGGAACCAGGAAGAGAACGATAAAGCAGAAGACGGAGCGAAGTAAAAGAGCCTCACCCGGGAGGCAACCAGTATAAGGCTTACATTATGTTTTTACCTTACATACATAGGAACAGATGTTCGAATAATCGTTGACGAAGCTGTTGTTATATGATAGAGTATTCATAAAACTGATCCTGTACAGGGGGATGTTTTAGAGTTTAATGATATGTTGCATAATACTGTGGAAGCAGGGATTGGGATGGGCGGTGTGGTACTTGGGGAGAATGGTGATTAATAAAAATGCAAAATAAAATACCTAGGTATGTATATAAGTATAAATCCATAAATACAATAGAAGATCTTATAAGACTGATAGATACTATTCGTAATGGGAAGATGTATTGCCCGACTTATAAGCAATTAAATGATCCGCTTGAGTGTTCGGTCGTTTTACCTATTCCATACGGATATGCCGGATGTGGTATGTCTGCGTCGGCTGATGAGGAGGATATTTATGTCGTTGACCATAAATTAAGGTATAGGATACTTTCTTTTGCACAGAAGTGTAACAATCCACTAATGTGGGCTCATTATGCAGGTGATTACAAAGGCGTGTGCTTATGCTTATCAACCCAAAGTGGCGATTTGAAAAAGATTAAGGAAATTGAGTATTGTAAAGATAAAGAAGAAATACGTGTATCAGATACGGAGATGGATAGAGTAATCAGAGCAAGTTTATATAAAAAAGCTGATGGTTGGAAATATGAGAAAGAATGGAGATTATTGAAAAAAGCAAAAAAAGCGGATCAAAAGGTATTTATAGATATTCGCGAGAATCTATGCGGTATTATTATTGGACATAAAATGTCAGCAGAAATTAAAAGCTATTTGCTTGAGACAATACAGGATGATTTAGAAGTTTTCAAAACAAAGATAGGCTACAGAACAGTCGGAGTAGGTATATTGAAGAATAACTACGTTGAGAAATTTGGAACCGGTAAACCGGTTAAATATGTCGATGTTGAGAAGGCTTTAGACAAAAGAGATAGAGCTGGACAAAAAAGGTAGATAAGACATAGTTATGAAACAAGATGATGATACTATCAATCAAATCATATCAGTTTTGGAAAAAGATGAAATAAAATCAGGTTTGACGTTGGCGGCTGAAGGTTTATCCCTTGGCAACCCAGTTGTTGGGATAGTCACGCAAGCCTTTTTCGACATAGTAACGATTGCGGATAGAATAAAAGTTCAGAGGATATTAAAAGGTTTGGCATCGGGCTTGAATCAGGAAACATTTACTTATGAATTGCTATCATATGTCCGTGAAAGTGATGAGCATGCAAGCTATGTAGCTAATATGATAAGAAAAGCTATGTTAGCTGATTCTGAGATAGTATGTGTACTAATGGGAAGAATTATGGCAGACCATATTGCTTCACGTGAGAAATATGATAAGTTTGACGTGATTATAATACATGCTATAGGGGCTGCTACGGACAACGATATGAAGTGTTTTTATAAGATGATGCGTTTAGTAGATAAAGAAGAACTGCCCAATGATGATGAGTACGCTGATTGCATTGAATGGGGGTTAGCCAATAGAGTTTTTAAGCGGGAAGATGGGGAAAGAGCCAAAGGCGAAAAGATAGAGTTTTATGATTATGTTGCACCTAAAGAAGCTGCTTACAAGTTGTTTAATTATTTGGAAGAGATAAAGCAGTTGATATAGTTTTTGCATATTTGTAACATGAATGAGTATCTGCTATGGTAGTAAGTCATATGCTTATAGGGAATAAGAAATGGTATATATCGTTATTGATACAAACTGTTTATATGTATCATATAGTAAAATAGATATAAAAGATTTTTTTGGCTTTAGAGATGAGTTAGTAAACAGTAAATTAAAAGAGGTTATAGACCTTGTCAAGAGCAAGAATACTATAGACGATATACAAATTATAATTCCGGATTTAGTGATTCGAGAATTGGCGCAACAGCGTTTCGAGGCATATTGCAATTTTGCTACCCAGCATGGAAGAACAAAAGTAATACAGGAATCGGAGAAGCATTCTGTTTATTCAGTTACAGATTATCAGGCCTATGCATATAGTGAAATACTCAAGGGCTATAGTGATATAGGAATGATAATCATACCAATATGTGATGAGAAATATTTCTCTGAAATAGTGGATAAGGCCATACGTAAAGATAGTCCATTTGAAGGGAAAAGCAAAAAATCAGATAAAGGGTTTAAAGATACTCTGATTTATTACTCTGTGATAGAATATGCCAAGCAGAATAAAGGGACAAAGTTTATAGGAATTATAGATTAAAGAATGAGTTTTATAATATGTGTAACAGTAAGCTTAGTGTTTGTAGTGAATTTGCTAATATTAAAAACAGAGTTTTATTAGTAAATTCAGATATACGTATAGACAAATTGGAGTATAAAAGTAGTGAGTCTGAAAATTTGATTCAAGGAAAGTTTTTGCCTATAAGAGTAAAATATAGTTATCCGGTGTTTAGCGAGAATGAGCCTATTGCTATAGTGATAAATGAGCATCTTAAACAGCTGATTCAAAATGATTTGGATTTTTGTAATTATTTTGACGAAGAGTGTATGGATGAAAATGTTACAGAATATGAAAGTGATATAGAAGTACGTGTATGTCATAATATGGATGGATACATCAATATATATGTATATGATTATAAGTATCTTGGCGGACCTCATGGATACCATGAGATTAAATCATATACCTATGATTTGAACAAAGGTAGAATAGTGACTTTGCAGGAAATGTTAGGGTGGGATGAAGAAAGATTAATCAAAAAAGTAGATGAGTGTATAAGTAGAGATGTTCTTAAAAGTAAAGAAGGAAAATACTTTATTGATAATATTGCACGCATTGATTATTCTGGGATAGTTTATTACATTGAAGATGGAATAATACATATTTTGTTTAATGAATATGAATTAGGACCCTATTCTTCAGGGGCTATTGATTTGGAATTATGTGAATGGGGAAAGGAAACTATAAATGGTTTTTGAATTTAAGAGCTGTTTTATATGCAAATAAGAAGAGTTGATGTGTGAACTGTTTGTTTTAATTAAGACATGAAAGACCTAAAAGGTATATAAAGAAAGGGAATAACCCGATATATGAAAGAGTTTAACACAACAGCGGTATGCATTCCGTCAAAGCATTATATGGTAGATATTTCCGACCGAATCAAAGTGATCAGGCAACTGGTTGATGATGGGAAGTATATAACGATCAACAGGGCCAGGCAGTACGGGAAAACAACAACCCTTATGGCTTTAAGATCGAATCTGACCGATGATTATATTGTGCTTTTGCTTGATTTTCAGAGAATTGATAAGGAATCGTTTCGAACGGGAGGAACGTTTTCAAAGGCTTTGGCAAGGATCATTCTTGATCTTCATGAGTTTGAGAATCTGAGCATTCCGGACAGTATTTTAACAGAGCTGGATAAATTTAATAATTCATCAAAAGCGGGGAAGATGGATGACTTGTTCCGTATTCTGAAAAGGTGGATGAAGGATTCCGTCAAGTCAATGGTTATGATCATTGATGAGGTAGATAGTGCATCTGATAATCAGGTATTTTTGGATTTTCTCTCACTCTTAAGGGATGGATATATCAGCAGAGAGGCGGGTGGAGTTCCGGCTTTTCATTCGGTAATCCTTGCAGGGGTTACGGATATTAAGCATTTAAGGACAAAGATCCGTGACGATAAACAGCATAAGCTAAACAGCCCCTGGAATATAGCGACAGATCTTGATGTGGATATGAGTCTTTCTGAAGCCGGGATAAAGGCTATGCTGGATGAATATGATCAGGATCATCATATAGGTATAAAGACAAAGCTTATTGCAAAATATCTTAGGGATTACACCGGAGGGTACCCATTCCTTGTTAGCCGGATCTGCGAGTTGCTGGATCATAGGCTTAATAACAGCTTATCATTATCGGATGCGTGGACGGAGAGAGGTGTTGATGAAGCGGTAAAAAATATTTTATCGGAAAACAATACTCTTTTCCAATCTGTAACAGGAAAACTCAATAACTATCCGGAATTAAGAAAAGCTATACGAAGTATTCTGATGGAAGGGATAAAGCTGACATGGAATGCGCAGCAGGAAGCAATAGTACAGCTTCAGATGTACGGATTGATCCGAAATGATCATAATACAGTGAGGATTGCAAACAGGATTTTTGAAACCATGCTTTATAATCTGTTTCTTTCGGATGAGGAGATAAAGAATAATGAGTTCTCAAGAAAGGGGGAATTTGCGAAGAATCAGTTCGTGGAAGATGGCAAGCTGAATATGCGTCTGATACTGGAACGTTTTATCGAAACCTACACTGAGATATGCGGACCGTTAAAAGAGCGCTTTAAAGAAAAAGACGGCAGGGAACTCTTTTTGCTGTATATAAAACCGATCATTAACGGAACCGGTAATTACTATATTGAGGCACAGACGCGTGATCAGACGAGAACGGATGTGATCATAGATTATTTGGGCAAGCAATATATCATTGAGCTGAAGATCTGGCGGGGAGAAAGATATAACGAAGAAGGGGAAAAGCAGATCAGTGAGTATCTGGATTATTATGGCCTGGACACCGGTTATATGCTGAGTTTCAATTTCAATAAGAAAAAAGAACAGGGCGTAAAAAGGGTGCAAGTGGGGTCTAAAATCCTTTTTGAAGGAACGCTATAACAGGTGTTAATCCTGAACTTTCAAAATAATTCGTTAACTTCCTGAAATAGTTCCACTCAAAGTCCGTTTTTGATCAGCCGGTCTTCTTTTTTCTTCTTCCTCCACGCCGTCTTGTCGGCTTTGAAATCTCTTCTGTACCTTTCTTATCTGATTCGAAAAACGCTATCGCTTCTTCCAGTGTTTTATTCGTGAACTTCCTGTAGAAAGTTCCACTCAACAAAACTGGGGGTGGAACTAAAGCGTGAAAAATGCCACAAAGTACTGAAAAATAAGGATTTTTTGGAGA
>CACZBK010000001.1 GCA_902779395.1 uncultured Lachnospiraceae bacterium | reverse complement strand
GGTAATGGATACACCAAGGCTGTTACCATCAAGGTAAAGGCTAAGTAAGAAGCCTAATGTAAACAGGATTCCGCGGCTTAAGGCGTAAGCCTTAAAGCACCGCAGGTCTGCAGATAACACAGAGGCCGCCCGCTTTACGCGGGCGGCCTTTTGCTGTATAATAATGATGTGAAGATGCATAAAAACTAATACTGATCAATGCCAAAACCATATTGACATACCCGAACATACGTTCTATAATGCTGTTAAGCATTATAGCTAAGCCGGCATAAACATGCTTTAGAATATATGTTGGAGGATATGTGATGGGAGAAGAAGGAAGGACAAGATATCATTATGGTTTTTATGCTGCAATGAAGGTGGAATATGACCTTGCAAAAGCACCTGTATCCTACGAGCAGGAAAAACAGTTGGGAGAAGATCCGCTGCGTTTGGATTTTCTGATAGTGATGAAAGAGGATGATACAGTATTATCGGATCCAATAGGGAGCTTTTTCAAAAAAGTAAATCTCTTTGAGTATAAATCGCCGGAAGATGGTCTGACAATAGATGATTTTTATAAAGCCCAGGGATATGGGCTGATATATAAAGGGTTTGACAGAAAAGTAAATGAACTTCCAATAGAACAATTAACCTTGACTTTAGTGCGTCACAGATATCCCAAAGAGCTGTTTAAAGTGCTCAGAGCGGAGGGATATATGATCATATCGGATCATGCAGGGATATACAAGATAGAGGGCAGGGTAAGTATCCCGGTGCAGATAGTCGTTTCATCCCGGCTTCCGGAAGGAGAGTATGCAGGGCTAAAGCTGCTGTCAGGAAGAATTAACCGTGAAGATATAATAAGATATACAGAGGCAACAATAATCAGCAGAAACGAGAATATAAAGGAAAACGCAGGAACGGTGATATCGGTATGTTTATCAGCGAACAAGGAACTTGGTAAGGAGTTAAAGGAGGAAGGGACTATGGATGAATTGGTAAGGGAGTTTTTTGATAAAGTTGAAACGAAAATGAAGGAAAGAGAAGAAAACGTACAAGAAGAGAGTGCTGAGAAAATGATAAAAGATAATGTTCCGGTTAGCAATATCTCCAAATGGACCGGGCTGTCGGTCGAGAAGATTACAGCTATAGCAAAGAAAATAGGCGCAGCATCACTATAAAGTGTATAACTGTTTATCACGTACGTACCGGGCCGCCCGCTTTACGCGGGCAGCCTTTTATGTGTAAAAGCATTTTAAAAGTTTAATGTGAATAAAAAGAAAATAACAGATCGCTCAGACTACAATATAAGTAAGCGGCGCAGTTTTATAAACGGAACTTTGAGGATATGCAATACGCTTAAGAAATACTGATTATCTTTGTATAGCGAAGATTTCCGGTTCTTCCATGCCAGCTTCAGGGAGAGCTTGTAATACTCCATGGTAAATGCCCGCACACTCATATGTTCCGGCCTTAGCAGGCAGTGGAACAGATCCTGTTTTGTGACATCCTTTGTTATGAGCTTATCTTCGTATTCTTTGTATACGGCGGTTCCCTGCATGGGAGTGAATATGGAAACCGTGGGGATGATATCCCTTTTGGATATCCATTCGTAAAGATGTTTAAAATCGGCCTTTGTCATCTTCTGATGAACGATGAAAAGCCCGGCACAGTATATATCATTCTCTGAAAGTATCCGTATGCATTCTTCGTTTTCGGAGAGGGAGACGTGCTTGTTATAAGCATCAAGTTCCTCATCATTATTGGCTTCCAGCCCCACCATGACCAGCGCCAGGCCCACCTCTGCCAGCTGCTTTATCAGATCTTCATTGTGGGCGATAAAATCCGCCCTGCCGTAGATCAGATATTTCTTATGTATATCCCGCTCTTTGAGCAGGTCAACGAATTTTTGGAGATATTTCCTGTCGGTTAAAAAATTATCATCCGTTATATGAATGGCAGGCACGTCCAGGGAGGCTATCTCATCCACCAGCTTTTCCACGCTCCTGCAGGAGTATCTGCCGCTGTTTCTGTTGGTACAGAAGCAGAAATTACAGTTGCCCGGGCAGCTGTAGGAATTTTTGATCAGCGCCAGGGGTTTAAAACAAAGGTAGCGGAAGCGGTGTTTATTCTTATAAAAATAGCTGCGGTCGGGGACAGGCAGATCCTCGGGGCTTTCGACCACCTTCGGATTGTATGTCCATTTTCCTTCGTTTTTATAGCATATACCGGGGATGTCCTTAAGCTCCGGAGCTTCCCTGCGGCCGTCTATATGGTCGATCAGTTTAAGCATATTCTCCAGGCCGCTAAGGTGATAGAGATAGTCGGCTTCGCAGCAGTCATAATAGTTTTTGTAGTTTATCTCTACGTTAGAGCCGCCAAGTATTATATTGATATCAGGATCATATTTCTTTATGATACGGCAGTACTTCTTCATAAGTTCCTGCTGGGTGATATATCCGGTGATACACACCACAGCAGGTTTTTCTTTTTTGAGCTTCTTTTTAAGAGGAGTGA
Source organism: uncultured Lachnospiraceae bacterium (assembly GCA_902779395.1). GTDB lineage: Bacteria > Bacillota > Clostridia > Lachnospirales > Lachnospiraceae > NK4A136. The sequence goes on along the minus strand of CACZBK010000001.1, from coordinate 272,566 downwards.
GGTCATATCTGCGGTCGTAGATCACCGCATCGTGGCCCCTTTCGGTAAACACTGTGTAGAGATACTCCATTTCCAGTGCTTCATGTTCCACAAGAAAGGTATAACTGAAGATCCCTACGGTCTCAGGTTTTATCAGAAGGATCCTCATGCAACGTCATTTTTTGTGGTGACGCCTTCAGAGGCGTCCTTGAAATTCTGCAGGGTAGTCTCGGCTATAGCCTGCAGGGCTTCCAGGGTATAAAAGCCCTGGTGTGAGGTTATCATCACATTGGGGAAGGAGAGGAGCCTTGCCGTCACGCTGTGAGCCATTATCTCATCGGAGCGGTCTTCGTACACATTTCCTGTTTCTTCCTCATATACATCAAGGCCTACGCCCAGGAATTTATTAAGGCGTATGCCTTCTATCAGCTCGTCTGTATCCACCAGGGCACCGCGTGAGGTGTTCACCAGTATCACTCCGTCCTTCATCTTTTTGATGCTTTCCAGATTGATCATGTGATAAGTGGAATCAAGAAGCGGGCAGTGCAGCGATATAAGGTCGCTGCGCGAGAGCAGCTCATCAAGGGAAACATATTCCACAAAATCGGCCAGGGCAGGATTGGGATACATATCGTATCCTATGACTTTCATGCCAAAGCCTCTGCAGATACGCGCCATAGCGGCTCCTATCTTTCCGGTTCCCACTATGCCGGCGGTCTTCTGATAGAAGTTAACACCGCGAAGTCCACGCAGGCTGTAATCGTTTTCACGTACCTTGTTATATGCCTTATAAAGGCGACGGTTAACGGAGAGTGCCAGACCCATGGCCAGCTCGGCCACGGCTTCGGGGGAATAACCGGGGACTATCTTTACGGAAATACCCAGTTCTTTGGCCTTCTCGACATCCACGTTGTTATAGCCGGCGCAGCGCATGAGCACGGCTTTTACGCCTTTTTCCTTTAATATGGTAAGGGTCTGTGCACCCACATCCGCACTTACAAAGGCACATATGGCATCGTAGCCCTCGGCCAGAGCGGCGGTAATGGGCTCCAGTTCGTGGTCTATATAATCTATCTCCATCCCCGGGTACCGCTCAAGTACGGGATCGAAAGATTTTTTATCATATATCTTTGCTGCATAGAATAACAGTTTCATACCGGTAATTCTCCTTTCATCGGGCATGTGTAAAACGGAGTTTCTACTTATATAAATAGTATTGTATGTCCGGCCGGTGAAAAAATCAAGCCTTTGCGGGGGCAGGAAAAGTAAATCACCCCTTTACGGGGGGATTTTTTAGTGCTATAATCCTTCATTACTGCTATTAAGAATCGGGAGGTTCAGAAAAAGTTTTCATCCGACCCCGTTTTTTAGGACCGGAGTTTCGAAATACTAAATAGCAGTGAAAAAATCAAATCATCGAAAAGATGGAAAGGAGAAAAAGTAACAATGAAACGTAAGTGGAACAATGTATTAAGCTGGTTGCTTACGATGGTTATGCTGGTTACTTCTTTTGAAGGATTCAGTATACCCGTACTGGCAGATGGCGAAGAGACCTCGGTATCTGTAGAAGCGATCAGCGCAAACGGCTTCGCAGAAGACACAGACAAAGACGGAAGTGCCGAAGATAAGGCACTCAGCTATACTGTCAGTGTGGATGATGCAGTTGACGTAAGCTTTACTACAAAGGTTCTCAGCGGAAATACCGTATCTGCGGATGCAGTAGTAAGCTGGAATCTTACCGCAGCAGACGGCTCGGAGGCAGTTCTCCCTGCGGGTCTTGAAAAAAAGGAAGATGGCAATACATTTGCTATCAGCGGAAATGCAACCGCATCCGCTAATGCTTCTTTCAAACTCACCGCTTCTTATAACGGTGCAGCTGATAAGAACATCTTTTTTGACATCATAGTTAATCCTAAGGCAGAGGAGCCTGCTCCCGACCCCGAGGACTGGACCGTTAAGGCTATCGTTGCACGCGGTTTTGATCCCATAGTAGCAGGTAAAGACGGAAGCAGCTCAGCTAAGGCTCGCAGTGTAAGCGTAAGCTTTAATGAAACAGTTGAATTAAGCTTTGAATCCGGTGTTGTAAGCGGAGATACAGTATCTTCTGATACCGTAAGCTGGAACCTTACAGATAACGACGGTGCAAAGAAGGATGTTCCCGATGGATTTAAGCTGAGCGAGAGCACTAACAAGATCACCATCAGCGGTGACTCAGCGGTTTCCGTTAATGAGTCTTATAAGCTCACAGCTTCTTTCAACGGAGCAGAAGAGGTTATCTACTTCAGCATCATCGTAGAAGATGAAGAAGAGGTTATAGTTCCTCCTACTCCCTCAAAGAATGAGATCGCTATCAGTGCAAAAGGTTTTGATGACAATACCAAGGAAGCTACTTCTTCCGAAAACGCTCTTACAGTTACCGTAAGTACCAATTCCGCTGTAGATGTAAGTATCAGTGCATACGTAGTAAGTGCTGACAAAGCTGTACTCAGCGAGAACAGCATAAGCTTCAATTTCGTAAGCGCAAATGGTATTGCTCTTGCAGATCTTGGTCTTGCAGAGAGCATCAGTGAAAACGTATTTGCTATCAGCGGTAATGCAGCTGCATCTGCAAATGCATTATTCAGGCTCACCATCTCCAGTGACGGAGTTGATCCCAAGGTAGTATGCATCAAAATCGTTGTGGAAGATGAGACCGAAACTTCCGATCCCGTAGTATCCAAGAACAGCATTTCCGTAAATGTTACCGGTGTGGATGCTAATGCTAAGGACGGAAAGACAGCAGAGAGCGCTTATACCGTAACCGTAAGCAACAATGAAGCTATCAACGTAAGCTTCAATGCTGTATCAGTAAGCGCAGACGGTGCCGTACTCAGTGAGAACAGCATCAGCTTCAATCTTGTAAGTGCAAACGGTGTATCCGCTAACCTTCTTGAGGGCCTTAACGGAACTGCAAGTGAGAACGTATATACCGTAAGCGGTGCCGTAGCAGCTTCTTCCAACGGAGCATACAAGCTGGTTGTTACCGACGGTGAGGCAACTGAGGAAGTTTACTTCACTATCTATGTTGGCGAGCAGCCTAAGGTAGATCCTGTAGATCCCGTTAAGCCCGAGATGACCGGAATCGCCATCGAAGGACTTGATCCGGATGGATATGATTACACCGGATCTCAGATCAAGCCTGCAATTACCGTAGTTGATTGTGACAGCGATACCGTCCTTGCTGAAAAGACAGATTATACCGTTAAGTACGGTAAAAACAAGGAAGGCAACGGAACCATTACTGTTAAGGGTAAAGGAAATTACGCCGGTGAGATCGCTTCCGAAACTTTCAAGATCAACAAGCCTGATGCAGCAGCTGCAACAGTTTCTGTAAAGAGCATCAAGAAGGTTGATAAGACCGGACTGGTTTATACCGGAGAGGCTGTATATCCTAAGAGCATCGTAGTTAAGACCGATAAGGGCGATATAACCATGACACTTGGTACTGACGGCGAGTATACCAGCAGCAATGAAGGCCAGACCGTAGTACTTACTTTCTCAAACAACGTAAATAAGGGTACTGCTACCGTAGCTGCAACCGGTTCAGACGGAAAGACAAAGAAGAAGAGCTTCTCTATCAAGGCTGCCCAGCTTCCTACAGCAAATGATGCATATGAAGCAGTTGATGCTGTATATGCTGCTAAGGGAATAAGCTTTACTACCATCACCGGTACCTTCAATGACAACGATATCTTCTATGGTAAGGACTTCAAGGTAAAGAAGATGAAGGCTGATAACGGAGTTGCTGAAGTTACATTAAAGGGTAACGGAAACTTCACCGGAACCGCAACCGTTAAATTTGACTATGAGGCTTTAGAGCTGACAGATGAAAATGTAGCGGTAAATGTTGTACCCGGAAAGAAGATAAATGCATCTTCCGTAACCATAACAGATGGAAACGGTGTTAAGATCTCTGCTAAGGCATTGAAAGTAACCTGCAGCAATACCGGTAAGCTTAGTGCTAAGGAATCGGTAACTGTAACGGTAGCCGGCACTAATGATAAGAATATCGGCAGTGTAGATCTTACATTTACTGTTGGTACAGCTAAGAAGGTTAAGGCATCATTTGCAAAGAACTGCTCTATAGAGTATACCGGCAAGGCTATCGAAAAGAGCGATATCGAAAGCAAGTTAAAGATGCTTAGCGTTAATAAAAAGGCTTATTCTGAGGAGGATTACGAGATAGTAGGTCTCCTTAAGAATACCAAGAAGGGAACCATGACTGTAGTGATCCAGGGTAAGAATGCTGAGTTCTCAGGCGTTACTACCGCTAAGATCAAGATAACTGCAAAGAATATGGTAAAAGCTAAAGAAAAGACTAACTGATCTGGCTTAACCCTTACCGCCCCGGCAGATGCCGGGGCGGTTTTTTAGTTTGCGGCTTTGCGATATAAAAAAACCGGCCATGCCGTTTGGCATGACCGGTTTTCTGCTACTTATTTTCAGTTCTGTTCCTGGTTAGCGTAATCGTCGAACATCTTCTGGACGGCTGCATAAGTATCCTGACTGATGGAAGGAAGCTCATCGCCCCAGGCCTGAGTGGCCTGCTTAAAGCCCTTTTCAAATGCTTTTCTCATGTCTTCCATTTTTGAAGGATCACCGCCGGTAAGTGCTTTTGCAAAATCAAAGATACGTTCCGATGTCTGTTTTACACCCCAGTAGCCGTCTTCGGCTATATCGGCCTGAGCCTGGGCCTGTGTCTTCGCATCTACTTCGATCCCTTCAAAGACACTCTTTAAATTGGAACCGGTAGCAATATCGAAGGTCTTGCCCTGCTTGGATAACAGCTGGTTAACAATGTTCTGAAGCTGCGCCGTGCGCTGCTCCGCATCCGCTTTAAGCTTGCTTATCAGGTTGGGATCCTGCTTGTAGGTTTTTGTCTCGGATGCTGCTTTCTTTTCGGCTGCCGCATCGGTGCTGTGCTCAAAGATCACGCCCTCACTTGCTGCGGTAGACTTTGCATTGACGTCTGTCGTCGAGGTCTTAAGTTCGCTCGAGGCGGGTTTCCCCGATGAATAGTTATAAGCCGCGGCAGAACTTGCTACGCTTGCTACATTTCCCGTAATTCCATTTACGCTCATGTCTCACCACTCCTTTCTGAGCTGTTATGTAGCGATTTACAGATACATAGTCATTTTATCATATACGGAAGAAGATGTAAATACAATTTACAAAAAAAGACCTCAGCGGCCTTTCCTGATCACATGCCGGTTCATTTAAGTATTATTCCGGGTACTCTGAGAAGGCATTTTACCGGTCGTTAAATAAACAGAAGGATCCGGCATGTCCCGGCATTATGCAGCGGCAGTCTCCATAATGGAAGTCCGTGAAATATCCTTGCCGTGCATAAATGCCTGCGATCAGGTATGACTGCTTTGGTCTTATACAGATAAGACATAACAGAATGTAAAAATCGTATTATCAAAAAGTAATTGGTTCGGGAGAATTACAGACACGTATACATTCAGATCATTTTGACCGATGAATACTGACCTTGTAAGACTCTGATCACGAATAGTGATCGTAATTTTGGATCAATGATGGGGTCATGCCCCGAAGAATCAGACGCAGAAATGAGTTTCTATATATAAGGATCTCCTTTCGAAATGTTATTTTCTGCAATGTCTTATGGTGCTGATTATATAGACAGGGGCATTCAAAATCAAGGAATAAATAATAAAATAGCGTTTTTATAGATTATGTCACCGAAATAACAAAACTTGCCAAGAAGCCTTGATAAGTGGTATAATACGTCAGTATGTCCGGAAAGATAAAGATCAAGATAAACGGAAAACTCAGGGCTTATGTGCAGGCTCCTTTGCTGCTGGGTGTGATACTGCTGCTGGTAAATCTGTGGATCTACTTTATTGATCTGCGTGCGGGAGTGATACTCACAGCATTTGTGGCTGTTTATGTTTTTACCATGGTCTGCATGCTGGTATTTGCAAGGCCGGCCATGAATGCCGAGCTTATAAGCTTTGCTACTGAGTATGGGCAGATCCAGAAGCAGCTCTTAAAAGAGCTGGAGCTGCCTCATGCGCTGCTGGATGAAAGCGGCCGGATCCTCTGGATGAACAGGGAATTCGAGAAGCTGGATTCAAAAGAGCGTTTCCAGAATAAGAACATCCATTCCGTTATGCCGGAAATGAAGCGTGAGCTTTTCCCGGATGATGATACGGTTAAGGAGATAGATCTGGTATTCTTTGAAAAGGAGTACCGTGCGAGGATCAAACGCATAGCCTTAAACGACATGGCCAAGCTTACGGAGGGCAAGGAGGATGCGGCCTATGACGGCTATATGTACGCCGTATATCTCTTCGACCGTACAGCTCTTAACCTGGCTCTTAAGGAACTGGATAACCAGAGCGTGACCGTGGGCTATATCTACATCGATAACTATGAGGAGGCCCTGCAGAGCGTTGAAGATGTGGGACGAAGCCTTCTCGGAGCCTTTATCGACAGGCAGGTCAACCAGTATATAGGCGATCTGGACGGTATAGTGCGCAAGATGGAAAAGGATAAGTATTTCGTTATCTTAAGAAAGAGCGCGCTCAACCAGGCCAGGGAAGATAAGTTCAAGCTTCTTGAAGATGTTAAGGGTATCAACATAGGAAACGAGATCTCCGTTACTTTATCTATCGGTATGGGTATAGGCGGTCTGACCTATGCGCAGAACTGTGAGTTCGCCCGCAACGCCATAGACCTTGCACTTGGACGCGGCGGCGATCAGGCAGTTGTCAAGAATAAAGATAACTTGAGCTACTACGGAGGAAAGAGCCAGGCCAAGGAGACCACCACAAGGGTCAGGGCCAGGGTCAAGGCTCAGGCGCTGGAGGAGATCATCTCCACCAGAGACCGTATATTTGTAATGGGTCACCGCAACGGTGATATGGACAGTTTCGGTGCGATGGCAGGTATAAAGGCTGCGGCACAGAGTCTGCAGAAGAGCTGTTATATCGTGCTCGATGAGATCACGCCTTCTCTTCAGCCGCTTGTGGATCTGTATAAAGGTCATACCGAATATGAGGAAGGATCGATAGTATCTCCCCAGCAGGCGCTGGAGCTTTCGGATGCGAACTGTGCAGTGGTGGTGGTGGATGTGAACCGTCCCTCCATCACGGAATGCCCGGAGCTGTTAAAGCGCTGCAAGACCATAGTTGTTCTGGATCATCACCGTCAGGGGCAGGAGACCATAGAGAATGCAACGCTTTCCTATGTTGAGCCCAATGCGTCATCCGCCTGTGAGATGGTATCGGAGATACTGCAGTACATAAATAACGGAGTCAAGTTCAAGGGCGTGGTTGCGGACTGTCTGTATTCGGGCATAGTCATGGATACACAGAGCTTTACTACTAAGACAGGCGTAAGGACCTTTGAGGCAGCAGCATTCCTTCGCAGGAACGGCGCGGATGTTACCAGGGTACGCAAGATGTTCCGTGAGGATGCCGCCGATTACATGGCGAAGGCTGAAGCAGTAAGGAATGCAGAGGTTTACCGTAAGGAATATGTGATAAGCTACTGTAAGTCCGAAGGTTTAAAGAGCCCTACGGTCGTAGCCGCACAGGCAGCAAATGACCTTCTGAACATAAACGGCGTAAAGGCCAGCTTCGTGATGACCGAGTACCAGGGGCAGATATTCATATCGGCCAGGTCCATCGATGAGGTAAACGTACAGATAATAATGGAAAAGTTAGGCGGCGGCGGACACATCAACAGCTCCGGCGCACAGCTTAAGAATACAACGGCGGAGGCTGCCGTGATAGTTGTGAAGAATACACTGGATACAATGATACAGGAGGGTGAGATCTGATGAAAGTCATATTGACGGAAGATGTAAAGTCGCTTGGAAAAGCAGGTGAAGTAGTGGAAGTAAGCGACGGCTATGCCCGTAATTTCATACTCAGTAAGAAGAAGGGCCTGGAAGCCACTGCTTCAAATATGAACAATTTAAAGTTAAAGAAGCAGAACGACGAGCGTATCGCCAAAGAGCAGTTTGAAGAGGCAAAGGCGTTTGCAGCAGAGCTTTCGACTAAGGAAGTAAAACTTTCCATACGCTCGGGTGAGGGCGGCAAGAGCTTCGGCTCCATCACTTCAAAGGAAATTGCGGCAGCAGCCGAGAGCCAGCTTTCGATGAGCATAGACAAGAAAAAGATAGTGCTTAAGGATGCGATAAAGACGGCGGGTATCCATACCGTCCAGATAAAACTCCATCCCAAGGTAACAGGCGAGCTCAAGGTAGTGGTCGAGGAGGAAAAATAAATGGCGGAAGGCAGTGATGTTACCGTCCGCCGTGTAAAGCCCAACAGCAAGAAAGCCGAAGAAGCCGTTCTGGGCGGTCTTTATATCGACAATAAGGAGATCCGTGCAGTAAGGGATCTTCTTCCGGACGGCAGCTATTTTTATAATGAGCTGTACGGACATATATATGATGCCATACTGGAACTGGGAAAGAAGGGTTCTGCGATAGATGTGCTGACACTCAGTGAGATGCTCAAGGAAAAGGGCATCCCAGAGGATGTGGTGAGCGAACAGTTCATCATGGACATCATCGATAAGGTGCCCACCTCCGCCAATGTCAAGCATTACGCGAAGATCGTTTCGGATAAAGCGCTTATGCGGGACCTTCTTAAGGTTACCGAAGGTATAAGCGAGGAATGCTACAGGGACGGCGAAGATGTGAATGAGCTGCTGGAGAAGACGGAAAAAAGCGTCTTCAAGGTGGTACAGCGCCGCAGCGTGGGGCGGATCACTCCCACGGCGGATATAGTCATGAGCTCCCTTGAATCCATAGATAAGGCTGCAAGGGCTACAGGCAGTATAACCGGTCTTCCCACGGGCTTTACGGATCTGGATCACAAGACCGCAGGTCTTCAGAACGGAAACCTGGTGCTGGTGGCAGCACGTCCCGCTATGGGAAAGACATCCTTTGTGCTGAGCATCCTCCAGAATATAGTGGTGAAGCAGAAGAAAGCGGCTCTTATGTTCTCATTGGAAATGAGCGAGAACGAGCTTATGAACAGGCTCCTGTCGATGGATTCCGGTGTGGATTCCCAGAAATTCAAGACAGGACAGCTTACGGATGCGGACTGGGAACTGCTTACGGAAAGCGGCGGGAATCTGGCGAATTCAAAGCTGTTTCTGAATGATTCCGCTACGACACTGAGCGAGATAAGCTCCATCTCCAGGAAGATAAAGGCGGAGAATAATATAGAGCTGATAGTGATAGACTACCTGCAGCTGATGAATTCCTCAAGCAAACGTAATGACGGAAGGCAGCAGGAGATATCGGAGATATCCAGAGGTCTTAAGCTTCTGGCAAAAGAACTGGGCATACCGATCATTGCCCTTTCACAGCTGTCCCGTGGTGTGGAGAGCCGTACCGATCACAGACCGGTCCTTTCGGACCTGCGTGAATCCGGCGCCATAGAGCAGGACGCTGATATTGTTATGTTCATTTACAGGGATGAAGTATATAATGCTGACAGTGAAGACAAGGGCATCGCGGAGATAATCATAGCCAAGCACCGAAGCGGTCCCATAGGCACGGTCAAGCTGGTATGGATCCCTGAGTTTACACAATTTAAGAATATGGAGTACAGATAAGATCCTTATACGGGATCATGAAAGAACGTCATGGCATCAATAAAGAAATTAAGTAAAAAAGAATACGAAGAAAAGCTCCTTGAACAGGACCGGTATTTAAGCGAGGACGATGAATATCTCGACGACGGCTACGAAGAAGGTTACGAAGAGGAATACGAAGAAAGCTACGACGAAGCCGCTGATGACGGGGAGTATTATGAAGACGACGGGTATTATTATGAGGATGAGCAGTACCCTGAGGAAGAGGAATACTACGGCGATGACGATGCCGCTTATGAAGATGAGGCAGAAGTCTATGATGAAGACGGGGAGTATTACGAAGACGGCGGATATTATGATGAAGGCGCAGAAGGATACGAAGATGACGGTGATCTGGAGTATCTGGATGAGGAAGAGTTATATGATGAGAACGGCAGGTCTCTAGGCTCGCCGGAGGACTATTTAAACGATCCTCACTATGAGGAGATCCATCTGCACCGCAGAAGGAGCATACCGGTACCTGTGACGGAAAGCAGGTCTTCAGGGAGCAGGGCATCGGAAAGAAGGTCTTCCGGGCGGAGCAGTTCTTCAGGCAGGAGTTCATCATACCGCAGGGACAGCTCTGTGCGGAGCGGTTCGGGCCGCAGCACTAAGGCAGAGCCTGTATCCGCAAGGCCTGAAAGAAGGAAGAAACGCAGTCTTGGCGCACGCATATGGGGTGTGATATGGCGCGTGCTGGTATTCATATTAGTCACACTTGTTATGCTGGTAGTATTCTGCTACGGTGCAGTCAAGCTTATACTGCTGGGGCCTTCAAGCGCAATGTCCACACAGTATGTATCGACTTTCCACGAGACCAGTGCACTTAAGTGGCTGCCCGGTCTGTTCATGACGGATGAAGAGGTCGAGGCCATCCTTGCCAAGAATATGATGCCTGAGGTTGAAGAAGGTACGGTATCCGATAAGGATCTTATAGTTATAGACGAAACCCCCAAGGAGGATGTTCCTCCGATCCAGCTGGAGGAGATATTCGGATCTACCTATCACGGGTATATGATGATAGTACAGGATCCCTCAACGGTGTATCTGGGTGTGCTTGACCAGTTCGCGCAGACCAGCGGATGGGTGGTTCCCCAGTTCTGTGAAAAGTACGGAGCCATCGGCGGCGTTAACGGCGGTGAGTTCGTGGATATGGGAAGTTATTCTTATACGGCCATGCCCGTGGGCGGCGTTATCAGCCGGGGTCAGGGTCTCCATGAGAACAACGGCGGGGGAGGCTGGAATCTTGTCTGCATGACTAATGAGAATAAGCTCCTGCTGCTTAAGGGCTATTCTGTTAAGGCAGCATTGGAGATGGGTGTCCGTGACGGCTGCCATGTGCGTCATGAGACAGGGCCGTTCCTGATCATCGACGGTGAATCCCTTGAAGTGCCCGATACCGAAGTATACGGCGGCGGAAAGAATCCCCGTACTGCCATAGGCCAGCGTTCCGACGGTGTCATGCTCCTTTGCGTTATCGACGGACGTCAGGCATCGAGCCTTGGAGCTACTTTTAAAGATATGATCGATATAATGAAAGATTACGGTGCAGTCAATGCTGCATGCTTGGACGGCGGAACATCTACGCAGATGTGTTATGAAGGTGAGATAGTCAATAATCCCTATTCTCCGACGGGACCCAGACGCTGCCCCACCGCGTGGCTTGTAGGAGGAGGGAACTGATATGGCTAAGAAGAAGCGCAGAAGCGGCAGAAAAGTACCTGTCTACGGCATTTTCATGCTCGTATACATAATCGTCGGGATATTTCTCTGCTTCCATTTATGGAATAAGCTGGAAAAATATCTGGTGGATCTGGAGGCATCGCTTCCCAAGTACGGAATGGATGAGGTAATGTCGGCCATCAGCGAAAACCGTATTGATGAGCTGATCCGTCCGGATACTCTTGTGACAGAGGCAAAGTATGAAGGCCTTAATGAATACAGGAGCCTGCTGAAGGAGAAGCTTTCATCAGGTGAAGTGACCATGCAGGAGTCGAAAGAGGCTACAAAGGAAGTACCCCGCTATACCGTACTGGCCGGAGGACAGCCTGTAATGGATGTAAGCCTTAAAGTAGTGGGCCAGAACGATCATAAACTCGACCTCTGGGGTTACGATAAGTTTTATGCGGACAAATACAGCATAGGCGATACCGTATACGAGGTAACGGTTCCCGACGGCAGTGTGGTAATGGTCAACGGTCAGGCTCTGGACGACAGCGATATCGCACTGGATGAGAACGGAAATAAGAAGATAACCGAGATCAGAGACCTGGATGTGATAGAGCAGTATCTGGACTATGTTCCTTCCTATGTGACCTATGCGGTAAAAGGTTTCATAACTGAGCCCGTATTTACGGCAAACGACAGGGACGGAAAACCCATGCCCCTTTCGCAGGACGGAAATACATACAGCGCATCCCTTCCGTTCTATCAGGATGCAGCTGCCGAAGTGGAAGCGCTGATACCCACCATCATGGAAGCATACGGTCTGCATTTCATAGGAAAGAATACCGGCGGCGTTTATAAATACCTCCTGCCAGATTCGCAGTACAAAGAGGATGTCAAGTCCGTTGTGACTTATTTCTATCCTACCGAGCGTATCACCACTTATGAATTCAGTAATGAAAAGTGCGATGATTTTGTTACTTATTCCGAGGACTGTGTATCATGCCATATCTATTTTGACCTGATAGTCAGGTTTAATTCGGCGGCATATAAGACCAAGAACGAAGGCTCGGATGCCACATGGATCTTTTTAAAGAGAGACGGTACCTGGTATCTGTCGCAGGTGCTCCGCCAGAAGAGCATAGAGTATGAAGGGGATTGATGAAAGTCAGTCCCTTTTTTTATATACTATGCCCTGTTTTAATTTGAGCTTTCTCATGTTATAATATCAGAGTTGCAGTAAATTCCCTATACATAAGGAGACGATTATGGATAATCTTGAACTCAAGCGTCATGCTAACGAAGTGCGCAGGGGCGTTCTTATCGGCACCCATGCAGCCGGCGCCGGACACCCGGGCGGGTCTTTGTCCGCAGCTGACATTTTTACCTATCTGTATTTTGAAGAGATGAACATCGATCCTTCAAATCCCAAGGATCCGGGGCGCGACCGTTTCGTGCTCAGTAAGGGACATACAGCTCCCGGCCTTTATGCAGCACTTGCTGAAAGAGGATTCTTCCCCAAGGAAGAGCTGACCACCCTTCGTAAACTGGGCTCTCATCTGCAGGGGCATCCTTCGCTTAAGTGCACCCCCGGTGTTGATATGAGCACAGGTTCTCTTGGTCAGGGTATCAGCGCAGCAGCCGGAATGGCTATGGCAGGCAAGCTTGATAATGCAGACTATCGTGTATATACGGTTCTTGGTGACGGAGAGATCGAAGAAGGCCAGGTATGGGAAGCTTCCATGTTCGCAGGAGCAAAGAAGCTTGATAATCTGGTAGTAATAGTTGATAATAACGGGCTTCAGATCGACGGTCCCATCGATGAGGTTAACAATCCTTATCCCATCGATAAGAAATTTGAGGCGTTCAATTTCCATGTGATCAACGTGGATGCCCATGATTTCGATGCCCTTCGTGCAGCTTTCAAAGAAGCCCGCGAGACTAAGGGTATGCCTACGGCTATCATCGCACACAGCTTAAAAGGCAAGGGAGTATCCTTTATGGAAGGCCAGGTAGGCTGGCACGGCAAGGCGCCCAATGATGATGAGTTTGCCAAAGCTATGGCAGACCTTGATAAGATAGAGGAGGGCTTGAAATAATGGCTGATGTTAAGAAGATAGCAACAAGAGAAAGTTACGGAAATGCTCTGGCTGAGATAGGTGCAGAGTATCCCAATATGGTCGTGCTTGATGCAGACCTTTCGGCAGCTACCAAGACAGGCGTATTCAAAAAAGCTTTCCCCGACCGCTTTATAGACTGCGGTATCGCAGAGGGAAATATGATGTCTATCGCAGCCGGCATGGCTACCTGCGGCAAGCTTGTATGGGCTTCAACCTTCGCAATGTTCGCCAGCGGCAGGGCTTATGAGCAGGTGCGTAATTCCATCGCATATCCCCATCTGAATGTAAAGATCGGTGCTACACATGCAGGTATCACTGTAGGTGAGGACGGTGCGAGCCACCAGTGCCTTGAGGATATAGCTCTTATGCGTGTGATCCCCGGCATGACTGTTATCAGCCCCGCTGATGATGTGGAAACAAAGGCAGCCGTACGTGCAGCCTGCGAGCTGGACGGTCCCGTTTATCTCCGTACAGGCCGTGCGGGAGTACCTGTTTTCAATGATAATCCGGATTATAAATTTGAGATAGGCAAGGGGATACAGCTTAAGGAAGGCGGTGACGTAAGTATCGTTGCTACCGGACTTATGGTGAATTCCGCTCTTGAAGCAGCAGAGCTTCTGGCAGCAGACGGCATCAAGGCTGATGTCATCAACATCCACACCATCAAGCCCATCGATAAGGATATACTGGTCAGGACCGCTCAGAAGACCGGTAAGGTATTCACCGCTGAAGAGCACAGTGTGATCGGCGGTCTGGGGGCAGCAGTCTGCGAAGTACTTGCTGAGGAGTGCCCCGTTAAGGTTCACCGCATCGGCGTTTACGATGTATTCGGCGAGAGCGGCAGCGCAGGAGCTCTTCTTGTTAAATACCGTCTTGACGGCAAGGGTCTCTACGAGCAGATCAAAGAGAAGATGTAAATAAGACTTATCTTAAGCACCCTGCGCAGGCGGGGTGCTTTTTTGATGATTTGGCTTTTTATACGGAATGTGTTATAATGCCCCCTATGAGATACATATCGTGGAACGTGAACGGCCTTCGTGCCGTAATGGGAAAAAATTTTACAGAGGCTTTTAATGGGCTGGATGCCGATGCTTTCTGTCTGCAGGAGACCAAGCTGCAGGAAGGGCAGATAGAGATGGACCTTCCGGGATATTTTCAGTATTGGAATTATGCCGAAAAGAAGGGTTATTCGGGTACGGCTATCTTTACGAAGAAAGAGCCGCTTAGCGTGGCATACGGGATAGGCGTAGAGGAGCATGACCATGAAGGCCGTGTGATCACGCTGGAATTTGATGATCATTACCTGATCACGGTGTATGTGCCCAATTCGCAGGACGGCTTAAAGCGTCTGGATTACCGCATGGAATGGGAAGATGCTTTCCTGTCTTATATCAGGAAGCTGGATAAGAAGAAGCCCGTTATCTATTGCGGTGACCTTAACGTGGCTCATGAGGAGATAGATCTTAAGAATCCGAAGACGAATCATTTAAATGCCGGTTTTACGGATGAAGAGAGGGCGAAGTTCGGTGCGGTATTGAATGCCGGATTCATCGACAGTTTCCGTTATTTCTATCCGGAACAGGCAGACATATATTCCTGGTGGTCCTACCGAATGCAGGCCAGGACGCGGAATGCAGGCTGGCGCATCGATTACTTTGTGGTGTCGGAGCGCTTTAAGGAGCGGCTGGTGGATGCAAAGATCCATACGGATATAATGGGATCCGACCACTGCCCGGTAGAACTTGAATTTAAATAAACATTCTTGAAGATCCTGACTTAAATACATCGGATAAAGGAGCAGATATATGGAAAACAAAGGAAAATATTACATAACAACGGCTATTGCCTATACCTCGGGCAAGCCGCATATAGGAAACTGTTACGAGATAATCTTAGGCGATGCTATCGCCCGTTACCGTAAAGCAGAGGGCTATGACGTGCGTTTCCAGACCGGCAGCGACGAGCACGGCCAGAAGATAGAGACTCGCGCCATCGAAGAAGGCGTAACCCCTAAGGAATTCGTAGATGCCACGGCAGGCGAGATAAAGCGCCTGTGGGATATCATGGGCACCGATTATGACCGTTTTATCCGTACCACGGATGCCGATCATGAAAAGCAGATACAGAAGATGTTCAAAAAGTTCTATGAGCAGGGCGATATCTACAAAGGTGCTTACGAAGGCAAGTACTGTACGGAGTGCGAGGCTTTCTACACCGAGAGCCAGCTTAAGGAGGGCAAGTGCCCTGTCTGCGGCGGAAACGTTCATGAGGAAAAAGAGGAAGCATATTTCTTTAAGATGAGCAAATATGCCGACAGACTGATCGAGCATATAAACACTCATCCCGAATTCATACAGCCCGTATCCAGGAAGAACGAGATGATGAATAACTTCCTCCTGCCGGGCCTTCAGGATCTGTGCGTATCCCGTACATCGTTCAAGTGGGGCATACCCGTGGACTTTGATGATAAGCACGTAGTGTATGTTTGGCTGGATGCCCTTTCAAACTACATCACAGGCATAGGCTATGATGCGGACGGAAACAGCAGCGATATGTACAAAAAGTACTGGCCTGCGGACCTGCATCTTATCGGTAAGGACATAATCCGTTTCCATACCATTTACTGGCCGATCTTTCTTATGGCACTGGGCGAGCCCCTGCCGAAGCAGGTGTTCGGTCATCCCTGGCTTTTACAGGGCGGCGAGAAGATGAGCAAATCCAAGGGCAACGTGATCTACGTGGACGATCTTATCGATATATTCGGTCTGGATGCGGTGCGTTACTTCGTACTGCATGAGATGCCGTATGAGAATGACGGCACCATCACCTGGGAGCTTATGACAGAGCGTACCAACAGCGATCTGGCAAACACCCTTGGCAATCTGGTGAACCGTACCGTTGCGATGAGCAATAAATATTTCGGCGGTGAGGTTAAGGATCCCGGTGCAAAGGAAGCAGTGGATGACGATCTTAAGGCAGTTGTGACCGAAGCCGCAAAGAAGGTTTCCGATTGCATGGATACTCTGCATGTGGCTGATTCACTTACCGAGATATTTAACGTATACAAGAGACTTAATAAATATATTGATGAGACCGAGCCCTGGGTACTGGCAAAGGATGAGGCGAAGTCCGACAGACTGCGAACCGTGCTCTATAATCTGACAGAAGGGATAATAATAGCAACTTCCCTGCTCAGGCCTTTCCTGCCCGATACTGCGCAGAAGATAAGTACACAGCTGGGTGCGGATCTCAGAGACTTTGATACTCTTGATAAGTTCGGTCTGATAGGAGAGACAAAGGTTACCGACAAGCCCGAGATCCTCTTTGCAAGACTTGATAAGGATGAGATATTAAAGAAGGCTGCAGAGGTTGAAGCAAAGCAGCGTGAGGACTTCCGTGCACATGAGAAGAAGGCTGTGGAGAATCTGTTAAAGGCAGGACGTATCTCGCAGGCTGATGCGGATGCAAGACTTGCAAAGGCAGGCATAGATGCAGCTGCAGAGACTTCCGGAGCCGACATCCATGTGGAGAAGGCAGATGAGATCGAATATGATGATTTTGCAAAATGCCAGTTCGCAGTGGGTGAGATATTAAAGTGCGAAGAAGTGCCCAAGAGCAAGAAACTTCTCTGCTCTCAGGTAAAGGTGGGTGATAAGACCGTGCAGATCCTTTCCGGTATC
Organism: uncultured Lachnospiraceae bacterium; assembly: GCA_902779395.1. Taxonomy (GTDB): domain Bacteria; phylum Bacillota; class Clostridia; order Lachnospirales; family Lachnospiraceae; genus NK4A136. Next base: position 255,462 of record CACZBK010000001.1, on the reverse strand, counting down.
AAGGCTTATTACAAGCCTGAAGAGATGGTCGGGAAGAAGGTAATGGTCCTTCTCAACTTAAAACCCGTTAAAATGGCGGGACTTGAGAGTCAGGGCATGCTGCTCTGTGCAGAAGATGATGGGGATCATGTGGTCCTTATGACACCGGAAAAGGCACTTAAGTCCGGAAGCAAGATCTGTTAATGTATCTGAGAACGAAAAACAATCATGAGATAATCATACTCCATGCTACGGCGGAGGATTGGGAGGGCGCCATGGCTTTAGCCTGGCGCACCTTTTCTCTTTATAACGCACCTGATTATACCAAAGAGGGGTGTGAGAGTTTTATAGAGTTCATATCCAGTGAGATGCTCAGAAAAGCTTTTATGCTCGGACGATACCGCCTGCTGCTCGCAAAAGACGGAGATGATATAATAGGTCTGGCCGGACTGCGTGAGAATAATCATATATCGCTGCTGTTTGTGGATGCTGCATATCAGGGGCTTGGTGTTGGCCGTGCTCTTGTTAGCTGTATTGAAGATTATCTTTATGAGCGGGATGTGCTTCCGCTGGATAATGAAGATGATAAGATATTGGATGTTCTGTATGAGAGAGCAGAAGGTCATTACATGACGGTGTTTTCGGCACCGGGAGCAGAAGATTTTTACAGGTCGCTGGGTTTCGAACGTTTTGGCGATGAAGGTGTAGAAAGAGGCATCACATATATACCTATGATCAAAAGAGAAAAGGTATCATAAACAGTGTAAGAGGTAAAAGAAGTGAAATACGATGCATTTATCAGTTACAGGCATACTCCGCTCGATATGGAGACAGCAAAAAAGCTTCATAAGGGACTGGAAACATTTCCCGTACCCAAGGCGGTACAGAAGAGCAGCGGAAAGAAAAAAATATCCCGCGTGTTCAGGGATGAGGAAGAACTTCCCATAGGAAGCGATCTTACTGAGGAGATAACTGCGGCTTTAAAAGAGTCGGAATATCTGATAGTCGTCTGCTCTCCTGAAACTCCCGGTTCGATATGGGTACAGAGGGAGATAGAGACTTTTATAAGCCTGCATGACCGTTCTCATGTGCTTGCCATCCTTATCGATGGAGAACCGGCTGACAGTTTTCCCAGGATACTTACAGAAGATGATGAGGGGAATCCTGTTGAACCCCTGGCAGCCGATATAAGAGGAACTGATGTAAAGGAGAGAAATAAGAAGTTCAATACGGAGATCATCCGTCTTGCTGCTCCGATACTGGGATGCTCTTATGATGATCTAAGGCAAAGGCATCGTGAACGCTTTATAAGAAGGCTTGTAATAGAGATATCAGCTCTCGCAGGTGCAGTAGCGGCAGCCGGTATTTTATTCGGTATTTATAATGCCAGGATGGCAGCTAACATGCAGGCGCTTGCAAACGATAAGGCGGCACTTGCGGAACAGATGAGTGTTCTTGCTGATGAAAAAACAAAGCTGGCAGATGATATCTATGAAGAGTATCAGGATAAGCTTAAGAACCAGTCACGTTTTTATGCATCTTTATCGAAGTCGATATTCAGTGACGGATACAGAAGGGATGCAGCGCTGGTAGCGGCGGAAGGTCTTTCTTCAGACGGAAATGAAAGACCTTATGTTCCGGAAGCCGAATATGCACTTGGAAATGCTCTTCGTGCCTATGATAACGGAGATATTGTAGATTTCGGAGAGATCCTTCATCACGAAAAGATCGTAACGAATATGAAGATCAGTAATGACAAAAGCAGGCTGCTTACGAAAGACTCCGGTAATGATATACATGTATGGAATGCAGACACGTGGAAAGAAGAACTGCGGATATCAAGCGTTTTAAATGATAGCGGTTATATGATGTCTCCTGCAGGATATGATGCAGATAAAGATTACGTGTATGTTGGAAGGAAAGATTCAGTCTGCAAATATGACAATGAAGGTAAAATCGTTTGGGAAGAAGAAACAGATGATGCAGTAAAATATGCATATTTTTATCCCGATATAGAGAAAGGGTTTCTGGTATACAATGATCTTATAAGGATGATCGATCTGGATGACGGGCATACTCTGGATAACTATAATAACGGGATCAGGGCTGTTTTCGGATCAAAAGCCGATATAGCAGCAGAACAGGGCATATTTGTCTGTCAGCATATCATTAACAGTCAGGAACTCGGATCTTTTTCGATCATTGATTTCAATGAAGATAAAGTGACAGATGTGACATGTAAAGGCATAGACATATTTCAGATCTGTACAACTTCAAAAGGAAATATAGCAGTACTAGACTGCGAGAATGATTATCTTGGTTCCGGTTTTGAAACAGGCGATATATTTGTGGAACTGTTTGATCCTCAGGGAGAGCGGCTGTGGTGCAGCAAGATCGATGTGAGCATCAGAAATAAGATAACTTTTCAAACAGCACTTCAGGCACGGGGATCCGAAAAGAGCGGAGGTGCCATAAAAGACAGTCTGGTCTTTTCAATTGAGAATCATATTATAAATATCGATGAAGAAACGGGAGAGGTAATATGCGATACTACACTTGCAGATGATGCAAAGTCAGTGATGGTCAGCGAAAGCGGACCTATATCTTATGCAGCATATGAGACCGGAAATATAGAATTTGTCAATATTGATAACGGTACCATTTATCTGGATAATACTTTCAGGACAAATAAAAGTATTTCCGCTGCGCTGATCTGTAATAGCAGTATACTTCTCCGTACGATGTACTCAACTGATATCATAGAGATAGGATACCATAGAAGCTCTGATACAGAAGATCTGAAACCTGTAGCTAAAGGCTTTACAGCCCGCGGAGTCTGCAATGATGGCAGATATTATGTGATGGGTGATTATGCCGGCAAAAATATATGTTTTTATGATTATAACGGAGAAGTGCTCTATGCGCTTGATGATCTTGATGAATATGTAGAAGAAGTATCATTTTACGTCGATAAGACAGTTTTGGTGACCAAAAAGAGACTGTTCTTTGTGGATCCCCATGCGCAGACCGTTGAAGAAGTCGCATATAAAGATATTGGTGTAGATGATTTTTTAAATGCAGTAACTCTGACATCGAACGGGGTATATGCGACATGTGCAGGTTATGAAAAAATATATCTGGTGGATACGGTGAACCGGAGTATAGTCTGTACCTATGAAGTTGAAGATAAAGTGGGAAAAGCAGTTTCTTCTGAGGATGGAAGTACGCTGTTTATCTCGCCGGCAGATGAGGATCTGATCTTTGTAGATACTTCAACTATGAAGGAGACCGGTCATCATGGAGAACATTTGATGCAGTTATCTGAAGTTTTCAGTCAGGATTATCTTACTGTCAGCCCTGACGGCAGATTTGTTGCAATGTGCTGTATGGATGATGTTGTCAGGATCATGGATGTAAATGCCAATAAGGTATTTGCAGAAATAAATATACCTTCGTCGGACAGGATACTGCTTAAATTTACCGAGGATTCAGAAAGGCTGATAATGCAGGGTGATGATCTCAGAGTAAAGATATGGGGGCTTCGTGAAGGCGACTTTCTTGGATATTTTGATGCTGTTTTTCAGTTAAAATATATCACCAATGCTCCCGGAAACGGTGAGATGGCTGTTTTTGACGATTACGGAATGTATCTTCTTGAAACCGAAGGGTACAAGTGTAAGGCATATGTACCGTTTTGTATAGCTTATATCTCGGATAACAGAAGTTTCATACAGTACAATAAAGGAAGAGTGACACGTTGTTACTATAAAGATGTGGATACGCTGCTTACGGAGCTAAAAAACCAGTTCCCCGGAGAGAGTCTGAGTAAAGAAGAAAAAGACAGATATAATGTCAATTAAGGGTATTTAAATGCAGAAACTGTATGCAAAAAATGAAGAGATAACACTTAAGATAAGTGATATGGGAACAGACGGGGAAGGCATCGGAAAGATCGATGGCTTTCCCTTTTTTGTAAAAGGCGCGGTAACGGGTGATACTATACTTGCAGGCGTTACAAAGGTTAAAAAGAATTACGCCTATGCACGGATAATCAATGTTATCAGTGCTTCACCGGACCGTGCTGATCCGAAGTGTCCCGTATTCGGAAGATGCGGAGGCTGCAGCCTGATGCATTTGTCGTATGAGGCACAGATCGGATATAAGGAGAACAAGGTGTTTGAAACTCTTGTACGCATAGGAGGGTTTGACAGGGATGAGCTGTCCGATAAAAAGGACAGTCCGATAATTATGGATACTCCGTACAGGTACAGGAACAAGGCTTCATATCCTGTAGCAGAAAACCGTGAAGGCAGAGTGTGTGCCGGGTTTTATGCGGCCAGAACACATGCGGTCATAGCGTGTGAAGACTGTCTTATAGGGCCTGAGGAAAATGCAGGGATCATAAAGCTTGTCCTTGCCTGGATGGAAGAATACGGCATAAAGCCTTATGATGAGGTGAGCGGAAAAGGTCTGATAAGACATATCTTTATAAGAAAAGCTTTTGCAACGGGGCAGTTTCAGCTGTGCCTGGTAGCTTCAAAGCGAAAGCTGCCGCATATACATGAACTGACAGAAAGCTGTAAGAAGATCCCTGAGATGGTTAGTATATGTATCAATGTTAATCCCGTTAATACGAACGTTATCTTTGGTAAGGAAACAGAAGTTTTATATGGACGGGAATATATTGAAGACCATCTTATGGGACTCGTTTTCAGGATATCGCCGCTGTCGTTTTATCAGGTGAATTCCGTGCAGTGTGAGAAGCTGTATACAAGGGCTCTGGATTATGCCAATCTTAAGGGCGGTGAATACGTATGGGATATATGCTGCGGGATAGGGACTATCACACTTGCCGCAGCAGACAGGCTCCGTAAGCTTGGAAAAGCCGGAAGGGCACTGGGACTGGAGATAGTTCCGGAAGCTATTGAAAATGCAAAAGAAAATGCGGTGCTTAACGGTATAGATAATGTGGAATTTATCTGTGCGGCTGCGGAGGATTATCTGCCGGAGCGTGTAAAGGCCGGTAATGAACACCCGGATGTGGTCATTGTGGATCCTCCCCGCGCAGGACTTGAGAAACCTGTGATCGATGCCATTATTTCAGTTTCACCGCAGCGTCTTGTATATGTAAGCTGCGATCCCGCAACTCTTGCAAGGGATCTTAAGCTCCTTTCTGAAGGCGGTTACAGGCTTGACCGGTTTTCGATATGTGATATGTTCAGCCAGACCGCTCATTGCGAAACTGTAGTTAAATTATCCAGGGGATAAGATTTCTGTTCCGTTATATGAAGCAGGAAGAATATCGTTTTATTAAGACGGATTCTCTGACCGGCACATTTCGATATAAAGTGACTCGATCTTATGACGTATAAGATTTCTTTCAACAATGCTTTCTGTATCATGGGCTTCATGAGACAGAAGGGATAATTCCGAATGATATCTGTTTTTCTCCGAATACTTCGGTATGTAGATCTCGATATTTTTTATGCTGTAAGAACGTACACTGTATGTAGCTTTGTAGTATTGTTCAACAATATCCGTGTTCAGGATAGCTGATATGTAGTATGCTTCATCCCCGCTTATGTGAACGTTGTTCTTATCCATGCTGATATAAGGAGCATGCTTTGCGCAGATGAACTGTTTTGTTTCGCCCCATTCGGTCTTATGGGCCGAAAGGACTACGGCAGACATACAGGTATTATCGCGGAAAGCAACTGCATGATCATAAAAAGAGTAGAGACCTACTTTTGAAAGAGCGTAAGGTTCATTTCCGCGTCTCATACTGATGCTGCGTTTTGACTGTGCGTTCAGTACATCACGGTTCTTTCTGAAAAATTCATATATTCCCGGAGCGTTTTTTTTCATCTCTTCGGATCCTAAAAGATAACATGCACCATCTTCGAGATAGTAAGGAAACAGGCAGTATGTACCGCTGTGATCCAGACTGTATTTTCTGATATCGGGACTGAGTACCATGGGGAATATATAATCTGTTTCCAGCTTAAGTGAAGTACCCGATGTTTTTGCTTTATGAACGGCATAGGGTAATTCGTAGTTTTCAAAGTATGCCGTTTTATTATCCGGTGCATTTTTAATAAAAGACAGCCGGTATACTTCAGCCGGTGTAAATTCCACACCAGTTCTTGCTTTATATGCGCATTCTCCAAGGATACGGGAGAAGTCATTAATGCCGGCGTTTCCTTTGAAAACCGAAAAACCGGTTCGTTTTCCTCCAAGCTGAAATGCTTTACCTTCCGAAGTTTCAAAAAACTTTTTAGCTTGCGCAAAGGAGTCGGATCTGTTTATATCTTCAACAGGAACGGCCCGCTTCTTTTTGTAGAATACTACCGGGATACCTTTTTTATAATCAATGTGGCGGTGACCATAGTAGTATGTTGCAAATGCTTCCGCGGTATATATAAACGGAGATCCGGCTTTGCTCCAGTCATCTATTTTATAGAGATATAAACGTTTATTGCTTTTATAGTCAATATAAAAATTTCTGAAACCGTCGTATGAATCCTGTGTGAGCAGTGTCCCGGGCATCAGAAAAGAAAGTATGCCTTTATCCGATAAACGCTGTGAAGCGCTTATGCTGGCGATTGTGGCGCACAGATTTAATTGTATGGCACCCATGTAACCATGCCCTGAAAAAAGATGTTTTTCGTGGCATTGTTTTTTTAGTCTGTCGGAATAATACTCAGGCAGATGTTCCCATTTGACCCATGGGGGATTGCCGGTTATAAGATCCACGTTTTTTATACGTGCTGAGAGCATGTGGTTTTTTATTATCCTGAGCCAGTTGACAGGATTATGCTGTCTGTTCATCTTAATGAGGTTATCACATAACTGTTTTATTTCGGAGCAGACAGATTCATTAAGGAATTCATTTCCTATGGCCTGTTTCAGCCTGCTGAAGAGAGTATTAGATTTTTTTGAAAAGTAAAGCTTCTCAAGATCCTGCATCGCGGTCTCGAAACCGGGGCTGTACACGAATCCGAGAGGAAGGCTTACCTTAAGCGATCCGCCGTCATGGACCATTATAAAAATGGTGATGCACTCAATGCCGCTGATATTTTCCTTTATACCGGGGGCGGCCGAATCACCAAGATATACGGGGATGTTTATCTGCATCCCGGTTTCCTTCAGTAAGGGAAGCAAAGCGATAAAATATGTAACGCGGGCAGTCAGGACAGATATGGGATTGATATCGATTCCTTTCACACTTTTGTTTATACGTATTAAGAGTTCTTTCTTTTTTACGCTTTTGGAGTGTGCGATACCGGATCCATTGTATATTGCAGATATCAGCCGGGTGATAAAGACACCGCTGCCGCAGCAGGGATCAAGTGCAGTCCAGTTTTTATCCAGCTGCTTAAGACTGTTCTTTACCACATGATCGGCAAGCCATGAAGGAGTATAGTATTCGCCGAGGGAGTGCCTAACGGCATTTGGCATAAGTTCCATGTATAACTCCCTGAATATATCGATGGCGTTAAGTGCTGATCCGTCAGTGACCGGCGAATACTCATCTATACACCTGATGATGGCGATAAGAGAATCATAAATATCTGTATTCCATTGATCCTTAAACGAATACCATGAAAAGAAATCGCCTTCTGTCAGATTTCCGATCCCGCAAAGATACAGATCTTTTCCCTCTTCGAGATCATGCATGAAAGATCTCAGTCCTTCATGAGAAAAAGATAAGAGATCCTTAAATAAGATCCGCTTTTTTTTGTATGTTATCTCAGGTACCAGTTTGACGGCTATCATCCGCACGATCATGGAATAGCCTGTCTGCAGTGCATAGAGTGCTTTAAATTCGGAATTGCTGTCCGGGACAGTCCGGGCAAAGATATCCTCCAGCGCTTTCCGCCTTTTGAGTATGTCGGTATTGGGGCCTTCGTTGTTTTCGGAAAGCCGGAATAACACAGCCCATTCTTTCATTGCAAGCTGTGTACTTTCGCAGATCTTATCTTCGTTCAGGGCCTCAAACAGTGATGCAACAAGGTGCTTTGCTGCGGTATCTCCATGGCACAGCGAAAAATCATCTCTGATGTTATCCGGAAGGAAAAGCTTTTCTTTCATGGAATGATCTCCTGAAGGATTTCGTCCGAAAATGTGTGGACATGAATAATCTAACATTTTTAAACCTTTATGTCTATCGAACATCATATTTTTCCTTGCTTTTATGTGCTTTTAGTGATATATTACTTGGTTAGAGGCGTCTAAGCGCGCTAATGTTAACAGGAAAAAATCCAAAGAAAGGAAGGTTTTTAAAATGTCACTTGTTACTACGACTGAAATGTTCAAAAAAGCCTACAATGGCGGATATGCCATTGGTGCATTCAATGTGAACAACATGGAGATCGTTCAGGGTATAACTGAGGCTGCTGATGAGCTTAAGAGCCCTGTTATCCTTCAGGTTTCCAAGGGAGCAAGAGCTTATGCTAATCACACCTATCTTGTTAAGCTGGTTGAGGCTGCTGTTATCGAGCATCCCGATATCCCCATTGCTCTTCATCTGGATCACGGCGATACCTTTGAGCTTTGCAAGGATTGTATCGATGGCGGATTTACTTCCGTTATGATCGATGCTTCTTCAAAGAGCTTTGAAGATAATATCGCTCTTACAAAGCAGGTTGTTGAGTATGCACATGCTCACGGAGTAGTGGTTGAGGCTGAGCTTGGTACTCTTGCAGGTATCGAGGATGAAGTGGTAGTTGAGTCAGGTAAGGAAGCTTACACCCGTCCCGAAGAGGTTGAGGAGTTTGTTGACAAGACCGGATGTGATTCACTTGCTATCGCTATAGGAACCAGCCACGGTGCATACAAGTTCACCGCTGCACAGTGCACCAGAAATGCAGACGGTATCCTTGTTCCCCCTCCGCTGCGTTTTGACGTACTCGAGGAGTGTATCAAGAGACTGCCCGGTTTCCCTATCGTACTTCACGGATCATCTTCAGTTCCTCAGGAATTCGTTAAGATGGTGAACCAGTACGGCGGAAATATGCCCGATGCAGTAGGTATCCCTGAAGAGCAGCTTCGTAAGGCTGCTGAGCTTGCAGTTTGCAAGATCAACATTGATTCCGATATCCGTCTGGCTATGACCGGTAATATCCGCAAGTACTTTGCAGAGCATCCCGATCACTTCGATCCCAGACAGTACTTAAAGCCCGCTCGTCAGGCTGTTAAGGATATGGTAGCTCATAAGATCAAGAACGTTCTTGGTTCTGAGGGCAAGGCTTGAGCATAATATAAATATGTATTATAAAAGGCTTCCGGTAAGCGGAAGCCTTTTTTAGTACCGGATCACATGTCCGGTATGCAGATCATATTGTTTTTATCATTAGGATTTTTTATGTTCGCGTTCACGCTCGGCATGAAGTTTTTGTTTTTCTTCATACATTGACATATCGGCTATCCTGATAAAATCACCGATATATCCGTTGTCATCCGGAGATATCAGGCAGTAGCCCAGACTTGCGGAAAGGCTGAAACCTATCTTCAGGTGTTCAGCGATCTTATCAAGTGCTTCGGAAAAATCCTTACGATAGCTTTCTATATCGATAGATTCTCCTCCGGGACCTACCGCTATAAACTCATCCCCTCCGTATCTTCCGAAGAGCCAGTCATCGGAAAGGGAGCTTTTCAGGGCTTTTGCGGTGGCTTTGATCGCAAGGTCCCCGTTTAAGTGTCCGTAACCGTCGTTTATATCTTTCATGAAATTGATGTCTGCGAAGAGGAGAGTGGTATATTCACCCTTTTCCATCCGGTTCTCTATATAGGAGTAAAGAACATCCTCGCAGCCGGTACGGTTATACATTCCGGTGAGGAAATCGTTCATGTATATTTCACGAAGCTGTTTGTTGGCTTTCTGCGCGAATACATACTGTCTTGCGGTCACCATCAGGCTCTCCATATTGTTCAGCCATCGCTTAAAGCGCTGATCATATATAATGGAGGGATAGTTTTTCAGTGCCATATAGCCGACGCACATATTGTTTCCGTACATGGCTGAGAAGATATAAACATTGGATTTTCCGGGTTCTTTTTTGTAATCCGGATACAATTCAGAGCTGTTAAACTGACGAAGTTCTGCCGGTTTTCCGTTGCATGCCTGGTACAGGACGTCCATTTTTTCGTGGAAATACCGGCTGCCTTGACGGATGGCATTGTCATCAAGTTCAAAGAATATCGGCTCAGTGATAATACAATAATCTTTACCGAAGAAATCCCTTCTTCCAAGTATCCTGTTTGCGATCTCGTGGAACATCTCTTTGTTCTCGACCTGAGCCATGGCCACTCTTATCTCCTGGAAGAAGAAGTCGACCATTGTCGTTTCGTTGTTTTCATGGAAGAAATGGCGCATCTTCTTCTGCCGTATCTCTGTGGTCGATCTGGAAGGATGACAACCGCAGCTTTCGTTTGGAATAAACTGGGATTCAAACATCAGCTCCCGGCTGCTATCGGGGTTATTTATCTGATCGATAAGCTCTTTATAAGCATTCGAACCCAGTTTATCAAGATGCCTCGTTACCGTGGCAACAGCTGGGTACGAAAATCTCGCATCCAGAATATCGTCATAGCCCGTGACCAGAACTTTTCCGGGAACATCAATACCGTTCTGGTAAAGGCTTGAGATAAAACCGAGTGCCATATGATCATTTGCACAGACAAAAGCATCCGGTAAGGGTTTTCCTTCTTTGATCCAGTCATCACAGATGTGTGAAGAAAGATAAAAGTCAAAATGTCCGAATACCGTTTCCCTGACAGTAAGACCATGTTCTTCAAGCACATCCTCCAGAGCTTTTTGGCGGATCGTACATTCTTCATTGCCTTCATAACCGCTTATGAAAACGATATCCTTACAGCCGTGTTCTTCCACCAGATGTTTGGCGAGTTCATAGGCACCGCGATAATTATCGGCCCCGATAAGAGCCGCACCGGGAAGATGCAGAGCTATAGTTACTGCAGGTATGCTGCTTTTGGAGATGATCTCCTTGATGGCAGTGAGTTCTTCAGGGGTATTAAAAGTATTGGCAAGTACTATGATACCGTCAAATTCAGAAGGATTAAAAAGATGAAAGAGCTGCAGCTGATTGCGTGCTACACTGTTAACACCATTAGGCAGCAGATAGGTAACAAACGTAAAAATATCTACAGAGTCAGCCTCTGCTTCTTTGCGTATACCCTCAAAAACTTCGCTTATAAACTCACAGCTCCATCCATTGGTAAAAACGGCTATTTTATTGACCTTTTTTGCTGTGGATCCCTGTATGTTCACTATCTCTTTCAATCCTTATCGTGATCTGTTATATCCTCGCTGAGCGTTACAGTAAGCGCAATGATTTATTGCGCTTACTGTAAAAAGAGTACACCTCATATATTATATGACGTGCCCAAATTATTGTCAACAAAGATGGCATTGGCACAAAGGTTACATAATGTGACTTGAAAAAATTTTTTTCGGACTCAAAAATCAGCTTTTTATTTAAGAAGAAAAAAATTTTTCCGGGTGGTTGCATTTTGATTATAAGAAAAATAGCCCTTGCATATAGCGGGAAAACATGATAACATCCCCTCAAGTTGAAGCGGCGTTTCGCCGCGGCGGTCTGTTGACCCCCTGTACAGTATTAGCAACTGTAGTCAGGGATAGTTCGATCAACAGTATTCCCTAAATAATGTGTTTTGTAAGTGTTTGTGCTTTATTTGTGTTTTTGCGTGTTTTTTTCGTATGGGGAGGATATACGGAATGCCGATGGCGATGATGATATGCATGCTCGTTCTGACGGTTACGGCTGACCTTTGGACGGACAGGATACCTGATGCTTTAACTTTAACGGGACTGGTGGCCGGACTTTTGCACGGATATGAAAAGGCCGGCTTTCCGGGACTGCTTTCTTCTGCAGCAGCATCAGCAGGGATATTCGGGATCTGCTTTCTGCTGTTTATGATAAAGGCCATGCGGGGTGGAGACGGAAAGCTCTTAACTGCCCTTGCCGCTATGACGGGATTTGATGCGGGTATAAAAATTCTGCTGCTTTCTCTCCTGATAGCGTTGTTGATAGGACTGCCCGCAATGATCGCAAAGCGTTTTAAGGGACGTACGTATCTGCATTTCAGCGTTCCCATCCTGCTGGCCGCATTGATAGTTATGACAGGAAGGTGGTAGTGAAAGTAATGAAAAGCATTTTGGCTTTGTGTGACAGGGATGAGGAATATGTTTACCGCCTGCAGGAACTTTTATCCAGAAGGGAATCTTTCCCGTTTACCGTATGCAGCTATACGGACAGGGAAGCGTTCAGGCAGGAGATGAAAAAGAAAAAGTTTTCTCTGGTAGTGGCGTCGGAAGGGTTTTACAAAGATGCAAGGGAACTTGATAAGGATGGAGAGATACAGCTGATACTGCTTAAAGGTACAGAGGATGACACAGGGAATGAAGAATACATACGGAAGTACCAGTCCGGTGAAAAGATCAGGCAGGAGATCATGGAAAATTATGCACCGAAGGGTACGGAAGTAAAAGCAGCAGGTAATAAGAAAACCAGAGTATATGGGGTTTTCTCGCCGGTTTGCCGGGAGGTTCAGACTTCGGTTTCCTTGCTCCTTGGTCAATTTCTGGCGAAGAAAGGCAGTGTACTTTATCTGAACTTTGAACCGTTTTCCGGTCTGCCGGGTCTTTTAAACGGATCATCGGACAGGGATCTTACGGATCTGGTCTATTACATGCAGGGAGGCAGGGAAAGGCTGCTATACAAACTGGAGAGCATGGTGGGAAATGTAAACGGACTGGATTATATATCGCCTGCGTTTTCTTTTGTGGACCTTGGTCAGGTAAGGGAGGAAAGCTGGCTGATGCTGATCGATACTTTAAAGGAGATAGGCTCTTACGATCATGTGATACTGGACCTTTCCGAAATGGTACACGGGCTTTTGAATGTGTTAAGGCAGTGCGATCGTATCTATACGATACTGGACAGGGAAGGGATGGCGTTATCCAGGATTGAGCAATATGAAGAGCTTTTAAAAAGTCTGGATTATGAAGATGTCCTTGACAGGTCGCAGAAATTTGAGCTTCCGAGGATAAAGAAACTCCCGTCCAGCATAGAGGAACTGCCATATTCCGACCTTGCGGTATATGTGAGAAAGCTTCTGGAGGATGAAAAATGAGGGATTTGGAAGATATAAGACAAAAGCTTAAAGACAGCATAATGAGCCGTTTTTCCATGGAGAAAGAGCTGAGTGATGATGAGGTAAGAACGATAATAGACGAAACCATCATGGAGCAGGGAAGAAGTCTGGGACTGAGTCTTTTGGAAAAGCAGGAGCTTTCAAAGGATATGTTTTATACCATCAGACGTCTGGATATACTTCAGGAACTTACGGATGATCCGAAGGTTACGGAGATAATGATCAACGGAAAGGATAATATCTTTGTGGAACGAGCCGGCAGGCTGTTCAGATGGGAAAAAAGTTTTTCCTCCGAAGAAAAACTGGAAGATGTGATACAGCAGATAGTGGCAAGCTGCAACCGGACGGTGAATGAAGCGTCGCCGATAGTGGACGCACGACTTGCAAACGGGTCCAGAGTAAATGTGGTGCTCGCACCGGTGGCTTTAAACGGACCTATAGTGACGATAAGGCGTTTTCCCGAAAAGCCTATACAGATGGATGATCTTGAACGTTTCGGGGCTATCACCCGGGAAGTCATAGATTTCCTGAAGCAGCTGGTAGTGGCCGGATATAACATATTCATTTCGGGCGGGACCGGTTCGGGAAAGACAACCTTTCTGAATGCCTTGTCGAACTTCATTCCCAAGGATGAACGTATAATCACTATCGAAGATTCCGCGGAACTTCAGATACAGGGGGTCCCCAATCTCGTAAGACTGGAAACCCGTAATGCCAATGTGGAAGGGTGCAAAGAGATAAGCATGAGGGACCTTATAAGATCCAGCCTGAGGATGAGACCGGACCGTATCGTGGTAGGAGAGGTCAGGGGAAGCGAAGCTCTTGATATGGTACAGGCTATGAACACGGGACACGACGGCTCGTTATCGACAGGACATGCAAACAGTGCGGCAGATATGCTTTCGCGCCTGGAGACGATGATACTTATGGGGATGGATCTTCCGTTATCTGCCATAAGAGGACAGCTTGCGAGTGGTATAGACGTGATAGTACATCTGGGAAGGCTAAGGGATAAGAGCCGTAAAGTACTGCAGGTAGTGGAGATACTGGAATATCGTGATGATGTGATAGAAACAGCTGTTTTATATGAATTTGAAGAGGAGGGAGAAGATGAACAGGGCAGGATCATTGGGAGCCTTAAAAAAAGAAATACGCTGGAGCACCGGGAAAAACTCCGTGCAGCGGGATTATGACGGATACCTGTTAAGTCCTTCAGAGTGGCTTTTTGCTCTGATAAAGGGTTTAGCGCTGATAATGCTGATAGCATACGTATTCTATCGTTCGATAACAGCATTCTTTATAGCCCTTCCGTTTCTTTTGATAATCCTTATAAGGGAGCGCAGGAATATGGTGCAGAAACGAAGACGTGAGCTGATGCTGCAGTTTCGTGAGATGATGCATGCCGTGATAGCTTCGCTTCAGGCAGGCTATTCCGTAGAAAATGCTTTCGTGCATTCCTATGAGGATATGAGGCTTTTATACGGGAGTGATGCAATGATAAGTAAAGAGCTTAAACTGATAGCACGCAGGCTTAAGAATAACGAAAATATAGAAGATGCGCTGGATGATCTGGCTGCACGTGCACATATACAGGATATAACGGATTTTGCAGAGGTATTCCGTATAGCTAAGCGTAGCGGGGGCGATCTGCCGGCGATACTGCATAATACCGCAGATCTTATCAGTGACCGGATCGAGGTGGAGCGGGAGATATCGATGCAGATCTCATCAAAGAAGATGGAGCAGAAGATTATGGATCTGGTACCTTTCGGGATAATCCTCTATATAGATACTACTTCTCCCGGCTTTTTTGATCCTCTTTACCACAGTGTGTTCGGAGTTGCGGTAATGAGCGTAATGCTGACGGTATATATTGCGGCATATCTGCTGGCTGAGAAGATACTGGATATAGCATATTAAATATGAAAAAGGAGAAAGGTGGAAAATGATCATATTTGCAGCAACGATAATAGTCGTGTTAACAATACTTGCTTTGATCTGTGCAAAGGAAGAGGTTCCGGCAGAATGCGAAGCATCTGCGGTGACTAAGCCTTTCTTTCGGATGGCTGTATGGATGGAGAGGCTTTTGAGGGGAAGCAGGTTTAGGAAAAAAGTGTTCTCTCACAATGAAGAAAGGCTCAGGATGCTTGAACCGGCAGCAGACGCAAAAAGGTCATCAAGGATACTGTTCGTAAAGAAGTGCGGATTGTGTTTTCTTATCCTGATGGTGGGAATGATCTTTACGCTTCTTATCACTTACAGTGAGTCCGGGGAATCGCTTCTTGGTGAAAACGCAAGTCTGATGCGCAGGGAATACGGCAGGGGGAAATACAGTGTAGAGCTTGATGCGGAAATGGAAGGACAGGTAAATACCGTGGATGTGTCTGTTCTGGAACGCGTCTATACAGAGGAAGAGATCAGAGAGCTGATGCCGGTATTTTATCAGGAACTGGAAAAGACCTTATTGGGGAAAAATACAGGTCCCGATCAGGTAAGGGAAGATTTAAATCCCGTAAGTGAGATAAAAGGGTATCCGTTCTATGTGGAATGGGACTTTAAAAACAGGGAAGTATTTAACCGTATGGGCGAGATAAAGGAAGATATCTCCCCGGAAGGGACTTTATGTGAGATCGAGGCTCATATAACTTATGAAGGACATGATGAGACACACAGCTTTTCCGTGATGGTATATCCCAAAGAGGTCAGTGCAGCGGAAAAGATAAAAAAGAGTATCGAAACGGCTCTTTCGGAGGCTTCCGATAAAAGCAAAAATGAAGAACTCTTTAAACTTCCCGAGGATGTGGAAGGGATAAAAGTCACATGGCAGGAGAGAAAGAAAAGCAGTACCGGGATACTGGTGGTGATGATACTGGCTGCAGTTGCGGTTGTGTATCTGGGAAGGGATAAAGATCTGGATAAAAAGATAAAAGAACGGGATGAGCAATTGATACAGGACTATCCGGAAATGGTAAGCAAATTATCACTCTACATAGGTGCGGGGATGAGTATACGCGTTGCCTGGAGAAAGATGGTTTCGGAGTATCAGCAGAAAGGTATAAAGCGGTATGTGTATGAGGAGATGCTCTTAAGCTGCAGGGAAATGGACAGCGGAGTGAGTGAACTGGCAGCATATCAGCATTTTGCAAAACGATGCAGGCTTCAGAGATATGTAAAACTCGTATCATTGCTGGAGCAGAATGCCAGGCTTGGTGCCGCAGGCTTTTTAAGCTCCATGCGAAGTGAGTGTAAAGATGCCCTGCAGGAGAGGAAAGCGAATGCCAGACGCATGGGTGAGGAGGCAGGGACAAAGCTTTTACTGCCCATGGTGTTGATGCTGGCGATAGTTATGGTAGTGATCATTGTGCCGGCTTTTGTTTCCATATAAGGAAGCGGGGACGGGGGAAAATATACAGCGGAGAAAGGAGGTAGAACGATGGGACTTTGGAAAGGACTGAAGGAATATGTCAGGGATGATGCCGGTATGGGTACCGTTGAGGTGATACTGATAATCGTGGTGCTGGTCGGTCTCGTACTCATATTCAAAAAACAGATAACTGAGATAGTCAACGAGCTTTTTGACAGCATAGTAACAAAATCAGCAGAAGTAGCTAAATAATAAGGGATCAGGAGGAGTCCATGAAAATGATGAAAAACAGGAAAGGTGCGATAAGTGTATATCTTGCAATGATGATGGCGGTCCTTATACCGCTGATAGTCACAATGATGGAATCTGCCAGGGTCAATGCTATCAAGCTACGGCTTGAATGCGCTGCGGACCTTTCCATGGACTCTGTCCTGGCAGAATACAACAAAGCTTTATTTGACAGATATGATCTTCTGTTTGTAGATACGATGTATGACGGCGGGAGCGGTTCTGTCGACAAGATGCTGGATCATCTGGACGGTTTTCTGAAATACAATATCAAACCGGATAAAGGATTATTGATACCCGGATGCAAAGATCTGACAAGACTGAGTCTTGAATCATCCGAGGCTGTAGCGGTAAACCGGGCAACAGATGAAAAGGGGGCGGTATTCAGATATATGGCCATGAGTTACATGCTTGAAAAATACGGGATCGCATATATAGCGGATATACAGGATATGGTAGAAACCTCGGCAGGAGAAGAATTTCATAATTCGGATGTGTCCGGCGATCTTCAAAATGCACAGGGAGAAGTGGATGCCATAGTCTATCCCAAACCGGAGCCGGAGTACGATGAAGAAGGAAATGAGAAGCCATGGACACCGCCTAAAAAAGATGATCCGGCTTCAAAAGTGGTGGCAGCAAGTAAAGGTTTTCTTCTTTCGCAGGTGATAAAGGGAGAGATATCGGGAGCATCGGCAGATTTATCCTGTTATGCATCTAAAAGAAATCTGATCAACGGAGACGGCATGTGTGAAGACTGGAAACCTCATGACAGCCTGCCTGAACAGATACTGTTTAACGAATATATTCTGGAAAAGTGCGGTAATTACCGTGAGCTAAAAGAAGGAAGCCGTTTAAGTTATGAAGCGGAATATGTGATAGGGGGTAAGGACAATGACAGGGATAATCTGAATTTTGTTGCTGCGGAGCTTTTTGCAATAAGGGGCGGTTCTAATATTATGGCATTTTATGCTGATGAGGAAAAAAAGCAGATAGCTAAAGGTATAGCTGAAGCTCTTTCTTTTGTGATCGCACTTCCGGAAGCTGCAGGAGCTTTTCAGGCACTGATAGAGTGTGCATGGATATATGCAGAGACTATATTTGACCTTAAAAGACTGTTTAACGGAGGCAGGGTACCTCTGATCAAAAAAAAGGAGGATTGGAATCTGACTATCCAGAGGGCCCTTATGATGGATTTTGACGCGGATGCCGGAGGTGAAGGGCAGGATTACAAGGACTATCTTCGGATGATACTGTTCTTAGAACCACTGGATCTTAAGACAGCGCGCTGTATGGATATCGTTGAGATGGACATAAGGCTTGTGGACGGATATGAGGATTTTTGTCTGGATAACTGTATAGCCGGAGCCTGTGTGCAGATGGTATTCAGGAGCAGATACGGATACAGCTTTTTTATGGAAAGGAGGTTTCGATATGGCTAAAAAGCCGGAAAGAGCAAGCCTTACTCTGGAAGCTTCGGTGGTATTACCGCTCTATATGTTTTTTTTCATAAGTCTGATATCGATCTTAGAAATGATGCAGGGGACTATGGAAAGGGATTTTTCCTTAAGCCGTACAGCAAAAAGCGTGGCACTGTTTTCCCCTCTTGATACCATGGTGGATCTTATGGAACCTTATAGTTTTGAACCGAGATGCAATGTTTTCGGTCTGCCCGCACAGCTTTCCATGATAAGGGCCAGGGCACATCCCTGGACAGGATATAAGCTTGGAAGCGGAACAGGGGAGGAAAAGGGAAGCATGGAAGATCCTATAGTATATGTAGCGGAGAACGGCAATGTATATCATCTGAGCCGCAGCTGTACGCATCTGGATTTTAAGATAAGGCCGGCGGACAGCAAAAATATAGATAATGAGCGTAATAACGGCGGAGGAAAGTATAAAAGGTGCGAGAAATGCGGAGGAGGCAGCGGTACGGTATTCATCACCGATGAGGGAGATCGTTATCATGCATCATTAAGCTGCAGCGGACTGAAACGTACTGTCTATGAGATACCGCTTTCACAGGTGGGTGATAAAAGACTGTGCAGCAGATGTGCAGTCTCATACAGGTAGGAGGAGCGGATGAAAGAGATATGGACCGCACTGATCCTTTTGGGAGGAAGTGTGATGGATATAAGAAAAAAGAGCGTACCCGTGGCATATCTGATCATTGCTGCAGCGGGGAGTCTGGTGATGACATTTCTGTATTTTGGTGAAGCCGGAGAGATACTGTTAGGATTGATACCGGGAGTTGTATTACTGATAGCCGGAAAACTGAGTGATTGTGTGGGAATGGCAGACGGTGTGATGCTGCTGGTATTGGGAGCTATGTATGGTCTGCGTGACGGTGGGGAACTGATGATGTATTCCATGCTGCTGGCGGCTGTGGCATCTGTATTACTGATAGCACTCAGGCACGCCGGAAAAAAGGACACTCTTCCTTTCATACCATTTTTGTTGGCGGGTTTTATATTATTCAGATTACGCATATTTTTAAACGGGGGTGTTTGATGATATGAAGAGAGTAAATGCAATGATGACGATAGAGGCGGTGGTGATCATCCCGCTGTGTCTGGCGATAAGTATGCTGATAGTATGGAGCGGTATACTGCTTTATAACAGAACGGCTGCGGATTATGCCCTGTCTGTAGCAGTGATACAGGCAGCAAGGCAGGCCGAGGCAGAGAATGAAGAGATATTGAAGCTGGCAAAGGACAAGGCTGCGGAACTTTTAAATGCCCGTATGGTGATGATGGAGGAAGGTTCTTTAAACGTGAGTGTGGATCTTGCTGATGTAAAAGCTACATATACAGGCAGGATGAGAGCGCCTGTCTTACCGGATTTCGGAGATATAAAGCCTTTTGAATGGAAAGTGGAGGTCACACGAAAGTCTCCGAGGTTAAAAGAGGCAATGACAGTGCGTGCCGGGCATAATATCACAGGAGGATGAGACATGGATTTAAAAGTACCTGAGCTGCAGTACAGAAAGAGCATGGACCATAACTATCTTGTGGCGGAACTGAAAGAAGGATATGAAAATGACTACCGCCTTATCATGATGCTCGAAAACAGCATACCCGGCTTGCTGAAGGCTGTCAGACGCATGAACGAGGGCAGGCAGCAGATATATTTTGAGATCAGTTCCATGCAGCCGTTAAACAGGATATTTGATCACAAAGAGATCAAAAAAGCCGATGCTGCAAGACTTTTGCAGGGTGTTACCGAAATCTTCAAATCCATCCAGGAATACATGCTCAGCGAAGGGGCGCTGATACTGGATCCGGAATATCTGTTTGTTGATCCGGAAAGTTTAAAGCCCTGTGCACTCTACCTGCCATGGAGCGGCAGCGGCATGCAGGAGAGATTTCTGGTCCTGATGGAATACCTTATGGAGCATATAGACCAGAGTGATCCTACATCGGCTATGTGGACCTATCGTTTATATAAAGCGGCAAAAAACGAGAACTGTGTTCTTGGGGATATTGAAAAGCTGATAGCCGATCAGACAGTACCGGTGAAAAAAGCAACAGGGACAAAGGCTGTTTATATGGTTGAGGACATAAGCGTAAACAACGATCACGAAGCGATAGTTCCGATGAATACGTTTGGGAATGATACAGATATCATCGATGAAGAGGAGGAAGAAGAAAATGAGAGAAGACAGGGGTTATTTACACGCATCTTTGGGAGCAGGACAAAGGATAAAAAAGAAAAGACAGAGAAAAAGGCGCCTAAGAAGGATCGCAAGAAGGATGCAGAACCGGTACTGAGCGTTCCGGATTTTTCCGAAGCCTTTGAGGATATGGAAGTGATCGATACCGAAGATGATGATTACGGAAAAACCGTTTTTGTGGGCCGGAGTGATGAACCGTTAAAGAATATGCTGGTGGAAAAGAATAAAGGCAGGCAGATCATGATAGAGAAATTTCCTTTTACCATAGGGAAAGTAAAAAACTGTGTGGATCTTCCGCTTGCCGATAACTCGGTATCACGCATACATGCCCGGATATTCATGCAGAACGGACACCCGTACATACAGGATTGCCACTCAACAAACGGGACATTCATAAACGGTGTACAGCTTGAAGCAGAGGAGCAGGTGATGCTTGAGAAAGAAGATGAGATAGGGATAGGGCGGGTGAAGTTTAGTTATCATTAAGGGATTTCATATTGAAAAATGCATATATTTAGGCTAAAATCTATCACATGAAAACACTTATAAAAAATGGAAAACTGGTTAATCCTGCAGGATCGGGCGGCGCTCTGGATATCCTTATAAAGGATGGAAAGGTGGAGCGGATCGCAGCTGGTATCAGGGACGGAGCAGACCGTATCATTGATGCCGGAGGCTGTATCGTGGCACCGGGATTTGTGGATGTGCATGTACACTTCAGGGATCCGGGTCAGACCTGGAAGGAAGATATCTATACGGGGGCGGCTTCGGCAGCAGCCGGAGGTTATACGTCTGTGGTAATGATGGCTAATACCATACCCGCAGTTGACAGCCCCGGAGTGATAAGATCCATGCTGGATAAGGGCAGGGAAACAGCGATAAAAGTATACGCCTGTGCCAATGTGACGATCGGGATGAAGGGTGAGAGTCTTGTGGATATGCAGGCTATGAAGGAAGCGGGAGCTGTGGGATTTACGGATGACGGTAAACCCATAATGAATGCAGCGCTTACAGAGCAGGCCATGGAACAGGCTGCCGGACTTAAAATGCCCATAAGCTTTCATGAAGAGGATCCTGAGTATATAGCTACTCCCGGATACAATAAAGGCGCAGCGTCCGAACATTACGGAATAGGCGGTGCCGACCGTATGGCCGAGATATCCATGATAGAAAGGGATATAGAACTGGCGCTTAAGACCGGAGCAGATATAGATATACAGCATATCAGCACCAGGGAAGGCGTAGAGCTGGTAAGAAAGGCCAGGCTTAAGGCTTCGAACATCCACGCCGAAGCGACGCCCCATCACTTTACACTGACTGAAGAGGCTGCCATTAAGTACGGGACCATGGCAAAAATGAACCCGCCTCTGCGTACCGAAGAAGACAGGCTGGCTATCATACAGGGGCTTGCAGACGGTACCATAGAGATGATAGCCACAGATCATGCCCCCCATAGCGCCGAAGAAAAGGCAAAGGGCATAACGGAAGCACCCAGCGGCATCATAGGTCTTGAGACCGCACTGGCATTAGCGAATATGGTACTGGTGGATGGCGGATATATGAATGAAGAACAGCTCATAAAATGCATGAGCTTAAATCCTGCACGTCTGTACGGATTGAAAGCAGGGATAATAAGTGAGGGATCGGATGCGGATATAGTGATCTACGATCCTTTAGAGAAATGGACAGCCGGGAACTATGCATCAAAATCCTCCAATACTCCCTTCACAGGGCAGGAGCTTAAAGGCAGAGTAAGATATACCATCTGCAGGGGAGAGATCGCTTACGAAGCCGCGGAGGGCTGATCAGGGATTTTTTCTCTCTTCTTCTTCGATATGTATAGTCAGGGTGTCGAATTTATCGGCATATATTATCTTGAGCAGTTTATCTAACTGGGTAAGTGAGTTTTTAAGCTGCTCAAGGCTTATCAGATCTTCATCAAGACAGGTCACCATCTCATCGATATCTACGACCTTTACGAAACCGTCCGGATATATTATAACATCGGCCAGAAGATCCGTAACGATCAGGGCGTCTTCTTCAGTGCTCTTCTCAAAGTCGACTATATCACAGTACCAGTAGAGCAGGCTGTTGTCTGCTGTATAGAACTTGCTGACTTTATAGCCTTCCTTAAGAAAATAGCAGGAATAGCCATGGTGCAGGTCTTTCTTGGGCTTTAAGGCATTCCATTTTGTCAGGATGATGTTTTCATCCCATTTCAGGATCGTATCGTCCTTTAAGGGAACGCACTCTAATGGGATAAGACGTTTGCGGTAAAGAAGGGGATAGTTGTTTTCCATTACATTACCTCCTGTTTTGTATGCCTTTGTCTGATTTGTATCAATAGAAAATATGTCCGCCTATCCTGATCCCTTCAAGGCCTGGGATGGGAGTACGGAAATATACGCAGTTTCCGACATTGGTCCTGCCGGCCATTGCTTCATCCGCAGCACGGTAACAGCTGTCTGTAGCTTTGTTTACATTAAGAGCATTGGCAAGGGTACCGTAATCTACGGGTGAGAACTGGTGATGCTGATATATAACTCCGGTAACGGTATCGGGATATACCGAACTCAACACACGGTTTATTACAACTGCTCCTACAGCTACCTGACCTTCATAGGGTTCGCCGCCGGCTTCACAGTAGATAAGATTAGCCAGAAGATAGCGGTCGCCTTCTTCAAAGGTAACATCCGAGATGTTTCTCCAGGTTGACTGGGCAGCCAGCCGGGAGAGACGGAGCTCTTCTTCATATTTCTCTTTTATCTTTCGGTATTCTTCGGTGGCATCGGCCACTTCCTGTACCTTTTCGTTAACATCCTGTTCAAAAGCATCGGCCTGTGCATTGGCTTCTTCGATCGACTCTTCTGTTTTTGCTATGCGGACTGCGGTCTGGCCTATCAGCTCATTTACGCGGTCCTGCTGTTTGAAGACATCTTCCTTAAGGGCATCAAGTTCATCCATTTCAGCCTGCAGCTTGATCCCGGCGCGGGTGATCTCTTCTTCGTTCTGCTTGTATTCTTCAAGCATCATCCTGTCATATGTCAGAAGATCGTCCATGTATTCCGCATAGTTTAAGAAATCAGCGAAGTTATCCGCAGTAAGCATAAGCTCGACATAATTGGTAGCACCGCCTTCATACAAAAAGCGTATGCGGGCTTTCATGCTCTCGTACTGGCTTATGCGGCGGGCGGTGGCCTGATCGAGTTCTTCTCTGGTGGTATCTATTTCGAGTTGTTTAAGATCTATCTTGGTCTCGAGTACTGCCAGATGATCGGCCACAAGCTGCATTTCTTCATTAAGGACCATCATTTCACCCTGATAGTCGCTCTTAACAACTTTTAAATCTGCCAGTTTTTCTTCGGTCCGGGACAGATCCTGCTGTGCCTGAGCCAGTTCCTGTTCTTTCTCTTCTTTCTTTTTCTCGGCCTCTTCCATTTTTTCCTTTGTATCGGAAGTGGCATCGGCCGGGACATTACAGATAAAGAAGAGAAGAAGAGCACATATAAAAAAGCGTATCAGCCTTCTTTTTTTTGCTTCCTGCCTGTCTGTCATATTAAAGATCTATCTCTATCTTCTTTCCGCTGGCCTGATATCTGTAATAACGGACACCTGCTGCGTTAAAGAGCCTTTTTGCAGCGGTATTTGCAGGAGTTCCGTCATATTTATCGTCAGCATAAACTACGGTTTTTATCCCTGCCTGTATTATGGCCTTGGCGCATTCATTGCAGGGGAAAAGGGTTACATACAGTTTGGTGCCTTCTAAGGAACCGCCGCGATAATTAAGGATCGCGTTTAATTCGCTGTGAGTTACATAAGGATACTTGGTATCCAGTTCTTCGCCACTCCGTTCCCAGGGAAATTCATCATCACTTACGCCGTTCGGAAAACCGTTATATCCCATGGAAAGTATCTTGTTATCATTGCTTACTATGCAGGCTCCTACCTGTGTGTTGGGATCCTTCGAACGCTGGGCGGAAAGAGTGGATACGCCCATAAAATATTCATCCCAGCTTATATAACCTATACGCTTTCCCATGATATGTCCTCCTCGAAAGATATCTCAGCCTTTTTCTATCTCTGAGATAAGCCTTATACGGCGTGCGTGTTTTTCTTCGCCGGAAAATTCCGTATCAAGCCAGATCTTTGCTATGCGTTTGGCAAGAACAGGTGTAAGCTCTGCAGCACCCATAGCTAATACATTTGAATCATTATGAAGTCGTGTCATCTCTGCGGTATGTTCGTTATGGCAGAGTGCGCATCTTATGCCTTTAACTTTATTGGCGGCAATGCTCGCACCTATACCTGTCGTGCAGAGAACGATGCCCTTATCCACACTCCCGTCAGCCACGGCGTCAGCCACAGCTCTGGCATATATGGGATAATCGCAGGAGTTAAGGGAATCGCATCCTTTATCTTCTACTTCAAATCCAAGTTCCTTAAGCCAGGGGATCATATCCTGCTTAAGATCGTAAGCCCCGTGATCACTTCCTATTGCTATTTTCATTTTGTCCCCTCCGTATTGATAATATTGTATCCGGCGGCTTTAAGCAGCCGGTTCATCACTGCCTGACCGAAGCCTTCGGTATCAAAACTTTCTGCGTAGATCTCTTCTATACCTTCATCATCGAATTCACGAAGAGCCCTGTAGATGTTTAAAGCCACACTGTCCATATCATTGCGGCTGCCAAGGCTTCTTACATATCCGGTATGATACAGATCTTTACTCTCATTGCAGCATAATACCCCGCATTTTCTGCTGCTGGCCGAAAGCTTCCTGTTTATGGCATCAGCCACTTCGGAAATACTTCCTTTAAACAGCTGCATATCCCCTTTGGGAGCGTAATGACGATAGCGCATGCCCGGGGCCTTGGGACGTCCGCCTTCTGTTTTTTTCATCAGGGTCGGGTCAGTCTCCACGTGACCAAGAACCCGCGAAAGCATCTTTTCCGTAACATAACCGGGTCTTAATATGACGGGGACATCAGAGCTAAGATCCACTATAGTGGATTCTATGCCTATGCCCACTTCACCGCCGTCTATTATCATATCTATCCTGCCGCTCAGATCTTCCGAAACATGAGAGGCTAGAGTGGGGCTGGGGCGCCCGGATGCGTTTGCCGAAGGAGCTGCGATATACCCGCCGCCTTCACGGATAAGTTCGAGTGCCACAGGATGATGCGGCATACGGATAGCCACGGTATCAAGCCCACCTGTAGTCTCATCCGGAACAGAGGCCAGCTTTTTGATTATCATAGTAAGGGGGCCGGGCCAGAATGCGTCTGCCAGTTTATACAGAGTTTCAGGTATGCTATCGCTCAGGCGATCCAGGGCTGAAAGCTCCGCAATATGTACTATCAGCGGATTATCGGAAGGCCGCCCCTTTGCGGCATATATCTTTTTTGAGGAAGAAGGGTTAAAGGCGTCCCCGCCCAGCCCGTATACGGTTTCGGTGGGAAAAGCCACCAGTCCCCCGCTTTTTATTATGTCTCCGGCTTTTTTCATGCCGGCTTTGTCGTTTGAATTTATTATCAGAGTATCCATCAGCGGTGCAGATCTCCGTTTATCGCATCCCAGATACCGGAGCCTTCAAGTCCCAGTTTCCAGCCTGCCATACTTTTTACTTCTTTTTCTCTCATAAGTCCCGTACGGGCATGGTATGCCGATTCATCTTCAAGCCATACCTGATAAAGTGCGGTACCGTCCTGATACTCCACGTAATACTGGCAGATATCATCAAGCCACTTTGCTTCAAGGTTGCGGTTGTTTGCCCACTCCCATGCCGTATCCATGCCTACGGCTTCCGATGTTACGTTGCCCGCTTCGGTCTTCCAGATGCGGGTATAGAAAGGCATGCCGCATACGATCTTTTCAGCGGGGATACTGTATTTAGTCAGGCAGTCGTTTAAGCCTTTTTCTACAAAGCCGATGGAAGCTACACTTCCGGCTTCGGAACCGGCATAGTGTTCATCATATGCCATAATGACAACATAATCCATGATGTATCCGAGCTCTTCAAAATCGAAAGGTTTGTTGCTCTCCGTGGGAGGCGGTACGTCAATGGAAAGTGTCAGTCCGTTTTTATGTGTTTCTATGCTTAACTCACGTAAAAACTGTACATAATGGGTACCGGTTTTCGAAAGACGTGAATCGGTAAGCTCTATGTCCATATTGATGCCGTCTATACCGTTATTTAAGGCATCGGTGATAAGATTCTGGATCAGTGCCGCTCTGCGCTCGGAAGATGAGAAGAGGGCATATTCGTCGAAGTCAGATTCCATGTTTTCCACAAGTGCCCAGACCTGATACCCTTTTTCGTGAGCTTTTTCCACGTAGCTCTGTCTTGCTATCTGGGTATAGGCGCCTTCTTCATCTTTTAAGAAGAACCAGGTGGGGCTTACCACATTCATGCCGGTGGCAGATTCTGTAAGAGCGAGCATGCCGCTTCCGTCATCAGCGTCGAATATCTGATGCCAGCCCACCATTACCTGCTCGATGGGAGGCGCCATGTTATAGTCGTTTTCAGGATGATATGCTCCGGCAGCGGCCGGAAGGGTACGCGTAGTGGCTTCGTTTAAGGTCTTGTTTTCCACAAAACCGATAAAAGCATCATCTGTCTTGACCTTGCTCCAGGTTTCCATGGTCTCCAGGATCTCTACCTCTTCACCCTTTTTAAGAGCTCTTAAGACTTCGCTCTTGATCCCTCCGCGGATACGCAGCTGGGTATCGTTTTTTAAGGTGGCCACGCGGTCTTCTTCCCATCTGGTATATACCTGTACGCGGTTGATATGATCGCCGCTCGTATGGAAATCAAAGTCAAAATCAGCAAACAGACGGACGTAATCCGCTGCTATATAAAAGGTTCCGTCTTTTCCGAAGCGTGAAACAGGGAATGCAAAGCTTTTGGTCTGTCCGTCCATAAGATATGTTTTCTCACCTATGGTGTTGCTTATCACCTGATCGGAAGTGGAATAAAGGAGCTTGTTTTCTTCGGTGTTCACATAGAAACGTTTTGTAAAGAGGTCACGGACAGTATCTATGGAAAAATAGACCGCATCATCAAAGTATTTTGCGTGAGCGGCGATCTTCTCGTCCTGCAGTACTATGGCAACATCTTCATTATTAAAAAGCTGGAAATAATCCTTAAGATTTGCCGGATCCGTTCCATAGGAGTATTTCTCGGGGTACAAAAGAGACAAAAGCCACCTTCCGCCCAGCTCCTCACGGTTAGCTATGCTTTCTTTTATACGGTCACCGAAAGCGACCATGATAACAACGGCAATGAGAGCTACTGCGATGATTATGGCGAGTACACTCTGCCCCAGGCGCTTTAATACATCCTTATTGGCGCGCTGTGCCGGTCTGCGGCGTTTTTTACGGCGCTTTTTCCTGCGCGGCTTTGGCTTTTCGACATATCCGTCATCGGAATATGGAATACTCGATCCGTTTTCTTCCATATAATAAGAGTCGTCAGGTATTCTGTTTGTATCCCCGTTATTTCCCATCAGATATCCCTTTATGAGTTTAACAAAATTATTAGGCATAATATCACATTTGGACATAAGTGTCAAAATTGTGCGAAATGTGATAGCTTATGTGTGATCATCCGATGTACAAAAATACTTGTAAATAAGCATTCTGTTGTGGTATAGTATTGGGTGTATTTTTATTTATAGAAAGATGAGGTATACATTATGTTCAAGATCCATTCCATGAAATTTCTGAACGAAAACATCTTTCAGATGGTGGTAGAGGCCCCCATGGTGGCCAGAGCCTGCCTGCCCGGACAGTTCGTTATCGTTCGTTCCAATGCAGAAGCAGAGCGTATTCCTCTTACCATCTGTGATTACGACAGGGAAAAGGGAACCGTTACCATAGTGGTTCAGACTATCGGTGCAGGTACCATTACAATGAGTAAGATGAAAGCCGGTGATGAACTTGCTGATTTCGTGGGTCCTCTGGGACAGCCTTCGGATCTTGTTACCGACGATATAGAAGAAGTAAAGAAAAAGAAGATAGTATTCGTGGCCGGAGGGCTTGGTACCGCTCCCGTATATCCCCAGGTAAAATGGCTTAAGGAGCACGGGGTACCTTCAGATGTCATCATCGGAGCGAAGAATAAAGACATACTTATTATGGAAGAGGAATTCAAGCAGGTGGCAGAGAATCTTTATATAACCACCGATGACGGTTCCTACGGACGTACCGGTATGGTTACCAAGTGCCTTGAGGATCTGGTGACCGCAGAGGGCAAGCAGTACGACCACTGCGTGAGCATAGGACCCATGATAATGATGAAATTCGTATGCCAGCTGACAGAGAAGCTGGGCATCCATACAGTTGTTTCCATGAACCCCATAATGGTAGACGGTACCGGCATGTGCGGCGCCTGCCGCTGCAGCGTTGAGGGCAAGACGAAGTTTGCCTGCGTGGACGGACCCGAGTTTGACGGTCACAAGGTCAACTGGGACGAGGCCATGAGACGTTCCGGCATGTACAGGGATCAGGAAGCAAAGGCAAAGGAGGGTATCTGAGATGATAGAAGTAGATGTATTAAAGAAGGTGCCCGTACGGGAGCAGGAGCCTGCAGTAAGAGCAAAGAACTTCGCCGAGGTTTGCCTTGGATATAACGAAGAGGAAGCTATGGCAGAGGCTACACGCTGCATCAACTGTAAGAATGCGCGCTGCATACAGGGCTGCCCCGTTTCCATTAATATTCCCGCTTTCATAGCAGAAGTTAAAGAAGGCAATTTTGAAAATGCATATAAGGTGATAAGCGAATCCAGCGCACTGCCCGCAGTCTGCGGACGTGTATGCCCCCAGGAGAGCCAGTGCGAAGGAAAGTGCGTACGCGGCGTTAAGGGAGAGCCTGTTTCCATCGGCAAGCTGGAGCGTTTCGTAGCAGACTGGGCAAGAGAGCACGGCATCAAGCCCACTCCCGCAACTAAGAAGAAGGGCAAGAAGGTTGCAGTTATCGGTTCCGGCCCTGCAGGTCTTACCTGCGCAGGCGATCTGGCAAAGATGGGTTATGATGTGACCATCTTTGAGGCACTGCACAAAGCAGGCGGCGTGCTGGTATACGGTATCCCCGAGTTCCGTCTTCCCAAGGAAGCCGTAGTCGAGAAAGAGATAGAGAACGTAAAGAGTCTGGGCGTTAAGATCGAGAAGGACGTTGTCATCGGCAAGTCCATCACCATTGACGAGCTCATCAATGAAGAGAAGTTCGACGCTGTATTCGTGGGTTCCGGTGCAGGTCTGCCAAAGTTCATGGGCATCCCCGGTGAAAACGCAAACGGCGTGTTCTCCGCAAACGAGTACCTGACAAGAAGCAATCTGATGAAGGCCTTTGACGAAAAGTCCACCACTCCCATCATGAAGAGCAAGAAGGTGGCTGTAGTCGGCGGCGGTAATGTGGCAATGGACGCCGCACGTACCGCACTCCGTCTGGGCGCAGAGGTCCATATCGTATACCGCCGCAGTGAGGCGGAGCTTCCCGCACGTGTTGAGGAAGTGCATCATGCAAAGGAAGAGGGCATCATCTTTGATCTGCTCACCAACCCTACCGAGATCCTTGAGGACGAAAAGGGATGGGTTAAGGGCATCAAGTGCATCCGCATGGAGCTGGGTGAGCCCGATGAGAGCGGACGCCGCCGTCCCGTGGAAGTAGCAGGCAGCGAGTTCGTTATAGATGTAGACACAGTTATCATGAGCCTTGGTACTTCACCCAATCCTCTTATCACTTCTACCACTAAGGGCCTGGAAGCTACAAAGCACGGCTGCATCGTGGCTGAGGAAGAGAGCGGAAAGACCACCAAGACAGGTGTATACGCCGGCGGTGATGCCGTAACAGGTGCTGCTACCGTTATCCTTGCAATGGGTGCAGGCAAGGGCGCAGCTAAGGCCATCGACGAGTACTTATCCAAATAAAAGCCTTCCAAAGGAAAAGGATCAAAAATGTACAAGCAGGGTTTCGATAATGAAAAATACCTTCAGCTGCAGTCGGAGCATATACGTGAACGTATAAAGAGCTTCGGCGGCAAGCTGTATCTGGAATTCGGCGGCAAGCTGTTTGATGATTTTCATGCAAGCCGTGTGCTGCCGGGCTTTCAGCCCGATTCCAAGATAAGGATGTTAAGCACTATGAAAGATGACGCCGAGATAGTCATCGCCATCAACGCTTCCGATATCGAGAAGAATAAGGTGCGCGGCGATCTGGGCATTACTTATGACATGGATGTGCTGCGCCTTATCGATGCTTTCCGCGATTACGGATTGTTTGTGGGATCGGTGGTGCTGACACAGTTTACAGAACAGCCTGCAGCTGTGGCATACCAGAAAAAGCTTGAGAATCTGGGGATAAAGGTATATCGTCATTATCCGATCCCCGGGTATCCGGCAAATGTAGCATATATTGTAAGTGATGAAGGATACGGACGTAATGATTATATCGAGACCAGCCGGTCTCTTGTAGTGGTGACCGCACCGGGGCCCGGAAGCGGTAAGATGGCTACATGTTTATCACAGCTCTATCATGAGTTTAAAAGGGGCGTACAGGCAGGGTATGCTAAGTATGAGACTTTCCCGATATGGAATATACCGCTTAAACATCCCGTGAACCTTGCATATGAGGCTGCTACGGCAGACTTAAATGATGTAAATATGATAGACCCCTTCCATCTGGAAGCATACGGTGAGCAGACAGTGAATTATAACCGCGATGTGGAGATATTCCCGGTGCTCAACGCCATATTTGAAAAGATAATGGGTTCATCCCCGTATAAGTCACCCACCGACATGGGTGTGAATATGGCCGGAAAGGCAATAACGGATGATGAAGCCGTAAGAGCCGCATCGAAGCAGGAGATAATCCGAAGATATTATGATGCTTTATGCCGCAGAAGGCAGGGCAGCACAGGTGACGATGAGGTTATGAAGATCGAGCTTCTGATGAAACAGGCAGGAGTAAGTACTGATGACAGACCTGTCATAGGAGCCGCACTTCTGAAAGCTGAGATGACCGGCGCACCTGCGGCGGCAATGGAACTTCCCGACGGACAGATAGTCACCGGCCGCACTACGGATCTTCTGGGGGCCTCTGCAGCTCTGCTTTTGAATGCACTGAAAGCTTTGGCAGATATCCCCGATGAAGTTAAGCTCATATCACCCGAGGTGATCGATCCTATACAGAATCTTAAGGTAGGAAGCCTGGGCAGCCATAATCCCAGACTGCATACCGATGAAGTGCTCATCGCACTGTCTGTATGTGCTGCTACGGATAAGCTTGCCGCAGCTGCAATGCAGCAGCTTCCGAAGCTTAAAGGCCTGGAAGTGCATACTTCGGTCATCTTATCGAATGTGGATATGAGTACGTTCCGCAAGCTGGGGATCAATCTTACCAGTGATCCCAATTACCAGACTAAAAAGCTTTATCACAGATAGGTATAAATCTTTATCTGTTCATTCTGATCTAAGCGGTTTCTGTTGATAGACTGCTTAACATATTGTATGCTGAATTCTTAAAAAAGTACCGCCCTGCATTTTTCCCGGGTGGTATTTGTGTCTACGGCCTTCTATTCATGTGATGATCGTTTATTGTATTACTGGAAGGTTGGGTTATTCGTTAAGGACGGGAAAACGTGAGGAAACAAAATGCTTTTTAATTCGTATGTATTTTTACTCTTTTTTTTGCCTTTGTGTGTTTCGGGCTATTTTCTGTTCAATAGGATAAATGATGTCGTAGCTAACGTGTATCTTCTTGGGATGTCGCTTTGGTTTTATTCATATTTCAATGTCTCCTATATCGCGATCATATTATCTTCCGTACTGATCAATTACATATTTTACAGGTTGATAAAAAAGATAGATAAATGTGGTTTGAAAAAAATAATGATGATCACAGCTGTGATCATAAATCTAGGAATTCTCGCCTGGTTTAAGTATATGGATTTTTTTATATCCAGTTTTAACACTTTGTTTAAGCAGGATATGACATTGCTTAAAATAATTCTTCCTTTAGGAATAAGTTTTTTTACATTTCAACAGATTTCGTTTATAGCAGATACATATAAGGGAGAGGTTGGCGAATATGATCTAATAACTTACGCCTGCTATGTTACTTTTTTTCCGCAGTTAATAGCAGGACCGATAGTTTCACATGATGAATTTATCCCTCAGTTTATAAAAAAGGACAATCGACAGATTAATTATGATAATCTGACAAAAGGTGTTTATCTGTTTACATTGGGACTGGCGAAGAAGGTATTAATAGCAGATATATTCGGAGTGGCAGTAGATACAGCATATGGTATGGTAAAATCATTAAGCTCCACGGCAGCATTATTTACCATACTTGGATATTCAATACAGCTGTATTTTGATTTTAGCGGTTATTGTGATATGGCTTTGGGTATTGGAAAGATATTCAATATTGAGTTGCCCCCAAATTTTAATTCACCGTATAAAGCGCATAACATAAAAGAATTTTGGGACAGATGGCATATGACACTTACACGCTTCTTTACCCGTTACGTTTATATACCTCTGGGAGGTAATAAAAAAGGAAAAGTAAGAACATATATTAATATTATGATCGTCTTTTTTTTGAGCGGTTTATGGCATGGAGCAGATTGGACTTTTGTTTTTTGGGGTGTATGTCATGGATTATTGTTAGTTATGTACAGAGTGTTAAAAAAGTACTTTGACAGGATACCGCAAGTTATAGGAACTCTTTTTACTTTTGTTTTGGTTAATATTTTATGGGTATTTTTTAGAAGCCCAAGTTTTAAAACAGCATTCAGATTATTTGGCAGAGTGTTTAAAGGAGGTTTAAAGTTACTTCCCGAAACCATAACAGCTGCATTTGAGTTACCTGAGATAAGTTCCCTGTTTGTTGGTAAATATCGTTTTTATTTCAATCACATTATAGTGGTTATTTATATTATCCTGTCATTGGGGATTGTATTTTTTTCGAGGAACAACTATGAAGGAAGAACTGACAGGAGTATAACTGTTCCGAAAGCGATAGGAACAGGTATACTGCTGGCGTGGTGTGTTCTTTCGTTTGAAAATGTGAGCGCCTTTTTGTATTTTAATTTTTAATGGGGAGGATGCTTTGAAAACAAATCCCAGAAAAATCATGAGAATAATAATCGGAATTTTTTTGACGATCATTTTAGGATGCAGTCTGCTTACCATAGTGGTGGATCCATATTTTCATTTTCATGCTCCTTTACCTGTGATGAATTACCCGCTTAATAATGAGCGTTATCAGAATTATGGTATTGCCAGGAATTTTGAGTATGATGCGTTGATAGTTGGAACGTCTATGACAGAGTATTTCAAACCTTCGCAATTTGACGAATTGTTTGGTGTAAGATCGGTCAAACTTCCGTTAAGCGGAGGAAGTCAGCTTGAAATAAACGAGGAGCTTCAATTTGCTTTTGATCATAATAGCGGGATCCGTTATGTAATACGTGGAATAGACCTGTTCAGAGCTTTTGACAGTAAGGATTCAAGGGACTATCCCGCAGAGGATTACCCCACTTATCTTTATGATGATAAACTTATAAATGATATAAGCTATTTATTAAACAGAGAAGTGTTCTTTAAAGCTACTCTGAGTGTTATCATCCGGACCATTATAGGGAAACCCGGAGATAGTCTTGACTCATATATGAATCATAGTAATGATTATGTTTATGGTCCGGAAGGTCTGCAACAGACATATAATCGTGTTGAAAAGGAATATGGCTGCAATACAGATATTACTGATGAGGAGTATACGAGAATACATGATAATATTTATGAAAATGTTATAAAGATAACAGAGGAACATCCGGATACTGTATTTTATATATATATCACACCATATAGCATACTGTTTTATGATTATCTGGACAGGAATGGTGAACTGGACAGAATACAGAAGGCTGAACGTTATATTTTAAGTTTACTTACCGCACATGATAATATACGTGTTTTTTCGTTTTATACTGAGGAGAAAATAATCTGTGATCTGAATTATTATCGTGATATGAGTCATCATAGCGAAGCTGTTAATTCTCAGATCCTTCTCTGGCTGAAAGAGGGGTATGACGAACTGACATCAGATAATTACAATGATTATTGCGATAAGGTTTGGAATATGTATCATTCTTATGATTATGATAGTTTATTTGAAAAAGACGGAGTTACATTGGTGAAATGATGTTTATTTTGTGAAATAAAAGTATAATACTTTGATAAATACAGAATATGTGATAATATTTATATTGATTTTTTATCTAGGAGCGATATAAATATGCAGGAATATAATAACAATCCCCAGGGTGATAATCAGGATAACCACGGGGGAGGAAACAACAACAATCAGAATAACGGAAGTAACGGAAACAGGGGCCCCAATATAATGGCATTTATAGTGGTGACCCTTGTAGCGCTTATGGTCATCAGTTATATCGTCGGAAGGGGATCTTCCCAGGCTGAGGAGATCAGTTATAATGATTTCCTGAAGATGGTTTCCGATAACAAGATCGAAGCCATAGTGATAGACGGAGACCATATCAATATAGAGGAAAGAGGCAAAAAGGAGAATCTTCCCGGACGTACTTATTTTACCGGACTTGCCGAAGATATAACCACCGTTACAAATCGTATGCTCGATGCACATATCGAGGTTAAGAGTACCATAGAGGATGGCAGGAGCATGATCTTAAGCTTTCTGCTTACCTATGTAGTACCTATCGCTCTTCTGTGGATCTTTATGGGGATCTTATTCAGAAGAATGGACAGGAGCGGCGGCGGGATATTCGGTGTTGGCAAGAGCAACGCTAAGATGTACGGCGGTAAGGAAACCGGCATAAGCTTTAAGGATGTGGCCGGAGAGGATGAAGCTAAGGAATCCTTAGTCGAGATAGTGGATTTTCTTCATAACCCTGTCAAGTATTCAAAGATAGGTGCGAAGATACCCAAGGGTGCCCTTCTTGTAGGACCTCCCGGAACCGGTAAGACCCTGCTGGCAAAGGCCGTTGCGGGTGAAGCAGGTGTGCCTTTCTTCTCACTTGCAGGTTCTGATTTTGTGGAGATGTATGTCGGTGTGGGTGCAAGCCGTGTAAGAGATCTGTTTAAGGAAGCGGAGAAGAGTGCGCCTTGCATCATATTCATCGATGAGATCGATGCGATAGGACGGAGCAGGGATTCACGTTATGGCGGAGGCAATGACGAGCGTGAGCAGACCCTGAACCAGCTCTTGTCCGAAATGGACGGTTTTGATGCCAAGAAGGGTATCATAATCCTGGCTGCTACCAACAGGCCTGAGATACTGGATAAAGCGTTGTTAAGACCCGGGCGTTTTGACAGACGTGTCATTGTGGAAGAGCCTGATCTTAAGGGACGTATCGAGATCCTTAAAGTTCATTCCAAAGATGTGCTTATGGATCAGACCGTTAATCTGGATGAGATAGGTCTGGCTACGGTTGGTGCCGTTGGTGCCGATCTGGCCAATATGATAAACGAAGCAGCCATTCTGGCTGTAAAGCGCGGACGTGAATATGTGAGCCAGAAGGATCTTCTGGATGCGGTTGAGCTTGTCAGCGTGGGTAAAGAAAAGAAAGACCGTGTGCTTTCGAGACAGGAGCGCAGGATCGTGAGTTATCATGAAACAGGTCATGCTCTTATCAGCGCTCTTATGAAGAATGCTGAACCGGTACAGAAGATAACGATAATCCCACGTACCATGGGTACTCTGGGATATGTGCTGAGCTATCCTGAAGAAGAGAAGTTCATGCAGACCGAGAAGGAACTGCGTTCCGAGCTCGTAAGCCTGCTGGGTGGACGTGCTGCCGAGGATATCGTATTTGATACGGTGACGACCGGTGCTGCCAATGATATAGAAAAGGCAACCCGTATCGCACGCGCCATGGTTACCCGCTTCGGTATGAGCAGCGCATTCGGTATGATGGGGCTTGAGACCGTACAGGATGAATACTTAAACAGAAATACTATCCAGAACTGTGCTGATGAGACCGCGGCACAGGTTGATGAAGAAGTAAAAGCACTTATCCGCACAAGCTATGAAGAAGCCAAGAGAATGCTCACCGAGAACCGTGAGATCCTTAATAAGATAGCGGATTATCTTTATGAGAAGGAGACTATCTCCGGTCGTGAATTTATGGAGATCTACTGCCGTGAGAAAGGTATTCCCCTGCCTGAGAAAGAAGAAGGGAGCGATCGTGCGGCAGTGATCGTAAATAATGAGAGTGATGAGCCCAAGTATACTCCCGATGGCAAGGAGATAATATCTGTGACCCGCGGCCGTGAAAAGAACCGTGCGCCTCAAAAGGATGACCAGAAAGCGGAGTCTTCGGGTGAGGGAAGCAAAGATGCCTATGTTCCCGCAGAGCCTAAGAATGAGAGCGGAAGTGAAACAGGGGCGGCTTTTCAGAAGGTGACCCGGGAGCCCGAAAAAACAGAAAGCATTTCACAGAATAATGAAACGGATGCTGAAGGCGGTAAGGAAGGCAGTTCCTTTGCCGATGAGTTTAAAAAACGTGCATATAAGCAGCCCGGAGATGGCGATAATAACGAATAAAACATGTCCGAGGAAAAGGGTTTTGATGTAAAGGAGGAGCTTAAGAAGCTTCCCCCCCGCCCCGGGGTATACCTGATGCGGGATATAAACGATACGATAATCTATGTTGGTAAGGCCGTAAACCTGAATAACAGGGTGCGGTCTTATTTTCGTGCAAATATCGGACGCGGTCCCAAGATAGACCGTATGGTAAGCCTGATCGCGCGCTTTGAATATATAGTGACCGACAGTGAACTGGAAGCCCTGGTCCTGGAGAATGATCTGATCAAAGAGCATCGTCCCAGATACAATACGATGCTCAGAGATGATAAGACATACCCTTATATCAAAGTTACTGTAAATGAAACCTATCCGAGGATATTTTTATCCAGGCTTATGAAAAAGGATAAGGCGCGCTATTTCGGTCCCTTTACAAGTGCATATTCCGTCAGGGAGACCATAGACCTTATCAATAAGCTATACGGGCTCCGCGACTGCAACAGATCGCTTCCGAAAGATATCGGTAAGGAGCGCCCCTGCCTTAATTATCATATAGGACAGTGCTGCGGGCCCTGCATCAGGGATAAGATAAGTCCCGAAGAATATGCGCTCCGGCTGGAAAAGGCCATTAAGTTTTTGAACGGCGAATACAATCCCATTCTTAAAGAACTCAGGCAGAGGATGGAAGAAGCTTCCGAAAACCTGGAATTTGAGGAAGCAGCCCGCTATCGGGATCTTCTGGAGCATGTAAAGAGCATAGCCCAGAAGCAGAAGATCGAGGATATGAACCAGGAGGATAAGGATATAGTGGCCCTTGCAAGGGATGAGGAAGATGCAGTAGTGCAGGTATTCTTTGTCCGCGCCGGACGAATGGTGGGCAGGGAACATTTTTATATGAAAAACAGTGCGGGAGAGAGCAGTGAAAGCATACTTTCCGGCTTTGTAAAGCAGTTTTATGCCGGAACTCCCTTTATCCCCAGACAGATAATGTTGCAGGAGGAGAGCAGCGAAAAAGACCTTATCGAGCAGTGGCTTTCCGCAAAGAAAGGCAGCAGGGTATACCTGATGGCGCCAAAGAAAGGACAGAAGGAAAAGCTGGTGGAACTGGCAGCTTCGAATGCCGCTATAGCCTTATCACAGGATAAGGAAAAGATAAAGAAAGAAGAAGGCCGTACCATAGGTGCTGTGAGAGAGCTGGAAGCCATACTTGGCGTAAGCGGCCTAAACAGAATGGAATCCTATGATATATCGAACATATCCGGCTTTGAGAATGTGGGATCGATGGTCGTTTACGACAAGGGAAAACCCAAGCGCAGCGATTACAGGAAGTTCAGGATAAAGACTGTTAGCGGGCCTGATGACTATGCCAGCATGCGTGAAGTCCTGACCAGACGATTTACACATGGTCTTAAGGAAAAGGAAGAAGGAAACGGGAACGGACATTTTGATGTGTTTCCCGATATCATCCTTATGGATGGCGGAAGGGGCCAGGTGAACATAGCTCTGGAGGTCCTTTCGGAGCTTGAGCTGGATATCCCGGTGTGCGGAATGGTCAAAGACGATAACCACCGTACCAGAGGTCTGTATTTCAATAATGTGGAGATGCCCATTGATACGGGCAGCGAAGCTTTTAAACTTTTAACCCGCATACAGGATGAGGTTCACCGCTTTGCGATAGAGTACCATCGCTCTCTTCGTACAAAGGAGCAGACACATTCCGTGCTGGATGATATCCCGGGTGTGGGACCGGCCAGAAGAAAAGCCCTGATGAGAGTTTTTTCTTCCCTGGAGGATATAAAAAATGCCTCTGTAGAGGAGCTGATCGGGAAGGCTGGATTGCCACGGAATTCAGCGGAAGCGGTATACGGGCACTTTCACGGCAGCTGAGGTAACCGGGGGGAGCGGAGGCAGTATTTACAACAGTGCCGCTATGCCATAAAGAATATGTACAGGCTCTCGGGCAGGCGGTCATGCGGATTATTGTTGTAAATACCGCAAAATAGAAGTATAATATTAGCCAAATGTGTTTTAAGGAGGACTACCCATGGCAAGTATCAGTCTGCAGCGTCTCATCGACAAGCAGAAGCTCACTAATCTTACTGATGAGATAGATATAAGTAATATCAGGATCACCCAGCCTGATATCAACCGTCCGGCTATCCAGCTGGCAGGGTATCTGGAACATTATGATGCCACCCGTCTGCAGATAGTGGGTTTTGTTGAATATTCATACATGGAGCAGCTGAAGGAAGAGGATAAGAGATCGCGCTACGAGAAGGTATTATCCGAATCTACCCCTGCTTTTGTATTCTGCAGGGATCTGCAGCCGGATCCCCTGTTTAAGCAGATAGCAATAGAGCACGGAGTGCCGCTTTTATCAACTTCAAAGGGCACCTCGGTTTTCATGGCAGAGGTCATCAGATGGCTGAATGCAAAGCTGGCACCCTGTATGACAGTACACGGAGTGCTGGTGGATATCTTCGGTGAAGGTGTGCTTATCACCGGCGAAAGCGGCATAGGAAAGAGCGAATGTGCTCTTGAACTTATAAAGCGCGGACATCGTCTGGTAACTGATGATGTGGTTGAGATAAGAAAGGTTTCGGAGGAAACTCTTATAGGTACGGCACCTGCCGTTACGAAGCATTTCATAGAGATACGAGGCATAGGCATAGTTGATGTAAAGATGCTCTTTGGTGTGCAGAGCGTTAAGGAAGATCAGGAGATCAACCTGGTGATACGCCTTTCCGAGTGGTCAAAGGATCAGGACTACGACCGCGTGGGCATGGAAGAAGAGTATACCGAATATCTGGGCAATAAGGTAGTCTGCCATAATATCCCCATCCGTCCCGGACGTAATACCGCACTGATCTGCGAGTCTGCAGCAGTAAATTACCGACTTAAGAAGATGGGATATAATGCGCCCCAGGAGCTTTACAAGCGTATGCAGGCAGCGCTGGAGAACAGGGATAAATTACAGTAAATAAAAAGGATCTGCCGGCTATCGGGGGCATTAAAGATCCTGATCAGGGAGGAAATAAGTATGTCAAAAGTGATCTTCGGTGTGGACCTTGGAGGCACCACCGTTAAGATGGGATATTTTGATACGGAAGGTAATGTTAAGGAAAAGTGGGAGATACCTACTCGCAAGGAAAATAACGGCAGCAGGATACTGCCGGATATCGCTGCATCCATTAAGGCAAAGATGTCCGAGATGGGTATGGAAAAGGATGACGTGATCGGTGTGGGCATAGGTGTACCCGGACCTGTCGATGCAAAAGGTGTGATATATAAGGCAGCCAATCTGGGATGGGATGTATTTTCTGTTAAGGAAGAGCTTGCCGTGCTTCTTGGAGGGATCCCGGTTGAAGCGGGTAATGATGCAAATGTTGCAGCTCTGGGTGAAATGTGGAGAGGCGGCGGATGCGGCTACAAAAACCTGGTGGCAGTGACCCTGGGTACCGGAGTCGGCGGCGGCATCATTGTGGAAGGAAAGATACTTACAGGTGCTACCGGAGCAGGCGGAGAAATAGGACATATACATATAGCAGATGATGAACCGGATGCCTGCGGCTGCGGGAATCACGGATGTCTTGAACAGTATGCATCCGCTACGGGTGTATCCAGACTCGCCAGAAGGAGGCTGGAAGCCGATGATAAACCTTCCGTTCTCCGAAACGGTGATGTTTCGGCTAAGGCGGTATTTG
Organism: uncultured Lachnospiraceae bacterium; assembly: GCA_902779395.1. Lineage (GTDB taxonomy): Bacteria > Bacillota > Clostridia > Lachnospirales > Lachnospiraceae > NK4A136. The sequence goes on along the minus strand of CACZBK010000001.1, from coordinate 214,693 downwards.
ATGCCGTAAAGGCGGGAGACTCAGTAGCCATAGAGGTTGCAAAGGAATTTGGCCGTTATCTCGGTAAGGGACTCGCAGCTGTAGCCTGCGTGGTAAATCCTGAGATATTTGTTATCGGCGGAGGGGTATCAAAAGCCGGTGAAGTGCTGTTTGGCTATATAGTGGATGAGTATAAGAAATATGTTTTCCGCGGCAGCAGGGATGTTCGTTTTGCCCTGGCTACCCTTGGAAATGATGCCGGCATATACGGAGCGGCAAAACTTGTACTTGATCTGAATATCGTGTAATAAAAATGGTTTCAGCTGCATTATTATCAGAGAAACTGGCTGTTATCGCCGGAGAGGGCAATGTGCTTGAGCATGAGAGCATGAGCAGGCATTGCTCATTCCGCGCAGGCGGAGAGGCGCGGTTTTTTGTTACCGCTCAGGATACGGACATTCTCATTAAGCTTATGAAGCTTATAGAGGAAGAAGAACTTGAGTGGTTTCTTTTGGGAAACGGCAGCAATCTTTTAGTCAGTGATAAAGGCTATGACGGCATCGTCATAAAGCTGGGCGACGGCTTTGATGATATAAGTGTGGATGCGGATACCGTAACTGCGGGCTCTGCGGCGGCTTTAAGCCGTATCGCGGTAGCAGCGGCAGAGCATTCGCTTTCAGGAATGGAATTTGCATCCGGTATACCCGGCAGTCTGGGCGGAGCTCTTACCATGAATGCCGGTGCCTACGGCGGTGAGATGAAGGATATCGTGCGTGATGTCCGTATCTACTTTTTCGGTGAAGGCGTATGCAGCATCGACAATGCGGGTATGGAGTTCGGATACAGATACAGCCTGCTTAAAAAGAGGCGGGGAATAGTACTGGGGAGCAGCTTAAGGCTTACTCACGGGATAAAGGAAGAGATACTTAAGAAGGCGTCCGGACTTAATGCACAGCGCAGGGAAAAACAGCCTTTGGAATATCCCAGTGCCGGATCCACGTTCAAACGTCCCGAAGGATATTTTGCCGGTAAACTTATATCGGATGCCGGATGCAAAGGGATGAGTGCAGGAGGAGCCTGCGTTTCGGAAAAACACGCAGGTTTCATTATAAATAAAGGAAATGCGACTGCGACAGATATATACCGTCTCATGTGCAGAGTACAGGATAAAGTCAGGCAGGCCTTTGGGGTCATGCTTGAACCGGAGGTAATACTTCTGGGGGCTTTTGATGAAAACAAGTGATCTACGCAGACCAAAAAAAAAGAGAGAGCTGTACTTTGATATACTCTGGGTCATAGCTATAATCTTTCTTATATTTTCCTATTCAGACGGGGTCAATGCATATATAGACCTGCAAATGGGCACGCTTCCGTATTATCTGAGCCTGTTTGTGGCTATGTTCGTGCGCTTTCCGCTCTGGCTGTGTCTTATGATACACGGGGCTATACTGCTGGATATGCATGAGGCGATCAAGACGGTATGGAGAAAACGTATACTGCGCATGATCATAATCCTGATCATATTTTCATTCCTGTATTATCTTACCGATATAAAAGCCGGCAGGGATCAGTTCGATCTGACACGTTTTATCCCCGATCTGTATAATCGTGAGCGTATAACACAGTTCTGGTATCTGTATGCTACGCTGGGATTTCTGATCTGTCTTCCTTTTATGCGTCCCATGGTCAAGAATATGCGTGATGAGGATTTCATATATCTGATCATGGCGGTATTTGTACTTTCTTCGATACTGCCGCTTTTAGACAGATATATACTTATGGACAGATACAGCCTGAATATGAATATGAAACTCGAGTGGATAACCGAGGTTATCTTTATTTATCCCGTGATGGGATACTTCTTCCACCACCGTATGAGTGTGGATCAGTGCAAAAAGCTGGCACTTATACTGGTTCCTCTTGATCTGATATGGATGATATATAATACATATATCCTGTCGAACAGAGGCGTGTCGATGGGCGATTATGTTATGTATCCCGAATACCACAGTGAGGTTACAATGCTGCACTGTGTAACGCTGTTCGTAGTATGCAAAGCTTTATTCAGGCGCAGGGAACACAGAGCCTGGGAGCGTGTCATGGGTTCTCTCGGAGGATGTTCACTGGGTATTTTCCTGTTGCATGGATTTTTCCTGGACGGCAGGATCGAGACGATCGAAAATGTCAGGCTGGCCATCTGCGGAGAACCTACAGGACTGGGCCGTATCGCTGCCGCATTGTTATGGAGCGTGATAGTATATCTGGTATGCTATCTGCCGGTATGGCTTCTGCGTCGTATACCGGGATTCAGGGATCTTACTCTTTAAGGGGAATAGCCGATGCGTTTTGTGATAGTTACGGGTATGAGCGGTGCCGGCAAGCAGACCGCTATGAAGATGCTGGAGGATATGGGATTTTATTGCGTAGATAATATGCCTGTTCCTCTTATTGACAAGTTCATAGAACTCTTTTCGGGACCGGGCAGTGAAGTGTCCAAGGTGGCGCTGGGGCTTGACGTTCGTGCAGATCAGGATTTTGATGAGGCTGAACGCACGATACTTTCGCTGCGCCGGAAAGAATATCCCTTTGAGATAATCTTTATGGATGCGGACGATAAAGTACTTATCAAACGTTATAAAGAAAGCCGCCGTGTGCATCCTCTTGCGGGCAGTGACAGTCTGGAAAGCGGTATCAGCCGTGAAAGGGATATACTGAAAAACGTTAAAAAATCGGCAGATTATGTCTTTGATACTTCAAATCTTCTTACCAGAGTACTGAAAGAGGAACTGGATAAGATCTTTCTTCAGGATGGAGAATACGCCAATCTGATAATACGTGTGCTTTCATTTGGCTTTAAATATGGTATTCCGGCTGATGCGGATCTTGTATTTGATGTTCGTTTTCTTCCTAATCCGTATTATATTGATGAACTGAAGCTGATGACCGGAAACGATGCGCCTGTTCATGATTATGTGATGAGCTTTCCGGAAGCCGGAGAATTTCTGGAGAAGGTATGCTCGCTTCTGCATTTTCTGATCCCTAACTATATTAAGGAAGGAAAGCATCAGCTTGTGATAGGAATAGGCTGTACCGGAGGAAAGCACAGGAGTGTGACACTTGCGTGCGAGATATATGAGCGTCTAAAGAAACAGGGAAAATACGGCATCACGATCTCACATCGTGATGAAAAGCTGTAAGGCGGTGTTTTAAATGTCTTTTTCTTCTATGGTCAAGGATGAGATGGCTGACATCATTCCTGCATCCAGACATTGCTGTATAGCGGAAATGGCGGCCTGTATCGCGGTTTCCGGAGTTGTAAAGGATAATGGTCTTGACTTCAGCGGTGATCCCGATCATCTCAGAAAAAAGGTCTTTACATTACTCAAAAAAACATATAACATAGAACAGCATGACGAAAACAGAACGATCTCACCGGATGAAGCGAAGGAAATACTGGAATCCGTCCATTATGAGGAGCTTAAGGACGGTGCGGTATCCGGACTGATCTTGAAACAGAGCTGTTGCAAGAGGTCATATCTTAGAGGTTTTTTTCTGGCCGGAGGTTCCATGAGCGATCCGTCGAAAAGTTATCATCTGGAGCTTGTATGTAACGGCCGGGGACAGGCAGAGCAGCTAAGGTCCCTGCTTTCCGGCTTTGATATCAAAGCCGGGAGCATGATGCGTAAAGGACATTATGTGGTATATCTTAAGGAAAGTGAAGCCATAGCGGAATTCCTGAATGTCACCGGTGCCCATCGCTGTATGATGGAACTTGAAAATCTGCGCATAGAAAAAGGGCTTCGCAGTGATGTTAACCGCAGAGTCAATTGTGATACCGCAAATATCAACAAATCTCTTGCGGCTTCGGCAAGGCAGCTGGAGGATATCAGGTACCTGATACAGGTAAGAGGTCTGGGGCGCTTGCCTGAAAAGCTCAGGCAGGCTGCGGAGATCAGGCTTGAGTATCCTGAACTTAATCTGAAGGAACTGGGAGAAATGCTCGATCCTCCCGTGGGAAAGAGCGGTATCAATCACAGATTGAGAAAGCTTCAGGAGCTGGCTGAGGAATTGCGGAAAGAATAGGGAAATTCGATCACAAGCACACAGGCTTTAAGGAGGAGGATTATGGAAAAGTCAGTTACTGTAGGGATCAGGGAGGGGATAAATGCAGATGTTGTAAGTATCCTGGTCCAGGCAGCATGTAAGTATGAAAGCCGCCTTTATCTTAAGGAAGGCGACCGCCGCGTAAACATGAAGAGTATAATGGGAATGATGAACATGGCTGTGAATTGCGGCGAAGATGTAGTGGTGATAGCTGAAGGAAATGACGAAGAAGCAGCAGAAGAAGAAATAGGCAGGATATTGAGAGGAGAATGATCATGGCAACAAATCCCGTAATAACGATAACAATGGAAGACGGCAGTGTGATGAAGGCAGAATTATATCCCGAGATCGCACCAAATACAGTAAATAATTTTATCAGTCTGGTGAAAAAAGGTTTTTATGACGGACTCATTTTTCACCGTGTGATAAAGGGTTTTATGCTTCAGGGCGGTGATCCTCAGGGCAGCGGTATGGGAGGCCCCGGATACAGCATCAGGGGAGAGTTTTCACATAACGGGTTTAAGAACGATCTGAAGCATACCCCGGGAGTGCTTTCCATGGCGCGTTCCATGAATCCCGATTCCGCCGGAAGCCAGTTTTTTATCATGCATAAGACTTCACCCCATCTGGATGGTGAATATGCTGCTTTTGGCAAGGTTACCGAAGGCCTTGAGGTTGTGGATAAAATAGCGTCTGTAAGGACCGATTACAATGACCGTCCGACAGAGGACCAGCGCATGAAGAGCATTACGGTTGAGACCTTCGGGGCAGTATATCCCGAGCCGGAAAAAGTGTGATCAGGGGCTTTGAGAAGGCTTTAACTGCATGAATCAATAAGAATCTGCGGCGTTAACATTCTGTTCATAAATTGTTTTATTTAAGTTTATTTAAATATCATTTTAAATACATTTTTATATTATATGATTACATCATCAAAGGACAAGACAAGTCCTGAGAAACCGAATAAGACATTAACAGCAAAACTTTTTCATAATTTATGCCAGGTGGATCCGCAAAGATCTGCCTGGCATCCTCCCTTTTCAGGGGATTTTTTCGTTTTAAGAGGAATAAGTTATGGATCTGAAGGGTAAGAAGCTTCCTTTTTCCGCAGCCGTCCTTAAATGGATAGCTCTTATCACTATGATCACCGATCATATAGGAGCATCTTTTCTGAAGTTTTATTTTATTGCCCATGGCAAAGCCCAGCCATTTAAGACTGTTTATGAGGTGTTAAGGGATGTTGGACGTATCGCATTTCCTATATACATATTTCTTTTGATCGAGGGCTATATCCATACCCGTAATGTGACGAAATACCTGCTCAGACTGGGGATTTTTTCTTTATTAAGTGAGATACCTTTTGATCTGGCTTTTTATGACAGGGTATTTTATCCTGATAAGCAGAATGTATTCTTAACTCTGTTCATAGGTCTTTTTACCGTTCATGCCATGGACAGCATAGCGGCCCAGGGCGGCGTGGAGTCTGCCAGGGGAGGACCGGGGAAGAAAAAACATCTTTCCACAGCCTATTTTGTATTTGCCGATACCGGGCTTATATTATGTGCTGCCGGAGTGGCATATTTTCTTAAGACCGATTACAATGCCATAGGTGTCTTTGCGATATGTGCCATGTATCTTACAAGGAAATATCCGGTTTTAAGCTCTGTTTTGTGCTGTGTGATACTTCTGGCTTCATCTGAAAGAGAAGTCTATGCCCTGGCTGCAGTCATCCCCGTCACTCTATATAACGGATGTCGCGGAAAGCAGCCGAAATACTTCTTTTATGCGATATATCCGCTGCATCTGTTCCTGCTGTGGCTGATAAGGATACCGTTGGGACTATGATTGAAAAGTAAGCGTATTTATGTTAGGATTACATAATGCAGAAAATCCTGATAGTCCACAATCATTACCGCATTCCCGGAGGCGAGGATGTGGTGGCGGAGAACGAGGCGAAGCTGCTTACAGATCACGGCCATAAAGTGATCCGCTACATAAGAGATAATGCATCGGTAAAAGGGAAAATGTCGATGCTTTTTAGCATGTTTTTTTCTTTAAGGACATACCGGGATATACGCAGGATGATCAGAAGAGAAGGCATAGATATAGTTCATGTTCATAATACGCTGTTCCTGATAAGCCCTGCGGTATATTATGCTGCGGCAGCTGAGCATGTACCCGTGGTACAGACTATGCATAATTTCCGGCTTATTTGTCCTGCTGCGACATTCTACAGGGACAGACATGTTTGTGAGGATTGTATTAAGTACGGATACGGATGTGCGCTTAAAGGAAGGTGTTACCGTAACAGTCTTCTGCAGACGGCGGCAGTATTGTTAATGAATTTTATACATCTTCATTCCGGAATCTATAAGAAGATCAATTTTATCTGTCTGACAGAGTTTAACAGAGATAAACTCCTTCTTCTTAACCGCAGGAAGCAGCTTATCGATCCGGGGAAGATCCGGATAAAGCCTAATTTTACCCAGCCGGCCAAAACAGTGAGGATAGATAATAAAGAAGAACCATATTATCTTGTTCTTGGAAGGATCGAAGCTTTAAAAGGAAGCTCGCTTATTGCCAAAGCTTTTGCAAAAAACGGGCACAGACTGATCTTTGCAGGTGACGGGGAACAGAAAGCGGCACTTGAGCATTATATTGACAGAAAAGGCATCGATAATATAGAGTGCAGGGGTCAGCTGTCACATGAAGAAGCTATGGAGCTCTTAGCCGGGGCAAAGGCTCTGATCGCAGCACCGCAGTGGTATGAGACCTTCGGTATGACCGTGATAGAAGCATATTCCATGGGGGTTCCTGTGATAGCAGCGGATTTCGGTAATCCCGGAAGTCTGGTCAGGGACGGTATCACAGGGCTTCTTTTCAAAAATACGGTGAAGGGCCTGAATGCAGCTATAGAACTTTTTGAAACTATGGACCGTGATAAGCTGTCAGATAATGCGTTCTGGGAATTTGAACGCAGATATTCACCGGAGATAAATTACAAAGAACTTTTGGATATCTATAATGGATTAAGATAATGAATGGATTGATCAGGAAAGCGGTTATTGCCGTTCGTAAATTGGAACTGAAGAACCGGACAGGAAGTTTTTTTTATCCCGGGAGTGATATAAGCAGGAAGACGGTGGTGGGAAAGAACTGTCATATATACGGAAAAGCTATCAGGAGTGTGCTTGAAGGGTATAACGTTATACATGGTGAGCTTTATGATTCATATATAGGCTATGCATCTTTTGTTTCTCCGAATTCGAAACTTGATTTCTGCAGTATAGGCAGGTATTGTTCAATAGGCAATCATGTTCACGTGATCAGGGGGAATCATCCTTCACGTGAATGGGTATCAACATCTCCATGTTTTTTTTCCACACGTAAACAAAGCGGTTTCAGTTATACTAAGAAACAGCACTTTGAAGAATTTAAATGGATCGATGAAAAGAAGAAAATATGCGTTGAAATAGGTAATGATGTATGGATAGGTGATTATGCCCTGATAATGGAAGGGGTTCATATTGGTAACGGAGCGATAATAGCAGCGGGTGCTGTGGTAGTAAAAGATGTTCCCGATTATGCGATAGTGGGAGGTAATCCCGCAAAGCTTATAAGATACAGATTCAGTGAAGAAGATATAAAGTACCTTCAGGATCTTCGGTGGTGGGATAAGGATCCTGAGATCATAGAAAAAAATGCAGGATATTTTGTTTCTGTATCAAGGCTTAAGGAGAAAGCGGTATGGGAATAAAAGAAAAAGCTTTTGATATACCGGTGGCATTTATAGTTTATAAGCGGCTGGATGTAACGAAGGAATCATTTGAAGCCATCCGGAAACTGCAGCCTGCGAAACTGTATATCATAAGTGATGGACCCAAAGACCTTAAAGACAAAAAACTTGTTGAAGATGTCCGCAGATATATAGATTCGCACATCGACTGGGACTGCAGGGTATACAGAAATTATGCTCCGAAAAACATGGGTCTGCGTTATCGTATGCCAAGTGGTATGGCATGGGTATTTGAAAAAGAGGACATGGCGATATTTATAGAAGATGATATCAAGGCCAGTCAGAGTTTCTTCTATTATTGCCGTGATATGCTGGAACATTATAAAAATGATGAACGTATCGCAATGATATCCGGTAATAACCTGTATCCTGATGCAAAATGCTTTGAGACTGAGGATATATGCTTTTCTTATTTCTCAACTATATGGGGATGGGCAACATGGAAACGGGCCTGGAAACTTTATGATGTAAATATCAGAAGATGGCCGGAGCTTAAGAAGAAAAAGAAATTTAAGAAATTCATGACAGCAAATACGTGGAAATTCTTTTCCATAGTATTTGATGATCTTCAATATCACTGGTACCGTACATGGGGATATCAGTGGGACTTTATGATGTGGGCCAATGAAAAGCTTGGTATAGTTCCTAAAGTAAATCTTGTGAAGAATATCGGAATGGGTGATTCAATGGCTGAACACCCCGATGATAAGCAGGAGAAAATTGATCAGGTATCAGGAGTAAAGCTGAGAGAACTGACAAAGCCATTCAGATTCCCGGGAAGCGTGAAAAGAGACAAGGAATATGACAGATTGTTTCAGGATGGTTTTTTTACTGAGAAGATAGGGCTGTTTAAACAGATCAAATATGCCATAAGAGCATCCAAATATGAAAAAGCATACAGCATCATCAAAGAAATGGAAAAGGATGATGAATACTTTAATAAAGTACTTCAGGATAAATATAAGCTTGATAAAGATGAACTGAAACTGAATCCGGGTGACAGATATAAGCTTATAACGCCAAAGGAAATGTGCAAAAGTGCCGCGAAGTATAAAAAATATAGTAAGCGCAAAAAATCATTGCGCTTACTATAACGCTCCGCGAAGATGCTATATCTTAAGAAAAAGCAGAAAGAGCAAAGGGAATAACAAATGAGGGAAGAAGAATTTCCTGTCAGTCCGGATAAAGCGGAGAAACTTGCTGAAGTTCTTGCTAAAGGAAAACGGGAAGATAAGCTGTCGGAGAAAAGAGCCGTATATGTTAATCTGTCCATGGTAAGGCTCCAGCTCGGATGGGTGATGCCAAAGCTTTTATATGCAAAAGGTGTTGCAGATGCGGCAAAACTTAAAGGATATGTGATCTGCTGGAATAAGAACAGATTTTTTAATAAGATCGTAAACAGTCTTGGATTTGAAACGATATCACTTGAAGAGATATTACGCCGTGATCCGGCAGGCGCATTATCTGCACTTGCTGAAACCATATCTTTTATCATTGCCGACGGAAGCGGGGAAGGGCTTATTAAACTCAGATACTGCGGGGTTAATGCCGGTAAATATCTTTATGAAGATATTATCAGAACATCTTCTTTATCCACGATCCGTTCTGCCAGAAATAAGATCTGTATAAGAAAAATGCTTCATCTTTTGTGGATGGAGCATGCGCTTCAGAAAATACTGAAGAAGGATAAGCCGGTTTATACCGTAGCAGATGATCTGGCATATCATGAAGCGATGCAGCTGTGTCTGTTTAATAAATTCGGTTCTAAGATAAGAAATGTAAGTTCGGGAGCAGAAGATGAAGTGTTCTTTGATGAGAAAGGACAGCCTCTCAGACGAGGAGGATGGATTCATGATTGTATAAAAGAGCAGCTGGATGAGGTCCCGGAAGCTGCCACGGCAGCAGAAGAACTGCTGGCAGCTAATTTTGCAGGTATATCCGGACGTGCTATTGACCGTGGTGCGTTTAAAGGAAAAGAGATATTAAGCAGGAAAGATATCACTGAAAAGCTTGGACTTGATCCTTCAAAAAAGAATGCGGTGATAATGGCACATACATTTACGGATGCGGTATTCAATTACGGTGATCTTTATTTCCGGGATTATTATGACTGGCTGGATCAGACTCTGAAGATAGCCGAAGAGGTAGACAGCGTTAACTGGATATTAAAGCCTCATCCTACCAGAAAGGCATATAATGAGGAAACTGATTCGATAGAGAAAATGTTTGAGAGGCATAAAAAACCTCATATGTTTTTGCTTCCGGACGAGATAAGCGCCGGCAGCATAAAGGAGCTGGCAGATGTTCTTCTTACAATAGGAGGAAATGCCGGTGCGGAGTTTGCATGTTTCGGGATACCGCCTGTTATTGTCGGAAAACCTTATTACAGAGAATTTGGCTTTACACTGGAACCTTCCGATTTAGAAGAATACATAGCTGCTCTTAAGAATATAGCAGAGATCGGACCTCTGAACGAAGATCAGATAAGAATGGCCAGAAAGGTTTATTACTATAAGAAAAAGGGCAGAAGATATAACAAGCCTTTTGGCGGGGAATTTGCATTAAAGATAAACGGATTATATAAAGAGATGGCTGATAAGATGGGCATCAGCTACTTTATGAGCAATAAAGGGACTAAAGAGTATAATGATGCGGTTTGCGATTATATGACTTCTTATGTTGATGTTCACGGGATCAGGGATAACGAATATTACCTGAGAGGACTGCAGCGCGGAGAAGAATTGCAGATATGATGATCGTTTTTTAACATATGCATCCGGAGGAAAATGATGTACAAAATAGCGCATATTCTGGCATATTTTCTCAGAGGTAAAGGGAAGTGGCCGGATTATATAGACTGGTTTATGGCTTCATGCAGGGCAAACAGTACTATAGATTTTTATATAGTGACTGATGATCATTCTCTGGATAAATGGGCAGAGACACCTAATATCCGTTTTGTTTTCATGAGTTTTGAAGAATTTGTGAGCCGTATACATGAAAAAGCCGGATATGTTAATATAAGCGGAACCCGTAAGATATGTGAAATGAGACCGGCATTCGGAAAGATCTTTGATGATATTCTGAAAGGTTACGATTTTTGGGCATTCGGTGATTGCGATCTGATCCTTGGAAATATCAGAAAATTTTTTCCTGATGATATGCTGGATAAATACGAATGGCTTCAGGTGCTTGGAAACCTTCAGCTGATAAGGAATACTGAAGAGGTAAACAATTATTATCTGCTGAAAAGGCCCGAATGGTCGCAGTACAAAGATTTTACCTGGGAGAATCTTGCAAAGACTGAAAAGAATACCGCATTTGACGAATGGGCAGGCTGTCCCATGCTGATAAGGGAAAACGGAAAACGTATATACTGGACCAGAGAGAATTTTGCCAATATCTATCAGGAAGATAAAGGTTATAAAAAAATGATAGATAATACAGTGCAGGAGAATACGCTTTTCCAGTACTGGCTCTGGGAAAACGGTGCTATATATCATGTAAATAAGCTTACAGGAAAGAAGAAGGAAAGACTGTATATCCATTTCAGTTACAGGAAGATGAAGTCTATACCGTATAAAGGCCAGAACAGGGTATACATTACTCCGGGATCGGAGTTCAAGGAGAGTATCAGCCTGAAAGAAACATATTGCGGAAGAGATTTTTTTGTGGCATATGCAAAAAAGATCAAAGCCTATATCATATGGCATATCAAGCATCCTCACGGAAAGCGCCGGGAAGAGGCATAAATGAAGAAATATCATGTAAAAAAAGAATATAAACATGATTATGCCGGTATCGGAAAAAAAATATACCGTAAGCTGCATTCGGTTTTTTATAAGATCTGCGGGAGTAATGAGAAAGCGTATCCGTTTTATGCTTCTTACAGACACAGAAAAAATGTGCCTGCTGATCCGGGGAAGGACTACATGCATTATATTACCGAGGAGCCGGTATATCTGGCAGGATTCGGGCATGGACTTGGCGGCTGGCGCACTGCACTTATGAGTGCAAAGATATTCGGACTGGAATATGCATACACACCTATGGTAAGTGAAGAATGGGAAAAGACACTGGATCTGGGCTATGGCCTGGAAAAAGCAGATGATCTGATCCGCAGGGGGTTTAAAAAGGTCAGGCTTCCTTATTATGATATGAATAAAAAAGAAAGCTGTGATCTGATAAGACAGATCATCGATTCATACAAAGGCACTAATGCAGTTTTTTATAACGAATATCAGCAATGGACAGCAAAAGGTGATGATCAGAAATGTGATGAGATGATCAGGGAAATGTTCTGGAACACGCCAAGACGAAAAGAAGATAAACTGATCTATGATAATGTATATACCAATGTGGCTGTGCATATACGCAGAGGTGATGTAAGCCAGCTGCTTTCGCAGGGTGATGAAAGTATGAGACTGCGCTGGCTGGAATTATCTTATTATAAAAACATTATCGAAACCCTGTTGTCTTCCCTGCATAACAGAAAGATAAGGTTTTATATTTTTTCCGAAGGAGAAGAGGATAGTTTTTCGGAATTAAGAGAAACATCAGCGGATCTGGTATTCTGCCTGGATATGAGTGCTCCTGCCAGTTTTTTGCATCTGTGCCGTTCCGATATCCTGCTTACGGCGCCAAGCGGTTTTTCTATGATCGCCGGAGCGGTAAATAAGGGATTAAAGATCACTCCGGAGGGTAATTTTCTGCTGGCTCCGAAAAATGAAGACTGGGTTTATGCGGATAAGACCGGACATTTGTCAGAAGGATCGGTGGAAAGGATAAAAAGTTTGGAATGATAGATCTTATAAAAAAAATCAATTATGTTCTGGATGGGAAACAAAAAAGAGATATAGTAGTTCTCTTTTTTATGATATTGATCAATTCAGCGCTTGAGCTTTTGGGAGTATCATCGGTACTTCCTCTTATGAAGGCGATCACCGAACCCCAGACGGCAGACAGTGATGTTTTTTTACGAACGGCAAAAGAGGTACTGAATATAAGTGATATAAGAATGCTTGTAGCAGTTCTGGCTTTTCTGATGGTAGGGATATACGTGATCAAAAACAGTTTTATTCTGTTTATGACAAAAAAACTCTATCATTTTATCTATCAGAATCAGAAAAAGCTTTCAGTCAGACTGATGCACAGTTATATGCATCAGAGCTATGGATTTCATACAATACATAATGTTGCCGAACTTGAAAGAAATATCAACATAGATGCAAAAGGTTTCTTTACTACCATCCAGTATATTATCCAGTTATCGACTGAATTACTGGTCTGTGTGGTGATAGTAGGATATCTCGCATTTATGGATATCAGGACAACAATTATAATAACATTGATCATGGCTGTTTTACTTGCCTTGTTCATAGGAGTCTTCAGAAAGAGATTAAAACATCTTGGAAATGAAAACAGGAGATTATCTGCAGAAAGAACAAAGTGGTTTTTGCAGTCGTTAAACGGTATTAAAGAAATAAAGACCGGCGACAAAGAAAATTTCTTTCTGGTTAAATATGAAAAAGCTTTCAGCGATAATGCAACCGTACTCGAAAAAGAGATCTTTCTCTCTAATATGCCCAAACCGGTCGTTGAGATGTGCAGTATAAGTTCGATATTATTATATATGGCTATACGTATACTCAGCGGAGAAGAACTGGTGCAGTTTGTTATGATGCTTTCGGTATTTGCGATGGCAGCTTTTCGTTTGCTTCCCGCATTTAACAGGATAAGCGGACAATTAAGTTCACTGATGTTTAATAAGCCGTCTGTTTATGCTGTTTATGATGATATAAAGGAAGTTGAGAGTATAAAGCAAAAAGAAGAAAAATATAATGAAGAAGGTATAAAGATACAGATAGATAAGGAACTGGCAATAAAAGGACTGCACTTTGCATATCCGACAAGACCGGATAAGGAAGTATTAAAGGGTATTGATATTACAGTACCATCAAAAAAATCCGTAGCGATAGTCGGGGCGTCAGGATCCGGTAAAACTACACTGGTTGATATAGTGCTTGGTCTATATGAACCCGATAAAGGGACTATAAGCGCAGACGGAGTGGATGTTTTTTCGGGTATGCATTCCTGGCATTCCATTATCGGTTACATTCCCCAGAACATTTATCTTATAGATGATACCATCAGAGCAAATATCGCTTTTGGCGTAGAAAAGGACAAGGTGGATGAAAAGAGAGTCTGGGAGGCTCTGGAAGAAGCCCAGCTTGCTGATTTCGTCAGGCAGCTTCCTGAGGGACTGAACAGTAATATAGGTGACAAAGGTGTTAAGATATCCGGAGGACAGAGGCAGAGGATAGGTATAGCAAGAGCGCTTTATAATAAACCGGAATTACTTGTTCTGGATGAGGCCACATCTGCTCTTGATAATGAAACAGAAAAAGCTGTTATGGAGGCTATTTATCGTTTCAGCGGAAAGATCACTCTGATTGTTATAGCACACAGGATCAGTACCATTAAAAAATGCGATATTATATACAGGATAGAAGATGGCATGGCGAGACAGATAAGTTACGAAGAGGCGTCGGAAGATGCGGAAGGAGATAAGGGAAATGGCAGGGAAAGCTGAGTGGCTCCGGCGCGCCGTAAAACATACTCTTCGTAAGAAATCCTCTTTTTTTAAGAGCAGGTTAAAGTATTCGAAAAAGCATATGGTAAATACAGGTGAGGCATCTGAAAGGCTTGCAGGCCTGATAAGGTCAGGAAAGCCTTTTATGGCCGGGAGGATAGGTTTTTTCGAACAGGCAGTCATGCGTATGTATGAGTTTAAGATAAAGAAGAAATACGCACTTACCATGAAGAATCTGTATGAATGTGCAGGCTTTTTTCCGTTAGATCTTTCTCTTGGAAATGCATTTACAGAGCTTATGAAGGAGTCGGTAGAGCAGACAGATCTCTATGCATGCAACAATGAATTTCTGGAGGATTATTTTCTGGATCATTTTCTTCCAAAAGACAGCGTGATATGTCCCAATATGGAGCTGTATGATGTTTTTAAGCTTGAAAGACCATGGACAGCTGCATTGGAAGGAAAGAAGGTGCTGGTCGTCACACCTTTTACCGATTCGGTAGAACATCAATATTCAATAAGGGAAAAGATATATCCCGGAACGGATATACTGCCGGAATTTGAGCTTAAAACATACAGATCGCAGATGACCATAGGTGATATGAATGACGGTGGTTTCAGGGACTGGTTTGAGGCGCTGGATTTCATGAACAATGAGATCGCCGGGACAGATTTTGATATAGCTCTTATCGGCTGCGGAGCATACGGATTCCCGCTGGCAGCGCAGATCAAGAGATCCGGGAAAATGGCAGTATGTATGGGAGGTGTACTTCAGATCCTGTTCGGTATCATGGGAAGACGCTGGGATGGATCGAGATTCGGAGGTATAGAGCATATGCCGGAAAAACTAAAGCGATATTATAATGATAATTGGATATATCCGCTGGAAGAAAGACCGGCAGCAGCAGACGGAGTTGAGTACGGACCATACTGGAAATAAAATAAGGAAACAGGGAAGTGTATTTTAATTCATACATCTTTATATTTGTATTTGTTCCGCTTGTAGTGATCATGTATCATTTTTTTAATAAAATGAATAGATACACGATCGCTCAGATAGTTGTACTCATTATGAGTCTTATATTCTATTCATTCGGAAATATAAAGTTACTGATCCTGATATGCGGAAGCATACTGTTTAATCATCTGTGCAGTTTCCTGATGAAAAAAGCAGGTCATACCGTGTTTTTTGCATCTACGGCAGTTGTATTTGATCTGGGGCTTTTGTTTTATTTTAAATACTTTGATTTCTTTATTTCCAATGTGAATGCGCTGGCTAAGACAGACTGGCCTTTAAAACATATAGTGTTACCGATGGGTATCAGTTTTTATACTTTCCAGCAGATCGCATATATCATAGACAGAAAAAGAGATGAGGCTCCTCATTATTCATTGCTTGATTATGCTTCATTTGTTACATTTTTTCCCCAGCTGGTTGCAGGGCCTATCGTATCCCATGATGTCCTTGTTCCGCAGTTTAAAGATGAGAAAAAAAAGGTTTTTAACTGGGCATGTTTTACTAAGGGTCTTTTTATTTTTATGACCGGATTGTGTAAAAAGGTATTGATCGCCGATATCCTGTCACTGGGTGTTGATCATGCATATGATAATATCTCAGCCTTGGATACTCCTGCAGCCTTTTGCGCCATGCTGTTATTTACTTTTCAGCTGTATTTTGATTTTAGCGGATACAGTGATATGGCAATAGGTCTTGGTCTGATGATGAACATAGATCTTCCTCTTAATTTTGATTCGCCATACAGGTCTTTAAGCATAAGAGAATTCTGGCAGCGCTGGCATATCACCCTTAATGCTTTTTTTGTTAAATATGTTTATATTCCTTTAGGGGGCAGCAGAAAAGGCAGTATTATAAGAAAACGGAATGTACTTATAGTATTTTTGCTGAGCGGCATATGGCATGGAGCAGACTGGACTTTTATTCTTTGGGGAATTCTTAACGGTGTAATGATCGTACTGGAGGATGTATTTAAAGTTCAGCTTGAGAAAATAGACAGGAGTAAAGCAGGAAAGCTGATCAGACACATTTGCTGTTTTATCCTTATCAACATGCTGTGGGTGATATTCAGATGTGATAAGCTGCAGGATGTTCCCCTGTTTTTTTCAAGACTGTTTTCAATGCGGTTTGACGGGGGGATAATG
The DNA here is from genome assembly GCA_902779395.1 of uncultured Lachnospiraceae bacterium. Classification (GTDB taxonomy): domain Bacteria; phylum Bacillota; class Clostridia; order Lachnospirales; family Lachnospiraceae; genus NK4A136. Next base: position 198,062 of record CACZBK010000001.1, on the reverse strand, counting down.
GAACTGGCAAAAGCCATGAATAATGGATTGCTGTATATTCCCAGGACCGTGATCTCAAAGATAAACCGTGAATGGTATTATGCGGCAGATATGATAAACATCAGTTTTATGCTGGTTTTATCTTTTGTGATAAGTATGAGAAAGGAAGCGGCTGTATCCCTGAAGGAAGGCAGAGAGCGTGCTGAATATGTCTATATGCTTATACCTTTATCGGCATTGGCTGTCGTATCTCTGTCGAAAGTAGTGGTATTTTTGTATTCTAATTTCTGATGAATGAAGAAAAGTATAAAAAAGCAGCGAAATGCTTCATTACGGGTCTGGCGATACTGCTGATATCAGCAGCAATATTGGTTTTTCTCGTGGATCCATTTTTTCACTACCACAGACCGTGGTTTGGACTTAAGCCGATACAGACGAAAGAAGAGTTTCAGGTAAACGGCGCGTTGGAACATCTTGAATATAATGCCGTGATGCTTGGAAGTTCGGTGACCATGAACGTCAATTCTGGCTCATTTGATAAAGCCTATGGATGTAATACAATAAAAGCGGTTGCAAAGGGAGCAACCTGTTCGACTTTATATTATTATCTGGATAAGGCCTATAAGTATCAGGATATCGATTATGTATTCTGGGGGATCGATCCCGATCAGATACAGTATGAGTATGAAGAGGATTCGAAACAGGATCAGGTAGAGTATCTCAGGGATAATAATCCCTTTAATGATGTAAATTATCTATGGAATGTAGATGTGATCTTTTATGAAATACCATATATGATCGCTATGTCCGCTCATGATGACCTAGATACCGGGAAAGCCTATGATTTTACTGCTACATCTGTATTTGGATATGATGCTGCCATAGAATTACATAAGCCTGAGGGGGAGATCAGGGAAATGAGATCCTGCAGCGATGAAAAATATGTGAATAAACGTGAGAAGAATCTTGATCTTATAGAAGAACTGGTTGCGGCTCATCCGGAAACGGAGTTTAAGTTTTTCTTTACCGTGGCAAGTATTCTCTGGTGGGATATCCATTACAGAGACGGAGGGATGGAAAGATATCTTGCATCATTTGAACGTGCGGTAGAGCGCCTGGATGTTTATGATAATGTAACATTCTATTCCGGAGTATTTAATGATGAAGATGTGATAATGGATCTTGACAGATACTGTGATTATTGTCATGCGGATTATGAGATAAACCAGCGTCAGGCTGCATCGGTAATAAACGGAGACAGAGTGATAACCGTTGATACGGTTGACGAAGAGATACAGATTTTGCGGGATTGCGTATATTCTTTTGAAGAAAGACTGGAAAAAGAAGGCAATTGGGATTTTTTAAAGGAATATCAGGGATCTTCGGATGATCCCGGATCAGGATTCGAAGCAGAGTTATGACAGAGAATACAGCGGATAAAAATATAAGCAGTAAAAATAATACGGATCGTAAGAGATGGTTCATATTCGTGGGGATCATAATGGTGATAACCCTGCTTTGCGGAATTCTTGTATGTCGTCAAAAACATATTGAATTCTGTGATGAGTCTTATACATATGAGTCGGCAAATTCCGTCTGGAAGGATAATATATATGATCGGTGGAACAGCTGGATGAGCGGAGAAGAAATATCTCTTTATTATGCCGCAACCGATATCAATCCGCATTTTATCACCATTATGAAAAAGCTCTGGACAGATCATGTTCCACTGTATTTCTGGCTTATACGTATAGCATCGCTTATCGCATACCGCAGCTCATCACCATGGATCGGTATGGGACTTAATCTTTTTCTTACCGTTTTGTTTCAGATGTGGTTTTTTTATGTTATCGGTAAAAAAAGCGACTTTAGCCGTAAGATGCTGCCGGTACCTGTGGCATTTTCGCTTCTTTTCTTTTCGCAACCGCTTTTTTATTCAGAGCTTAATCTTATTCGTATGTACCTGCTCCTTTCATATGAGCTGATAATGCTGATATGGTATATGGCATGTTTTTGTACTGAAGATCATAAAAAGAAGGAGATAGCATATGTACTTACTGTAGCCTGCGGACTGATAACGCATTATCTGTTTTTACCATTTTACGGTATTACTGCTATTTTGGTATTTGTTTTCATGATCATAAATGCACGGGAAAAAATAATGCATTTTATACGGATCAATATCGTGGCAGTGGTGCTTTCCTGTATAATGGATCCATACTGGTTATGGAGATTGTTCCGTTATAATCTCTTCGTAAGGACATACAGCGGTGCAGTAAAAAAGATAGAATTCGGTAAAGCTGTTTTACATGCGGCCCGGACTCTGATCAGGGAACCTTTTGGGGGCGTTATACCATTTATCCCGGCGTTTATTCTAACGGCACTTGTATTCATTACAGCACTGTTTCTGGTCAGAGACAAAAAAAACAAGGCTCTTCTGGCACTGATTACTGTTGCAGATTTCTGTTATCTTGTTATAGTATACTTAATGAATGGCGGGGCAGGCAGGTATCATTATCCTGCACTGAGTATCTGGATCGTTATGGAATATATGGCTGTGATATACATTGCAGCATGTTTTTTAAGGAAAAAAGACAAAAAAGTTTTTTGGCATTTTCTTCCATTGACGGTTATCGTGCTGTTTTTGGGACTGAATATCCTGAATCTGACAACGAAAGAGATTGATTCGCTGAACCCGGTTTCGGCGGAAGATGAATTGAGAGAACGTTTTTCGGATATTCCGTGGGTGGTTTACTGCGAAGAACATACCTGGCTTGAGGAATGTGCAGCCTACAAATATATGATACCTTCACAGATATGTTTTGTTTCGCCCCATTATCTTCCGGAGGAAGAATTTGAATTACCGGGTGAGATAATACTTGTTACGGCGGAAGAGAAATCTGAAGAAGCATTGGACCATCTGAAGCTGCTATCCGGTACAGAAGCTGAGATCAAGGGTGATGCCGTGATATCCGGTCCCATGGGTTTTTATCCCGTGGGATTCTGAGAGGTGAGTGCCATGAAGTTTAAAAAGCTCATATCATCTGTTATGATCATAACGACTGCGTTATCTTTGGCGGCATGCGGAAAAAAGGCTGTTGAACTGGATATGAGCGCCAAAGCGGAATATATACAGAAAGTTTCCGGACAGGAGAAGAGTTCGGACGGACGTTTCGTACTTACCGCAAGTGATGACGGGGTTAATGAATACGGCGCGGAAAATGTATTTATAGAGATGCTTTCGAAGGACTATTTCCTCGAGGCTATGCCGGAAGGCGCTGAGTATTATGCGGATCTGATAAGAAACCGTCTCACACTGCAGTATGCCTACAATGGTCTTGCCCTTATCCATTTTGATGATGATGAGCTTCCGGAACTTATGGTAATTGACGGAGATCTGCAATACGGAGACGGGAAGATCTATTCCATAGGGCAGGATGGAAGGCCATATCTTATGCTGAAATTCATAGCCAATTACGGAGGCGTTTCATATCAGCCATACCGGGGAATATACAGCATGACTACCGGAAGCCAGGGGTGGTTTATGACCTTCTTTCTTAAATATGAAGGAAATGGGGTAAAAATGCTTCAGGCCATGCTTTCGGATGAAAGCGGGCTTCCGTATTCGGAGGATAATACACCTGCCCCTTCCAAATACTATATTGATGTGCCTGTATCCGAGGGACTTAAGAAGAGTTTTTCGGATCCGCTTGATGTCAGTGACATACTGTATCGTGTTGACGGAGCCTCAAGTTCGGATCTGGAGCTGAACAGGGCTACGGAAGTCGAAGCCTCTGAATATAAGGAGAACCTCAGAAGGTATGACGGAACCGGTTTTGTCAGCGTTGGTACGAAGTAATGGATAATGAGAAAAAACGAAAATTTAATAAATACTCTCTTTTTCTGATCCCTGCATTGGCTCTGTTTATTTATGCCCTGGTGATCTTTATCGGAGGTGCCGGGAAGGCAGAAAAAAACGTATCGCAAAGAGGACGCTATCAGTCAAGGACTGAAGAAATGAGACAGCATCTGAACCAGGCTGCCGAGGAAGAAAAGCAGAAGGCTGCGGAGAAGGCTGCGGAAAATGCAAGGATGCAGCGTGAGGCACAAACCCAGAGCAGACTGGTACGTTCACCTCTGGTCACCCCTAAAGGGAACGGGGAGGATGAAGTGACCGTCATGATCTATATGAACGGATCGGACCTTGAGAGTTATAACGGATTTGCTACGGAAGATATATATGAAATACTGGAGGCTGAAAGTAATGATAAGCTTCATATCCTCATACAGACAATGGGTACCATGCAATGGCAGGATCCGCGTATCGCTTCCGATCATACACAGCGTTTCGAGATAAAAGGCGGGGACCTGGTCCTGGTTGATGACAGCCTTGCACAGCTGGATTGTACGGATCCCGATACTTTCCTGGATTTTCTTAAATGGGGTGGGAAGCGTTATGCATCTGACAGATATTTTCTGGTGCTATGGGATCATGGCGGCGGTTCTGTGGACGGATTCGGCTATGACGAATGGCAGGATCCGGAAAACTCACTTACCATTGACGAGATGGTACAGGCTCTGTATACAAGCGGTATGAAATTTGACTTTATCGGTATGGATGCCTGCATAATGTCATCTATAGAAGTGTGCTATGCGTTATATGACTATTGTGATTATTGTGTTCTTTCGGAAGATTTTGAATCGGCGCTTGGATGGTCTTATTCAGGCTGGATGAGTGCATTGGCTGAGAATACATCCATAGATACCATTTCCCTGGCAAAGATACTAATTGATGATATGGTGAGGTTTAATGAGCAGGACTATTTCGGTTCAAGCTCCACACTGGCGCTTATTGATGAACGTTATATCCCTGCGGCTTTTGAAGCCTGGATGAATTTTGCGTATGCCAATGAAGAAACCCTTCTGTCGGTAAATTACAGCCGTGAGGTTGAGAGGAGCGGCAGGGCGCATCCCAAAGTGAGTTCCACTCTGGCCCAGTATTACATAACGGATATCCTGGCTCTGGCAGTTTCCGTTTCATCGCCCCAGACCAAGAGTCTGGTCGGAAAACTGGCAAACTGTGTGGCTTATTATAACTGTTCTTATGATAATACGGGACTTACCGGCCTTTCGGTAACACTTCCTTACGGAGATAATGAGTTTTATGATTCCCTGGGGCAGGTTTTTGCCGGCATAGGGATCAATAAACGTTATATCCAGTGGCTTGGTAATTTCCAGACCCAGGCAGCCGCCGATAATTATTATGATTACTATGAGTTTGATAATGAGTGGGAAGGCTGGGATGATTTTGATTATGAGGATTGGTGAAGCATTGCATTCCCCGTGATCCTTATGGTATAATATGATACTAGGGTCAAAAGCTCATGAGACGAACATGCTTGCATGATTTGGCTCATGAGTTTGAGACCCGCACGAAGCAATCCGTAAGCATCGTAAAGTGAATAAAAAACAGATTGACCTTTTCATCATAATATCAACGCTGAAAGACAGAAATGAAGGTATCGTTATATGGCGATCGGGGATTATGATCCTACAAAAATGAAAGATGTGGTCCAGAACGGTGTTACCAATGTGGCAAATACTGTCCAGCAGGCCGTTACCAGTGGCGATTACAGTAATTTAAGCCGTGATGTATCAAAAGAACTGGAGGAGCTGTTCGGAAATATCGGACGTACAGTCAATACGAGTTTCCAGAATACGGACAATCGCGGCGTCAAGCCCGGACAGATGGGTTACCAGAACCCGGTAAACGGTAATAACTGGAAAAATACCGAGACCTACAAACATATTCATGATATCAATCAGCAGAGACAGAATGCAGCGTTTGCCAATGGCATGAACTTCCCTCCGCCGGGGCCGGTACCGGTGCCTGTAAGGCAGAACATAAATCCTCACGCTCCGGCATTGGGATCACCGCTTTATGCAGATCTTTCCAGTACCAAGCTGAGTGCTACCCTGGAAGTGGTGATAGGCCTTATGTTTACGGCAATCCTGGGGCTGGTCTTCGGAGGCTGGTTGATAATGGGCAGTGCTCTGGTCAGGCTTATTGCGCTTATCCTTTGTTTATTGCCGGCCGGGACTCTTGCAATGGCCATACACGGCATAAGCAGTTTGAATATCGCAGAGCGTTTCGAAAAATATGTGGCTATCCTTAAGGACAAGACCCATATAGACGTGGATACGCTGGCGCAGATCAGCGGGCGCACCCCCGATCAGATCCGCAAGGATCTAAAGAAGATGATCAAGAAGGGCTGGTTTAAGCAGGGGCATATGGAAGAAGGCGATAATGCCCTTATCACCTCACACGAGACCTTTGCCCAGTATCAGCAGGCTACCCTGGCAGCTATAGAGAGGGAAAAGGAAAACGAAGGGTACACCCAGGAACAGAGGGATATTTTCGACCAGGGTGAGGAGTACGTTAAGCAGATACGTGAATGTAATAAAAAGATATCGGATGACGTTATCACGGCTAAGCTTGACCGTATGGAACACTCCGTCCGGATGATAGTTGACAGGGCAAAGCAGAAACCTTCACTCACCGTGGAGCTGCACAGGCTTATGAATTACTACCTGCCTACCATGGTAAAGCTTTTACATTCATATATCGATCTGAACAGTCAGGACAAGACAAGTTCGAATATTGAAAAATCCAAAAAAGAGATCGAAAGCACCATCGACCTGATGAATAATGCTTTTGATAAGATGTTTGATGATCTGTTTGTGGATTCAAGCCTGGATATTTCCACTGATGCGGAGGTACTCAAGCAGCTCCTTACGCAGGAAGGGCTTACGGGTCATAACTTTACTTCTGAACAGAATATGCCGTTTTCGGCCCCGACATTTCCTGCCGGACCGTCTATGCCGCAAACGGATACATTAAACCAGAACGGATAATATCAATACGAGGAGGATAATAAAATGGAAGACAACGGAATGCAGCAGGCGGTACAGGGACTGGTAGAAGGTAACAACCAGGCTATCAGTGAGCTTGGAAACCAGTCTACAATGCCACAGCTTACACTTGATCCTTTTGCAGCGGCTCCCGCAGCACCTGCACCGGAGCTTACTCTCCAGCAGTCTGATGCAGCATTCGGAACAGCCCCTGCGCCTCAGCTCACGCTCGAGCAGTCTACACCGACTCCGACACTTACGCTTGGCCAGACTGCAGCTTCCGCACCCAGTGCAGAGGAGGCTACTCAGGCCCAGATGTCCCAGCTTTCTGCCGAAGAACGGAAGATGGTTGAGGATTTTGCTACCCAGATAGATATTACCGACAGTAATACGATAATGACATACGGCGCTTCCACCCAGCAGAAAATGGCTGATTTCTCCAATAAGGCTCTTGATAATGTAAGAACCAAGGATATGGGAGAAGTCGGAGTACTGCTCACAGGTGTTGTTGCGGAACTTAAAGGATTTAATGAAGAAGAAGAAAAAGGAATAATGGGCTTCTTTAAAAAGCAGACAAATAAAGTCCAGATGATGAAGACCAAATACGATAAGGCAGAGATAAATGTAAACCGTATCGTAGATATGCTGCAGCAGCATGAGACAAGGCTTATGAAAGATTCGGCTATGCTGGATAAGATGTATGACATGAACCTTGCATATTTCAAGGAGCTGACGATGTATATACTTGCCGGCAAGAAGAAGCTGGCAGAAGCCGAGAATGTCGTTCTTCCGCAGCTGCAGGAAAAGGCAAGGCAGTCGGGCCTTCCCGAGGATGCACAGGCAGCCAGGGATTATCAGGAGATGTGTGAGCGTTTTTCAAAGAAGATCGTGGATCTGGAACTGACCAGGACCATAGCGATGCAGACGGCTCCCCAGATCCGTATGATACAGTCAAATGATATACAGATGGTGGATAAGATCCGTTCCACCGTTGTTAATACCATACCTCTGTGGAAGAGCCAGATGGTAATTGCTCTGGGTATACATAATGCTACGGAAGCTGCAAAAGCACAGCGTGCCGTAACGGATGTTACCAACCAGATGCTGCTTCAGAATGCCGAAGCCCTTAAGGTAGCTACGATCGAGACCGAGAAGGAATCGCAGAGGGGTATCGTTGATATAGAGACCCTTAACAAGACTAACCAGAGTCTTATCACAACCTTTGATGAGGTTATGAGAATACAGGCAGAAGGCCGTGAAAAACGTAAGCAGGCCGAAGCAGAGATGGCCCGCATGGAAAATGAACTTAAGGCAAAGCTGCTGGAAGTCAGAGGGATCAAAGGGCAATAAATGAAATGTACTAAGTACAGGGAGATCATTAAGCTTGTTCTGATCCTGACTATAATATTCTCTTCGGTAGCCGCCTTTCTGGCGGTTACCAGACAGGGAAGTTTTGTCGCACTGGATTCTTTTGATAATGAAGTGCTGGGCGTGGCTTCTTTACAGGGGATATCTATATCGAAAGTCAAAGGGACGTATTTTCTGTTTGTGATAATACTGCTCACGGTATCTTTGGTGGCAGTATGCTGTTTCTCCGAAGATATCCGTGAGTTTGTTAAGAGTATACTGAAAAAGGCAGGCAGATCTGCTTCCTTACCCTTATCCGATGCGATAAAGAAGCATTATACTCTTATATGTTTCACAGTAATGTCAGTCATACCCATTCCGGGTATTCTTCATTTTAAAATAGGTACTTATACAGCTATACTTGCATCGGTATATCTATGCCTTGCGTCTTATTTATTGAGCCGATTCGGAAAACTTCAGCTCATCCGCTCAGCTGTGTGTGTCCTTGCTCTGTCGGCGATCGCCGGCATACCCGTCGCTTCTTTATATCCGGAGCAATATATCGGAACAGCAGTAAAACTGTTTACAGTTACGCTTATTCTGTGTTTACTGCTGATCCTGAAAAGAGTAAGGAATGCCATTAAGCCTTTGATGGTATGTTCTGTTGTCATGCCATGGATATTGCTTCTTATACGTCAGCTGGTAATACATGGTGCAGATACCGTGTGGATCACAGTCATTACAGTGTTGTTCAGCGCTGCGGCTCTGCTGTGGATGTTTCTGGCTAAAACAGGAGAGGAACCCGGCACAGATCTTATAGCGTTTGCATTTATCTCTCTGGTATTTGCGGGCGCGTTGACAAGATTATTCGGGACGTTTTCTCCGAACCTTCTTGAAGGTTCAAATCACGGATATGCTGTTTATGATACGATAAAAAACGGAAGATTTCCGATCCTTGAGAATTTTGATGCCCATATGCTGTCTAACTATCTGCCTTCTTTGATCGATGCACTGATATCAGGCAGTATACATTACGGAAATCAGAGGGTCGGATATGAGATTTATCTTTTTTTGGGACTGCTGATACATTATTATTTCTTCAGGTGCTTTTATGAAAAAGAAGCATCACTTACACTGCTTTTTTTTGCACCGCTGTCTTTACTGAATTATAAGATATATACCATAAATTCCAGCGAGCATATTATAGTCATGGGCCTGGCGCTGGTATTATTGTTTAGGCAGTGGTGGAAAAAACGAACATTTTTAACGGATATTGTGCTGTGGGCTGCGCTTGCTTTTTCTTTGCTCTTTTCGCTTGATATAGGAGCATCATTCGGGGTGGCTACGCTTACGGCAGCGGTAGCGGCCTGCTTATCTTCTAAAGATAAAAAAAGGATAATATCTTTCTTTGCGGGAGGAGCACTGGTAACTGCTATCTGCCTTGCTCTGTTTTTTATCCTGTGCCGGATGCATGATCTTGATATAAAAAGTGTTATTACAAAGTTTTTAAATGCAACTCTTTCGTCTGATCAGAACTGGGCATATGGAATATATACACAGCCTAAGCAGATGATAGGGATAGCTATGGTATATGTGGTGATGCCAGTTTTTATCATCCCCTTTACGATATATACCTTGCATAAGGATCATCAAAAAAACGATCCGGCAAAGTATATGACCGTTATCATACTGCTGGCATTTTTACTGAATCTGCCGAGGACTTTGGTAAGGCATACTATATTTGATAAGTACAGTCATTTCATATGGCTGCTCATCCTTCTTCTGATCATAGCGGTCAGGGAATTGAAAAATGCAGTAAACATCATGATCCCGGTGATAATAGTCATGATGTTTGTTTCATATGAACATTCGATATGGAGCACATCCATACTTCCGATCACCAATGCGGAATATGATATGATAAGCTTTGATTCGTTTGATATTGAAGACGCGGCGGAAAAAGAGAGTTATGATCTGAAAGAAGTGCTGAACGCCCTTTTAAGCGAAGATCAGACATATCTTGATTTTACAAATCAAACTCTTCTGTATCAGTATGTTGATAAAGAAAAACCGGTTTATGTTAATCAGTCACCTGCCCTGGTAAACGGACGTATCGGGCAGGAACAGTTTCTTGAAGAGATCAGAAGCTGTGACAAAGATGTTGCAATAGCGCTTATGTTGAAAGATCCCAAAAACGTAAATGCAAAACTTGACGGGGTCCCTAATACAGACCGCTATTTTCTCATATCGACATATATAAATAATAACTATTCACCGCTTGGTAAAATTGATGGGTATGTAATATTGGCAAAGAATGAACTTTATCAGTCGATGCTGAAAAAAGCTGAAGGAATAAAGTATATGAAAACAGTTTCCGGTCTGTCGAAAATATCAGAAGACCATTTCAGACATGAGCTTCAGAATATCCCGTATTTATGGGGAACCTGCGGAAATGCCGGGGATGAGATCCTTTCGGCTATCAACCCGTATGATGAAAGGGAGGCAGCTAAAGCTGCGGAAAAGCTCTGTTCTTATGAGGGGGCTGTCTACTGCAGGATAAATATAAGTGCCGTCGCAGAGGGAGATATTACTTTGACCTTCGGATATGACGAGACAGACAAATGTACAGAGTATTCTTTTTTACTGAAGCCGGGAACAAATGATTATGCTTTCTGTGTTTCGTCCGATATGCTGTGGAGTACATATCTGTTTGACCGTCTGTCAGTTGAAGCGGACACGGATTATAAGATAAACGGATTATATTTTGCCGGAGATGATATATCGAAATGACGGATATTTTTGACAAAGTGATAATAGGTGCCGGTTTTTACGGTATGTACAGCGCATTAAAATGTGGTGAAAAAGGGCAGAAGGTATTACTGATCGAGTGTGACCGGGAAGCATTCTGCCGTGCAACCTATATAAATCAGGCCCGGGTTCATATGGGATATCATTATCCCAGGAGTTTTTCCACCGCAATAAAGAGTGCGCATTATTTTGACCGTTTTTTTGAAGAATACGGTTTCTGCTGTTATACTGAATTTGATCAGATATATGCTACCGGGAGTCATTTCAGCTGGACAAATGCCGCCGGATTTAAGCGCTTTTGTTCAAATGCCGGTATACGCTGTGATGAGGTATCTGCGGAACGTTTTTTTAATCCCGGAATGTGTGACGGTGCGTTTCTCACAACAGAGTACACCTATGATGCCGCTGTACTTAAAAAGTGGTTTCTTAATGAGCTTAATAAATATCCGAATGTACAGACCGCATTCGGGCACCGGGTTGAAAAGATCGAACAAGCCGGAGCTCATTGGAAGATAAAGGCGGGAGAGCTGAATATTGAAACTGCTTTTGTTTTAAATGCAACCTACGCAGGTGTGAATGAGATACACGCTATGCTCGGCTTTGAACCGTTTAAGATAAAATATGAGCTGTGTGAGATCATTCTGTGCAGGGTTAACGAAAAGCTGAAAAATGTGGGACTTACGGTAATGGACGGCCCTTTTTTTTCCATCATGCCTTTCGGAAAAACAGGATATCACAGCCTTACAAGCGTAACATTTACACCGCATAAAACATCCTACAGTGAAAAGCCTGAGTTTGCCTGTCAGGAAAAAAGCAAAGGCCTGTGTTATCCGGGACATCTTTACAATTGTAATGACTGTCCCGCAAAGCCGGAAAGCTCATGGCCGTATATGAGTAAACTGGCGCGTAAATTCATGCGTCCGGAATATGAGTTTGAGTATGCGGGGAGTCTGTTCAGTATGAAGCCCATACTTCAGGCGAGCGAGATAGATGATTCCCGTCCGACACTTATCAGAAAAATGTCGGAAGGACCGGCTTTTATCAGTGTACTGTCAGGAAAGATAAATACTGTATTCGATCTGGATGAGGTACTTGAACTATGAATAAAGAACAGAATTTCATATCGGCGGTCGTTTTTCTGAGTGCATCAGACACCAGAAATATTGAATTCTTTCAGAAACTGTATGACAGCCTGGATAAGCATTTTCTTCAGTTTGAGCTGATAGCCGTTGCGGACGGAAATGTCAGGGATACGGCTAAAGGGATACGTGAATGGGCGGGAGGTATATCAAAACCTCTGACCATTATAAACATGTCTCTTCGCCAGCCTCATGAACAGTGCATGAATGCCGGACTGGACTGTGCTATCGGAGATTATATCTATGAATTTGATATGGCAGACATGCCCTATGATCCCGAAATGATCTGGAAGGCATATGAACTGGCACAGGAAGGAAATGATATCGTAACGGTATGTCCTGATCATGAGCGTTGGAGCAGCAGGCTGTTTTATAAGCTTTTCAATTCAAACAGTCACGCAGCATATCAGCTTCGTACGGATGCTTTTCGCCTTACATCCAGGCGTGCACTTAACAGAGTCCACTCGATAAGTGATAATCTTCCGTACAGAAAAGCGGCGTATGCTGCCTGCGGGATGAAGATTGCCGAACTGGAATTTTCAGGGAAGTGTCATGCCAAGGTACATGACCGTTTCGGACTCGCATCGGACAGTCTGGTCCTGTATACGGATTTCGGATATAAATTCAGTTTAGGTTTTACCGCGCTGATGTTTCTGGTAACTTTTGCGGAGCTTATATATACCCTGATCGTCTGGATAAACGGACAGCCTATCGAAGGCTGGACGACTACTATGTTTGTTATAACCTTCGGCCTGACGGGACTGTTTGCGATACTGGCGATAATGCTGAAATATATGACACTGCTTCTGCGTATTGTTTTCAGGAAGCAGAATTATTTGATCGAAAGCATCGAAAAATTATAAAAGGGGAAGGATAACATGGATTTCATCGCAGGAAGTACAGGTTTTGTAGGTTCAAATCTTATATCGCAGCATCGGTTTGACGGGATGTTCCATTCAACGGATATTCAGAAGGCATATGATAAAAAGCCGGATCTGCTTGTTTACGCCGGGGTAAGGGCAGAGATGTTTCTTGCAAACCGTGATCCTGAGGCTGACCTTTCCCTGATAAAAGAAGCAATAGAAAACATAAGAAGGATATCGCCTGATGAGTGTATCCTGATATCCACCATTGCAGTATATCCCGATACTAAGGGGGCGGATGAGGATACGATTATCGATCCGGGCGCTGCATCGGCTTACGGGGCTAATCGCCTTTATCTGGAAAAATGGGTCGAAGAGAATATCGGGAAAAGTCTGATAGTCCGTCTTCCCGCTATCTTCGGAAAAAATCTGAAGAAAAATTTTCTTTATGATTATATCCATGTATATCCTGCGCTCCTGACAAAGGAAAAGATGGAAGAACTCCTTCCGAAAGCTCCCGGGCTGGGGAGGTATTATATCCTGCAGGATAACGGGTTTTATAAATGCATGGTAAATGACCCGGCAGAAAAAAAGCGGTTAAAAGAGCTGTTTCTTAATGTTGGTTTCAGTGCCCTGAATTTTACGGACAGCCGTTCAAGATACCAGTTTTATCCGCTTAAGCATTTATGGAAACATATAGAAACAGCCCGCGCAAACGGTTTAAAAAGACTGAATATAACCACACCGCCTCTTTCCGCTTCAGAGGTTTACAGCTATCTTTGCGGAAAAGAATTTGAAAATATTCTGTCTAAGCCGCCGTATGATTATGATCTTCGCTCTGAATATGCAGAGCTCTTTGGAGGAAGATCAGGCTATATCTTAAGCCGCGAGCAGGTACTAAAAGATATAGCCTCTTTTGTAAGAGAAGAGACGGAGGAAGAAGGATGAAGCTGTCGGTATCTAATATCGGGTGGAAAAAAGAACAGGATGAGAAAGTCCTGCGCTGTATGTCGGATATGGGATATAGCGGATTGGAGATAGCGCCTACAAGGATCTTTCCGGACAGGCCGTATGATATGACAGAAGAAGTATCGGAATATGCAAAAAGCATATATACCGAATACGGGTTGAAGATATGCTCGATGCAGTCGATATGGTACGGACAAAGCGGGGCGTTATTCGGAAGCGAAGAGGAAAGGAATGCTTTGAGTGCATATACCGAAAAAGCTATTGATTTTGCCGAGGCAGCAGGCTGCGGGAATCTTGTGTTCGGATGCCCGAAAAACCGTGTTATACCTGAAGGCGGAGATATTGAGACAGCCGTACGTTTTTTTCACCGGCTTGGAGAATATGCCGCGGCACATAAAACGGTACTTTCAATGGAGGCAAATCCCCCGATCTATAATACGAATTTTATAAACACCACATCCGAAGCAATACTTTTTGTTGAAAAAGTCGGATCGGCCGGGTTTATGATCAACCTTGATATGGGAACGATGATAGAAAACGGTGAAGACGTGGGGATCATCGAAGATAAGTTATCACTGGTCAATCATGTTCATATAAGTGAGCCCTTTTTAAAGCCGGTCAGTGAGCATCTGCTTCACATGGAGCTGGCAGATCTTCTTAAAAAAGAAGCATACAAAGGGTTTGTTTCTATCGAGGCCGGGGCACAGGATGATACGGACAGTCTGATACGCAGTATGGAATATGTTAAAGAGATCTTCGGATAGACGGGAAGTTATGGAGGAAAATGTGATGATATATGAAAAACAGCCCGGAGTTCCGCGCTTTGAGTGTATGGAATATGCGGAAAAAACCCGGGATTATGCGGTGCTGATACCCATAATAAATGAAGGAAGCAGAATACATAAAGAGCTTAAACGCGCAAAGGCTCATCACATTTCATCTTATGCCGATATCGTGATCTGTGACGGCGGTTCTACTGACGGATGTACCGATGAAAGGATACTCAGGAAACTGGAAGTAAATACCCTTCTGGTAAAACAGGATGAAGGCAAGCAGGGAGCCCAGCTCAGAATGGGTATATGGTGGGCGCTCAAACGGGGATACAAAGGGATCATTACCATAGACGGAAACAATAAGGACAGCATAGAGGATGTTAAGGCTTTTATAAAAAAGCTTAAAAAAGGATATGACATGGTGCAGGGTTCCCGTTTTATCAAGGGAGGACATGCGGTCAATACACCTCTTGTGCGCTATCTGTCGGTGAAATTCATACACGCCCCAATAATCTCCCTCACGGCCCGTCAGCATTTTACGGATACAACGAATGCATTCAGGGCATATTCCGCAAGATATCTGCTTGATGAGCGTGTACAGCCTTTGAGGGATATATTCATGACATACGAGCTGCTTGCTTATCTTTCGGTACGTGCGTCTCAGCTTGGTATGAGAGCCTGTGAGATACCGGTGACCCGCGCTTATCCCAAGGCGGGAAAGACTCCCACAAAGATCAGTTTTTTTAAGGGAAATGCCGAGCTTATGAAGATATTGCTGCGTAATGCGAGAGGTGCTTATAATCCGGCAGACTAGTCAGCAGTCCGGGAGTTTTCTCTGTTATGGTTGACATAACATCGTCTCTGCGCTATATTCATACATGATGAAAAAAGTATTCAGGATCGCAGGCATCTTTTTAGGATACCTGCTTACAACTGTTGTGGCTTTATTCTGTTTTATCCTGCTGGTATGTCTGATACTGGTCTACGGACCTTCAGAGGATGCAGGTGATCTTTTTGTACGTTCATGTCAGGAAACCAGCGCTCTTAAATTCCTTCCATACTGGTTCTTACCGGCTGACACCGTGGACGATATACTGGGAAAAAATGAAAAGCCGGCTGCTGCTCCCATAGCTGATACATCAGGCAGTTTCAGCGTCCCGCTTAAATTCGATCCTGCGGATATGGAGGATCTTTCCGAAGAGGACAGGGCGGAGATGACTGCTTCCGCTGAGGAAAATACCACTTATGGAGAGCCGTATATCGAAGAGGTGAATGAGGGTATATATAAGGGTATGATAATGATAGTTCCCGATCCTTCAAGAGTGGTGATCGGGACACTGCCAAGCTACAGTGAAGGCGGAGTAGGCAAGCTTTTGTCAAAATTCATAGAAGATTACGGTGCTATAGGCGGGACCAATGCCGGCGGTTTTTATGATCCGGGCGGAAGAGGCCTTGGCGGCTGCCCCGACGGAATGGTAATAGAGGATGGAAATATCCGTTACGGTGCCGACAAGGTATATAAGAATGTTATTGGATTTAATGCTGATCACCGGCTGATGCTGGGTGACTGGACTCCTTCCCAGGCTATTGCGGAAGGGGTTGTTTCGGCTGTAAGTTTTTATGACGGGCTGGTACTGGTAAAGGACGGTGTTCCGCAGCAGGGCTTAAACAGCGGTGTTAATCCCAGAACGGCCATCGGTCAGAGAGAGGATGGAACTGTTTTACTGCTTGTTATAGAAGGCCGCCATGCCGGGAGCCTTGGTGCAACGGCAGATGATCTTCGGGATATATTTGTCCGCTATGGTGCTGTGAATGCTTCTATGCTGGACGGGGGAACTTCGGCTGTAATGTTTTTCAGGGGGGAGCAGGTTACCAGAGGTTCAAATCTTCTTGGCATGCGTTATCTTCCCACTGCCATGCTGGTATTGCCGGCAGAAGACGATAAGCTGGCCGTTATGGAGGAGGATTAGTGAGTCATACTAAAGCAGGGGGAAAAAAGAAAAACCGCCGTATAAAACCCTCAAAGGTTTTGGGGGCTTATTTCATTTATATCGGAGTTTTGATCATAATATCTATGATAGTCCTGCTGATTTTGTGGATCAAACTGGCAGACTATCAGAAGGGTCTTGATCAGAAGAAGACTGCTTTAGCCGTTTCGGAACCTACGCCTGTTCCGGAAGAGGAAAAGGAGAAGAAGGACATAAGGCAGGCTCAGACAGCTTTCGAAAGATATGCCGGCAGCATGGATGCAGAGGACTGGACGGGATTGTGGTTAAAACAAAGGCCTGATGACCCTGAAGAAGAAAGTGCTGTTTCGGAGTATTTTTTACAGGCGATCAGGGATGAGGGAACCTCCTGTTATCTTGATCCTTCATATGATGAAAAAGCTCCTGTCTATAAGATAAAGATAGGATCGAAAGATGCGGCAAGAGTCACCATGCAGAGAGATGCCGTGGGTAAATGGACTGTGGGTGATACAGAGCTTCTGTATCGCGGGGATTACAGTGCGGAAGATGTTTTGCCTGAAGGGATGGAGTTTCTTATAAACGGCAACGCAGTCGGATCCGCTGAGGAAGCTGAGGATCATTTTCCGTACAGCAGTATCAGAAATACACTTACCGATCCGGTCAGGTGGCAGAAATACAGTATTGACGGTCTGCTCTGTGAACCTGAGGTCGGTTATGGCAATGAAGATGGCTTTGAGTGGTCTGATGACGATAACTGCTATCTGATGCTGGCTTCAGATGTGGATGCAGACGATCTCAGACAGAGGGCTGAGGGATTTTTTAAGGCTTATATGAACTATACCATGTCGGGAGGTGCCGGATGGAAAGATTACAGGGCCGCGCAGGAAGCAGGGCAGCCGAACTCAGGGAATCCGGTAGCCGGCAGGTTCGCAGCGTGTGTAGCTTATGTGCCTTCGGACAGCGTCGCATATTCCATGCTTCAGAAAGCTTTTGACAGTACATGCTATGCTCTGGCTTATACCGATCATGATTACGGTCTCACAAAGACCAGAGGTCCGATACGCTGGGCAGGAAACTGTGTAGGTGTTGATTTCTTCTACCATGCATATGCTACACTGAACGGACAGCGTAAGGATTATTCCGGAGAAGACCAGCTCTTCAGGGTATTTTTCATTAACATTGACGGAAGCTGGAAGATATGGGCTTTCAGTGCGTAAAGGTTTGCAAACAGGGGGTTTTTAGGGTATAATCTATGCGATATTTTACCGGAACGGGGCATTAGAAATATATCGTCATAAATATATATCATGGGAGGAGTTTTAATGAAGAGAGCACTTATCACGGGTATCAACGGACAGGATGGCTCGTTTTTATCTGAATTATTACTGGAAAAGGGCTATGAAGTATACGGGATATTAAGAAGAAAGAGTGTTGTGGATTACGGTAATGTAACACATATAAAAGATAAGATACATTTTATCTACGCGGATATGACGGATGTGGTTTCTCTTATAAGCGCAATGCGTACCGCCCAGCCCGATGAGGTCTATAATCTTGCAGCCCAGTCTTTTGTGGCTACCAGCTGGGATCAGCCTATCGCTACAGCAGAGATAGATGCTGTCGGTGTTACCAATATGCTTGAGGCTATAAGGGCAGTTAATCCCAAATGCCGTTATTACCAGGCATCTACTTCCGAGATGTTCGGAAAGGTACAGGCGGTACCCCAGGACGAGAATACGCCTTTTTATCCCCGCAGTCCTTATGGTGTGGCAAAGCTCTACGGTCATTGGATAACAAAGAATTATCGTGAAAGTTTCGGACTTTTTACCTGCAGCGGTATACTGTTCAATCATGAAGGTGAGCGAAGAGGCAAAGAATTCGTTACCAGAAAGATCACCGATACCGTGGCACGTATAAAGTGCGGTCTGGTAGATTGTCTGGAGCTTGGAAATCTGGATGCAAAGCGTGACTGGGGGCACAGCAAGGATTATGTCCGTGCCATGTGGCTTATGCTTCAGCAGGATGAGCCGGATGATTATGTGGTGGCTACCGGCGAGACCCGTACAGTCAGGGATTTTGCAAGGATAGCTTTTGAAAAGGCAGGTATCAAAGTGGAATTTTCGGGTACCGGTGTTGATGAGATCGGTACAGATATTGCTACAGGAAAGGTGGTAGTAAAGGTCAATCCGAAGTTTTTCCGTCCCGCAGAGGTGGATCTTCTTATAGGTAATCCCAAAAAGGCAGAAGAGAAGCTTGGCTGGAAGAGAGAGATAAGCTTTGATCAGATGGTGGAACGTATGATAGCCACCGATATGGCATTGGTAAAGCAGGAAATAAAATATGCAGCAGGAGCATAAAAAAGCACTCGTTATAGGAGTTGCCGGATTTGTAGGCTCTTATCTCGTGAGGCATTTACATGATGATAAAGGTATGGATGTGGTGGCTACCAAGCTGCCTCATGAGTCTGTTACTTCCATGCCGGCGCGTATATGCGATCTGAACATACTGGATAAGGAAAGCATCATTGAGATCCTTTTTGAGGAGCGTCCCGATGAGATCTATCATCTGGCTGCTCAGAGTTCCGTAAGTGTAGCCTGGAAAAACCCGCAGCTTACTGTCGATGTTAATGTAAAAGGTGCCGTTAACCTTCTGGAGGCCCTCAGGGAACTGTTTTATAAACCCAGGGTAATTCTGGTCGGAAGCGGTGAGGAATACGGACATATCAAACCGGGGGATACTCCCGTAAAGGAAGATACTATTCTGGACCCCGGGAATATCTATGCCGCTACAAAGGCCTGTCAGAACATGCTGGGCAGGATCTACGCAGATGCGTACGATCTGGATCTGGTAATGGTGAGGGCCTTTAATCATATTGGACCGGGACAGTCTCCGATCTTTGTGGTCTCTGATTTCTGCAAACAGGTGGTTGATATCGAGTTTGGCAAAAAAGAGCCTGTCATGTATGTGGGGAATCTTTCTGCAAGAAGGGATTTTACGGATGTGCGTGATGTGGTAAGAGCTTATGCGGCGTTAGCCCGGCATGGGAAAAAGGGTGAAAGCTATAATGTGGGCAGCGGACATGCTGTAGAAATAAGAGAGATACTGGATCTGATCATCAGCCGTTCCGATGCGGATATAAGAGTAGAGACCGATCCTGCAAAGATAAGACCGGTGGATGTACCTATAATAGAAGCAGATATAAGCAAGATAAAGGAAGAAACCGGCTGGAAGCCGGAAATTTCCCTTGAACAGACGATAGACGAGATTTTGGCAGATTGGAGGAAAAAATATGGAGAAGCTGTTTGATGCAGAAGGCATAACAAGTTCTGAAAGATATTTTTATACACCTTCGTCTTTTGCCAGAAAACATCTTTGCTATGTTCAGGAGGCAGGACGTCTGAAAAGCTTAAAGCCTCATGCTTCGGTGCGCGAAAATGTCGAATCATTTCTTTTCTTTTTTGTAGCCGAAGGTTCCGGAAGCCTGCGTTATGAAGGGGAATCCTATGAACTGAAAAAAGGTGATGCCGTTCTTCTGGACTGCCGCAGACATTATGAACATGAAAGCAGTGAGTCATCTCCATGGGAACTTGCCTGGATACATTTTGACGGTGCAAAGGCAGAGGCGATATATCCCCTGATCTTAAAGCAGAATAATGATAAACCTGTATTTTATATGGGAAAAGAGGAAGAGGAAGCTGAAAAACTCATAGGAATGCTGCTGTCCGATAAGGGAGAGAACAGTGCCGATTCCGAACTGAGGGCTGACGGGGTGATAACAAGGGTAATGCTTTTATGCATGAAGCTTGCCGGTGATAAAAAGGAAGCTGTTGTATTTGAAGGCATAAGGGAAGCGCTGAACGAAGAGCTTCAGAATTCCGCGCCTACAATAGAAGGCATAAAGGAAGCCCTGGTACGCCGTTATGATGCCGATATAGAAAAACTTGATGAATTCTTTAATAAACGCTACGGGATCAGTATTGAAGGATATGCCGCAAACAGGATGCTTAATAAGGCAAAAGAGCTTTTGAGATTTACCATAAAACCTATAAATGACATCATTGCCGAATCCGGCATAGGTGATGAAGAAAGTCTTCGAAGGCTCTTTATGGAGAATGAAAACATGAGCCCCGAAGACTATCGTAAAAAATGGGCACAGTGGATAAAAGGCTGAGGCGCATTACCTCAATTCAGCGGATCATCATGATATGATCTTAGCTTTCTTTTCGGCTAATTTCTTAGGACTCCAGCGTGCTACCTTCATGCCGCGTCCGTTGTTTCTGGCAGCAAAGACCAGATTGAAGAGCTGTTTTATGTATTGCAGACTGACCTTTGTTGATAGTTTTGATTCACCGTTTTCCCTGTCGTGAAAAGCATAAGGAGTTTCCAAAACTTTCCTGACGGGACACATTGCGATAACTTCGACCATGATCTTCCAGCCTATGGGATTGAGCACAGTATCCTTGAGAAGCTCACGGCGTATCATGAAAAGACCGCTGGTAGGATCGCTGATATGACGGAGGCAGGGAAGTATGATCTTTCCCATATAACGCGCGGTACCGGAAACGATCTTCCTGTAAATATCCAGTCCGCCGTCACTTCCTCCGGGAATAAAACGACTGGGGATCGCCATATCGGCATGTGCGCGCATTGCGGCATACATATCGAGCAAGACCTCCGGCGGATGCTGCAGATCGGCGTCCATGCAGGCAACATAGTCGCCCTTTGCCAGTTTAAAGCCGAGTACCACTGCCGTTGCCAGTCCCTTTTCGTCATCACGGTGACGAAGAACGACAGTAGGATCGTCTTTCGCAATATCTGCTATGACCTTAGGGGTTTCGTCAGTAGAATCATCCACAAAGATCACTTCATGCGGGATGCTTCCGAGAGCCCCGTGAATACGGCTTAAAAGAGGACAGATGTTATCTTTTTCGTTATATGTGGGAACTACTATGGAGATCATGATGTCCCTCCTTATTCGGAAATATTATTGTACTTTAACGCATTATAGCATAAAAGGCAGGTACGTACAATAAAACCGTTTTAAAACAGGGGTGACATTGCGCATAAGGGGTAATCTTGATAAAACACAGGGTTACATGATATAATATTTGGAATGTTTTTTCCGGGAGGGGAATTGTGAGCGATAAGATAAAAGAAGAGCTTGATCTGATCGATCTGGATCATACCGGAGCTATGCCGGAAGATGATAAACTGCCTAAGGAAGTGACCATGGATACCCAGCTGCTTACGGATGTGAGCGCAGAGATATCTCTGAGCATGGAGGATACACAGCCTTTGACAGACCTCAGGTCATTGACGGAAGAAGCGTTAAAACAGGGTGTAAAAGAAGATGTTCTTACTGATGAGACCAGGGTCATTAATGATATAGCACCGAAGGCACCTGAAGATACAATGGTCATACTCGATCTGGACAGTACTTCTGAGCTGAACAGCCTTTTTGATGAGGACAGTGAGTATACAGACGGATATGAAGCATCCGGTGAAACAGATGAGACCGAAGAAATCGAAGATTCTGAGGATATAGACGATCTTGATGATGCTGAAGACATGGAAGATCCTGAGGACATGGACGATCTTGATGATGCTGAAGACATGGAAGATCCTGAGGACATAGATGATTTCGATGATATCGATGATACGGAAGACTTTGAAGATCCTGATGATGCAGACGGTCTTGAAGATACAGATTATATAGAAGAAACCGAAGAGCTTGAAGATATCGACGAAGAGGATTATGACGACGAAGAGTATGATGAAGAGAACGATGAAGAGGAGGATCTGTTTGAGACCGGTGAGATAATGCATCTTGAAGAGCAGCCTGAAGATGCCGGAAGTACGGATGAGGATGATGATACGGGCGCAGTGCCGCCTGTACCGGTAAAGAGAAAACCTTTATCAATGGTAGCCATCATAGCAGCGGCTCTGGTATTCCTTGGCTTTTGTGTCATCATAGGGATTTCCTCATATAAGAACAGGAGCATAGATGAAAAGAAGCCGTATATGTATGATGTGGGGCAGAAGCTGAACAGCATAGGTGTGGCCGGACAGAGCGGCCTTATGGCTATGGCGAATGCGGATCACGGTCTTCCGGCTATCGTAGATGAAGATGATGAGAGCCCGCAGAATGGTGAAGATGATCCTTCTTCCGTGATAATGGTAAAATTAAGCTTCACATCGGTGGCTAAGGATATCAAGCTTAAATTCATTAACCAGGAAACTGACAGGCTTATCACTGATGTGGAATTTATAGTAGAACTGACAAAGGCTGACGGAGAAAAACTGCGTCTTATCGATGAGGATCAGGATGGCATAATCTATAAGAAAGATGTAGCCGGCGGAGATTATAAACTGGCTGTTGTGGAGAAGGATGGCTACAGCTTTGTATCTTTTCCGACAAATGTTAATGTAAAGGAAAATATCACTTACCAGAAGATAGACGTTAAGGAAGAGATCAAGAAGGAAAGTGAAGTAAACGCAGCTGCGGAAGATACAGGAAGTAATAATAAACCTGCCGAGGAAGGTCCTCCTCCCACTCCGACAACCGGTGATACCGTGGAATGGGTTGAATCATCAAAAACACCTAAAGAGGGAAGCGGGGGATATAAGCCCATAGGTAAGGAAGATATTCCTGAGCCTGCATACACATCGGCTTCTGCGGCGCATTTTGATAATGAAAGGATAGCGGCGGCAGTGCCTGATATACATACGGGAAGCATCCTTTACGGAAGTGAGGATCCTACTCCTAAGGCAACGCCTACTCCCATACCTGTGGAGGATGACGATCCTACCCCCACACCCACTCCCGCGGAAGATGAAAATGTTACGCCCACACCCACTCCGGATGCAGACGCAACTCCTACTCCTACCCCGGATCCTGATTCCACACCTACCCCTACGGAAAAGGATGGAAAGAAAGATCCCAAAAAGGATAAAACGACCAAACTTAAAGATAAGAACGGAAACCAGCTTTATGTAAAGAACGGTGACAAATATGAAGAAGCTGTTTATGCAGATTATTATAAGGCCGATGCATTCTATACCCTGACTGAAACAGAATACATTTATACAGGATGGCAGACCTTCGACGGCAAAACATATTACTTTGATAAGAACGGAAACAAGGTTACCGGTGATCAGGTTATAAAGGGAGTTAAGTATCATTTTGATGAAAACGGTGTCCTTGCTGACGGAAACAGCGGAAACAATAATAACGGCGGAGGTAATTCCGGCGGCAAGGGTATCCTGGGAATAGATGTATCCAAATGGAACGGTACCATTGACTGGAATGCGGTAAAAGCAAGCGGCGTAAACTTTGTTATCATACGCTGCGGATACCGCGGTTCTTCAACGGGGGTACTTGTTGAGGATCCTACTTTCAGGATGAATATAGAGGGAGCCCGGGCTGCAGGTCTTAAGGTGGGATTATATTTCTTTACCCAGGCAGTTAATGAGGTTGAAGCAGTTGAAGAGGCATCCATGTGCTTAAGTCTTGCCCAGGGTTATCAGATAGATTACCCTATCTTTATAGATGTTGAGTTTACAGTGAATAAGAACGGAAGGGCAGACGGGCTTGACCGTGCCACCAGATCCGCTGTTGCAAGGGCATTCTGTGAAACCATAAATAACGGAGGATATGCAGGAGGCGTATATTCTTCCAAATCATGGTACGGATATTCGCTGGATATGAGCGTTATAGGCGGCTATAAGATATGGCTTGCGCATTACACCAGCCAGACCGATTACGGCGGGCATTATGATATCTGGCAGTATTCCTCCAAGGGCTCGATTTCGGGCATCAAGGGGAATGTTGATATGAATTACAGCTACATGGGATATTGATGAGTTAAAATAAACTTTGAAGGGAGAAAAAATGAGAACATATCTGGTGACCGGGGGAGCAGGTTTTATAGGTTCCAATTATATACACTATATGTTTGAAAAATACGGAGATAACATACGGATCATCAATGTTGATGCCCTTACATATGCAGGTAATCTTGAAAACTTAAAAGGAGTTGATGAAAGGAAAAACTATACTTTTATCAAAGCCGATATCTGTGATAAGGACGCTATCAGCAGGATATTTGCCGAAAATGAAATTGACCGTGTGGTACACTTTGCGGCAGAGAGTCATGTGGACCGCAGTATCAAAAATCCCGAGGTGTTTGTAAAGACCAATGTTCTGGGGACCGCTGTTATGCTTAACTGTGCGAGAGCTGCATGGGAAAGGGAAGACGGTACTTATCCGGAGGATAAGAAATTCCTGCATGTATCCACGGATGAGGTCTATGGATCTCTTCCCGAGGGTGACGGATATTTTTATGAGACTACGCCGTATTCACCGCATTCGCCTTATTCATCAAGCAAAGCCGGATCGGATATGCTGGTAAGAGCATATATGGATACATACCATTTCCCTGCAAATATTACCAATTGCTCCAATAATTACGGTCCGTACCAGTTCCCCGAGAAGCTTATCCCCCTGATGATAAATAACGCACTTAACGGGAAAAAGCTTCCCGTATACGGAGACGGAAAGAATGTCCGTGACTGGTTATACGTCAGGGATCACGCCAAGGCTATAGATATGGTACAGGAGCAGGGCAGGCTGTTTGAGACATATAATGTAGGCGGACATAACGAGAAGCAGAATATAGAGATAGTGCAGATAATCATTGATACGCTTCTTGAGATACTTCCTGATTCCGATCCGAGAAAAGCAAATGTGAGCAGGGACCTGATCACTTATGTTGAAGACAGAAAGGGTCATGACAGACGCTATGCGATAGCTCCGGATAAGATAAAGGCAGCTGTCGGCTGGCAGCCGGATACTATGTTTAAGGAGGGTATACGCCTTACTATACAATGGTATCTGGAGCATGAAGACTGGATGAAGAATGTAACCAGCGGCGATTACCAGAAATACTATGAAACCATGTATAACGTGTAAACCCGGGCTTTTGCCCCGCTGTAGACCTGAGGTATAAGAATGAAAGGTATAATATTGGCCGGAGGATCCGGCACCAGACTGTATCCGCTGACAAAGGCAGTTTCAAAACAGATAATGCCGGTATATGACAAGCCTATGATATACTATCCTCTGTCCATACTTATGCTGGCAGGGATAAGGGAGATACTTATAATATCAACGCCAAGAGACCTGCCCGTATTCAAAGAGCTCTTCGGTGACGGAAGCCAGCTGGGGATCAGTTTTTCCTATGCTGTGCAGGAAAGCCCCAGAGGGCTGGCGGATGCGTTCATAATAGGTGCGGATTTTATCGGCAATGATACGGTATCCCTCATACTTGGAGATAATATATTTTACGGGCAGAGCTTTTCAAAGCTTTTGCGTGAGGTGGCAGAGCGTGATAAGGGAGCTACTATTTTCGGGTATTACGTACGTGATCCCAGAGAATACGGAGTCGTGGAATTTGATGAAAACGGTATTGCTGTCTCTATAGAAGAAAAGCCGGCACATCCTAAGAGTAATTATGCCGTACCGGGACTGTATTTTTATGATAACGATGTAGTAGCCATAGCAAAGGACGTAAAACCTTCTGCGAGAGGCGAGATAGAGATAACCAGTGTGAACAATGCTTATCTTCAGAGGGGTGATCTTCATGTGGAAACCCTTGGAAGAGGTTTTGCTTGGCTGGATACCGGAAATCATGATGCGCTTCTGGATGCGGCCGATTTTGTGGCTGCATTTCAGAAAAGGCAGGGTTTATATATATCCTGTATAGAGGAGATCGCATACAAACGGGGCTTTATCAGTAAAGAGCAGCTGCTTAAACTGGCAGAGCCTCTTATGAAGACTGCATACGGAAAGTACCTTACGGAAGTGGCGGACGGGCTGTAAGAAAAAGTGGAAAAGCGTGTAAGAAATCTTGCGATAGCAGCAGCGGTATCGGCATTATTGCTGATAGTCCTGCTCGTGTGGCGGGCAAATAATCCTCCCGGCAGCAGCGGCAGCGCTGAGGAGACTGCTGTGCCTTCTGCGGAGGAAAACGATCCGTACCGGGCATTTCTGAACGACAGTACTTTTTTTGACAGCGAGAACAGGACCGGATCGGTTGTTGTACATGAGGAGACAGATAACAGCAAACGTCTGTATCTGAAAGCAAGCAGCGTATTTAAGGATATACGTATAAGCGTGACCGATGCTGAGGGGGAACCGGTAAAAGGCTATTCATTTTTTGTGGAAGTGGATAAGCTGGGTGAGTATAAGGATCTCGACCGGGACGGACAGATATATATACCTGATGTAAGTGCAGGTGATTATTTTGTAAAACTCATGCCGGAAGGAGATTTTCGCGTTCCCGAAGATCCGATGCGGGTATATGTGAGCGATCAGCTGGAATATGTAGTGCTTGAAGATATCACTCAGTTCATTTTAAGTGAAGATGAGGTAGATGTATCGAAAGAGGATACCAGAGAGCAGGAAGCCGCAGAGGATTCGGATGAAACCGAGCGGACGACAAAATGGGAAGGAACGGATGCCGTATTCGGTATAGATGTGTCCGTCTACCAGCATGATATAGACTGGGAAAAGGTGGCGGCAGCCGGAGTTGATTTCGCCATAATACGCTGTGGTTACAGAGGCTCTACCAAGGGAGGCCTTATAGAGGATTCCAGATTTAAGCAGAATATCGAAGGGGCTACCAAAGCCGGGATAAAAGTCGGAGTTTATTTTTTTACCCAGGCGGTAAACGAAGTGGAAGCGGTTGAAGAAGCTTCGATGGTGGCTATGCTTTGCAGGGATTATAAACTGGATTATCCGGTATTTATAGATGTGGAAGGTGCCGGCGGAAAGGGAAGGGCCGATGATCTTGATTCCGAAACACGTACGGATGTGGTAAAGGCTTTCTGCAAGACCATAGAAAGCGCCGGATTATATGCAGGAGTATATTCGGGAAGATGGTGGTATTACAATAAGCTTCACGATGAAGAGCTTCAGGATTTTGTTCACTGGCTTGCGGAATATCGTGCCAATCCTTTATATACCGGACGTTTCAGTATATGGCAGTATACTTCTTCCGGTAATATTGACGGCATAAGTACAAGAGTGGATCTGGATCTTATATGGCAGAATTAAGTGAAGTATCTGATGAGGCGATCCCGGGCTGTTAATGGATAGAAACAAGTACGAAAGGAGATATATACATAAATGGGCAAGCTGACTGTAGAAACATGCGAGATAGAAGGTCTTAAGATAATCACTCCCCAGGTGCGCGGGGATTCACGCGGTTATTTTATGGAGACCTATCAGTATAATGATTTCAAGGCTGCAGGCATTGATAAAGTATTTGTTCAGGATAACCAGTCATCTTCAGCTAAGGGTGTGCTGCGCGGAATGCATTTTCAGATAAACCATCCTCAGGCAAAGCTGGTACGCGTTATACGCGGTGAGGTTTTTGATGTTGCCATAGATCTGCGCGAAGGATCAAAGACCTTCGGCAAGTGGCACGGAGAGATCTTGTCGGAAGAGAATAAGAAGCAGTTCTATGTTCCGGAGGGATTTGCACACGGTTTTCTGGTACTTTCGGATCATGCGGAATTCTGTTATAAATGCAGTGATTTTTATCACCCCGGTGATGAGGGCGGATTACCCTATGATGATCCGGATATAGGAATAGAATGGCCCATCCCCGAAGGAATGGAACTTAATATCCTTGACCGTGACAGAAACTGGGGAGGAATAAAGGATTTTAAAAAATGAACCGGTCTCCCGATAAAAGCAGACTGATATGGAAGCTGGCTAAGAATGATTTTAAGACACGCTATGCAGGATCGTATCTTGGCGTTATATGGGCGCTGGTACAGCCGGTTGTGACGGTAGCCCTTTATTATTTTGTATTTGAAGTGGTATTTGATAATCGTGCACAGCTCCTGGCAAGCGGCATCGAGGCACCTTATGTACTGTGGCTTACTGCAGGACTGGTGCCCTGGTTTTATTTCAATGAGACCGTGATGCAGGGTATGCAGGCTTTTTTACAGTATAATTATCTGGTCAAGAAAGTAGTGTTTGAGATAAGGCTTTTACCTCTCGTTAAGATGATAGGTTCAAGTTTTGTCCATATTTTCTTTATGTTTGTTCTGGTGGTAATGTATTTTATTTACGGGATGAAGCCTGACATACATATGATACAGCTGCCTTATTACAGTTTTTGTATGTTTGTCCTGGTATTGGGAGGTTCATATATCACATCTTCGGTCGTGATCTTTTTCAGGGATCTTAACCAGATAGTGAACATACTGCTCCAGATAGGTATGTGGGCTACACCGATCATGTGGGATATAGCTTTATTAAAAGGAAAGTGGGAAGGCCTGAGGATATTTTTTAAGCTGAATCCCGTGTATTATATCGTTAACGGATATCGCGAAGCCTTGTTTGAAGGAAGGTGGTTCTGGCAGGATGGCTGGATCAATCTGTATTTCTGGGCATTTGCGATACTTTTGATGCTTTTTGGACGTAAGATCTACAAGGATCTTAAACCGCATTTTGCAGATGTTTTATAGGCAATGGATACAGTAATAGAAGTAAAAAATCTGACTAAGGTATACCGCCTGTACGAAAAGAATTCCGACCGTGTGAAGGAAGCTCTTCATCTTACGAAGCAGATAAGACATAAAGATCATCATGCTCTCGATGATGTTAGTTTTACTGTATCACGCGGTGAGACCGTCGGTCTGATAGGAACTAACGGTTCCGGAAAATCAACCATACTTAAGATCATTACAGGTGTGCTCACTCCCACATCGGGAGAGGTTAATGTGAACGGCCGTATTTCTGCACTCCTTGAGCTCGGTGCAGGGTTTAACAATGAGTATACGGGAATAGAAAATATTTATTTAAACGGGACCATGACAGGTTTTTCCGAAAAAGAGATAGATGAGCGGCTTCAGGACATACTGGATTTTGCTGATATAGGTGATTTTGTATATCAGCCGGTAAAGACTTATTCTTCAGGTATGTTTGTCCGTCTTGCGTTTGCCCTGGCTATTAATATCGATCCGGAGATACTTATAGTGGATGAGGCTCTCTCGGTCGGGGATGTTTTTTTCCAGGCCAAGTGCTACAGGAAATTCGAAGAATTCAAGAAGCAGGGAAAGACGATAATCTTTGTCAGTCATGATATGTCTTCCATTGCAAAATACTGTGACCGCGTAATACTTCTTGAAAAGGGAAAGAAGCTTGGGGAAGGCCGTCCCAAAGAGATGCTTGATATATATAAGCAGGTGCTTGTCGGGCAGTATGATGCCGATGAGAGTATAAGTACCGGATCTGATGCGGTACCCGGAGAGAATACGGAAACGCTTGAATACGGATCCGGGAAAGCTGAGATCGGGGAAGTATACGTATGTGACAGAAAGGGTGTCAGGACTAATGCCATTTTAAAAGGAGAGGAATGCTCGATACATATGGTAGTGAGCATAAAGGAGGATCTGGCTGCACCTATCTTTGCTTTTACATTTAAAGATGTAAAAGGAACGGATATAACCGGTACCAACACAATGTTTGAAAAGTCATTTTTATCGGAATGCAAAAAGGGCGAGAAAAAAGAGATCATTTTTACCCAGAAGGTGGATCTGCAGGGAGGAGAATATCTGCTTTCCTTTGGTGTTACAGGATATGAAGCAGAAGAGTTTAAGGTATATCACAGACTGTATGATGCACTTCATGTTACGGTGATATCTGAAAAGAACACCGTGGGATTTTATGATATGAATTCAAGGATCGAGATAAAGGATTTATGAGCACGCAGGAAACCACAGAATATATAGGAAAGGTTGCCCTGGATCTTTCTAAATACAGCGGAACTGATCTGTATTGTGACGGAGAAGTAGAAGACGAGCTTCTTGATATAGTGAAGACGCATAAGCAGGAGGATTATCCCTCTGTGATAGCAGAGCGCCTTAAGTGGCCGATATTGTACCATTTATCGGATCTGAGGGAAAATATCGTCAGCTGGTTAAGGCTTAAAAAGGATGCGAAGATACTCGAAGTGGGATCCGGCTGTGGTGCCATAAGCGGGGCGCTTCTTGAAAAGGCCGGCCGTCTGGATTGTGTGGAGCTTTCAAAAAAACGCAGTCTTATCAATGCGTACAGGCATAAAGATGCCGGTAACATGTGTATACATGTCGGTAATTTTGAGGATATAGAACCGGTCCTGGATACCGATTACGATGCGGTTTTTCTGATCGGTGTATTTGAATATGCAGCAAGTTATATTCATGATGAAGACCCGTACGGAAGTTTTTTAAAGATCATCAGAAAGCATGCCGCAGCGGACGGGATCATAGTTATAGCGATAGAGAACCGTCTTGGTCTGAAGTATTTCGGCGGAGCAAGGGAGGATCATCTGGGAGATTTCTTTAAGGGCATAGAGGATTATCCCAACGGAGGTGTGGTAAGGACATTCTCACGACCTGCTCTGGAAAAGCTGCTGAAGACAGAAGGCGTATCGGATTACAGTTTTTATTATCCGTACCCTGATTATAAATTTATGATGAGTCTTTATTCCGATGAGCGTCTGCCCAGGGAAGGCGAGCTTAATACAAATAAGCTCAAGCTGGACCGAGACAGAATGGAACTGTTTGATGAGGGAAAAACTTATGATTCGCTGATACGTGACGGTCTGTTTCCGGTCTTTTCCAATTCATATCTCTGTGTTCTGGGTAAGGCCCCGGAAGTGATATACAGCAAGTATTCGAATGACAGGGACAGCGCATACGCCATAAGAACGGATATGGTAAAGAAAGACGGAAAGATCTTTTTTGAAAAGTATCCGGTTCATCCGGATGCGGAAGAGCATATCAGCAGGATGCGCGAACGATATGATGCGTTGAATAAAACTCTGAACGGCAGCGGTCTTAAACCTTGTTCCCTGTCGCTGACAGATGATGGTAAGGGAATAAGATTTCCGTACATTAAAGGCAGTACCATGGATGAACTTTTAAGCATGGCTGTCAGAAAAAAAGACAGCGAAAAAATAAATGAACTGCTTTATACATACGGAAGATTTCAGGAAGCGAATTCCAAAGCCTCAGTAAGCGATCCGGATATGCAGCTTGCCAATCTTATCCTTTCCGATGAAGGATGGATACTTATCGATTATGAGTGGGCAGGTGAGGACAGAGGGGATCTTCTTCAGAATACGGTAAGGGGAATATATCTGTTTAAGGAGTACAACGCTGCAGGGGCAGCACTTGATATAAAACAGGTTAAGGAAGCCATTCCCTTTTTCCCCGAAAGCTTTGATATGGATGAGCTGTGGAAAAGAGAAAGAAGTTTTCAGAAAAGCGTGACCGGAAGCCGCCGTGCGCTTGGTGAGCTGAATGAAATGCTTGGAAACGGAGTTATAAGCATTGGTAAAGAAGAGAAGCCGGTCTCGGATGAATCCGTACCGGAAGTTCACGCAAAGAGTAAATTCAAGCAGAAACTTCAGGCAGGATGGCATGAAAGGGCTGTTGAAGAATATAACAGGGAAGTTGACAGGCAGAGGAATCCTTATCCTTATAAGCCCGGTGCTACAACAGAAGTAAGGATAAGAAAACTTGGCAGACGCTGTACGCTGATCCCGTATTCCGAAGCCTGTGTTGAGAATCTGAAAGGAGCGGGAGAGTTTGTTATTTTTGCTGCTGACGGAGGAAAGCTGGAGCTGGATGCTGCCGGGATAATAGAATCCAGATTCGACAATAATGCATCGAGCGGATGGCTTTATGCGGATGAAGATGTGCTGTGCGAAGACGGTTATTGCCGATATCCTTATTATAAGCCATGCTGGTCTGTTGATACACTGATCTCGTATTTTTACATCGGAGGCTTAATGGCGGTACGCCGTGAAGCCCTTGGAACGGCTATAACCAGGATATCGGAGGATGTGCGTCAGGAAAAAGGATTTAAATTTCTTTATGCCTTATGCATATGGCTTGCAAATGAAAGTGTGCCCATACGTGCCAATACAAAACCTCTTTTTCATGAGGTGTACCAGAGTATAGAAAACACCGGGAATATGCTCATAGCCGGTCCTATGTGTGCAGGTGATGAGTATTCCCGTATCAAAGAGCTGTTTTTTGCCCACTATAAAGTTGAGGGCAGTCTGGAGAAAGATGTGGACGGGTGTCTGTATCCGGTATATAAACAGGATGATCCAAAGGTCAGCATAATCATACCTACTAAAGATCATCCCGAAATGTTTAAGAACTGTGTACGTTCGATAAGACAGCTCAGTACATATAAAGATCCGGAGGTCATCGCCATAGACAACGGATCTGCCGGGCTTAACAGGGAAAGATACGAGAAGATCACCAAAGAAACAAAAGTACTTTATCTGTATGAAAAAAAGGAATTCAATTTTGCGGCCATGTGCAATGAAGCTGCAAAAAAAGCGAAGGGAAATGTGCTGATATTTTTAAATGATGATACCCAGGTCATCTCACCTGAATGGATAGAACGCATGGCAGGTCATGCGCTGATACCCGGTATCGGAGCTGTAGGTGCAAAACTGCTGTATCCGGGAGATGATAAGAAGATACAGCATTGCGGGGTTTCAAATATAAACGGTGGCCCTGTTCACAGGCTTCAGGGACTGTCCGATAAATTGAGCTATGACAGGGGGCGTAACAGGGGAGTACGTAATGTACTGGCTGTGACAGGGGCATGTCTGGCGATAACAAAGGAGAATTTTGATCACTTCGGAGGCTTTTATGAAGGTCTTCCGGTGGCATATAATGATGTGGATCTGTGTATGCGTCTTCATAAGGCAGGCCTGCGTAATGTGATAAGAAATGACGTCAGGCTTATACATTATGAATCGGCATCGCGGGGGGATGACAGGGAAGATGAGGAAAAGAAGTCAAGGCTTCATCGGGAACTGGTAAAGCTTTATGAGCGTAACCCGGAATACGTGGCGTATGATCCTTATGAGCATGAACGCTTAAGCGATGAGAGCAATATCTATGAAGAGGCTCATCCCTATGAGATAAAGAAGCTGGAAGAAGTTAAGGAACTTGCAGGAGTAAAAGATAAAAAAGTTTTTGCACCCGTCAATGAAGCGCTCATCGTGAAAGTTGATAAAATGGGACGGGAAACAGGGAAGGACAGTATTTTGATAGATGTGCATGTGCATGTACATGACTGGGACAATGCGGACTATATTTATTATGCATATCTTGAAGGAAACGGAAAGAAATATCAGCTTCCTGTTAAAAGAAGATACAGGAGCGATGTGGAGAACATATACAGAGGCCAGATCAATACGGCACTTGCGGGATTATCGGTACGTCTGGCTGACGGAGCGTTAAAGAAAGGTGAATACAGCCTTTGGGTTGAAGCAAAGAGCAGGATATCGAGACAGGTATTATACCGTAAGGCCGAAGCTGTTCTTAAGGTGGATTAAGCAGTGAAAGATTGGGAAAAAAAAGCAAAAGCGGAATATGATGCAGAGCTTGAAAAACAGACTTTTGCATACAGACAATGGATAAAAGAAAATGAGAAACTGTCTGCCGGCGATATGAGTCTGATGGATCATTTTGCTATTCTGTATTATGAAAAGGGTATACCGGATTATCTTCCGGATAAAGAATTCCTTATTTTTCATAAGGAATACGGTAAGGTACCCGGAGCGGCAATACAGAAGATGCTGGATATATTCTTATCGGAGAATGATGTAAATATCATATATGGTGATGAGGATGTTGAGGTGGCTAAAGGCGACCGGAGAAATCCCTGGTTTAAACCTGACTGGTCGCCTGATACATATGAGTCACTTCCTTATTTCGGAAGTCTGGTGGCTATACGTAAAAGCTTTATTCAGGACCGTATAAGGGAGATACCTGACATTTATGATATGGATGCGGTTCTTGATATGCTTGTTAAAGATACTAAACCATATCATCTCGATATGATAGTCTATACAGGCACCGTTGATGCAGAGGACAGAGAGGCTAAACATATCGTGCCGGATTTTCCGGATGACAAGCCTGTTAAGGTTTCGGTTATCATTCCGTCCAAGGATCATCCCGAAATGCTTGGACGGTGCATAATAGGTCTGACCAGCCTGACTGATTACAGGGATATGGAGATCCTGGTCATTGATAACGGCTCCTCCGAAGAAAACCGAAAACAGTATGAGATACTTAAAGATATATACGGCTTTGAATACTACTATGAACGCATGCAGTTTAATTTTTCGCGAATGTGTAATATAGGAGCGCTCCGTGCATCAGGGGAAGTATTACTGTTTTTGAATGATGATACGGAAGTACTTGGGCGTGACTGGCTCAGGATAATGGCGTCTGTAGCAATGCAGCCGCATGTCGGAGCAGTCGGTGCAAAACTGTATTATCCGTTTGAGAGCGATGAGATCCCGCGTATTCAGCATGACGGGATAACGAACACAGTGCTGGGACCGGTACATAAGATGGGAGGCATGCGTGATAACGGCAGTATTTATCATGGACAGAATCTCTGTGATCGTGATGTGATAGCGGTTACCGGTGCATGCATGGCTGTGGAAAAAAAGAAGTTCAATATAGCCGGCGGTTTTTTTGAAGAACTGGTTGTTGCATATAATGATGTTGATCTTTGCTTTTCTCTTTATGAAAAAGGATTTCTGAATGTGATAAGAAATGATGTGAGACTTATACATCATGAATCGGTAAGCCGCGGAAGCGATGAGAGTGATGCGAGAAAAAAGCGCAGGATGCAGGAATGGCTTGAACTGTACAAACGTCATCCGCAGATGTATGGCAGAGATCCCTTTTATAACAGAAATCTTGTACAGACCAGACTTGATGTGGAGTACAATGTTAATAACAGCTGTGATCATGAGAGAAAGGGTGTTGCGTCACATGCACAGATAATACCTGTTCCGGCTGAAAGTTCATCGGGATTGATTCAGAGAAAGCTGGGGATAGATATTAATCTTCAGTATTATATCGACAGTGCTGATGTGCATTATGAATTTGATGATAACGGCGATTACATAAGGCAGTGGGTAATAGAAGGCTGGAGTGCTCCGATGAAACAGCCTTTGTGGTATTATACAAGGAAGCTTATCCTTGTCGGAGAAGGAAAGGAAGCTTATCTTGTTGATATGTTTCCTAAATACAGGCAGGATGTCAGGTCTGTTATGAATCTTCAGGAGGGAGCCGAACTGAGCGGTTTTGTATGCAGGATATCTGCTGATGACCTTGCCGACGGAGAATACAGATTAGGATTTTATTATGTATCTGTAAAGAACGATAAGACATATGTAAAATACACGGATTCGTTTGTAAGGATATCCAAGGATAATATACCCGTATTGCGAAAAGAAGAAAAAAGCTGATGAGTGATATTGATAAGAATGCAGAAAAAAACACCATAGAAGAACTTGAGAAAGAGCTTAATGAACAGCGCTATCAGAACCTTCAGCTTGCGACCCGGCTTTCGGAGGCACTGGCACTGGCGGATGACAAGCAGCGTCAGATAGACCGTATTAAGAACAGTACGGCATGGAAATTGTCTAAGCCTTTAAGAGTATGTATGCATTGGACAATACGCCAGAAAAACCGGCTCAGGAACCTGGGTGGCCCCAGAGGTATAGCCAGGAAACTTAAGAGCAAAAAGATCGAGCTGCAGGCACGTGCCCAACATGGTACGGCAAGTTTTCCCGATGCACAGGAAGCGGTAAGACAGAGAGAGTATAAATTTCCTGTGGATGTTACTTTTTCAATACTTGTTCCGCTGTACAATACACCAAAGGATTTTCTTAAAGATACAATAGATGCGGTGATCGCGCAGACATATCAGAAGTGGGAACTGTGTCTTGCTGACGGATCAGATGATGATCATTCATATGTTGGTGATCATTGCAGGGAGGCAGCCGCAAAGGACAGCCGTATAAAGTATAAAAAACTTGAAAAGAATCAGGGGATCTCAGGAAATACCAATGAGTGCCTGAAGATGGCAACCGGGAATTTTATCGGACTCTATGATCATGATGATATTCTTCATCCCTCAGCGCTTTTCTATTATATGGAAGCGATCTGTAATGAGGATGCTGATTATATATACTGTGATGAAACAACATTTCACGGTAAGAGCGTTGATAATATGATAACCCTGCATTTTAAACCGGATTATTCTCCGGATAATCTGCGGGCAAATAATTATATCTGCCATTTCAGTGTTTTTAAAAGGAGTCTGCTGGATGGAACGGAATTATTCCGTTCGCAGTTTGACGGGAGTCAGGATCATGATATGATACTGCGCCTTACGACGGCGGCGAAACATATAGTTCATATTCCCAGGATACTGTACTACTGGCGTTCTCATAAGGGAAGCGTTGCGGCTGATATCAGCGCAAAAGAATATGCGATAGAAGCAGCCAAAGGAGCTGTTGCGGATCATTTAAGAAAATGCGGTTATGATAATTTCCGTATTGAGTCTACCAGGGCATTCGAGACAATATTCCGTATACACTATCCGCTGCTCAGCAAGGCTAAGGTATCGATACTGATCCCCAACTGTGAGCAGAAGGATGTACTGAAACGCTGCATAGATTCGATAATTGAAAAAACGACATATAATGATTATGAGATAATAGTAATAGAAAACAACTCACACAGTCCGGAGATATTTGCCTACTATGATGAGTTGAAGAGTCATCCGAAGATAAAAGTTATAGAATACAAGGGTGAGTTTAATTACTCAAAGGTCAATAATTTCGGAGTTAAGGAAGCATCGGGTGACTATATACTGTTATTAAATAATGATACGGAAGTGATAACACTTAACTGGCTTGAAGAGCTGCTCATGTATGCTGAGCGTGATGATGTCGGAGCGGTAGGTGCTAAACTTTATTATCCCGATAAGACTATACAGCATGCAGGTATAGTTCTTAAACTTGGCGCTCACCGTACCGCAGGCCACAGTCATTACAGGGTTAATTATGAAAATCTGGGATATATGGGAAGGCTTTGTTATGCCCAGGATGTATCTGCAGTGACAGGTGCATGTCTTATGGTAAAGAAGAAGCTTTATGAAGAAGCCGGGGGACTTGATGAAGATTTCCGGGTGGCGTTAAATGATGTGGACTTTTGTCTTAAGCTTCGTGATAAAGGATATCTTAATATCTGGACTCCGTTTTGTGAATTATATCATTATGAATCGGCATCAAGGGGTACGGATATGTCAGGACCCGGAGCGGAACGATATGAAAATGAATGCGAGCATTTCAGAAACAAATGGAAGGAAGTGCTTGATAAGGGCGATCCGTACTATAATATAAATTTTTCACTGGATCGCAGTGATTACTCGTTACGCCTGAACAATGAATGACAGCTGTCAGCCTGAAGCGATACTGTTCGTCTCAGAAGCTGAGCATACTGAGTAAGGGTCATTACTTATGCGATAAGTTATCATATAGAAGGGAGATACATCATGAGTGACATGTTTGACATTTTATCATCCATGAAGGGCTCGGATTACAGCCTTGAGGAAATAGAAAAAGCTGAAAAGATGATGAAAAAAAACGGCGGGTCTTTGTCAGATAATCTGGTGAAGCTGACCGGAAAGACTCCCACGCCCAAGCCGAATTTCTCCTCGGGTATTGCCGATGCATTAAGTGCCCAGGCAAAAGAGATAAGCCGCCTGACTGAGAGCCTTAAAGGAAACAGCAAGGCTGCAGAGCAGAGTGTGGATACGTTAAACAATGTACTTGTGAAAAATCAGCAGACTCTTGATCAGCAGCTTAAGGAGATGAACGAAAATCTTGCAAAGGATTTCGGTATCGGGGAAGGTGCTGTTTCGAACACAACAGCAATGGCAACAGGCACTGCTGCCTCAGTTAAAGCCACGACTGTGAATACGGCTGTTGAGGAAAAAACGGCAGTACTTGAAGGAGAAGAAGCTCTTGATGCATTTAAGGGTATAGCCGATGAGGTTGAAAAAAAGGTTTTCGGTCAGAGTGAGTTCATAAAGAAGCTGGTGATAGCTTTTAAACGGCCTTTCGTTATGCCTCCCGAAGGAACAAAAGCATTGAACTCAATATTTATCGGAGGACATGATGATACCGGAAGGCATTTCGGCTTATGTACTCTTACCGGGATAATGAAGGAAAGAAAACTGCTGGAAAGTGATGAGCCTGCCATAGTGGATCTTGGACTGTACACCGATGCATCAA
Organism: uncultured Lachnospiraceae bacterium; assembly: GCA_902779395.1. Classification (GTDB taxonomy): domain Bacteria; phylum Bacillota; class Clostridia; order Lachnospirales; family Lachnospiraceae; genus NK4A136. The sequence goes on along the minus strand of CACZBK010000001.1, from coordinate 159,112 downwards.
TGGAAAAACTTTTTTTACAGGATATGTATTCGGCGCTTTCCGGTAAGAAGCCGATCATCCTGTTTGAACGTTTTGAGAATTGCCATCCGTCTTTCCTGGGACTGCTGAGCGACCTTGTCACTACCGGAAGTTTTAAACTGAACGAACGTTATGTGATGCAGAACGGGCAGCTTGTAAATGTACAGAATTCGCTTGCAAGCACCGCTGTCAGTTCGTTTGAAGCTAAAGGCAAATATCTTATCTTTATAACGGAGAAATCACTTGATAAGACGGCCGGCATAATGGGTGCGCCTTTTATTGACGGCCTTGGTGATGTATGTGTTACCAGAGAGCTGGATGAAGAAGCCATAAGAAAGGTTGCGGAGCGTGATCAGTCCGAGCTTCCCGAAAAGGCAAAAAAACAGTGTTATTTTAATATAAGCTTTGATGATGCATTCATAGAAGCAGCGATAAAATGTTCCGAAAAGCAGGCAGGTCTTAAGGGAGTCCAGAATTTCTATGAGAATGTAATGAAAGCACTGGCACAGGCAAGACTTGAAGGTGATTATGACAGTAATGCAGATCTTAAGCTTGTCGCTGAAGACGGAACGGTTTATGCCCTGTATAAGGAAGAGAAGATAAATCTGACAGCGCTTCTTCCGACTTCTTACAAAGGTGAGGCTGAAGAGATCAGAAAAGAACTTGATGCGATAGTGGGTCTTAGCGAGATAAAGGAGTATGTGCTTGGTCTGGAAGAATATTACAAGGTACAGCAGCGTCGTGCCGAAGCCGGTTTAAAGACTGCAGAGCTTTCCAAGCATATGATCTTTACCGGAAGTCCGGGAACAGGAAAGACAACTATTGCACGTATAATAAGCAAGTATTTAAAATCTATCGGCGTTCTATCCGGAGGTCAGCTGGTGGAAGTATCACGTGCCGATCTGGTAGGACGTTTTGTGGGACACACAGCACCTCTTACCAATAAGGTAATAGGCTCTGCGATAGGCGGGGTGCTCTTCATAGATGAGGCATACAGCTTATATCGCGGCAAGGATGATTCATTTGGACTTGAAGCTATCGATACTCTGGTAAAGGGTATAGAAGATAATCGTGAAAATCTGATAGTGATACTTGCCGGGTATTCAAATGAAATGCAGGAATTCTTAACCTCCAACTCGGGGCTTAAGAGCCGCTTCCCTAATGTGATCAATTTCCCTGATTATACCGGAGAGGAGCTGCTTAAGATATCCCGGAGTATTGCAAAGAGCAAGGGATATACCATAGATGAAGGCGCGGATACAGCACTTACCATCTACTTTAACAATATACAGATGACCCGTGCAGCAGATGCAGGCAACGGCCGTCTTGCCCGTAATATGGTAGAGGAAGCGATCTTAAACCAGTCAAAGCGTCTAGTGGCAGAGCCGGATGCAGATATGTCCACGCTTATGCTGGGGGATTTCGACATGGGCGACAGTGAAAATATCAATGATACGCCCGGCGGAACAACGCCGCTTAATGATGAAGAATGATACAGGGTATCGATCGTGTTAAGAGAAATAACTGCTGAAGAACTTAATATGCTTGAGAAAGGCTCTTATGAACTGATAGATATCAGGGATGAGGGTCTGAGAGCTTATGGGATGATACCCGGTGCAGCTGCGATAAGCTTTGATGAACCGGAAGAAAGCTATACAAAAAAGATAGAAGATATCCCAAAGGAAAAGAAACTGGTATTTTATTGCCAGATAGGAAGGCGCTCTGCAGAACTTGATGAGTATCCATGCCTTGAAGGCCGTGAATGCATCAGTCTTAAGGAGGGGTATGTCGGCTTTGTAAGATCCGGAATGACCGGGGATAAGGATATAGAAGAAAAACGGAACAGGGCAGAGGAGAGCATACGTAAAAAATACCATAAACAGCTGTTTACTCCTTTTGCAAAAGCATGTAAAACGTACCGTCTGATAGAAGAAGGCGATCACATAGCAGTGTGTATCTCCGGAGGGAAAGACTCCATGCTTATGGCAAAGCTTTTTCAGGAGATAAAAAGACACAGGCAGTGTGATTTCGAACTGACTTTTCTTGTGATGGATCCCGGATATAATAAAGAGAACAGGGCTCTGATAGAAAGTAATGCCAGGACACTGGGGATCCCGGTAAATATTTTTGAGAGTGATATTTTTGATGCTGTGGATACGATAGAGAAGAGCCCCTGCTATATCTGTGCGAGGATGAGACGCGGCTATCTATACAGTAAGGCAAAAGAACTTGGCTGTAATAAGATCGCACTTGGCCATCACTTTGATGATGTGATAGAAACAAATCTTATGAGTATGCTTCACGCAGGACAGATACAGACTATGATGCCCAAGCTTCACAGCACGAATTTCGAAGGAATGGAACTGATAAGACCGATGTATCTGGTCAGGGAAAGTGATATCTGTGCATGGAGGGATTATAACGAACTGTATTTTCTGCAGTGTGCATGTCATTTTACGGATACCTGTACCAGCTGTCATGAAGACGGCACCACGTCTTCAAAGCGTCTGGAAACAAAGAAGCTTATCGCCGGGTTAAAGAAAAGCAATCCCTTTGTTGAGTTTAATATTTTTAAAAGTATGGAGAATGTAAATATAGATACTATAATCGAATATAAACAAAAAGGGGTCAGGCATAATTTCCTTGATGATTACTGAAAAATTAAAACAAAAAAGTGCTTGACAAACATATAGTAAAGAGTTATTATACTGCTTGTGCTTGAAAAAGCACGGTTTTTTGAAAATCATAAAATGCACCGCTAGCTCAGCTGGTAGAGCACCTGACTCTTAATCAGGGTGTCCAGGGTTCGAGCCCCTGGCGGTGCACGAAAGCATCTGTTTTGACAGCAAGGACTGTTGGGGCGGATGTTTTTTTGAATCTTGTTATTTTATGGCAGATTTGTTAAGATAAATCTGAATCTGTTTTGTTAAGAGGTAGATATGGCTGTTCGTGAGCTTAAGTACTCAAATACCAATACATATCTGATAGGCGGAGGAAAAAAGGTCCTGCTTTTTGATACAGGCTGGGCCGGTACTTTTGATGCTTTCTGCAAGGCTATGGGAGAGATCAATATACCCGTGCAGTATATTGATTATATCCTTATCTCACATTTTCATCCCGATCATTGCGGTATCGCGCAGGATATAGCTGATCTGGGGCCTGAGATCATTGTTATGGATGTGCAGGAAGAGTATATTCATGCCGCAGACAGGATATTGGCTGAGGATAAACGGCTTAAGTTTACTCCTATTGATAACTCAAAGGTTAAGATCGTTCAGATAAAAGAAAGCAGGAAATTCTTAAAAGAATGCGGTATAGACGGACAGATAATGCATACGCCGGGACACAGTGATGACAGTATTTCCCTGTGTCTGGATGAAGGAAGCATTCTGGTAGGGGATCTTAATCCTCTTTATGAACTGGAAGTGCATAAGGGCACTGTGATAGAAAACAGCTGGAATAAGCTGCTGGCTCTTGGCCCTCACACCGTATTTTACGGGCATGCCAAAACAGCACATCCTACACCGGCCCAGCTTGAAAATGCATTGAAATATGTTGCATCACAGGTGGTTGTTAATATTGAAGATGAAGCAGAAGAAGCTGATGGTCCGGAGGATGTTTCGGAAGTGAACATTATTAAGGGATCCGTTTCGGAAAATGCTTCTGCGGAAAATATATCCGGAGAGATCGCGGAAGAAAACAGTAATCCTTATAATGATCAGGTTTCAGATGCTGCTCAGAAAACAGAGGCGGTTACAGGTAAAAATACCGGACCGCAGATCATACAATTAAAGCCTGCTTTTTTAAAGGATCCTCTTCCGGGGGCAGAGCCCGTAAAAACAGATATCTCGGTGCCGGCTCCTGCAAAGGAAGCTGTTCCTGAGACTGTTTTTGAGAAAGATAAGGTTCAGAAAATAATACCTGCTCCGGTCGATCTTCCGGGACCACAGCCTGCTCTTTTAAAACCTGCAATCCCGCAGCCTGATCAGGCAGCGGTTTTAAAACCGGCACAGGAAGCACATCCTTCACAGCCGGAGGTAAAAAACGCTCAGCCTTCGAAGAATGAGATAAAAGAGCCGCTTGGCGGGAAAGAGCTGCACAAGCTTGTAGAGCGGATCATGAAAAATATTGATAAAGGTTATGCTATAGAATATATAGCACAGAAGACCGGATCAAGTGATGTATTTGTCGAAAATGTGGCGAGAATGTATCTGACGCATCCGGGAGTGGGGGTGCAGGGCATTCTTGACCGCATCGAACTGATCGGAATAAATGCCCGACGTGATCAATAAGTATTTGCCGGGGGTTATACATGAAAATGACAAAAAGAGCAGCAGCGGTATTTGGGCTTGCTGCAACGACAGTTTTTTGTACAGGAGCTGTGGCTGCCTGTGAGATAAATCCTTCTGACAATGATAATCCCAGAGTCTACGGTCCTTCGTCATATTTCGAAGCGGAGGATGATCCGGAAGATATATCTGCTTCAGAACCTTCTATCACATCTCAATGGAAAATTGAAAGCTGGACCATAAAGGGAGAAACAAGCTATGCTCTCAGCGATGATGATGAGAGCAGGCTCCCGAAGTTTCACTCTGATGACGGTAAAACTTTTTTCCTGACCATAACAGGAGAAAATGAGTATCATGGGGATCTTATACCGCAGGAAGACGGGACATATCAGCTTAAACACGGTGACGATCCCAATATCCTTACTGCCGGGATCGACGGAAATAAACTTACTATCACCCTTCCATCGGGTACATATCTGACATTCGTCACAAAGGAGGATTAAAATGGCAAAGATAACAGTCCATCCTGATTTTAAGATCGGAGATATCTCGGAGAGGCTTTTTTCTGCATTTCTGGAACCGATAGGGACAATAGTCAATGGTTTCATGTATAATCCCAAACATAAGACAGCAGATGAACAGGGATTCCGCGGAGATGTTATCGAAGCGTTAAAGGCTTCGAAGGTTCCGGCTGTCAGACTGCCGGGAGGTAATTTTGTTTCTGCATGGCAGTGGAAGGATTCCATAGGAAAAAAAGAAGAACGCAGGGTTCATCTTGATCCGGCATGGTATCAGTATATACCCAATGATGTGGGACATGATGAATATCTGCAGTGGGCGGAAAAGGTAGGAACCGAGCCTCTTTATACCCTTAATATGGGAACCGGGACTTTCCAGGATGCAATGGATCTGGTTGAGTATACTAATTTTGAAGGCGGAAGTTACTGGTCTGATCTGCGTAAGAAGAACGGACACGAAAAGCCTTATGGTGTAAAGATGTGGTATCTCGGAAATGAGATGGATGGGCCCTGGCAGCTTGGTTCGTGGAGCGGGCATCCTGAAGATTACGGTTTCAGATGCCGTGAGGTGTCCAAGGCGATCAAATGGATCGATGCGTCAATAGAGACAGGCGTGTGCGGATCTTCAGCATCCTTTATGGAAGATTTTCCGGAATGGGATGAAAAGGTTCTTGACCAGTGTTATGATGTGGTCGATCATCTTTCGGTCCATCATTACCATTCGGCACCGCCGGATGATGTAAAGGCACTTCTGGGCGGATCTCTTTATTATGAGGATTTTATTAATACCGAAGCAGCGGTGATAGACTATGTGGCTTCAAAACACCGTTCTCCTAAGAAAGTGATGATCTCTTTTGATGAATACGGATGCATGATGAGGGAGAATGCTCCTTTAAATCCGGGCTGGGGACGTTATAATATGGCGCGTTCACATTATAGGTTTGATCCCAAGCGTCCTTATATCCTTCATGATCCCGATAATATGAAGCATTTTGAATTCCCCGGCAGGGAGATACTCCATATGCTTTCGGCAATGTCTGTTCAGCTGGCATTCCTTCGCCATGCGGACAGGGTTTCGATCGGATGTATGACGGGAGGGCTAGGTGCTTTATGTTCATCGGATCATGATAATGTATGGAAAAGTGCATCTCATTACGGATATTCACAGATGATAAAATATGCCCGTGGTATTTCCATGAAGACGGTTGTCGACTGCGAGACTTATGATATGCCCGGATACGCTATCGAAGATACTTCACAGTATACCGGTAAGGAGGGAGTAAATTATATCGACAGTGCATCTGCATGGGATAAGGAGAATAAGCGTCTTACCGTGTTTGCTATCAACCGTAATGAAGAGAGTGATTATTCGCTTAATATCGATGTGAGCGGTTTTACGGGTATCAGTGGTGTTAAGCATTATGAGATCTTTTCAGATCCCGATGATCCGGATAAGAAGAGCAGTGTTAATGCACAGGATATATACGCGCCTGTTGAGAACAAAAGCGGGAGCTTAAAGGACGGGGTATATTCAGCGAATGTTAAGCCTTTATCCTGGAATGTGTTTGTTTTTGAAATGTAACAGCCGCTTATATGATATTCCGGACAGAGTAAAGAATTTTTATTTTTGTATAACAGGAGGAAAACAAGATTTATGAAGAAACCGGCATTTAATCCCTACCTTCCCTCATGGGAGTACATACCCGACGGGGAACCCTATGTGTTTAACGGCAGAGTGTATGTTTACGGATCACATGATATTTATAACAGCCATGTATTCTGTCTCGGAAACTATGTTACTTATTCTGCACCGGCAGATGATCTTGGAAACTGGAGATATGAGGGTGTCATATATGAAAAGACCCAGGATCCGGAGAATAAAGAAGGCAAGATGTGTTTATATGCTCCGGATATGACCGTTGGTCCCGATGGCAGATATTATCTGTATTACGCATTGGATAAACTGCCCATAATATCCGTCGCTGTATGTGATGAACCGGGTGGTAAGTTTGAATTTTACGGTTATGTTCATTATGCAGACGGAACAAGGCTTGGCGAGAAAGAGGGTGATGAGCCTCAGTTCGATCCCGGAGTTATAACAGAGGACGGAAAGACCTATCTGTATACGGGATTCTGTGGCCGCGGAGACAGATCGCGCACCGGTTCCAGGCTTCAGGTCCTGGATAAAGACATGCTCACGATCATCGAAGAGCCTAAGACTGTGGTGCCCGGCATAGAGTATCAGGATGGTACGGGCTTTGAAGGACATGCATTTTTTGAGGCATCTTCCATTCGCAGGGTGGGAGATAAGTATTACTTTATTTATTCATCTTCACCAATGCATGAAATGTGTTATGCCATCGCCGATGATCCCAGAGGACCATTCAGATACGGCGGAGTGATCGTCAGCAATGCAGATATAGGAATTGATAAGGATAAGCCTGCAGATATGCCTGTGGCATACGGAGGAAACGACCACGGCAGTATTGTGGAGATAAACGGGGACTGGTATATCTTCTACCACAGACAGACCAACGGCAGCTGGTACAGCCGTCAGGGCTGCGCAGAAAAGATAGAGATAAAGGCAGACGGAAGCATCCCCCAGGTGGAGATGACCTCATGCGGCTTAAACGGCGGGCCTTTGCCCGGCAGCGGTTTCTATCCCGCTTATCTGGCATGTAACCTCTTTACCGACAAGCCTTCCGTATATGTGGGCGGGGATCAGTTTCCAAGGGTAATGCAGGACGGCCGTGACGGAGATGAAGAGCCGGGCTATATCGGTTTTATGAGAAATTCCGCTACTGCCGGATTTAAGTATTTTGACTTTAAGGGAGTTAAGGCGATAAGCATCACAACACGCGGATATGCAAAGGGCGAATTTGAAGTGCGTACTTCACGCGAGGGTGAGGTACTTGCGAGCATTCCCATCGATTTTACCAATGTGTGGGAGACTTACAGGTCGGATATCAATATCCCGGATGGGACAGCCGCTGTCTTCCTTACCTATAAGGGAAGCGGGACCTGTGATCTGAAAGGGTTTGAACTGATAGTATGATAAAAAGGGCTGCAGCAGATTGCTGCAGCCGCTTTCTTATTTCTTCATCATTTCATTAACAAGACTCTGTACGGCGGAATAATCATATCCGGCAGCGGTGAGCTTGTCTTTGCGTTCCTGGCCTACGCCCCAGTTGCCGCGGATCACTTCCTTTGCGATCTCTTCATTTGATTTAAGATTGCTCTTAGCGCCTGCGGCGGCAGCTACCTGACCGAATTTGGTAGGGCCGGATGTACCTCCGCTTGTATTTTTGTTTTTAAGTGCATCAGTAAATGCGGGCATTTTTCTTTCCTCCTTTTATGAGACTGTATACCCGGAGTGAGCAGTTGTCTTACCGCGGGTATAAATACGCACTTCTGTATTATAGCATGATATTGTTTTTTTGTCTTAAAAAACTCAAAAAGTGTTTTTTGTACAAGTACATTGTGGTAAAATCAGATGATAAGAGCGGTTGTCGGGACAAAAGTCCTCAGCGTACATGGTTTTGGGGGTGAATCTTATGTTAAAAGACTGGGTTAAAGCAGAAAGACCATCTGATGAGGAAATAGCAGAGCGTTTAAAGAATGCCAGGGCCGAGCTGGCAGGAACGCAGATGGCGATCAAGGAAAAGAAGCTGCCGGTGCTGGTGATAATGGACGGCTGGGGCGGCGCCGGAAAAGGCGGTATATTGGGTAAGGTGATCAAGAACCTTGATCCCAGATTTTACAAAACGGAAACGCTTTCAAAGCCTTCCGAAGATGAACTGCGCAGACCGTTTCTGTACAGATATTTCGTGCGCATACCGGAAGCCGGGAAGTTTTCGTTCTTCGACGGCAGCTGGATGGATGAGGTAACGAAAAACAGGCTTAACGGGGATATCGATAAGGATGAATATCATCGTCAGCTTACTTCCATCAAGCGTTTTGAGCGCACACTTTCCGATAACGGATATCTGGTCGTCAAATTTTTCTTTCATATTTCCGAGAAAGAACAGAAAAAACGCCTTGAGGAGCTGGAGAGCGAGAAGAGTACTTCATGGCGTGTTGATAAATGGGATAAGTGGCAGAATAAGCATTATGACGAATGCATGGATGTTTATGATGAATATCTGGAAGCAACAAACCAGTTCATCGCACCCTGGTATTTCATTGATTCGAAGAGCCGCAAGTGGGCAGAGCTGCAGGTTACGGAGATCCTTGTAAAGAGCATAAACATCGCACTTCAGAATACCGGACGTGCCGCAATGGTACTGCAGAACACCTTCCCCCTTAAGCAGATGCCGAAACTGTCGGATATAGATCTGAGCGTATCCACAGATGATGAAGAATATGATGAAAAGCTGAAGGACCTGCAGGAACGTCTGGCTGATCTTCATAACCGCATTTATCAGAAGAAGATACCTGTAGTGATAGCATACGAAGGCTGGGATGCAGCCGGCAAGGGCGGTAATATCAAGCGACTTACCGCAGCTTTAGATCCCCGCGGTTTCGAAGTGCATCCCATAGCATCACCGGAACCCAGGGAGAAGAACAGGCATTATCTGTGGCGTTTCTGGAACCGGCTGCCGAAGGATGGTCACATAGCGATATTCGACCGTACCTGGTACGGCCGCGTGATGGTAGAGCGCCTTGAAGGTTTTTGCACGGAGAATGACTGGCAGCGAGCTTATAATGAGATAAATGAGTTTGAAAAGGAACTGGATGACTGGGGCGCAGTGATAGTCAAATTCTGGGTGCAGATAGATAAGGAGACACAGCTTGAACGCTTTACAGACAGACAGAACACACCGGAAAAGCAGTGGAAGATAACCGATGAGGACTGGCGTAACCGCGAAAAATGGGATCTGTACGAAGAAGCGATCAATGAGATGATCCAAAAGACCAGCACGGAATATGCTCCCTGGCATATACTGGAATCGAATGACAAACACTATGCCCGTATCAAGGCACTGGAGACCGTGATCGAAGAGATAGAAAAGCGGCTTTGAAAATTGACCTTGTCAGGATGCTATGATAAGATAAATGCATCAATAATCCCAAACCTACAGGAGGATCAACAAATGGATCACGCTGAAATCTTTAAGAACATACAGCTTACCAAAAGTTATAAAGGCATACAGCATAATAACCCCATCATCGAGCAGCACTACGGGGCAGACCCCTATGCACTGGTGTATGATGATACGGTTTATTTCTATATGACGGCTGATGCATACGAATATGATGAGAATGGAGAGATCAAGGAAAATACCTATGGTAAGATCCGCAGCCTCTATGTGGTTTCTACAAAGGATATGATCAACTTTACCGATCACGGCGAGATAACTATAGCAGGTGAGAACGGAGTCACCGCGTGGGCACATAATTCATGGGCTCCTGCGGCAGCATGGAAAATGGTTAACGGTAAGCCTAAATTCTTCCTGTATTTTGCGGATAACGGCGGAGGTATCGGTGTGGTATGTGCAGACAGTCCCGTGGGGCCCTTCAGGGATGAGCTGGGGCATGGTCTTATACGCAGGGATATGGAAAACTGCGGTAATGTAGAGTGGCTTTTTGATCCGGCTGTACTTATGGATGATGACGGAAAGGCATATATCTACTTTGGAGGCGGAGTTCCGAAGGGGATGGCAGCGCATCCCGGCACCGGCAGATGCGCACAGCTTGGCGATGATATGATGAGCCTTACCGATGTGCCCAAGGTGATAGATGCGCCTTACCTTTTTGAGGATTCAGGCATACATAAATTCGGTGATACATATTTTTATACATATTGTTCTAACTTCAGTGTAGACCCTGAGGGAACAAAAGAATACGGTTTTAACAACGGTGAGATCTGCGTGATGACATCAAAGTCACCATTAGGGCCTTTCACTTTTAAGGAGAGGATACTGAAGAATCCTGAGTACTATTACGGAGTGGGCGGCAACAACCATCATGCGGTCTTTAAGTTTAAGGATCAGTGGTATATCTGCTATCACTCCCGCATGCTGGAGAAAGAGCAGGGTATACTCCATGGATATCGTTCCACCAGCATAGATGAGTTTACACCGGCTGCAGACGGCACTATAGGTGATATAAAGATGAGCCGCCTCGGCAGAAAACAGGTAGGCCATCCTGATCCCTATAAGGCGATCAACGGTGCAACTTTCGCGGTGATGGGCGGCGTTGATACAGCACCAGCAGATGAAGTGAGCGAAAAGTACGGCTGCGGCAAGCTGCTTCTTACGTCGATCGACAGTGGTGATTTTGTTAAACTCGAAGGTGTGGATTTCGGTAATAAGACACCTGCGAAAGTTAAGGCCAGAGTAAGGACCAATGGTAAGGAAGGCGTGATACGTGTGACAGCCGGTTATCCGGACAGGACAGTGATAGCCTATATTCCCGTTAAAGGCGACGGTACTGTGGTCTGTGAGGCAGATATTGAGGTTCCCGTTAAAGGAGTACAGGATATCTTCTTTACCTTCAGCGGTGAGGGATATGAAGTGGAAGAGTGGATATTTGAATAAAGCTGAGATGGGAAAATTTTCCGAACCGGAGAAAAGATGATGACCGTTAACAACATAAATCCCCTTCTTAAAATGGATTATCCGGATCCGGATGTTATCCGTGTGGATGATACTTATTATCTTGTAAGCACTACCATGTATTTTATGCCCGGCTGTGAGATATTAAGGTCTTTCGATCTGGTCCACTGGGAGCATGCGGCCTTCGTATATGAGAAACTGGATTCCACTCCCGCACAGCGCCTGGAGGGTGAGGAGAATATATACGGGCAGGGCATGTGGGCGGCGAGCCTCAGATATCATGAAGGTAAATTCTACATAATATTTGTAGCGAATGATACCCATAAGACCTATCTTTACAGAGCGGATAAAATAGAAGGACCGTGGGTCAAGAGTGAGATAGAAGGATTTTATCATGATAACTCGCTGCTCTTTGATGATGACGGAAGAGTATATATCGTATATGGGAATCGTGAAGTATATCTTACAGAGCTTAGATCCGATCTTAGCGGTCCTAAGGAGGGCGGTATCAACAGGCTGATAGTAAAGGACCGTGATGATGCATATCTGGGTTATGAGGGGGCGCATTTTTATAAGATAAAAGGCAAGTACTATATCTTTTTTATACACATGCCCAGAGAAACAGGAAGAAGGACCGAGGCGTGTTTTGTATCGGATAGTATAGATGGAGAATTTACAGGCTGTGATGTGTGCGGCGATGACCGGGGATTTTGCGGCAGCGGCTGCGCACAGGGCGGTATAGTGGATACACCGGATGGCAAATGGTATGCCATAGTATTTCAGGACAGCGGCGCGGTAGGGCGTATCCCCGTGCTGATGCCTGTGACTTTTAAGGATGGAGAAGACATTCCGGTATTCGGAGCGGACGGAAAAGTTCCGCTTGAATTTGAAGTGCCGGAGGGAAGGGACGGCTACACTTACGAGCCTCTGGCCGGCAGCGATGATTTTAAGGATCTCCCTTCCGGAAAAGATGGACGCTTTACACAGAGTTTTGGTTTTAAGAGCCGCTGGCAGTTTAATCATGAGCCGGATATGTCGCTGGTGGAACATGACAGCGTAAACGGCTATGTTAAGATAAGCACGGATAAAATATCCGTAAATGTGGTACAGGCAAAAAATACGCTTTCGCAGCGCACGTCTTACCCGAAATGTGCGGCACAGGTTAGTGTAGACGGGAGCGGCCTGAAAGAAGGTGACTATGCCGGACTCTGTCTTCTGGAAAGTGCATATGTCTTCATCGCCATAACCCGCAGGGACGGGGATCTGTATCTGGTAATGAAGAAGCGTAAAGCTCCGGAAGGTATGTGGGGCGAACGCCATGATACCGAAGCCGGTGATGAATGCGGGGCCGTGAAGCTTAACGGCAGCAGCGCCGTGCTCCGTGCCGAAGCGGATTTTACAATGATGAAAGACAGTGCATCGGTATTTTATGTCGAGGACGGAGTGAAGAAACAGCTGGGCGAAGAGAGCAGGCTTATGTTTAAGCTCGATCATTTCACGGGGGTTCGTTTTGGGCTGTTCATATATTCCACTAAGGAATGCGGCGGAAGTGCCGTGTTTAGAGATTTTATCTACGAAGCATAAATATTGCGGTAGGATCACATATCGCGCATAATATATCATAGGATTACCTTATAAGGAGGAAGATCAGAATGGCAGAATCAAGAGGGCCGGTGGCGCCAAAAGACCCCACAGCCAAAAGACCGTTTTATTATGTGATGAGGGATAAGGAGATCTGTCCTCTTCCCCAGCCTGACGGCAGGGGTATCACTTTCATATATGAGAGCGACGGAAGATTAAAGGCCAGTGCAAAACTGGTCGGTAATCTGGAAGATGAGAAAATGCTCGACGAGCTCGTCAATGTAGACACTTTCAGGAAACAGGTCCACAGCGTGGGTGTTTCCATACAGAAAGCGGGCGATCCCGTTAAGGCAAGATTCGCATTCCAGATGTACGGGCATAAGGATCCGTATAATTCCGGCACCACCCTTACCATGGATATCGATACCGATGGTATGGAAATGGTAATGGAACTTGATAAATATGAATGGTCCGATGATGATAACGTGGTGGGGCAGATCCGTTTTGAATTTCCCGAGCCCGGCATAATGGCCAGGGTATCGGTCGCATTCTATTTAAATGACGGCTATACGGCGCCGGAGCAGAAAGAAGACAAGGAAGTAGATTACAACGGTGATGCCTATAAGAAGATGATAGAGAAATCCCTTATGCAGAAGGGGAATATTCACCGCTTAAAGGCAGCTATCGAAAAAGCGCGCAGAGGTGAGAGGGTTGAATTCGCCTGCCTGGGCGGATCCATCACCCAGGGAGCGGGAGCTATCCCGATCAATACCGGCTGTTATGCATATAATGCTTTCAAAGGCTTCTGTGATATAGCAGGACGCGGTTACGAAGATAACGTGGGCTATACCAAAGCGGGAGTAGGCGGGACCCCTTCCGAGGTAGGTATACTGCGTTATGTACATGATGTTACCGATAACGGTAAGAAGATTCCCGATGTAGTGGTCGTGGAATTCGCCGTAAACGATGAAGGTGATGAGACAAAGGGTGAATTCTTTGACTCGCTGGTAAGGATGATATATAACAGTCCCCAGAAACCTGCGGTTGTGCTGCTTTATTCGGTATTCGTAGACGGATACAATCTGCAGGACCGTTTGAAATGTGTGGGAGAAGCATACCACCTGCCCATGGTCAGCATAAAGGATGCGGTATATGACCAGTTCTATTTAAGCGAAGAGGATGGCGGTGTGGTGAGCAAGAGGCGCTACTTCTACGATATGTTCCATCCTACCAATGTGGGACACCGTATAATGGCAGACGGTCTTATAAATATGTTTAAGACAGCTGATGCTTGCGAAGATGAAGCAGACTTTGATATAAGCGGCGTCACTCCTCCCAAGGGATCGGAGTTTGAGAACATATACTTTGTTGACAGATCAAATATCGACAAGACCAAAGCAGTGATAAGCTATGACTGCGGCGACTTTACAGGCCACAGTGATGAGGTGCAGTTTGTTGAGCGTGATCTTGATATGAACGGTACACCTGAATTTAACGAGAACTGGCGTTATGAAGGCAAGGGCGGAAATGCCGTATTTAAGGCAAAGATAAAATGCAGCGCACTGGTGATCGCTTATATGGATTCCGCTTCACCCGAGGTTGGAACAGCAGAGGTATATGTGAACGGTGAAAAGAAACTCACAATAGATCCGCATATCATAGGCTGGGCACATTGCAATGCATATATCGCTCACAGGGGTGGGCCTGCTGCTGAGTATGAGATAGAGATAAAGATCCCCGAAAAAGATAAAGACAAGCGTTTTACTTTCCTGGGATTCGGGGTTGTGGATTAAGGCATCGGTCCGGCTATCCTGCGACCGTTATACCAGCTCATTGTGCTGGAGTAATGCACAGTTGCGGCTTCTGAATTCGCTGGGAGAGCATCCTTTTTGCATCTTAAAGATACGGTTAAAGGTGGAGATGCTTGAAAAACCGGATGTTATTGCTACATCGGTGATAGGTATATCCGGGCGCTGCAGCAGGGTCTCGGCTTCATGGACGCGTCTTAAGCATAAATAATCGCTGAAATTATAGTTGGTATATTTTTTAAAAAGTCTGGAGAAGTGGAACTTGGAGAAACCGGTCTTTACGGCCATATCCTCTAAGGAAAGCTTCTCCGTAAAATGTTCATCGATATATTTGAGAGTGTTGGTGAACAGATCCATATATTCTTTGCGTCTTGTAGAGATCACGTCATAAGATGCATTTATCTGATCGGCATAGTTTTTCCCCAGACTGATGAAAAGCTGCAGGAGCAGAGAAGGTATTGAAAGGTCGGAATAGTCGCCTGCATTGAAATACTCTGCACTCATCTGCATTAGCAGATCATGGATCTCATCATATGCCTTTTCGTTTTCTTCGCGGGTGATGAGCAGGGGCTGCGACAGTATGGACATGATACGTGCAAAACTCCGCATGGAAGTGAAATGACTTACGTTCATAAGATAGATATATCGCTTCCCGCTGGAAGGCGCGATAAGTTCATGAGTTACTCCGGGAGGAATGAAAAGTATCTGATCCGGCTGTAACTTATAGGTGATGCGTCCGAATACAGCGGTATAAATATTCTCTGTCGGCAATATTATCTCCAGCGCGGAGTGTCTGTGTGCATCAAAGCCGACCGGTATGTCGTTGAGCCATATCCTGTAAGGATTTCCCGCCTGATAATCTACAACTTCCTGGCCGTTGTTTACTCTTCTTGCCCTGGCAAAATCTGCATTTGCGGAGAAAAATTGTTCTCTTGTCAGTTCAAGACTGTCATTGTTTTTGCTCATAAGTGACCTCTCATTTTTTGCTCAATTGCTCATATTATATCACAAACTGCTTTTTACTACAATGCCCTGTCCGGGGCTGTCCGCATCCCGAAATTTGATGACATGCTGCCTGCTTTATGCTATAATTTTTATCAAATCATTCTGAATGGGGGTATTCGTCTATGAGCAGTATTCTTATATCCGGGAGTAATCTTCCCTGTTTTATCTATGAAGAAGAAAGTCTTTCCGGTAATATCAAGATCGCGGAAATAGTCAGGAGAGATCTTGAACTGGTATTCGGTAAGCTTCCCGATACAAAAAAGATAAGCGGAGGAGATATCGGTTCTGACGGTGGTCTGAAGCTGGTCTTCGGTATAGCCGGGAAAAGTCCGGTTATAGATAAACTTTCGGAAAATGCTGTGATAGATGTGAGCGCAATAAAAGGAAAACGTGAAGTATACGGTTTTTTCCCTGCAAAGGAAGATCTTCTCGTGATAGCGGGAAGTGACAAAAGAGGAGTGGTATACGGTCTGTTTCATTTGTCTGAGATACTTGGGGTTTCTCCCTTTGTTAACTGGTCAGATCTTAAGCCGGAAAAAAAGGAATCTTTTTCTATAGATGATACCATGAGTTATGTATCGAAAGAGCCTTCGGTTGAATACAGAGGCTTTTTCATAAATGATGAATGGCCTGCATTCGGTAACTGGTGTGCCAGACACTTTGGCGGTGTGAACGCAAAAATGTATGAAGGAGTTTTTGAACTGCTTTTGCGTCTTAAAGGTAATTACCTCTGGCCCGCCATGTGGGCATCATGTTTTGCGGAAGACGGTCCGGGACTTGAGAGTGCGGAACTGGCAGATGAACTGGGAGTAGTGATGGGTCTTTCTCATCATGAGCCCTGTCTGCGTCATGGTGAGGAATATTCTCATGTACGCGGTAAGGATTCCATATACGGTGATGCATGGAGCTTTATAAGTAATAAGGAAGGCATTACGCGCTTCTGGCGTGACGGCCTTAAGAGAAACGGTCATCTTGAGAATGTGATAACCGTGGGTATGCGCGGAGAGCGTGATTCTACGGTACTTGGTGCCAATGCGACCCTTAAGGATAATATAGATCTTTTACGAGATGTGCTCAGAACACAGCAGCAGCTCATAAAGGAGGAAGTAAACGAAGATCTTGGCAAGGTTCCCCGTATGCTCGCTCTTTATAAAGAAGTTGAAGCATATTATTACGGAGACGAGAATACTCCGGGACTTAAGGAAGGCTGTGATGAGCTTGAGGATGTTATACTTATGCTCTGTGATGATAATCACGGATATCTGCGGAGTCTTCCGGATGATCAGATGCGCAGGCATCCCGGGGGCTTTGGCATGTATTATCATTTTGACTATCATGGCGGTCCCGTTTCCTACGAGTGGATCAATTCCACCTATCTTCCCGAGGTATGGCAGCAGATGAGTACTGCATATGAATACGGTATACAGAGATTGTGGATCGTTAATGTTGGTGATCTGGGACTTCAGGAGATGCCTCTCTCCTACTTCCTTGACATGGCTTATGATTTTGATAAGTGGGGAAGATGCGGGGAAAAGAGTGCGTTTGAGTATATGGAATACTGGATGCGTAACAATTTCGGGCATGCGTTTTCAGATGAGGACATCAGAGAGCTTGCCGATATTCAGATGAAGGCTAACCGCCTGATCCATAACAGAAGACCTGAGCATTTAAATGAAAAGGTGTATCACCCCCAGGATGATTACGAGTCTGTACGTGTTCTGAAGGAACTGGAGGAGATAAAGGAAAGGTATTCGCTTATTGAAAAGAAGTGTCCCGCCGAATATGCGGACGCTCTTTTGGAGCTTATAGGATACAGCATATCGGGCGGGATAAATCTGATCAGAATGTGGATAATGCGCGGCCTTAATCATTATTATGCTTCTATCGGTTCGGTAGCTGCAAATATGTATGCCGAAGAAATACGCAGAGCTTTGGCAGAGGATGCTGCTCTTAAGGAGAGGTTCGATTCTGCCGACGGAAGGAAGTGGGACGGATTTGCGGAAGCTCTTCACATAGGCTTTAAGAACTGGAATTCGGAAGAATGTGCTAATCCTGTAATAGAGACCGTGATACCTGTTCACGACAAGACGATAGTGGCAGGAACCGTAGGTGAGACAGGCCAGACAAGGGGTTATGAGTGGACTAAGCGTGTGCTCAGGATCACTAAGTACTTTGATGAAAATGACAGAACAGCTAAGGCATCTGTCTTCGTAGCACTGTGCGGCGATCAGGATAGTACTTATGAGATAAGTACCGACTGCAGCTGGATATGGATAGAGAAGGACAGCGGAATACTTACTAAAGATAATCCCCTTACTGTAATAGATATTACTGTTGATAAGGAAGCGGCGCAGGGAGCAGAGGGCAGTATCTTTATCAGATCCGGAGCAGGGTGCTCTGAGATTCGTGTGAGTGCTCCGACAGCAGGAGGAAGTGTGGGCGATGCATATCTTGAGAGAAACGGACTTGTAGCGATAGATGCAGCTCATTTTTCAGGAAAACATGATACCGAAGAGGCATCGTTTAAAGTATTTACGGGGCTTGGCCGAAGGGAGGATGCAGTAGGGCTTAAGCCCGTAACGGCTTATTTTGAAGATCCCGCAAAAGCTCCTTATGCAGATTATTCATTCGAGATACAGGAAGACGGAGATTATACACTTGTATTCCAGCTTCTGTGCTGTAACCCCTGGATACAGGGAAGGAAGATCAAGCTGTGCTACAGTCTTGGCGATGAAGCAGTCAGACGTACCGCTGTGGTTTCCGAAAAATATGTGGCAGGCGAATCGGGAGACTGGGGCTGGGGAGTGCTCAATCATATCCACCTTGTAAACGAAGAAGTATCCCTTAAGGCAGGCAGCAATACGTTAAGAGTATACGGTACCGATCCGGAGAATATATTCGAACGTATAATCCTTGTAAGAAAAGGTGCTAAGATACCTGCTTCCTATCTGGGACCGGATGAGAGCAGAAGAGTATAAGATAAGGGGTAATATATGAAAAAACTGTTTAATGACGGCTGGGAGTTTTCCGAACAGCCTGTCGGAACCGGCTTTGAAGGGATAGATTCATTCGCATTCGAAAAAGTAAATATCCCCCACGACTGGATGATATATAACACTAAGGATCTGTACAGGGATTCTTCCGGTATCTACCGTAAATATTTTACATTAAAAAAGGATCCCGGGAAATGCTATGAGATCTATTTTGAAGGCGTTTATATGGACACCTCCGTTTATGTTAACGGTAAAGAGGCGGGTGTCTGGAAATACGGCTATTCCAGTTTTTTCTTTGATATTACGCAGCTTTTGAATGACGGTGAGAACTGTATTGTCGTCAGGTCGGATTACCGTTCGCCAAATACGCGCTGGTACAGCGGTGCCGGTATCTACAGGGATGTGTTCTTTATAAGTCATCCGGCAGTGCATATGGTAACAGACAGTCTGTATATTTCTGCAAAGCCTGCAGATGGATCGCTTAAGGATTGGGAACTTAAGGTCTCTGTAGAAATAAACGGGGATCCGGGCAGGACAGATCTTGATATACCCGGGATCGGTATCAGCAAAGAAGCACAGAGCGCATCTTCTGTAAAAGAAGAGTCGGCGGACGGCATCAGAAGGATCGAGTTCTGTGAAAAAGTATCCTCACCGCAGCTATGGTCTTTGGAGGATCCTGCACTATATGAACTGACTCTTAAGCTTGAAAACGGCGATGAGCTTAAAGAAAGATTCGGTTTCAGGCATTTTGTATGTGATACCGATAAAGGATTTTTCATAAACGGAAAGCATGTAAAGATAAACGGAGTGTGTGAACATCACGATCTGGGAGCGCTTGGTGCTGCATTTAATAAATGCGCCATGAGAAGAAAGCTTGTCATGCTTCGGAGCATGGGTGTTAATGCCGTGCGAACATCCCATAACATGCCGGCTGTAGGGCTCCTTGAGCTTTGCGATGAGATGGGCTTTCTGGTAATGGATGAGGCCTTCGATATGTGGGAGGGGCCAAAGACCGAATATGATTATGCCAGGTTCTTTAAAGAATGGTATAAAAAAGATGTCCGCAGCTGGATACGCAGAGACCGCAATCATCCCTGCATTTTTATGTGGAGTATAGGGAATGAGATCTATGATACCCACAAAGATGAGCATGGCGTGGAGCTTACGCGGATGCTTAAGGATGAAGTGTTTTCACATGATCCGTACAGTAATGCGGTAACAGGTATCGGTTCAAATTATATGCCTTGGCAAGGCGCGCAGAACTGTGCTGATGTACTCAAGTACGCTGGATATAACTATGCCGAGAAGTTTTATGATGAGCATCATAAGCAGCATCCGGACTGGCATATATTCGGAAGTGAGACGGCTTCTACGGTACAGAGCAGGGGGATATATCATTTTCCTTATTCCCAGCCTACTTTATCGGAAGATGATAAGCAGTGTTCTTCGCTGGGCAATTCTACTACAGGGTGGGGAGCGCCGAACAGTGAATACTGTGTGATCATGGAGAGAGATCATGAATTCTCTCTGGGACAGTTTTTATGGACGGGTTTTGATTATATAGGTGAACCTACACCTTACGATACCAGAAATTCTTATTTTGGCCAGATCGATACGGCAGGTTTTCCCAAAGATTCTTACTATATATATAAGTCTGCCTGGACAGACAGTAAAAAAGCAGCTTTTGTGCATGTATTCCCCTATTGGGATTTTAACCCCGGTCAGACGATCGATGTCCGTATAGCATCAAATGCTCCGGAGGTGGAACTTTTTCTAAACGGCAGGTCGCTGGGCAGGAAGCATATAGACCATTTACATGGTAAAGTGCTTACAGGTGACTATATCGTGCCTTATGAGGCCGGTGAGATCAGAGCGGTCGCATATGACGAGAATGGAGAAAAGATCGCAGAGGATATAAGGCATTCATTCGGGGACAGCGCTGCTCTTGAATTGAAGACGGATAAAAAAGAACTTGTATCCGGCCGGGGGGAACTTGCCTTTATTGAGGTGAGTGCTGTTGATGCAGACGGGTATCCTGTGGAGAATGCAGCTGATCTTCTGGAAGTGAGTGTAAGCGGTGCCGGATATCTTGCCGGACTGGATAACGGGGATTCAACTGATACGGATGAATATAAGGGATGCCGTAAAAGACTTTTTTCCGGAAAGGCGCTGATCATCATCGGAACAGGCGATGAGACAGGGGATATCTGTGTTAAGGTTTCTTCGGAAGGTTTAATAGGAGCGGAGCTGACCCTGCATGTTCTGAAAGGTGAAGCCAGGGAGGGCATGTCATATCTTAAAGATAAAAAGGTTGCAGATCTTCCTTTTAAACAGAAATATGTACGTAAGATAGAGCTGGAATGTGAAGGAAGCCGTGTATTAACAAAAGGCAATGAGGAGATAAATGTAAGAGCAAAGATCCTTCCTGCTGATGCCGAAGCCGGAGAGCTTATATGGAAGGCGGTCAATGAAGCCGGTATAGAAAGCAATATAGCTAAAATCATTGATGCCGGAAAAGAAGGAGTAAGGATAAAGGCTATCGCAGACGGAAGCTTCATATTAAGATGTGAAGCAAAATGCGGGAGCAGTGTTGCCAGGGTGATATCTATGCTGGAGTTTAAGGCTGAGGGGCTTGGTACGGCGCTTCTTGATCCGTACGGTTTTATAGCGGGTGGTCTGTACAGCTATTCGGAGGGCGAGCCGGGCATGGGTAATGACCATGGCGTATCCACTGCGCGTTTATCCCGGGGTGTTGTAGGGTATGAGAATATCGACTTTGGATCCTGGGGCTCCGATGAGGTGACTATCCCTATATTTGCATTAAGTAACGATCCGTTTTATCTTCAGCTCTGGGAGGGTATCCCGGAAAAAGAAGGAAGTACGCTTTTATGTGATGGCGTATACCATAAAGAAATGATCTGGAATCAGTATCAGCCGGAAACCTTCAGGTTAAATAAAAGGCTTAAAGGTGTTACCGGGCTGTATATAGTAACAAAGGATAAGGCACATATAGGGGGCTTCAGCTTTACGAGGTTTGAAAAGGCATACCAGCGCTTAAGCGGCGGTGATTGTGATAATGTATACGGGGACAGCTTTGATAAGAAAGCAGACCGCATAGATAATATCGGGAATAACGTTACCGTGGAATTTAACGATATGGACTTTGGTGAAGCGGGTGCCGGCAGAGTGGTGATAGGAGGCGTTTCACATATCCCTGTAAATACTATACATATCATATTTGATAACGGTATTGAAGAAAAAAGGGATATACTTGAATTTGCAGCCGATGGCGGTCCGGAGCAGAGTTTTGAGATAAGTGAATATACAGGAAAGGGTGTAATACGTATAGTATTTCTTCCCGGAAGCAGTTTTGATCTTGTTTCTGTCAGGTTTTGTGATAAATTGCACAAAAAAACCATATAAAATACATGCGAAAATGCGCAAATGAAACAAAGCAAAACATGAATGGTAAATAGCAATATTTGATAGGCGTAGTCACAGTGCTGTAATTATAATCTTTTTGTGAGCTTTTTATGTGCAAAAAATAGGAAGACTGTGTTTTTAGTGACCGCACAATTGATGCTCGCGGGCATTATAACGGGATGTACAGATACAGGACCGGATCCGGCCGGTAAGCCTCCGGTACAGGAGGCCGTAAGCAGCGAAACTGAAAGTGGGCAGCAGGATACGGTTTCGGATGACGGGATACAGACACAGGAAGAAGTTCAGGATCAGAGTACAGAAGCCGTACAGGCCGAAAAAACGGTTCCGATACTGAGAGAAGCGGTACGCAGGGATCTTGGAGGTTTTGCAGGATGTGCGGTTACCGGATCGGAGATAGATGATCCCGGTGTTTGGAAGATAATAACCACCCATTTTGAGGCGGTAACGATAGGAAATGAATTAAAACCTGACGCGCTGTTCGATTACAGCGTGACCGATTGCCCCGGAACGACCACCGATATTCTGAACGGAGAAGAGATGGTGGTCCCGAAGATAAGCTACAAACGGGCAGAAAAGATACTTGATAAGTTCCTTGACTGGAACACACAGAACCCTGACAGACAGATAAAGATACGCGGTCATGTTCTGGTGTGGCATTCCCAGACTCCCGAATGGTTCTTTCATGAGGATTATGACAAGAATAAACCTTATGTCAGCGCCATGGAAATGGACAGGCGTCAGGAATGGTACATAAAGACCGTGCTGGAGCATTTCACCGGTGAGGACAGCAAGTATAAGGATATGTTCTATGGCTGGGATGTGGTGAATGAGGCGATAAGCGACGGCAGCGGAACATATCGCAGTGATAATGAGAATCCGAATGAGCCTCTGAGTGATGACAGGCACGGGAGCAACTCGAGCTGGTGGCATGTATATCAGAGTGAAGAATATATAATAAATGCATTTAAATATGCGAACAAATATGCACCTGCGGATCTTGAACTTTACTATAATGATTACAATGAGTGCGTAAGCAAAAAGAAGTACGGCATCATCAAGCTCCTTGAAGAGATAAAGGCGCAGGAAGGTGCGCCCGGAGAAGGGACCAGGATAAGCGCTATGGGCATGCAGGGACATTACGGCATGGATGATCCCGGTGCTATCGATATACAGAGTGCTGTCAGACAGTATTCGGAAGTGGTGGGGAAGGTTCAGTTCACCGAACTTGACGTAAGGGCCAGTGACGGATACGACGGAAGCGCAGCTGCCAAAGCTGATGAGTATGAAAAGCTCAAAAACCGCTACAATGTTATCTGGCTTTCAGCAAAGAATGCAAATAAAGATGAACAGGTCGTAGACGGTTTGACCTTCTGGGGGACGGTTGATCACTATTCCTGGCTGCAGTCCAGGTCGAATGTAGGCGGAGGAAGTACCACGGGGCTGCCCCAGTGTCCGCTGCTCTTTGATGAACATTATGAGCCTAAGCCCTGCTTTTATGTGTTTGCGGGATCAGACGAATAAAGAAAATGGCATGAGATAATGCCGGGTTTCGGAGGAAGAAATGGCTAAAAAACGGAATATCATCTTAATTGTTGTAGCTCTTATTGCTGTAGTGATCATTGCTATGATCGTGATCAATAGCAAAAAAGTCTATGATTTCCATGAAAAGTATGAAGGGGCGGACCTTACTAAGGAAATTGCCGGTGCGGAGAGAAACGGCACCTACAGCAAATACCTTGTAAATCATGCCGGTGACGCAAGACCTTCACAGGATGCTGAAGTGGATCTTTTCAGTTATAACGGTGAAGGAGATGTTACCGTTGAGAATGATTATAATGGTTCCAAGGCGATCCTTACACAGTCCGGATCCGAAGTGACCTGGACCGTAAATGTTCCCGAAGCCGGTTTATATAATCTTTATCTTGAGTATTTTGCTCCCGAGTCAAGAGGTGTTGCAGTAGAGCGCAGCCTTAAGATCAACGGGGAGCTTCCTTTTGATGATGCGGGAAGTCTTGAGTTCACAAGGATCTGGACGGATGCTACGGATCCCAAGATAGATAATCAGGGCAATGAGATCCGCCCCATGCAGATAGAAGTATTTGACTGGCAGAATGCATATTTCAGAGATGATATGGGATATGTTGCCGATCCTTATCTTTTCTATTTTGAAAAAGGTTCTAATACCATCAGCCTTAAGGCTGACAATGAGCCTATGGCTATCAGAAAACTCGTGGTCATGGGCGAGAAGAAGCTTCCTTCTTATTCAGAGTATTTAGCATCAAAATCTTCATTCGGAACCGGAGATGTATCTCTTGATCTTAAGATCGAAGGCGAGAAATCCAAAACACGTTCCGAATCTTCACTTTATGCAAAATATGACCGTTCTTCACCCACCACTTCTCCTTCAAGTGTCACCACTACAGTGCTCAACTATGTGGGCGGTGATTCATGGAGAAGCAACGGCATGTGGGTAGAGTGGGAATTTGAAGTTCCTCAGGACGGCCTTTACAATATCATGATAAAGGCGCGTCAGAACTATGCACGCGGAAGTATGGCTAACAGAACTGTTCTTATAGACGGCGAAGTGCCTTTTGAAGAACTTAAAGAAATATCCTTTACTTATGATAATGACTGGAATTGCAAGAGACTTGCCGATGAGAACGGCAATGATTACCAGATCGCCCTTACTAAAGGCAAGCACACGATCCGTCTTGAGGCTACACTGGGACGCCTTGGTGAACTCCTTTCGGATCTTGAGAATTCTACCTACAGGCTTAATCAGGTATACAGGCGCCTGCTTATCTATACAGGAGCAACGCCGGATCAGTACCGTGATTATAAGATCGAATCTACTTATCCCGAAATAATCGAGGCTATGGATGTTGAGTCCAAGAGGCTTTATAAGCTGGTTGATGACATGGTTGAATACTGCGGTCAGAAGGCTGATAATATAGCTACCGCACAGACCATAGCACAGCAGCTTGAGCGTTTTGTTGCTAAGCCTCAGAAGATCACACTTGAGTTTACTGCATTCAAGGATAATATCACGGCTCTTGGTACCGCTGCTCTTAACTTGAGCGAGACCAAGCTGGATGTGGATTATCTTGAGATAACCGGTGCAAATGTGGAGCCTGCAAATGAAAAGACTAATTTCTTCAAGTCTGCATGGCATGAGATCAGATCCTTTGTTGCATCTTTCTTTGTAGATTATAATGCAGTCGGTGATGTGTATACCGGCGGTGAAGCTGCTGATGCGGTTACTGTATGGGTTCTTACCGGCCGTGATCAGGGTACCATCTTAAAGTCGATGATAGATGACGGTTTCACACCTGAGACCGGAGTAAAGGTAAATGTTAAGATAGTCGGTGCTGATGCGCTTCTTAATGCAGTGCTTGCAGGCCGCGGTCCCGATGTGGTCCTTTCCGTAGGTGCGGACCAGCCTGTTAACTATGCTCTTCGTGGAGCGGCAGAGGATATCACACAGTTCCCGGATTATAAGGAAGTGCTTAGCCACTATTCACCCAGCTCATATGAGCAGATCAGTCTCGACGGACATATTTACGGCGTTCCCGAGCAGCAGACATTCAATGTTCTGTTCTATCGTAAGGATGTACTTGAGGAGCTGGATCTTGAAGTTCCCAATACCTGGCAGGAAGTTATAGAAATGCTTCCTACCATTCAGGGTAACAACCTGTCGATAGCGCTGCCCAGTGCCGCAGGTTCTTCATCAAGCGCAGGTGCTACCACTACCGTGGCTTCCAACCAGCCTGACCTTTCACTGTACTTCACACTGCTGTTCCAGTACGGCGGCGATATGTACAATAAAGAAGGTACCAAGACGGCTGTTGATACCGAAGCGGGTATCTCGGCATTCGATGATACAGTAAGATTCTTTAACGACTATGGTATACCGGTATTCTTCGACTTTGTAAGCCGTTTCCGTTCCGGTGAGATGCCTATAGGTATCATGCCTTACTCAATGTACAATACCCTTATGGTATCTGCACCTGAGATAAGAGGTCTGTGGGATTTCACACTTATCCCCGGAACCGAAAAGCCCGACGGAACTATAGACCGCAGCTGCTTCATAACTGGTAATGCTACCATGATGATAGCTACCGATGACGAAGCTAAGAAGCAGAATTCCTGGAAGTTCATGAAGTGGTGGGCAAATGCGGATACACAGGTAAGATTCGGACGTGAGATAGAAGCTTTGCTGGGTGCTTCCGCAAGATATAACACCGCTAACAGGGATGCGTTCTCCAGACTTTCCTGGAGTGTAGAGGATATAGAAGTACTGGGTGCGCAGTGGGATCAGACCGTAGGTATCAGGGAAGTTCCCGGCGGATATTTCACAGGCCGTCACATTGCAAATGCAGTACGTAAGTGCATCAATGAAAAGGCAGACACACGTGAGACGATCATCGATTATTCGATAAAGATCGACGAAGAGATCACCAAGAAACGTAACGAGTTCGGTATGCCTGTTTATCAGGAATGATCCAATACGCATAATAAAGAGGTAGAGAAATGGCAAAGGATAAAGCGAAAGAAAATAACAGCCCGATCGTACAGATGCCTGTTATGACGGGGAATGAGACATACTTGCAGAAGTATTTCATACTTCGTAAGCATAAGCTTAAGGTGGCATGGAGAAAGGCAAAGGTTAACAAGAACTGTTATCTTTTCCTGGCACCCTATGCTATCATTTTTACGCTTTTCTACTTATTTCCCGTAGTAGCGTCGATATTCTTCAGTTTTACGTATTATAATATACTGCAGCCCCCGCGTTTTATAGGGCTCAGTAATTACATGAGTCTTTTGCTTGAGGATGATATCTTCCTGATAGGTGTGAAAAATACCCTCATCATAGCATTGGTTACCGGACCTCTGGGATATATAATGTCATTCGTATTTGCATGGATGATAAACGAGCTTCCCAGATGGATACGAAGTATCGCGGTCAT
The DNA here is from genome assembly GCA_902779395.1 of uncultured Lachnospiraceae bacterium. Classification (GTDB taxonomy): domain Bacteria; phylum Bacillota; class Clostridia; order Lachnospirales; family Lachnospiraceae; genus NK4A136. The sequence goes on along the minus strand of CACZBK010000001.1, from coordinate 131,932 downwards.
CATCTTCTATGCACCTTCGATCGCAGGTAACTGTTTCGTTATCTTCTCAGTGTTCTTTAGGGGTGATGCTTACGGATATGCAAATGCATTTCTTATGAACCTTGGTATTATAGATAACCCCATATTGTGGTTCGTGGATCCCAGATACATGCTTCCTATCTGTATGGTAGTTATCCTCTGGATGAGCCTTGGTACCGGATTCCTTTCATTCGTTGCCGGCCTGCAGGGTGTTGATACTTCTCTTTTTGAGGCAGGCGCTATCGACGGTGTACGTAACCGCTGGCAGGAGCTGTGGTATATAACCCTCCCTTCCATGAAGCCCATGCTTATGTTCGGTGCCGTTATGACCATCACTACTTCATTCGGTGTGGCAGACGTTACCATGCAGCTGTGCGGCTTCCCCAGTACGGATTACGCAGCGCGTACAATAGTTGCACACCTTATCGACTATGGTCAGCAGAGATTTGAAATGGGTTATGCCTGCGCGATCGCAGCCATACTGTTCCTGATGATGATCCTGTGCAACAAGGCAATACAGGCATTGCTGAGAAGAGTAGGTACCTGATAACGGACAATGATAAGTATGTTCTGAAATTTCTTTAGGAGTAAGGATCAATTATGAGCAAAAATAAAAAAATGAAAGTAATTGAGGAAAAGCCTTATAAGAAACCGCTGATAAGGAGGAGAAAGGCAAACAGATCCATAAGTGGTGATATTGCCCTGTATATCTTCCTGGCGCTGGTTGCTATCATAATGGCGTTCCCGCTGATCTATGCGGTAGAGGCAGCACTTAAGCCTCTGGATGAGCTGTTTATGTTCCCGCCCAGAGTATTTGCAAGGCGTCCGACCATGAACAATTTTGCCGACCTGTTCGTGACCATGGGAAAAGGCTGGGTTACTTTCTCAAGGTACCTTTTCAATACCGTGTTCATTACTTTTGTAGGTACCGCAGGACATCTTTTCATTGCATCCATGGCAGCCTTCGTGCTTGCTAAGTATGATTTCCCCGGTGGGCAGGGATTCTTCAAAATAGTCACCACCGCAATGATGTTCAACTGGTATGTATGTGCTATACCTAACTATATCATAATCAGTAAGCTTGGCTGGGTTGATACATACTGGGCAATAATAATCCCCGCTCTGGCAGCTCCTATAGGACTGTTCCTTATGAAGCAGTTCATGGAAGGTCTTCCCACGGCACTGATCGAGGCGGCAAAGATCGACGGCGCAAATGAGTGGACGGTTTTCTCAACCATAGTTATGCCTAATGTTAAGCCTGCATGGATGACACTGATCATCTTCCAGGTTCAGGCACTGTGGAATAACAGAGCATCCATGTATATCTATTCAGAAGAAAAGAAACCCATGGTATTTGCTCTCCAGCAGATCCAGGCCGGCGGTATTGCAAGAACCGGACAGGGTGCAGCCGTGCTGGTTGTTACCATGATAGTTCCCATACTGATCTTCGTGTTCTCAGAGAGTCAGATCCTTGAGACAATGGCAAGTTCAGGTATCAAAGAATAAGAAGTATCATTCTTATGAATGACCGGAGGTAAAGCATGAAAAGAAAGATCGCAAGGATCGTGACAACAGTAGCAGTGATGCTGGGAGTAGGATTATCAAGTATCACTACGGTAAAAGCAGGAGAAGACAATTATACATACACATATGATTATTGGGGTGATGTACAGGAGAGCCCTGATGCTTATACTGTTGCCCATGTTTTTGATTACAGCGCTTTGGGAATTGACAGGAATTTCAAAGCGCCTGAATCACTTTTTGTAAAAGGAAATACAGTATATCTTTGCGATACCGGAAATAACCGTATTCTCGAGCTCGAGCGTACAGGTTCCGATTCATTTGAGTTAGTCAGGGAGATCACCCAGATTAAAGGTGCAGATCCCGAAACATTCAATGGTCCTGCAGATATAGCAGTGGATGATGACGGAGATATGTTCATCGCAGACCGTGAGAATAACAGAGTACTGCGTGTTGATAAGGATCTGAATTTCAAGATGGAGTTTACCAGACCTTCGGATCAGGCTATCGATTCAGAGATGACATTCAGACCTGACAAGATCGTCGCCGATACAGCGGGCCGTATTTACTGCGAGTCCACCGGTATCAATAAAGGTCTGCTCAAGTTTGAAGAAGACGGTACTTTCTCCGGATTCGTGGGAGCTACCCGTGTTTCCTACAACTTTATGGATTATCTCTGGAAACGTTTTGCATCCCAGGAGCAGCGCGCACAGATGGTTTCCTTCGTACCTACCGAATATGATAACGTATATATCGATAAAGAAGGATTTATCTATGCTGTTGCGGGCGGTCTCGCTGAAGAAGATCTTAAAGATGAAACAGTAGATGCTGTACGTAAACTTAATCTGATGGGTAACGATATACTTGTCCGCAACGGTGAATACCCTGTTTACGGTGATCTTTACATGGGCGGTGCCGGCGGTATTACCGGACCTTCCTATTTCAAGGATGTGACTGTTCTTGACAATGACATTTATATTTGTCTGGACCAGAACCGAGGCAGACTTTTCGGTTATGACGATCAGGGACGTATGGTATACGCTTTCGGCGGTAACGGTAACCAGGCAGGTTACTTCCGTAAGGCTGTATCCATTGAGCATATGAATAATGACCTCATGGTACTTGATCAGCTTGACGGAACCATTACTCTTTTTATCCCCACGCACTACGGCCAGCTGATCTATGATGCTATGGCTCACTTCGATGTAGGTGAATATGACGAGTCTCAGGCATGCTGGGAACAGGTCAAGATGCTCAACGGTAACTATGAGCTTGCATACATAGGAATCGGCCGTAACCTGCTCAGCAAGAAGCAGTATAAAGAATCAATGCAGTATTTTGAGGCCAAATATGATGATGAGAACTATTCAAGAGCCTTTGCTCAGTATCGTAAGTTATGGATACGTGAACATATTGTCACGATACTCATAATCATTGCTGTGGCAGCTATAGTGCCTATGGCTATAGGAAAGGTATTCTCGTTGAAAGAAGAGATAGATAACGCTGATATATTCAAGCTTAGAAGATAAGTAAGCGCAAATATCAAGAATGAAAAGGGTGGACGATAATGGCCAGATCCAGAAGCTATCAGAAAGAAGAAACTAAAGAAGAAAAAAGAATGAGGCGTGCCGCGTGGATGCAGCATTGGGGGAAGACGATGAAATTCGGCTTCTATTGCCTGACGCATCCTCTGGACGGTTTTTGGAAGCTTACCCATGAGCACAGGGGTAGCTATGCAGCTGCTAATACTATCCTCATTCTGGCTATCTTTACACGTATAATCAAGCTGAAATATACCAGCTTTTTATTCCTGAACGTGTACTGGGAAGATGTCAATGTCTTTCTGTATATCGCCAGTATCCTTTTCCCTCTTGCCCTTTGGGTTGTCGGAAACTGGGCGCTGACTACCCTGTTCGATGGTAAAGGACGTCTGGGTGATGTGTATATGGGAGCCTGCTATGGAATGCTTCCGTATCCGGTGATCCAGCTTCCTCTTATGATAGTCAGTAACTTCGTAACAATAGAGGAAGGTCAGTTCTATTCGGTTCTCAGTGTATTATCACTGGTATGGTGTCTGATCCTGATAATCTGTGGTATGGGACAGATACATGCATATTCCGCAGCGAAGACATTGTTATTCACTATAGCTTCTTTAGCAGCGGTACTGGTCATGATCTTCCTGCTGATGATATTCTTCAGTATGGTCACCCAGGGTGTATCGTACTTTATATCCATAGGACGGGAATTAATGTTCCGAATGTGATGACTAAAGATTTAGGAAAGACCATAAAGGATAGGAGTTGCCATGAGCGAAGATAACAAGATAAAAAATGATAATCCGGTGAAACCCGAAAAGGCAGTTAAGGAAAAACCGGTAAAGGAAAAGCCGGTAAAGGAAAAGGCGGCAAAGCCCGCTAAGGCTCCTAGAGCGGCCAGAAGAAGACCCAGGGGTGAAACCAATACGGAACGGAGAAATGCCGTACGTGATTTCTTTAAGAGTCTGATCGTTCCGGTATGTTTTTGCGCACTCCTTGGATTGGGTGTTTTCCTCATTATCCATTTTGTAAATCCTACGGATGAGGTTGTTAAGATCCAGCCTCACGGCTACGAAGGCGGGGAAGAGCCTGTAGTAATGGAGAGTGATGATCTTATCTTTACCATGGATCCTCTTACCACGCATTTTACCATAACCAAGAAATCTACGGGTAAGGTGTGGTCATCATATATTGAAGATGCTGAAAGTGACAGCAGGGCTCTTTCGGAAGAAAAGAACCGTATGATGTCAAATCTTCTTCTTACCTATACCATCAAGACCGGTCTGGAGACCATATATGATACCAAGGCCTTCAGTATTGATAACTCTATTTATGAGATCAAACAGGAGGGTGATACTGTTAAGGTATTATATACTCTTGGTAAGGTAGAAAGAGAATATGTGATCCCCAAGGTAAAGCGTGTTGCAGAGATGGATGCTTATCGTGATAAGATGGAAAAGAATGATGCATCCATGGTGAAGGATATGTACAAGAAGTACGATATCAACAAGCTTAAGAAGGGTGATGACAAGGAAGCTCTTCTGGAGCAGTATCCCATACTTGCGAGCGAGCCTATCTATGTTCTCAAGGCAAACGCAAGAGAAGACCGTAAACAGCAGATTGAAGCTGCTATGGAAAAAGCAGGTTATACATATGAAGAGTATGAGACTGACAAGGAACTGGATCAGTCCACATCGGAAGAAGAGAATGAACTCTTCAATGTAGAGATGGATTTCCGTCTTGAAGGGGATGATATGGTGGTCGAGATACCCTTCGATTCACTTGAGTATGATCCGAAAGCTCCTATCACACTGCTTACGCCCCTTCCTTATTTCGGAGCAGGCAGCAAGTCTGATGAAGGATTCATGCTGGTTCCCGAAGGCGGCGGCGGAATCATTGAGTACAATAACGGAAAAGTAGCACAGAACAACTATTATGCTAATATGTATGGCTGGGATTACGTAATGCGCCGTAAATATGTGATCCATAATACCAGATCATACTTTAACGTATTCGGTCATTCCTGCGGAGAAGACGGATCATTTATCTGTATACTTGAGGATGGTTCTTCTTACGGTTCCGTAAAAGCATTTGTCAGCGGAAAACAGAATGATTACAATTTCGTCGACGTGGATTATACTATCTGCTCGAAGCAGGAATTCGATATATCCAATATGTCAAGTTCCGCTGTATATTCCTTCAAATCTGATCTCCCCAAAGGAGAGAAGATAGTACAGAGATACCGGTTCCTTGATTCTACCGATTATGTTGATATGGCATATTCATACAGGGATTATCTTGAGAAGACCTATGGTCAGTACATGTCCCTTAATTCGGATACCGAAGCTCCCGTTTCTGTTGAACTGATCGGTGCTGTAGATAAGGTCCAGCAGGTGCTTGGTGTACCTGTATCCCTTCCTCTGAAACTGACAAGCTTTAAGGATGCAGAGGAACTTATCAAGGATATGAATTCCGTTGCGATAGGTAAGCTTTCTGTTAAGTACAGCGGATGGTGCAACGGCGGTGTTAACCAGAAGATACTTACCAGTGTCAATCCTGTTGCTGCATTGGGTTCGGCAAAGGATCTGAGCAACTTATCTACATCAGCATCCGGATACGGAGTAGATCTTTACTTAAACGGTATAACACAGTATGAACATCGCAGTAATGTATTTAACGGTTTCATCTCATACCGTGATGCAGCCAGAATGCTTACCAAGGAGCGTGCGGAGATCTTTAATTACAGCCATGTGACCTATGCAGCAAGAGAAGGCTTCAAGAGTTATTACCTGCTCCATACTCCTTTAGCCATGAAGATGGCGGATAATCTGGTGGCAGCTGCCGGCAAGTATAAGACCGGTGTTTCTTTCGAAGATATCGGTATGGATATTTCCTCCGACTTCTATCGTAAAGAGCCTCACAGCCGTGAGGATGTAAAGCAGAAGAACATGGAACTGCTCAAGTCCATGGATGATAAGAAGGTTATGATCAACATGGGTAACGATTATGCTGTTCCTTTTGTAGATATGGTAACCAATATGGACCTTAAGGGCAGTGAGTATACAATAATCGATTATACTGTTCCTTTCTATCAGATAGCTATACACGGATATATCGATTATACCGGTTCACCCATTAATATCTGCGGTGATGATCAGGAAGAGCTGCTCCGCTGCGCAGAATACGGTGCAGGACTTAACTTCACGTTCATGAAAGAGGATTCCTTCGCTCTGCAGAAGACCCTGTATTCCGAATACTACGGTTGTGAGTATGCTGCATGGAGAGACAGGATGATCGACATGGCTACGCGCTATAACCGTGAGATGGGTCACTGCTTCAATCAGGAGATGACCGATCATGAAGTGCTGGGAGAATATGCACGCTGCACTACTTATGCAGACGGAACAAAGGTATATGTAAATTACAGCTTTACCGAAGATTTTGTAACGGATGACGGTGTGACGATACCTTCCCGTGACTATGTGGTAGTACGCTGAAAGAAACAGTATATCGTATAAGAGAGGCTTTGAACATGAAAGTACAAATGGAAGAAAAGAACAAGAAAAAGAGGCTGGTAGGTCTTGAAAAGAGAAAGGCAAGAGCGGGATATTTATTCTGCCTGCCGTTTATCCTGGGCTTTCTGATCTTTATGCTCAGACCTTTCCTGCAGTCACTCTACATGAGTTTTACCACGGTTGAGCTGGGTGCCGGGCTGTTCAAAATGACCTATACCGGAACAGCGAATTACCTCTTTGCTTTCCGTGTGGATCCCGATTATGTCAGACTGCTGACAGAGGAGCTGCTGCGAATGGTGGTATATTCCTGCGCGATCATAGTATTCAGCTTTTTTGTATCGCTTATCCTTAACCAGAAGTTCCAGGGACGTGCGCTGGTACGTGCGGTGTTCTTCCTTCCGGTTATCCTTTCATCAGGTGTTATGCTTGGCCTGGAATCAAATAACCAGCTGATAGCCCAGCTTCAGCAGACAGTTGAAAGTACAACTTCGGAAGTGAGCATCACAGCGGGACTGCAGACCATCCTTCGTACCACCGGTATCGGAGGCAGAGCATTTGAGCAGGTTTTCGAAGTTATCAATAACATTTATGATGTTGCTCTTGCAAGCGGTATCCAGATAATCATCTTCCTTTCCGGTCTTCAGACCATACCCGGAAGTATGTATGAAGCAGCTCAGATAGAGGGCTGTACCGCATGGGAGAGTCTCTGGAAGGTTACCTTCCCCATGATCAGTTCACTTTTCCTGGTTAACTGGGTGTATACGGTAGTGGACTTCTGTATGCGTTCCGATAACCAGGTTATTGATAAGATCCAGACCGTTATGGTCCAGAAACAGGATTACGGCACGGCTTCGGCCATGACATGGATATATTTCCTGGTCGTTATCGCCTTCGTCGGAATCACTTCGTTAGCTATCTCAAAGGGGGTATATTACAGTGATTAATGTTAATATCAATAAGGATACCTTCTGGGACAGGAACAGAAAATCCGGCGGATATCTGTTAAAAAAGAAAGTTACCCAGATCAGTGTGAGCATCTGCCGTTTCATCCTGCTCTTTGGTCTGTGTTTCCTGATCCTGCAGCCTATACTTAATAAAATATCTGTCAGCCTTATGACCGAAGAGGATCTGTTTGATCCCGTGGTTATTTCGATACCGCTCCATTTTACGATGGATAATTATAAGATAGCTGCAGATGTCATGAATTATAAGGTTGGTTTTGTTAACTCCCTTATCATTTCACTTACCACATCGCTTTTGCAGATAGCAATGTGTACTCTGGTAGGTTACGGATTTGCACGCTTTAAGTTTCCTCTTAAGAAACTGTGGTTTGCATTCGTTATGCTTATCATAGTTATACCGCCTCAGGTTATATCAACATCCCTCTTCCTGAGATTCCGTTTCTTTGATATCTTCGGTATCTTCCAGGCGATAAGGGGCGAAGCGCTTAACCTGCGTGGTTCCATTATTCCTTATTATATGCTTTGTGCCGGATGTATGGGACTTAAGGATGGTCTGTATATTTATATGATCAGACAGTTCTTCCGTAACATCCCTAATGATATGGAAGAGGCAGCATACGTGGATGGCTGTGGTATGTTCAAAACCTTCTATACAATAATGCTTCCCGAAGCAACGCCCATCATTACTTCCTGCTTCCTGTTCTCCTTCGTATGGCAGTGGACTGATGGTTTCTATTCGGGAATGTTCCTTGGCGGACGTCGTCTGGTAAGTACCAGTATTTCAAGTATAGTTGATTCACTGGGTGTTTATATCAGCCGTATCACAGGTGAGAAAGTTGCAGTTTCCATCGCATATTCAAACTGTATTCTTTCTACCGCGACCCTGTTGGTTGTAGGCCCGCTGATCATCCTCTACCTGTTTGCACAGCGTAAATTTGTTGAGAGTATTGCATCCAGCGGTATCAAGATGTAAAAAATGAACAAACTTTGAACAAAGTTTGAATAAGATATTGATTTTTGCGCAGGACTGCGATAATATTACATTACATTAGTTACTACCGGGAGGGGTAGTCCCTTACGGATTAAGTAAACACAAACCTATTAAAAATGGAGGGAAGAGAAGTATGAAAAGGAAATTTGTACCTGTTGCTCTCGCTGCTGTAATGGCATTCAACATGGCAGCTTGTACCAACGGCGGCGGCGATACGCCCGCTACTCCGGATACCCCGGTTACTACCCCGGATACCCCGGACACTCCGGCTCCGGAAACCCCGGATACCCCGGATACCCCTGAAGAGGATGTAGAGCCTTATACCGTACGTACCAAGGCTGATGGCAGCCCTATCGATCTGGGCGGTATGGAGATCATCATCCGTGACTGGTTCTCAAATGCAGAGACCGATATCATGCATGCAGATCCTGACAGCCTTTCAAGCTACGAGGCAGAGATCCGTGAGTACCGTGAGTGGGCTCAGGAGAAGTATAACTTCAAGCTTCGCCAGGTAGGTGGTGCTGACTGGGGTCAGTGTATCAATGATTTCGTTAACTATGTAACTACCGGCGGCGGCCCGCTTGAGTTCGAATACGAAGCAGGTACCCCTGAGAAGTGCGAAAACGTTATCTTCACACTGCGTGATGATGCTACTACCACCGCAGCTATGAGAAATAACGAAATGTATGATCTGTCTACTCTTGATTGCCTTGATTTCAGCGACAAGAAGTATCAGCAGAACCTCTGCCATGAGCAGTACACCTACAAGGGTGGCATCTATGCATTCTACGGAAGCATTTCCGAGCCTCGTGATGGTGTATACTTTAACAAGAAGCTCCTTGAGGATGGCGGACATACCGCTGATGAGATCTATGATCTGCAGAAGAACGGCCAGTGGACATGGGATGCTTGGGAAAGCATCATGAAGGATGTTCAGCGTGATACCGATAACGATGGTACTGTTGATGTTGCAGGTTGGACTGCTAACACCGGTGGTGCTGTTGAGGAGATCATCTTCTCTAACGGTGGTGAGCTTGTAGGTCGCGATAACAGCGGTTATGTTCTTAGAGTTAAGGACGCAGCTACTATCAACGGTCTTGAGTTTGCAAACCGTATGATCAAAGAGTATCGTCATAAAGATCCCGATGTAGACGGCGAGCCCGCTCCTTGGGATTACTACAAGGATTCCTGGAAGAACGGTGATGCCGTATTCCTGCTTGAGCAGGAGTATGCAGGTACTCCCGGTAACTTCCTTGCAGACATCAGCTTCGATGCCGGTTTCGTAATGATGCCTTATGGTCCTGACAAGGCTGACAAGCAGCTTACCAACAGATGGAGCAACAACCCCGCTGTTATCCCTGCTTGCTACACACCTGAGCAGGCTTGGAACATCGCATTCGCATATGATGTATGGTTCGAGGTTCCCCCGGAGATCGAGGAAGAGAACAGCATCGTATCACGTGCACGTTCCGGTATCTTTGATCAGAGAGCACTTGACGAAACCCTTCCTATGATGAGCGATCCCGCACACGGCTTCGTTACCTACGGCGGCATGATCCCCGATCTTCAGACAGGTCCCGATCTGATCTGGAACATCAATGGTGATGCTAAGGTTTCTGAGGCAGTTGATGCTATCGTTGATTCCTGGCAGGCATATGTAGACGCTGCTAATAACTAATTAACAGTATCTGCACCAGCAGTAAAATCCGAAGAGGCGTATCGAAAGATGCGCCTCTTTTTATGTCATCTTTATTGAGCAAAATGTGAGAAGTATAAGCGCAAAACAACATTGTATTTGTGAAAATCTTATGATAAAATGAGCAAGTTATGGGCAGTGATGTGTCTAAAATTCATATGATCAGGGTAGCAGCTCTTCTGTTTTCGCTGGGGCTTTTTTCGCTTGCGGGCGGCTGTGAGAATAAACCCGAAGAAGCTCCGCCGCTGGTTCTCGAGAACGGTGATGAGGCGGCAGAATACAGTCTGACCGAGGTTATGCGCGGAACTCTTGAGGAGACAGTCTCAATACCCTGTTATTATCGGAAAAATGCGGAGCAGGAAGTATATTTTCCTGTAAGCGGCAAGCAGATACGTAAGATCTGTGTGCAGGAAGGCGACGTTGTTAAAAAAGGAGACCTTCTTGCCGAGCTTGCTATTGGGAATATCGAAGATCAGATAGATGAGCTCCAGTATCGTATACAGCGTAATGAGCTTCAGCTTTCTTATATCGATACTGATGAGGAACTGGATATTGAGAGCCGTTATAACAGTCTTGCATATATGAGTAAGCGTACCGAAGAAGATAAAGAGGATTATGATACCGATATTCAGCGCATGAAGGATCAGAATGAGCAGAGACGCAACAGTTACCGTGATTCGATAGAATTTGATAAAAAGAAACTCGCAAATCTGCAGACACAGCTTTCCCAGAGCCGTGTATATGCGCAGTTTGACGGAAAAGTCAGCAAGGTTGAAAAAGGTCTGATAGGTACTACCAGTAATGTTGAAAAATGTATCATGACTGTAGTTGATGATCAGGAGGGATACTTTGAGTCACAAAAGGAAGATATGATATCATATCTGAATGAAGACAGTTACTACATGAAGGTCATGTTCGGTAACGGAAGAGGTGATTACGAGCTTGTTCCCCGTGATAAGGATAAATGGGGAGAAAAGCAGTATTTCTCGATACTTAAAGGGGATAATACCGAAGCATTGGAAGTGGACGATAAGGGAGATATCACGGTGGTTACGGCCAGGAAAGAGAATGCCCTTTATCTGCCTAATGAATGTATACGTAATGCCGGTGATAAGAATTATGTTTATGTGGTCACCGAAGAGGGGCTTCGGGATGTGATCTGGGTAACCGTCGGACTGCACGGTGACGGAGTCACGGAGATCTTAGACGGCCTTAATGAAGGTGATAAGGTGATCAGAAGAGGATGAAAAGGAAAGGGCTGCTGAAAAAAGGAATACTTACTCTTTCACTGATACCGGTGCTCATGAGCTCTGCGTGCGGCAAAGATACCACTGAAGTGCCGGAAGAAGAGATAGTCCTGCTGGATCCTGTGAGCGTAGCCCAGAGCTGTGTGGCTGCAGAATACAGGGACATCTATGATTATAAGGTGACGGGTGCTGTGTGTACTCCGGCTCTTTCGGAGTGTGTTATGGATACCAGCATGACATTCATGGCGTATGAAAAGACCCCGGGAGAGGAAGTAAAGAAGGGTGATGTTCTGATCAGCGGAGATACCGGTGATCTGGATCAGAGGATAGAAGATCAGAATAAGAACATCATAAATATGGAGAGTAACCATGCAGATGATCTTGAACAGAGGGCAGATAATCTGAAAAAGACCGAAGACAGTTACTGGGAAGGCCAAAGACAGCTTGAAGATCTGCTAAAGGCCGAGCCTGAAGAAGATTCTCCGATATATGATGCGTGGACTGCAAAACATTTTATAGAGTTTTACGGACCGACCATGGCAGAGCTCAATTTAAGACGGGTGAAGCAGCAGAATAAAGAGAGCGAGGAGCTTTATGCGCTTGATATAGCCAGACAGCAGCAGATCCTTTCCGAGCTTCAGAGAGAAAAAAACAACAAGATGCTTTTAGCCGGGAGAGATGGTACGGTCGTAGCACTGGGCTATGTGGACCGTGGCAACTACAGTGATTTTTACCGTGCCGGTGACTGGATCAGGGAAAACACCATCAGCATGGCTCTGGGAGATACTTCTGTAAAGCAGTTAAGATGTGATTATATCAGCAATTCCGATATCAACAAAGCCAGTGATGTATATGCGCTGGTTGACGGGGAACGCTTTGAAGTACAATATGAGCCGTTAAGTTCCGAGGAGTATGAACGCCTGGAAGAAAAGAATGGAAAGGTATACGGGATATTCAGTATAGAAGATCCCGGGGATATAATAGAGTTCGGTGACTTTGCAACGATCGTTCTCGAAAAGGAGCACAGGACCGGTGTTCTGGCAGTTCCGACCGACTGTTTATTAAGAGAAGGTGATGATTATTATGTTTACCTTTTCGACGGTAATACATACAGCGAGCAGCCTGTAGTCTGCGGCATATCGGACGGGCAGTATACTGAGATCCTTTCCGGACTGAATGCAGGCGATATGGTCAAAGCAGAGTATAAGATACCCGGAGGGGCAAACGAAGCAGTCCTTAAGACCGGTGCGGTGCATTCGGATTTTTCCGCGACAGGATTCCTTTATTATCCAAGCGCCAAGCCTGTAGTCAACCCTGTTCAATACGGTACCGTATATCTGGATGAGGTATGTGTTAAACAGTATCAGCAGGTGCAGGCGGGAGAGGTTCTTGTTAAAGTCCATGTCGTATCCGATCCCGTAGAGATAGAGCGTACGGAGCGTGAGATCCAGCGTCTTAATGAGCAGATCGCATGGTATACCAAAGAGGGTGAAAAAGAAAACAAGTATCAGATCAAGAGCCTGAATAAGCAGCTTGAAGATAAGCAGGAGTATCTGGGCAAACTTAAAAATGATGCGGCTACAAGAGAGATCCGTGCTGCATATGACGGTGTTATCACCGAGATAAACAACATGGAAGCCGGTGAGATCTGGGCATACAACAGTTCCATAGGCAGACTGGCAGACGATCAGTCATGCTTTGTTATGGTGGAGGATGCCGACGGCAAGCTTACCTACGGCACCACCGTGGAAATATCCTATCAGGATGAAAGCGGTGCGCAGAAGAGCGTGGAATGCGAGGTTGCTACCGTTAATCTTAAATTACTGGATAAGAGCCTGCAGTCTGGACAGGCTGTTGTTAAACTGCCCCTTGAAGTGGCAGCAGAGATAGCGGGCAGCAGCCGTAATAATGAAGGCTGGTGGAGCTTGAGCCGTGTCAATGTTAAGGCTCAGCTCAGAAATGTTGATAATGTACTGCTGGTACCTAAGAAGGCGGTTAAGGAAGTGAACCGTACCACCTATGTTACCGTAGTAGAGGATAACGGAGCAAGACGCCAGCAGGCCTTTGTGTCGGGCGGAGCGGATTCCGATAATTACTGGGTCGTAACCGGCCTTACGGAAGGGACTAAGATATGCTGGGAATAATGCTGCAGAAAATGTGGCATAAGAAATGGATGAATCTGAGCCTGCTGCTGGGCTGTATTTTGCTTGTGGCTACGGCAGTGAGTTTTCCGCTGTATCAGTCTGCAGCTTACAACCGTATGCTTCATGACGAGTTTGATCATTATCTCTCATCACAGGGTGTATGGCCTGCGCAGTTTTCTCTTCAGGTTTCCACTAAGAAGGAAAAAGACGGAAAGACCATCACAAATATGGAAAAATTCATCCCTACTCTTTACTCGGATCTGGGAGTTAAGGAAAGGGATACCATCTATCTGTATTCGATCACGGGCGGTGCCGTAAATTCTGAACTTCAGCGTAATGATGCGAATGACCTTAATGCCCGTCTGGGCTTTAAGAGCAATCTCGAGGATCATATCGATATAGTAAACGGCCGCATGTATTCGGAGAGTGGCCTTTCGGATGACGGAGCCATCGAGGTGGTCATAAGCCAGAAATGCATGACAAAGCAGGGCTATCTGGTTGACGAGAACATGGTGTTTAAGGCTATCAGGACTTTTGAAGGCAAACCCATGCGTTATAAGATAGTGGGTGTTTTCCAGCCTAAGTCCGCCGGTGATCTGTACTGGAATGATAAAGAGACGGAATTTGATGATCTGTGTCTGATGAATCCCGAGCTGTTCAGAAACTGCTTCCTGGGTGAGAAATCGGTGAAATTTTCGCTCGTATGTCATTATACCGCTATGTTTGAGTACGACGACATAAAAGCAACGGATGCGGAAGAACTTCAGAAGAAGGTCGATTATTATGCACATACCGGTTCGTACCGCAATGTTATCGACGAGCCGCCGATACTTACGGTCTTAAGCGATTATAACAACAAGCATTCGCGTATCAGTGCAACGCTCACCATCCTGCAGATACCCGTACTTATCATGCTGGCTGCTTTCCTTCTGATGATATCCGGACAGATGTACGAGATGGAGCGTAACGAGATCTCCGTTATCAAGAGCCGTGGCAGCTCACGTTTCCAGATATTCATGCTTTATCTGTATCAGGGACTTTTCTTAAGTGCTCTGGGCATTGCAGGCGGCGTACCGCTGGGAATGCTCCTGGCCAGACTTCTTGGTTCGACCAGGAATTTCCTTATCTTTGATCTTTCGGAGCAGCTTGATGTAAGCTTTGATCAGCGCTCCCTTGTTTATATGTTCGCGGCAGCAGGGATCGGTCTGTTATGTCTTACCCTTCCCGCCATTAAGCACAGCCGCGTATCCATCGTCAACTTAAAGCAGCAGAAGGCTCTTAATAAGAAGCGTTTCTGGGAAGTGCTTTACCTGGATATCGTATGCATAGCTGTCTCCGGTTACGGATATTACAGCTTCCAGCGCAGTTCCGCCGATATGACGGAGAATGTGCTCAATAACCAGGCTATGGATCCGCTTCTGTATCTGTCGTCATCACTTATGATCGTGGGTCTGGGACTTCTGTTCCTTCGTCTGCAGCCTCTTTTACTCAAGCTTATATATACTATAGGAAAATATTTCTGGCGTCCTGCTCCGTTCATAGCATTTATGGAAAATGTAAAGAACGGACGCAAGCAGCAGCTGATAATGCTCTTCCTTATCATGACGGTATCGCTGGGTATGTATCATTCAACCGTAGCACGTACCATAGTAGAGAATACTATCCGCAATACGGATTATACCGATGGCTGTGATCTGCGCATGAAGGAAGTGTGGACTGAGGTCGTGGACCGTAACGGCGCGCGCACCGGTGTATACATTGAGCCGGATGCGGGCAAATACGTGACTGCTCCGTTTATAGATTCCTACACAAAGGTATACCGATTAAAGAATATCGAGATGCAGGGAGGCAGCAACGGAAGCCTGATGGTAAATCTCCTGGGTATCAATACGAAGGAATACGGCAGTATCACCTGGGTTGATAAGCGCCTTAACGGTAAGGCATATTACGAATTGTTAAACGAGCTGGCAGTGGTTGAGAACGGACTTCTGGTATCTTCCAATTTCCGGGACAAGCTGGGCTTTAAGCAGGGCGACAGTGTTACCTACAAGCGTGAGAACGGCGGCGTGGCAAACGGAGTGATCATAGATTTCTTTGATTACTGGCCGGGGTACGCTTCCGAGATAACACAGCAGCAGCCCGACGGAAAGATGTCTACCGAACCAAACTATATGATAGTGGCACATTTTGAGTATGTGAAGAATAAGCTGGGTGAAGTTCCTTATGAGGTTATGGCACAGCTTAAAGAAGGCGCTACCTCAGAGCAGATATATGAGTGGAAAGAGGCGAATGAGCTGCGTCTGACCACTTACGTTAACAGGAATGAAGATCTGGAAGAAGCACAGACCGATCCCCTTTTACAGGGTACCAACGGGGTGCTGACCCTGGGCTTTGTGGTCACGCTGATATTGTGCGGCGTGGGATATCTGATCTACTGGATCATGGCTTTAAAAGAAAGGGAGCTGGTATTCGGTGTACTGCGTGCATCCGGCTTCCATAAAGGAGAGGTCTTCCACATGCTGTTCTTAGAGCAGATATTCTGCGGAGGACTTTCGATACTTGCAGGTTTCGGTATAGGCAAGCTTACATCGCGGCTTTTTGTGCCGATATTGCAGAAGGTTTACGCATCGGCTACACAGCTTCTGCCTATGGAGCTTATCACCGACAGTTCGGATCTTGTGCGTCTGATGGCTGTAATAGCTGTGATGATGGTAATATGCTTCCTGGTACTGACACTTATGACCTTCAGGATGAATGTTGCAAAGGCCCTCAAACTGGGAGAGGAATAAGATGGGGAATATTATCGAAGTATTGGATGTATCGCGTACGTTTCAGGTGCCGGGTGGCGAATTCCAGGCGCTGAAGCATATCAATGCCGCTATTCCGGAGTCTTCTTTTGTGATACTTAAGGGACGCTCGGGATCCGGCAAGACTACGCTTTTAAACATCATCTGTACGCTGGATAAGCCTACGGGAGGCACCGTGCGTATAGACGGTGAAGACGTGTCAAAGCTTACCGACTATAAAAAAGAAGAGCTTCGCAGGAAGAAGATGGGCTTTGTATTCCAGTCCGTTTCATTGATACCTTCCCTCAATGCTTTTCAGAACGTGGAATTTTCCATGCGTATGGCAGGCATCAAGCCGGGTAAGGAACGCGATAAGCGTGTGGAGGAATGCCTTAAACTGGTGGGACTTGGAAACCGTATGACACATATGCCGGCAGAAATGTCAGGTGGTGAACAGCAGCGTGTGGCAATTGCCAGGGCTCTTGCACACAGGCCCAAGATGATACTTGCGGATGAGCCCACAGCAGAGCTGGACAGTGCTATGGCAGCCAGAGTGGCGGGACTTTTCGCGGAAATGAGTAAAAAAGAAGGGATCTCGATACTGATGACAACCCATGATGTGGGACTTATGGGCGCGGCAGATTATCTGATCGAGCTGGCAAACGGAGAGAGAGTCAGTGAAGGAGAATAAAGAGGCGGAAAACAAAGGATCCGATGACAAGGTACTGATCAAGGCGGATAACCTTGTTAAGATCTATAAGACAAAAGAGACTGAAGTTCTTGCACTGCAGGGACTTGATCTTAGCGTGGAAAGAGGAGAGCTGACTGCGATAATCGGAAATTCCGGCAGCGGCAAATCAACTTTCCTTAATATGATAGGCGGCCTGGACAGGCCCAGCGCCGGCTCGCTTTTCGTAGCCGGAGGCAATCTCTTCACGATGAGTGAAAAAGAGCTGGTGCGTTATAAGCGTAATACCGTCGGATTTGTATGGCAGAATAACGGCCGTAACATGCTGCCCTTCCTTTCTGCGCTGGAAAATGTTATGATGCCTATGTACATATCCAGCAGCAAAAAGAAGCGGGAAAAAGCCATGGAGCTTTTAGAGATGGTGGGTATGGCACACAAAAAGGCCAACCGCATGAACATGCTTTCAGGTGGTGAGCAGCAGCGTGTGGCTATAGCTATAGCCCTGGCCAATTCACCCCAGCTTCTCCTGGCGGACGAACCTACCGGCAGCGTGGATACCGCTACCGCAAATTATATTTTTGATGTTTTTTCGGAATTAAACCGTAACGGCCAGACCATACTTATCGTTACCCATGATATAGCGCTTTCCAAGAAGGTTAAGCGCGTGGTCGCGATCCGTGACGGGAAGATAAGCTCCGAGCGTGTGCTTAAGGAAGCATATCAGGACCGCCTGGCAGAGACTGACATTGACTGGAGATCCGAGGATACCCAGGACGAATATGCGGTGCTTGATCGCGTAGGCCGTCTGCAGCTGCCTCAGGAAATGATACAGGGACTTAAGCTGGGCGATAACAAAGTACGTGTGGCCTTCCAGGACGGCAAGATAGTCATCTCCGGCCCGGAGGCAGCTAAGACAGAGAGTGAGGCGGCATCTGACGAAACCAATAACTCTTGAGGACACGGGGACGGTCCTCAAAGGTGTCATAAAAAGGAGGATATCACATGTCAGAAGTTAAAGCACGATTTCATTTACCTGGTCTCCGTTATAATTACCCGCTTAACATGTTCTGGATATCCATGCTGGAACAGTTTCCCGAATGGTTCCGTGAGGGCGTTGAGATAGGCTCCTGCTTTGGTGAATTTCCTCTTTCATTATGGACGGGCGGGCGTTTTGCCGGTTTTGACCAGTGCGACGGAAAATACATCAACGCCGTTATCAGGAGTCTTAATGACAAAGGTATACCCATCCGTTATACCTGGACCAATCCCGAGATCACCGAAAAGGATCTTGATGATCCCTACTGCAATTATTGTATGGATTGCGCCAATAACGGGATGAATGAGGTAATGATCTTTAACCCCATCCTTGAAGAATATCTGCGTAAGAAATATCCCGATTTTGCATATAACAGTTCCACCTGCAAGGAGATAAAGGATATAGACCAGCTGAATGCGGAGATCGCCAAAGACTACAAATATGTGGTGCTGGATTATAATCTTAACAACCGCTGGGATCTGCTGGATAAGGTTGAGCACCCCGAAAAACTGGAGGTGCTGGTAAATACCTGCTGCACACCAAACTGCCCCAGAAGAGGAGCGCATTATGTGCAGGAAGCCCGCAACGAGCGTATCGCGATCGAAAACCGCAAGCTTCCCAAAGATAAGCAGAAGCCGCTTATCCCCTGGTACTGCGAATACGGTGAGACCAATAATCTCTGGACCATACAGGATTATCCCACCTTCATCAAACCCGAGGATATCTGGGAGAAATACATTCCTGCCGGTATAACAAACTTCAAGATAGAAGGCCGTACAGCCAACCTGTTCTCCCTGATCGATACCTATTGTTTCTTTATGCTCAAGCCCGAGCATCAGGGCTTTGCAAGGCAGCGCCTCATAGGCAACTTAAAGAGCGCAGGCATAATCACAGTGAACAAACCGAGGCCTGCGAAGTGGCCCTAAGTAGAGCACTTAATGAGGGCGAGCGATAGCGCAGTCCGAATTTAGTGCGAACTTACCCGAGGAGATTAACGAAAGCAAGCCGCAGGCGAAGCTTGAGTTTAGCAATGTTGGGTTACCGCTGATGTGGATGATCTCCCTGTATACTGTCGCATAATACTGAAAGAAACAAGGCAGGGAAATCATCTCCTGTTTTGTTGAGTAGAGAAAAAGGGGGTACATAATGGACAAAAAGATCTACTGGCATCTGCCGGGTTTCTGCTATCTGAAGAATCTGAATCAGACGATCATCGGCCTGATGAAGGAATACCCTTACTATTTTCATGACGGATACTGCGCAGGCAGTGTGTACGGAACCTTCCCCGGGGCCATCTGGAACGGGGGACGTACGGTTCTGGGTTTTTCTTCAAAGAATGATATAATCAGGACTCTTAAGGAATATAATGATGAGGGCGTTCCTGTCAGATTTACCTGGACCAATTCCCTGGTCACGGAGGAGCATCTTAATGATACTCTGTGCAATCTTATCATGCGTCTGGCAGATAACGGAATGAACCAGGTACTGGTCAACCGTCCCGTTCTTGAAGATTATCTCAGAGAGAAATATCCGAACTTCAAGTATATATCATCTACTACCAAGAGGATCACGGATCCGGAAGCCCTTAAGAAAGAGCTGGAAAAGGATTACTTTATGGTGGTGCTGGATTATGATCTGAACCATAATGAGGAAGTGCTTAAGAGCCTTGAGGGCGTGGCTGACCGCGTGGAGATACTGGTGGATGAGATATGTTACCCGAATTGTCCCAGGAGGGTCGATCATTACCGTGATGAATCGCTCAAGCAGCTTGAATTTGAGATAGCACCGCCTTTTGACTGTCCCAATAAAAAGATCAGGAGCTTTGAAGACTGCAAAAAGCGTCCGTCATTTATCACGGATACGCAGATAAATGATTATATCGAAAAAGGCTTCTGTAATTTTAAGCTGGTAGGAAGGGGACTGCCGCAGGGCATGGTACTCGACTCTTATATATACTTCCTGATAAAGAAAGAATACAAGGATAAGGCGCGCAGACAGGTCGAGAAAAAATTAAAGGAGATCGCTCTTATGAAGTCTGCTCAGGGACGTCGGTAAATATCTTATCATCATCTGTTTCGCCTTTTTCGGCAGCCAGTTTCGCATAAATAGCATCTTCAGCTTCCTGAAATGACTTATCATAAAGTCTGGCTGCGGCAAATCCCGGAGCTGAGAAGCAGAAGCAGATTATCAGCGGGAAGAGCAGTATGCCGATGTTTCCAAGGAGCAGCAAAGCCAGTGGGATCAGCTTGAGCACCAGCATCAGCAGGGTCCTGAAAAAATGTCTGAAGGAAAAATAGAATCCCATTTTTATAGTCTGGAATATAGGGTTTGCGAATTTAGCCTGTAAAGGATAAACCATGCAGCCGCCGAAGAGTATCAGTATCAGTACGGCAAGGATACCGCCGAAGATGAAGGTGCTCATTTCCGAGGGATTGCTGTACATCAGCATGATATCAAGTCCCAGAAAAGCCATTATTACCAGAAATATCAGCCATATAACTGTAGACTGTCTGAAATTCTCTTTGAAGGAATGGAAAAACTGCTTGACCATACTGGTCTCATGACCGCGTGCCAGCTTAAGGCAGCAATAGTGCATGGCGGTAAAGGAAGCCCCTGCCGTTATTATCGGTACACACATCACCAGAGTAATAAGGTTCAGTATCATAAGATCGGCGATCTTACTCAGTATATTCATAAGGGGGCTGTCTATAGCAAATATTTTCATTATGTTTACCTCATATATATTTTGTACTAAGCGATTATACACGTTTTTTCCCCGGATGTACAGAAAAATAAGCAAATTAGACAGAGCACTTGTAATTTACATAATTAGTATAGTATAATTCTTTAGAATATGGCCAAATTAATGTACGAAAACCGCTTTATACTTACCCGTAAGCTTCATAAAGAGTATTATCACGCAAGATATATGAAGCTGAAATTCCGAAGGATATATTTCATGGGTTATCTTTTCAGGGAGTGGCTGAACTGGAGAGAGCTTCAGGATAAGTATGGCAAAGCTGTGGTGAATGTGGTCAGATTTAATTCGGATCAGATCCATGTGCAGGTAAACAAAACGGCTTTTTTCTTTAAATACAGTACGATCGAGTCGGTGTTCGAGACAGAAGAATTACTGGTATTGCAGTTAAAAGCAGAGGGCATGGCGGAACACGTACAACTGCTCTACAAGACCGGATTTGCGGGAAAACCTGATCAGGAAGAGTTTAAAGCTTTTCTGAATAAGAAAACAGGAAAGCAATTATTTGAAAACGAGGTATCTGATGGCTGATATCATTTTAGATGAAGGGCTCGGAGATCTTTTAGCAGGTGATGATGACCTTTTAAGTCTCCTTGAGAGTGTTCAGAACGAACAGGACAATGGCGGGAGTGTAAATATTCCTGATAGCTCTTCTGATGATAAAATAAAGAGTGATTCCGAATCTATCCTCGGCAGCAGCGAAGATGCTTTTAAAGAGCTGATGGGAAGCATAGACATTGAAGGCATTTCTGTCAGTGCGGAACAGAAGCCTGAGGCTGTCAGGAGTATTGATGAATACGACAAGTCGGTATACGGATATCCACAGCTTGATGAGATAGAAAAGGGGATCAAACGCGGTCTGAACGTCAGCCTTTATGACAGTGCAGACTTAAGCTTCCGGCAGATGAGGGAAATACGCATCGGTCTGGAACAGGGACTCGATGTTTCTTATTATACCAGTAAATACTATAAAGATACCCAGATGAGAGAGATCCGTCTGGGTCTTATGGAAGGTCTGGATGTGGGCAGTTATGCCCGGCTGATATACAGTCTTCCGGATATGCAGCGTATCCACCGTGATCTGAAATTAAAAAAGATCAAGGACGGCAAGGAACCCTGGGATATGTGTGTGACTGATATGGATACCGAAGTCACGCTTTCCACGGTGGACGACGGAATGGAAGCCTATATGAAGCTTAAGAAAAAGCTTCCGGATAATTATTCCCGTAAGAAACTGGAGATCCTTCTGAGCCTGTACGGGATCTGCTCGGGTTTAAAGATAGATGAGATCGACCCGGCGGCTTTAAAAGAAGGCGAGGAAGTACTGGTGGCTAAGGGCTCTGAGTCGGTCATCGGTGAGAATGGCTGGTATGAGTATTTTGTAGATCAGAGCGGAGACGGGCCGCATGTAAATGAAGATGGCAGTATAGATTATATGGCGCAGAGAACGTACAGCTTTGTGCAGCCCGGACAGAGGGTTGCGCTGTATCATCCCGCTACATCCGGGCAGATGGGAAGGAACGTCTTTGGTATGGATCTTCCTACTGTTTCAGGGAAGAATCTTCCCCGTCTTTCACTTGATAAGATACGTATACTGGATGATGGTGTGACCTATGTCTCCAAAAAAGAAGGACTTGTCAGCGTAAAGGACGGCATCCTTAATATAGTTGAGAGACTTGAGTTCAAAGAAGATGTAGGCTATGGCACGAATGTTTCCTTTGATGGAGATATATATGTTCATGGCAGTGTTCTTGAAAGCGCTGTATTACAGGCAGGAGGGGATATAATCATTGACGGCTCCGTAGAAGCTGCGATAATAAAGGCCGGAGGAGATGTGGTCATCCGACGCGGAATGAATCCGGACGGAAAAGGAGAGCTTGAGGCCGGCGGAAATGTTGTTGCGGGCTTTCTGGAAAATGCGAATGTAGTGGCTGAAGGAAACGTTGAAGCCGATTATATACTTAACAGTAACGTCTTCTGTAAGGGTACGGTCACGACCAGGGGCAGGAGAAATCTGATCTGCGGCGGACATATTGTGGCCGGAGAGGGGATAAAGACTGCCAATATCGGAAACGAGTATGGTACCCGTACAGAGGCTGAAGTGGGGCTGTTAAGTGACAGGTATGAGAGCTTTAATAAGCTTCGTAAGCGGCGCAGAGAACTTGAGGAAGAGATGGAAAAGGTGCGTGATGGCATGAATCAGGTCCTCAGAAAGGTGGGAGCTCTGAATGGACGCACCAATCCTATCTATATTAAACTCCAGGATGTTCTGGAACAGCAGAAAAAGGAATATGCCGCATTAGAGGAAGCGCAGGAAGATATGGATGATGAGATCCGTAAGGGATCCAGTGTATTAATAGAAGTCAGTGATACCGCATACAGAAATACAAAAATGGTGATAGGCGGCAATTCGTGGCTGCTGGATAAGGATATTGAAAGATCCAGGTTTTTTGCACGGGGCAGAGCTGTGATCTTTGAAGATATAAGGGGGTAGTCTGAATGGCACGATCTACTATACTGATATCGGATGATGATGAGGAAAACAGGAATTTTCTGAAAAGTCTGTTTCAGGAAGATTATACAGTGGCTGTGACTGAAAACGGCAGACAGGCTATGGAATACCTGCTCGCAAACCATCAGGACGTGGCTATACTCCTTTTGGATGTGCATATGCCTGTCATAGATGGCCGTGCGCTTTTAAAGGTGCTTAAGGTTAAAAAGGTAACAGACCGTATACCTGTGGTTATGATGACCACGACTTTGGACAGTGATCTTGTAAAAGAATGCTATGACAATGGTGCGATAGATTTTATTCTGAAACCGTTTACCCCCGAAATAGTGGTCGGCAGGGTTAAGAATACGATATCACTATATCACAGCAGTGCCCAGTTAAAGAGCATAATAAGTCAGCAGACTGCCCAGATAAAGGAAAAGAACCAGGAACTTAAGGCATATAACGACAGGCTTATAGAGGTTATGAGTTCCATTGTTGAATTCCGTAATCTGGAATCGAATGCCCATATAAAGAAAATAAAAGGGATATCCCGTATAATTGCCGAAGCGATGATAAAGCTTTACGGTAAGGAATACCGCTTAACACCCGAAAAGATGGAAATTATAGAGAGCGCCAGTGCTCTTCATGATATAGGGATGATAGCTATACCGGATTCTATTTTATTGAAGCCCGGAAAACTCACTCCGGATGAATTTGAAGTAGTAAAAAGTCATACTACCAGAGGCTGTGAGATTCTGGAACAGATCAGGGAACTGCAAAACAAGGATTATATAGAAGTCAGTTATAATATATGCCGGCATCATCACGAGAAATATGACGGAAGCGGATATCCTGATCATTTAAGCGGAGACGCGATCCCTATAGAGGCTCAGATAGTATCAATAGCAGATGTATATGATTCACTTATATCCGACAGAAGCTATCGTGATGCTTTTGATATGGATAAAGCTTATTCGATGATCATTAACGGAGATGCGGGAGTTTTTTCAGAAAAGCTGCTTGATTGCTTTAAGCGTACCCGAATTCTTATAGAGTCATTCTGCAAACAGTATTCATGATCAGATAGAATCGCGTGGATGATTCTTTTTTGGCGGACGGTGTTTGTCCGGGTGATAATTTCGTCTTAAGGTGGAGCGGGATTTTAATATCTCCTCCCTCTTTTGCTTTATACGGCGGATCTTCCTTGCGCGGATCATACTCAGGCGTACTATGCGCAGTATGATCATGAGTATGATCACGGATACAGCACTTATGCCAAGGATAAACAATACATGATATATATTCACATAGATCTTATCATCATTCGGGTTGTGTCCGTTTTTTGAATGGTGGGTTATATTAAGTGCGGCAGTATTGCTGATATCATTCATGAGAACATCGGCTGAGCCCATAACTATGTTCTCGTAGCTGTATTCTACACGGGCTATTGCACCCGGGCTTAGCCTGTCATAGCTTATGACCGTTTTTACATCTTCTTCAGAGATCGTATCAGGCATCAGTATCTGTACACCTTTCTGAATATATACGAGAGGGGCGGTATTTCCCAAAATATCCGAGGGACTGTCAAAGAATACCGGATTGCTTAGGTTAAAGCGGCTGTTGATCTCATCGGTGCCGGTAATATAAAAGTGATCGAAGCCGTAATCAAAAAGCTCAGTGGTATCGGTGAACTGATAAGGACTTTCCTCCATCATGATAACGCATATGAGCCGGATACTGCCTCTTTGTGCACAGGAAACAAGAGTCTGCCGTGATATGCTGGTGAATCCTGTTTTTGATCCGATGAGTCCGTCATATTCATATTCCTGTCCGGGATATAGCTTGTTTTTGGATTTAAGATTATGTTCTCCGTGAAGGTCAGTTTCCGGGATAGAATGACGGGTGGTGCAGGCCATGGAGGCCAGGATGTCGTGTGAGAAAAAGGCACGGCCTATCAGTGCCAGATCATGGGCGCTGGTGTAATGATCTTCATCATGCAGTCCGTTAGTAGTGACGAAATGGGTGTCGGTGCAGCCAAGCTCCAAAGCTCTGGCGTTCATCATCTCAACGTAAGAATCCATGGAACCGGCTATATGTTCCCCCACAGCATTGCAGGCTTCGTTTGCGGAATTAATGATGATCCCGTAGAGCAGTTCTTCCAAGGTAAGCTTTTCGCCGGCAGTAAGATACATGTGGGAACCGTCGCTTTCATTTGCATCAATGGCAGACTGGTTAACGGTGATCAGCTCGTTTAAAGGACAGTTTTCTATGGCGACGAGGCAGGTCATCAGCTTTGTAGTAGATGCAGGATAGAGGTGTTCGTGGATATTTTTGGAATAAAGGATCATACCGCTGTCTGCATCCATAAGAACAGCCGATTCGGCACCGATGGCAGGGCCCTGGGGCCAGTTGGGCGTTTCATTACTCTCTACAGGTTCATCTTTGCGTAATTCGGCCTCGTCAAGATAATCCTGGGCAGTGGCATGTACACTTATAGGAAAGCATAAGAATATTAAGATAGGTAACAGTAATAACATTTTTTTCATGTTGATATTATAATCGTATTATGTTAAAAAAGGAAGACGAATATTAATATGACGGGATGAGGCAGATGTTATATCTATATCTCAATATATTTCAAAACAGGAGAATTATAAAATGAGACTTAAGAACATACCCGGCTCCAGGGAAGTGATAGCCGAAAATGAATATGTTATCCATGATGAGACAGCCCATAAAGGGAAATGGAGAGAAATATTCGGAAACGATAAGCCGCTCAGACTTGAGATAGGTGCCGGTAAGGGACGCTTTCTAATGGATCTGGCTGCCCGTGATACACAGGTAAACTTCCTTGGGATAGAGAAATATTCATCGGTTTTGCTGCGTGCTCTTCAGAAGATGGAGGAGCGGCCTCTTGAAAATCTCCGTTTTATACGTATGGATGCCGAGTATATCTGTGACAGCTTTGCTCCGGGGGAGATAGATCGTATTTATCTCAATTTTTCGGATCCATGGCCTAAGGACAGGCATGCAAAGCGCAGGCTTCCTTCAAGGCAGTTCCTGGCCAGATATGCTGGGATACTTAAGCCGGGCGGGCTGGTTGAATTTAAGACCGATAACAGGGATCTGTTTGAGTTTGCGCTTGAGGAAATAAAAGAGAGCAGCTTCGAACTGCTGCTCTCTACTTTTGATCTTCATGCTGACGAAGAGCTTATGAAGGATAATATCATGACAGAATATGAGGAACGATTTTCTTCAATGGGAAATCCCATATGTAAATATGTGATCCGATATAAAACGTGATCTTCTGCCTGCTGTCTTCAGCTCAGCCGGGCTTTTATCGCGTTCAGCAGATCCGCATAATCTTCAAATGCGGGCAGTTCAGGGTGATCCTTCTTTATCTGCTCGGTACTCCTGAAGAGGAAGCCGGCCTTGCTTGCCAGTATCATATCCAGATCGTTATAAGAATCACCTGCGGCGATGGTATCGTATCCAATGGACTGCAGTGCCTTTACAGTGCTTAATTTGGATTTTTCTATCCTCATTTTAAAGTCGGTGATCTCGCCGTTATCTGCCACTACCAGAGTGTTACAGAAAATAGTGGGCATACCAAGCTTTTTCATCAAGGGGCTGGCAAACTGGGTAAATGTATCGGAGATGATGATCGCCTGTGTAAGACTTCTCAATTCATCCAGGAAATCCTTTGCACCGTCCAGAGGATCGATGCCTGCGATGGTATCCTGTATTTCTTTAAGCCCAAGACCGTGCTCTTTTAATATACCCAGACGCCATCTCATGAGTTTATCATAGTCGGGTTCATCCCTTGTAGTGCGTTTCAGTTCGGGGATCCCGCTGGCTTCGGAGAAAGCGATCCAAATCTCGGGTACCAGCACTCCTTCAAGATCGAGACAGACTATTTCCATATTAATTACCTCTCTTAAGTCATTCTTATCTTCCGTATCTAATGAAATATAACATACCTTAAAACTGTCGGTCAATAGATGAATAACTAAAAATAAATCATTAATATGCTTTAAAATTATTTATATTGGTGATAGTATTTAATTGCCGCATGGGGCGGTGTCTGTAAGGGGAGAGGATATTATGAAAAATAATAAGGGATTTTCTTTGGTCGAATTGATCATTGTTATAGCTATTATGGCGATACTTGTCGGAGTAATGGCACCTCAGCTGATCAAATATATAAATAAGGCAAAGGTCACAAATGATCTGCGAACGATGGATGCGATTTATCAGGCTCTTATTTATGCGGCGAATGATCCTGTAGTTATACAGGACAGGGATTCCATGGATGAAGTTAACAGTATGCTACAGCCGCAAAAACTGGAAGTTCTCCTGGGCACCAGTAATACGAAATTCGGAGTAGCATTCAGGGATACATTGGGATGGGGAGATTCCTTTACAAGGGCAAAATATGCGGATATGTTTCAGTCTACACGCTATCAGGATAATCTCGAGATTTATGTGCAGTATAAGGGCGGTTTTATGAATCCTATAGCTATGTGGGCCACTTATACCGACCGGACCGGAGAAAAAAAGTTTGATCAGGCTATATGCCAGGGAACTAGATGGGAAGATATAGGCGATTGCATCTGCATTCAGTGATATGATAAAAAATATAGTATTTGATATCGGCATGGTCCTTGCTGATTTCCGCTATGAAGCATATATGCGCGATGATCTGGCTTTTTCCGATGAGGCAGTCCGGGCTTTCACTGACAGGGTAGTGTTGGGTGGTCTGTGGGATGAGCTGGATCTTGGGATCAGGGAAACAGATGATATCATAGATGAAATGAGATCCAGGGTAATAGAGTTTCCGCGTGAAGCGGAGCTTTTTTTTGGAAATCTGGAAGATATTATAAAAACCTATCCCTATAGCAGACCCTGGGTGCAGGAGTTAAAGTCAAAAGGTTACAGGGTTTATCTTTTATCAAATTATCCCAGGGATACATACAGGATACATGAGAAAAAGCATTTTGATTTTGTGCCTTATGTTGACGGTAAGGTGATATCGGGTTTTGAGCGTATAAGTAAACCGGATCCGGCCATCTACAGGCTGTTGTTTAAAAGATACGGACTTGTTCCTTCGGAGTGTGTATTTTTGGATGACCGGAAGATCAATATAGAAGCTGCAGAGGCAGAAGGGATGAAAGGAATAGTTTTTATCTCCTATGAGGATGCAAGGAAAAAGCTTGAAGAAGTATTAAAAACCTCCGGCTGAGCCGGAGGTTTGATTATTTATGATCCGATACATGCAACTGATCTTTTAAACGTTTTGACCGTTCTGGCTGTTAGGCTGCAGACCATATGCAGGATCGTAATTTACATTTCCGCCTGCTCCTGCATAAGGAGAAACATAATCTGCTTTTTTGGTCTCTACTATACCGCCGTATAAGGGGTTCATATTTGCAGCAGCTCCGGCAGGTGTTTCTGCAGAGTGGGCAAATGCTATGGGATCCACAGCGTCATTGGTCCTTACCGGGACCTGAACCGGTTCGGGAATGGTTGCCATGGGACGCTGCTGAATGGGTGAGGGCTCCGGGTCTACAGAAACCGTACGGGCGAACGCACCGCTTACCATACTGTGGACATCCCCGCCGGAGGCTGTTCTGTCGCCATAAGCTCCGTTAAATGAATCTGAACCGGGACCGTAGTACTCTCTCTGTGCTTTCTGGGGAGCGGTAACTGAAGCGGAAAGCCTGTGGTTGCTTGCATCTACAAGAAGGATCACCACAACTGCAGCCAGACATACAAGCCCCGCAATAAGAACTGTTGTAAGGCTGGAGCCTTCTATACCTGTCAGCCAGGTCTGACTGTTTTTGAAGATAAGATCGTGACCGGACATAACTGTAAGGATCGCGCCTAAAGTCGTCAGAATGATAATAACAACATTTTTCATAAAACCCCCTCCTTAAAAAATGAAATTACTATTCATATTATACAATAAAAATAACGAATTGTGTAGTGGGTACATATTGATAAAAAACAAAAAAATATATACTTGCCGCTTGTGCATAAAAAAACATTGACATTCGGGTGAGACGCATTTATAATTCTAAAGGTTAATTGGTATATCGGGGTGTGGCTCAGCTTGGTAGAGCGCTACGTTCGGGACGTTGCGCCGATATAGCACTTTTCAACTGAATAAAAACATTGTCGGGGTGTGGCTCAGCTTGGTAGAGCGCTTCGTTCGGGACGAAGAGGTCGCGTGTTCGAATCACGTCACCCCGATTTTTTGTGCCCAATTCTAACTTTGTTCTAACTTTTTCTGTTTATTATGGAATTAATTGTTTTATCATAACATATCCTCTTTGCAAAACTTTTTATGTTGTATCATTGTTATCCGTATAGTCCTTAAGCGGTAATATACCGGTCATAGCATCAGATATCTCTTTCTTCGATTCTTTGTCCTTGACCTTTGCATAGATTCTCAGTGTTGTATCAATGTCTGCGTGTCCTACCCATTTCTGTATGCTTTTAACATCCATACCCTGATGCACCAGGATTGATACGCAGGAACTTCTGAGGCCATGGAAAGTGATATCCTGCGGTAATTCCGGCATCTTCCGGATAAGCTTAGTGAATGTCTTGGAAGGATAGTCGGGATAATACAGCGATCCGTCTGCATGTTTGAAGATGTAATCACTGTCGTAATATTCGCTACCGCACAGCATACGGTTGGCGTCCTCTTTTTTTTTGAGCAGATTGAACATTTCAATCTGCTCTTGAGTAAGAGGATATTCCCGTGCACTGGAAATGGTTTTTGTAGTATTGGAGCGGTTGATCGTTAATCCTCTCGTGACAGTGTGATTGATGCTCATAGTTTTGTTTTTGAAGTCTATCGCAGACCATCTCAGCCCGAGTATCTCTTCCCTTCTTAGGCCAAAGAACAGGGTCAGGTAAAACAGCTCATAGAGTTCATGATCTTTGACTCTGTTTAAAAAATCCTGTGCTTCTTCGTAGGAAAAAAATTCTTCATCCGTGTTCTTGTCTTTTACATATTTGGCTGCCAGGTTTTTATTGATCACAACTTCCTTGACAGGATTATATGTGAGTATACCTTCTTTAACTGCCATTGCCATTATAGATCCCAGAAAAACCTTTATATCTTTAACAGTTCTTGGCTGAACATGTTGTATTTCAAAAAGGCCGTCAAGAAAACTTTCGACCATGGCTTCATTCACATCTTTTACTTTGATATCGCTAAAGTATTCTTTTATCCGATTGGCTCTGTAAAAGTATGCAGAATATGTCGTTTCTGAAACCTCGCGTTTCTTTTTGCTGAGGATATAGTCGGTGTAATCAGGAAGAGTGATATTTCTGTCTGTTACCGGGATACTCTTATTACCAAGAAGCTTTGATCTTGAATCGGATGCCTTTTTGACATTTTCGGGAGTATCGGTCAGACCAGTTGCAATCCACCGTTTCTCTATTTTTTTGGCTCCGTCCCTGATCACCGGCTGTGAGGTAACTATATAAAGATATCCCTTTTTGCCTTGTATCCCGGTAGCTCTACGTCCGTCCTTCTTAGGCCTTGCCATGGTCAACCGGCCTCCTTTACGAAATTCATATCAGGATAGATAAACTTCAGAAGATCGAGCTTAGGTACCCTGTATTTTCCACCTATTTTGAGAGATTTGATCGTGCCGTCTGCGAGATACTTATAGACGGTGTTGCGGCCGGTGTGTAATATCTTCTGCAGATCTTCCGGTAAGAGGATATCTCCATAATCCTTTAATATTTTTTCATACTCCATATTTTTTCTCCTTTCTGCCTTTTCTGAATTTCTGTATTATTTCTCTGACGGCTTCGTATGGTGTGGGATCGTTTACCCCGCACATATCTTTGAAACTTAACATCTCTTCTTTGATCCTGCGGTTTGCCCGCTGCCTTTCTCTGTTTTTCATACCTCCTCCTTTCTTTTTCCGGGTGTCCTTATTAAGCCTTCCCTGGTTAACGGTGACATCCGGTTTTCCGGGAAACACCGGGTTCTCTTGTGAACCTTTCTTTTTTATCTTGTCACGGTACGTTCTTTTGTGGTACTTATCTGTTCTTAATTGTAATATAACATATTATTATGGTCTTGTAAAGCACAATAATGTGCTTTTTGAAAAAGTTCTCTATCAGCTCTATTTTGTGCTTTGTATATGAGGATAAATGTGATAATATAAGCATAATTCTATGCAATGACCGCGGATGGAGGGATCGATATGATAATGGTTAAGAACACATTGGGAAAGGACCCGATGGATATTAATGAAGAGAGTTCTGCGCGCAGGATTGGTGCCAGGATCCGTGCTATACGAAATGCAAAAGGGATGTCCCAGGCCGAATTAGGGGAAAAAGTAGGCTTAAATGCCGACAGAATACAGAAGTATGAGAACGGTGTGAGAAAACCTAAGGCAGATATGCTTAAAAGCATCGCTGACGCATTAGGTGTAAGTACACTTGCGTTAGCAGATCCCGTAATAACAAACTACATAGGGGCTATGTACGCTATGTTTGAGCTGGAGAATACCTATAATATGAAGATAGAAAAGACTCCGGATGATAGACCACCGGGATTATGCATCTCCGTAAGTTTTAAGGATGATATATATGAATACATGGAAGAGTGGTACAAGGTATATTCAAAGATACGATCAGAGCTGGAGATAGCTACATCTGAGGAAGAAAAGAAAGAGATCCTGACATCATATCGTGATTGGGAATGGACTTACCCGCAGGGTATCATAGATAAGACTGAAAAGGATCTGCAGAAAGCCCGGATAAAGAAGAAAATCGAGGAATTGCAGGAGGCCTATGATCAGCTTGATCAGGGGGATGGTGAGTAAGATGGAAAATAAGCCGGAACTGGTGACAACACAAGATGTTAAGCTTGATAGTGAATATGTTCAGTGGATACATGAGATAAAACAGCGCTATCGTAATGCTCAGATTAAAGCTGCTGTTAAGGTTAACTCTGAGCAGCTTCTGTTTAATTGGCAGCTTGGAAGGGATCTGGTTGTAAGAAAAGCCGAGGAAAAGTGGGGAAGTGGTATAGTAAATCAGGTCAGTTTGGATCTTCAAGCAGAGTTCCCGGAAGTAAAAGGCTTTTCTGCCCGGAATCTATGGTTTATGAGGCAATGGTACTCTTTTTATGCTTCAAATATTAAAACTATTTCGTTGATTTCGGATATGGAGAATCAGGTTGATATCGGTAGTGTAAAACTGAAGCAAGTTGCTTCAGAAATTCACGAAGCAAAAGTGAAGCAACTTGCTTCAGAATTAGAATTCCCCTCTGTTTTTGCATTTGTTCCGTGGATGCATCATGTTTTGATAATACAAAAATCGCAAAGTATTGAAGAAGCTTTCTTTTATATTCGGAAAACTGTAGAGGGAAGCCTTAGTCGCAATGCCTTAGATAGTATTATACGGGCAGATTTATATCATGCATCGGGAGCTGCTGTTACCAACTTTGATGAAAAACTTCCCTCTATTCAAGGTGAGCTGGCAAAGGAAATCTTAAAAAGCAATTATGATCTGGGATTTGTAAGTTTACCCGATGGTTATGATGAAGATGCTTTGGAAGATGTGTTAGAGCAACGTATGACGCGATTCCTGTTGGAATTAGGTGACGGTTGGGCATTTGTAGGAAGGCAGAAGGAAATCATTATTGCCGGTAAAACCCGAAAGATCGACCTTTTGTTTTATCATATTTACCTGCGATGTTATGTGGTTTTGGAGCTTAAGGTTAAACCATTTGATCCGGAATTTACCGGAAAACTGAACTTCTATGTAAATGCTGTAAATGAATTTGTAAAGCGGGATAGCGACAATCCTACAATCGGGCTCTTAATATGCAGGGATATGGATCGCACGGAAGTACAGCTGGCCTTTCAAGGGATTACAACACCTATGGGGGTAGCTACGTACGATAATGTAAAGATTAAAGAGATTCAGAACTACCTGCCTACCGCTGAACAGTTCCAAAAGCAGATAGAGCTCGCAGAAGAAGAGTTCAAAATGCATGCCCGGAAGAGTGCCAACGACGAATAGCGTATTGGCTGGAAGAAAGGTGCTTAGTTGATAGGAATGAAGGATCTCTTCATTTTGAATCATGATATACGAAAAGAGTTGGCAAACTTAAGATTAGAGAAAGAATCCATTGAAAACCCGGTTAAAAGTGAGGAGTGACTGTATAATACAAAAAATCTGCCTTTAATCTATAAAACGGACGGTTTCAGCGATCGCAATAGCTTCCTCACGACTGAATTCTTTAGCTGTAAGGCTTAGTATATAATAGGTATCAGTGTCTTCCTTCACGAACCAGAAATACCAGTATTCACTGTTCATATCGATCTTTGAGGTGTCGATACCTGACTGCTCTAGTTCAAAAACCTGTGGTGAAGAATACAGATCATGCGTCTCCTTCAATACGATCATAGGCCATTTTGCGGTATCAAAAACATCGGTCCCGCGCGCCATTACATATTTTATATCGGTATGGTTATCCTGCATGATACCCGATAAATTGGGACAACCATTTTTGTAAGTGATATTTAAGTGGGGATTGTCGGCCGGGATCCTTGTGAGCATACCTGAATACAACCACTGAGCAGGAGTTCCGGATCCGTTCTCAGCGACCTTCTCATAGCACTGAGGCAGGATAAGAAAACCTCCCTGGTACCCGATGTTATAAGAAAACTCACCGAAGCTGTAACCTTTCGGAAGCTCTATTGCCGATATCCAGTCAGATAATTCCTCATCTTCAAGGGGGATGGTTCCTTTGGCCGGCTGCATGGGGCTGGAGCCGATGGGAGATATACTGTATACACCGGTGATCAGCCCGGGATCTTCACCCACGATATCCGGCTTACAGGATATGAGCAGTATATTTCCTTCAACCGGTGTATCAACATAGATGCCCGGCTCATAGTGTTCAAGGCTCAGCTTAAATCTTTCGCTCGTACTTATCCTGCCGGAAAACTGTTCCGCAGGTATGAAGCCATCTGTATTTACGATGATATATCCGTCATCTGTTACTTCTTGAACAGTAGCTGTGAACTGCAGGACACCCTGAGGGATCGTCCCTTCAGTCAGCAGTCTGCTTCCCTGTGACGCAAAGATACAGTACTCGTCATCGATACGAACATCTATGGTATCTTCCTCAAAACCGACCTGCCAGCCATCTGCAGTAAAATTTGCTTCACCGTCTTGATCTGGAGTTTCATCAGCATTTATGACAGTAGTGATAATTCCGTCCAACATACCGCATCTTCCGAAAATACCCGACACATAGCCGGTATCAACATATAAGATGCCGTTTGCCATGAGCATTCTTTTACTGGTTTTCACAGCCGGAACTTCGGCATATTCTGTATCTGTTTCAACTATGCTAAATCCGGTCAATTCAACCTCTATATCCGACCGGACTCCAAGTGTAGCTTTGATGATTTCTTCTGTTTTTCTATAGATTTCTTCGCTTATCTCAGTTTGGTTTTCCTGAGGTGAGCATATTATCTTCTTAAGGTTTTCATTCTTTATATATTCTACATTCATCTTAGGCCATGAAGATGAGGGATTTGAATTGAACGAATCCTCTAATGATTGGCATAAATGAGAAAGATATCTATCATCAATATCTTCTTCGATATTATTCGTGTTATCACCGTCTTTCTTAGCCGGATCCGTCAAGAAACATACAGCAACAACGGCGCATATTGTCAGGGCTGCTATGATGATCCAGAATGCCGGTTTTTTATAATTCAGAATATTTTCTATTCGTTGTTTTACACCTGTTTCGCCAAAGGCAAGCGGGCAGGCGGAGATAAGCTTTCTCTGTATGGCACAGTCAAGCAATGCCTGGGAGTACGCTGTAAGATAGTCTTCGTTTTTATCCCGGATGACCTTTTCATCGCAGGCAGCTTCGATGTCTCTGCACAGCAGGATATATGCTGCCCAGCACAGAGGATTGAACCAGTAAACAGATAAGAGCAGAAAGCCAAGAGGTTTCCACCAGTGATCATGTCTCTTCAGGTGAGCATTTTCATGCGCTATCACATACCTTTCAGTAGCATTATCCAAAGAAGAGGGAATATAGATATGCGGTCTGATAATGCCTATGATAAAAGGTGTTCTTATCTCATCGCACAGATATATCCGTGATCCTTTTTTAAATGGAACAGATGCTTTTACCTGCCTTTTCAAAGAAAGAAAACTTATCAATGTATATATGAGCATTAATGCTACGCCGATGATCCATATAACAGAAGATACGGCGACTACGACCTGCAGCGGATTGACACTGTCACCGATCTCAGGCGTAAAATTTGCCTGCATGATCGGATTTACTGCATTGTTTATGACTGATATCCCTGAATCTATAACAGGTTCACTTTGTGTTGTAATATCAGCAGGGATAACTTCCCCACTGGGAAGTAAGCTCAATATGCTTTCGACAGAGAAGGGCAGTATGAGGCGTACTGCTACAATACCCCAGAGCAGACATGATATCCACCGAGGGGCTTTCTTTAGAAGAAGCCGCAGTACGATAACGGCCAGGATAAGCCAGCCCGCCGCCAGACTCATATTTAGCATTCTTAGAAATACAGAACTCATTTTTTCTTCCTCTTAAACTGATCTATCATCTGCTGTATTTCTTCAGCTTCCTTAGACGTAAGTTTTTTATCAGAGATAAATGCAGCGATAAAAGCGGGCAGCGATCCCGCGTAAGAATCTTCCACGATCTGCATGCTTTTAGCAGAGTAAAATTTATCCTTGGAGATCAGGGACGTGACTATTCCGTCCGTATTCTTAAACAATCCTTTATCACATAGCTTGCGCAGAACGGTATACGTAGTGGATTTCTTCCATTCCAGTTCCTTTTCACAAAGCTTAACAAGCTCACCTGACGCTATGGGTTCGTTAGCCCATACAAGATCTGCAAACCGTTCCTGTATGGCGCCAAGTTCTACATCGATCATTTTATATTCCCTCCAGTCTATTGTGATAAACTAGATATAGTCTATCGCGATAGACCAAAGATGTCAAGGGCATAAAACAAAAATCGGCAATCGAAGACCGCCGATTTTTCCATTTATCTATGTGAATAGATGAACTCCTATGATATCTATTATTATAATCCAATAATTCCGGTATCTCCGGTACCGTTAGCATAAGAATGCTCAATGTCGATATAATCACTTAAATCCATAATTGATCCATTATCCGAAATGGCATATACATAATACGAACCATCTTCTTCAATCGAATATCTTATTTCCTGCGATATCGGAAGATCAATTTCATGATCATATCTGCAATTGCGGATACAAACTCTGTCTATGTGTTCAAAGTTATCAAAAGCAGATAAAGTAATTATAACACAGTCTTCCTTATTCCACGATTTTGCCGGTTATCCATAATAAACAAGATCACTCATCGCATTTTCGGCATCTTGTTTGTTATTTGACTCATTTTCTGAGACATCGGTCTGATCACAGCCACTTAAATATGTATTACTGCTTACAGGCTGTACCGGGATACTCTTTCCACAGGCAGACAGGCAAACGGCTGAAATAAGGATTACGATCAGGTCAGTTTTTTTCATGCTGTATTCCTTTCATCGGATAGTAAAACAGTATGTCTTACAAAATTATTAATATCTCCCAGATCGACTTGTTATATCAAGAAATCCTTTGAAAACCCAGTTAAAAGTGAGGAGTGACTGTGATGGAAAGACCGACGACTCTTAAAAGTCATGGCTTATAATTGATCTTTCCCAGCAATATGCCCAAACATATAACAAATAGTCCGATGATCACACCGACAAAAATATTAAGCGGTGATACGACGGAAAAAAAGATGAGAACAATACCTAATATTATCAATGGTATCTTTTACTGTTCGTACCAAAAGACCATATTCAAGCTGTCCTGTTTCAGGATTTCTTAATGGCTTGACCCTTCCATAATAAAGTGCCCAAGATACGAATTAGGATGTATTGTTGAAAAGCTGGGAGTTCGAATTGAAATGCAGTGGACTGCTTTCATTCTGGAAAAAGAATAGATGGATTTCTGGAAATGAGATCGGGTGCTTGCCTGATCTTTTTTGTGTCAGTAGGTGGCGGAGACATTTCAAAAAACAGTTGACAAAACGGTTTATTCGGAATAAACTAAATATAGTTTACATCGAATAAACCAAAGGAGAATAATACTATGGAAGTAGAATTAGGCGAGATCCAGGCGGAATTTGCTGAGATTATATGGAAAAGCGAACCGGTGACTTCAAGAGAACTGGTTGAGATATGTGCGATGGAACTGAATTGGAAGAAATCTACCACATATACGGTTTTAAGAAAACTGTGTGAAAAGGGACTATTCAGGAATGAGAATGGTACTGTTACTTCGGTTGTTTCAAAGGAACAGTTCAATGCGAGCAGGAGCGAGCAGTTTGTACAGGATACTTTTGACGGATCGCTTCCCGCGTTCATCGCGGCTTTTACATCACGCAAGAAGCTGACAAAAAAAGAGATCGACGAGATTCAGAAGATGATAGACGAGCATAAAAAGAGGAAATGAGATGGAAACAGTATTTATAAAACTTCTGAATATGTCGATAAGCGCAAGTTGGCTGATTTTGGCGGTTGTAATCATCAGATTATTTTTGAAGAAGGCTCCCAAATGGTCAGTCTGTCTTCTGTGGGGGGTCGTTGCGCTTAAGCTGATAGTTCCATTTTCCTTTAAGAGTATTTTTAGCTTGATTCCCAGTGATGAGGTAATACCGGAAACTATTGCAACAGAGGCACATCCGCATATAACTTCCGGAATAATCTATGTTGATACAGCGGTGAATCCTGTTATGGAAGCGCATTTAGCACCACAGGTTGGAGACAGTGCAAATCCGATGCAGGTACTAATCTTTACAGCGAGCCTTGTGTGGTGTATCGGTATGTTTGTGTGTCTACTTTATGCTTTGACGAGCTTCATCATTCTCAAGCGGAAGGTCCGGGCATCTAAAAAGATTTCAGAGAATATTTATGCCTGTGATGATGTAAAATCTCCGTTTATACTCGGAATCTTAAGACCGGTCATTTATATACCATCCGGTATGAATAAGGATACACTTGATTATGTGATCGCCCACGAAAATGCACATCTGAAGAGAGGAGATCATTTCTGGAAGCCTCTCGGATTTCTCATACTGTCGGTATACTGGTTCAATCCTTTATGCTGGCTGGCATACATCCTTCTGTGCAGGGATATAGAATTTGCCTGTGATGAAAAGGTTATCCGGGATAAAGATAATGCATATGTGAATTCATATTCGCAGGCGCTGTTGGATTGTAATGCTCACAGGAGGATTATCGCAGCATGCCCTCTGGCATTTGGCGAGACGGGAGTGAAGGAGCGTATTAAATGTGTGCTGAACTATAAGAAACCGGCGTTATGGATAATAATAGCAACTGTCTGCATATGTATAGTTATTGCTGTTTGCTTTCTTACTAACCCCGGAGATAAGGGAATGGATATAGAGGATGTTGATGTAAACATGGCTGGTTTTGATGTTGAAGATGGTGCGAGTTCAGTAAGCGTAGGAGAAGTAAAAAATCTTTCTAACCCGCCTCAGCTTAAAATCATATATGCTGGAAATGAGTGTATTTCTACGAGGGGGACGTATTCGTGGTCTTATGAAAATAGTGATGGAACAATGACAGCTATCGAGGCTGACAGCGCGCATCCCCTGTTTATGATGGATTCTATGAGCCGTTTTCTGCGTACAGATGATACTTCGGTAGTGACGTTGGATTTTGAAGAGGAACCGGATGAAGTGTATGTTCGCTGTTGGAAGAGCATGTATGCTGAAGATGAGAACAGCTATGAGGCTAATTATGAAGAATTGCAATACTTAAAGGATTCGGGAGAGTTAAGAATACCTGAGGAACCGGATCTTATATTTGAAGTGGTTGGATCATGGAAGAACGGGATGGCGCATTATTGTTTCTGTATAGTAAGTGGGATGCATTTAAAGAATCGTGATGAGGATTCCGTCGGATTTAATACAGATGAGCCGTTTGAGGTGCTATCCGCTACTGCGCTGCCCGTGTATAAGAATAACGATTACTTTATCAGTTCATGTGAGTTGAGTGCAACTCAGGTCACCTATGTAGTAACTTTTGATACTCCCGTATATGGAGATAGGATTGTAGAAATCTATTTCCGTAAAGTGGATGGTGAACTGATAACCTTACAACAGCTTGCGGGCAATTGGACGGAGATTAAATTTTTATCAGAGGGAGACCCTGCACAAAACACCTATAGATATACGCAGTCTCTTGCAGATACGATAAATCCGTTATCTGTTTCGGGGGTAGTTATGAATGGGGTTGAATATTCATTTATGAATGATGACTATTACACCGGAGTAAACATTCCTGATACACTCAGACCGTTTCTTAGTCCATTTGCGGAAAGAAATGATACATTCTATGTGTATGCCTATGATGCTTGTGAAAAGATGGGGGCAGTGATCGAAAATGACGGGCGCAGCTATAAGATCTGTTATCGTGGCAACACATTGGAGCTTTCTATAAATGAACCAATTGTATATTTAAACGGAAATGAGAAACAAACAGGATCTTCAGCAATACTTGAGGGAGCTGAATTGCTTATACCCAAAACATATATGGATTGTTTGGGGGTAAGGATCATGATGTACTATCCGGAAAGAGGGCCTGTCCATCCACCGAAGGAGTGGCTGATAACCCCGTAGGGCTGGTTATATAAGGATCATAGAAAAATAAATGATCGGGATCAAAAGTGATCCCGACCGATTTTTTTTTCGATATTCTTGATGGTATCGGCGAAGAGGATCGAACCGTCACCTCCGGTAATGATGAACATAAACGGACGGTCTGCTGTAAAGTCAATCTCATTCTCGGGCAGGCTGGCGCCGTCAAATTGCATATCGGTGTAAGCTGCACCGGTCACACCTTCCTCATGGCAAAGGATGGAAGGGTTTAACTCGTGATTTTAATAAAGCGACAGGTCCCTTTGATGGAGATGAACCATGTCTGATAGATGTTGGGGAATACCTTGATGATGCAATCAAACACAGGGATCAGGAAACAGTTCTACATAGAGTGAAGGCGACCTTTATGTACGGGATATTCTCGATTCGGATTGGTTTGACGGAGGGGAAGGCGGATACAGGTATTATAAGCGGTGAGCGGCATTATAAACCGCATCACCGCTTTATCAGTCTTATTGCTTTTGTATCTTCTCCCAGGCATCGGATCGGCACCGGCTCTCATAGTATCCGTCAAGGTATATAAGGACACCGAGATAGCCGGCCTGAGTGACCAAAAGCAGCAGAAGCAGGTTGATGTTCACATATTCGTGGATCAGTTCTCCAAACACGATAACGACAGCCAGAGAGAGGAGCAATACCTTCAGGGAGAGGTTGCACCAGCGTTTCCTGTAGTATAAAACCATGCGATAGATAACGTAGCAAATGCAGGTAATACCGGCAAAGATGAGGAGCAGGCTCAGGATCCGCAGAATCCACGCTGATCCTCCGGAAAAAGCATAGAGGGTTTCTGTTCCGTTTACGGTTTTTGTGTAATACGGCGCTGACATCCATAATGCATATTCAGACAGCTTTTCGCAGATCCAAACGATCGGACACGCTGCAAAATACCACACATCATACAAAAATGCCTGATATGCTATAAGACAGCACAAGAGAGTGCCGGCAAGCATTTCCCATGCGGTCTTACGGCTGGATTTTGCGGTCAACAGCAGCTCACGGTTCTTTTGGACGGCTGTATCACGGGCTTTTATGGCGTCAGAGAGACTGGTCCTTACGCCGGCGAGGTCTTCTATCAGTTTTTCCTGATCCCTCCTGGAGAGCGGTCCTGCGTTGTTCTTCAAGCTGTCGT
Organism: uncultured Lachnospiraceae bacterium; assembly: GCA_902779395.1. GTDB lineage: Bacteria > Bacillota > Clostridia > Lachnospirales > Lachnospiraceae > NK4A136. Next base: position 90,600 of record CACZBK010000001.1, on the reverse strand, counting down.
TCTTTGTTTTCAATGAGAGATTTATATCCTGTACGGATGACAGTTCTGCTCTGAGCTTGGCTATTGCTGATATCAGCTCCGACTTCTCTGAGGAGAGTGTCTGTATCTTGGCTTTCTGCATCTGTATTATTTCTGCCTGCTTTTTCATTATCTGATCCGACAGCGGCTGACATGAGCTCGTCATAGTACTGTCTGAGTTCGGTATCGTCTCCCTGTCCTGAGTGTCGGAGTTCATTCTGGCGCGTAAATTCATCTGTTAGTGCCTCCTTGTTCACTTTCATACCTGCAAAGGTCTTTTCTATGTTGCTGTCACGGACTTTATCACCGTTTTCATTACGGAAGATGATGTGCTTATGCTTATCCTCCCACTGTACTGACCAGCCGTGTTTTTTCATGCCGGATATAAATTCCTCTCTGCCTGTACAGCCGGGGATAACATCCATTAGAGCTATGGCACAATCTGCGACATAGCTCTTTTTGGAGGTGTTTATAAGAAGGTTATATTTATCTTTGCTCCATGCGCTTATCTCACCCTGCTCAATCAGGGAGCCGTCAAAATGACGTCCTTTTTCGGCTACAGTCAGTCCGCGTTCCCGGCAGAGATTATTGGTGTAATTCTTCTGTTCTTCAAGATCGTGTTTTGTTTGATGTAGCTTATGGCCATCTATGTAAGATACGGAGTTCACGACAATATGGCCATGCAGATGATCCTTATCTTGGTGTACCCCGATAACATATTGATGGCCGGAGAAAAAATGATCGGCATGTGAACGGCATATATCCAGCACGTCGGCTGGAGTTACCGGTTCATCTTTGTGGAAGCTTATGATAAAGTGAGCGTACATCCTCCCGGAATCTTTATCCCAGAGCTGCTTTTCGTTCAGCCATGTCCGGTAGATATCGTCATAGTTGATGTTTTCCCCGGAATAAGGACCGGATATCTCTACATATCCTTCCCTGATCTTTTGATCGCGCAGGACATATTCAAGGACGTTTCTCATAGCTCCGTGGCTTTTGGTTGATTTATTGACAACCTTATTGATTGCCATACATCCTCACTCTCCTTTCGATAGTCTCCAAGCTGGGTGGATATCTTTTTCAGTTCTTCTGCTGACGGTATAGAGCCCAGTCCGTTGGCAACATGGGCTATTTGGTTTACATTGGTTGCCAATCCCCTTAGCTGTTTTTCAAGGTCGGCAAAGGTCCTGCTGACATCTTTCAGCACGGCAAGCTCATCAGATGACGGGATCGTTGCACCACGGACGGCATTTATGATATATGACTGCTGTGAAAGACCTGATTCGCGGATCTTACTTTGCAGGTCGCCATATTCAGATGCGGTCATTCTAATGGTGACAGCTTTATTTCGTGTTCGATTAACTTTATTCATAATATGATCAATCCTTTCATGAATGATGATATGTTACGGAGGGTTTCCAAAGGGAAGTCATCCCTTTGGCGGGGTGCAGGGGCAGAGCCCCTAGACGGACTGACAGGGGACGCATAAAATTATCCGGTGGATGATTTTATGCGTCTTTTGTCAGGTAGTCGGCTCCGGTGTGCAGAGGTCGGACAGACCTTGCCGGGGGTTCCAAGGGGGCGAGCAGCCCACTGGCAAGTTTAGCGGAAGCGGAAAAGGCCAAAGCCTTTTTCGGTGGAGCGGTGCAATCTAAGAGACATATTGGAGCGTCAGCGGAAATGTGGCTTGCCAGATTGCGAAACTTGCCTGATCAACCGCAAGCCGATTTGGAAGCATAGGCGGTCGGCTGCGGGGGATCTGTGGTCTTGCGATTTGCCAGGGAAGGAGATACCTAATGCCGGTGGGAGAGCATGAAAATCGCTTCCGGGAGGAAGTGATTTTCTGCACGATCATCCGGCAAGCTAAAAAGGAGCAAACAGTCCGGGAGGACCGGTTGCTCCTTTTTTAGCGGTCAGATATCGACTGATCCGGGAAGAAATGAAGACGGCATGGATATGCCGGTTTCATTTCTGGTAAATCGCGCCCGTCAGGGCAGGGATGGGATATTCAGTTGCAGACAAGTAGGCGCTCCAGTTCATCGGGGGTATAATCAGAGCGCTGAGTGAAAGAACAGAATATACTGTCCTTTGGGGAGGGAGTTTGTGTTACAGGAGGTCTGCTTGCACGTTCGGTACACCAGAGCTTAATTGTTTCGTAGTTAAGGCAGTTTTTGTAACCATGATCGGTGATGCGCTTGATCTGATTATCAACAGCAGTTTTGCCGAAAGCAGATACCAGATCGTCGTATTCGGTATTGGTGAGTGTGTCAGCAGTACTCACTCTCTTAGTAGTGTCTTTATGAATATTAGATATATTAGTATTATATTGTGGCAGATTTTCCGCATACGGGTTATCTGCATCCTGATATACCGTATCCGGATTTTCGGGATACGGTAAAATCTCCATTTTTGGTGCAGGATCTTCAGTAAGGATCTTGGGCTGCATAGGGGGCTTAGTGACGGGAATCGGTGTTTCATGAACTTCAAGGTTAGTAGAGTCGAACTTGCCTCCGTTAGCCCTTCCCTGATCTCTGGTCACGTAGCCCTTATCAATGAGGCTGTTAAGCGTCTTGGAGATCTTATCTTTACCGTCCGGAAGGATATGGCAAAGGCCCATTATGGTCAGATGCCAGTTGTCCGGTAAGGATAAAAGGGTCAGAAGCATACCGCGCTCTGTAAGTGACAGATTATTATCTCTCATGATGTTCTGGGATACTATTGTGTAGTTTCCCTGGGTTTTATTCTTTAATACTGCCATTGATTTATTCCTCCTATTTTGGAAATAAAAAAGCTCCCTGAGGAGCGATCCATCCGGATCCTCAGAAAGCTTTTTGTTCTAACTTTTGTTCTAACCGAAATATCTTATCGGCTTTTTATTACATGTTATCCTGTGTTATATTATGAACAGTCAAATGCAAAGACTTATCAAAATAAACGAAATCGGCACAAAAAGGGATAGGATAAGAAATTGACAGCGATATTCGGGACGTAGAAGTCGCGTGTTCGAATCACGTCACCCCGATTCAGTAAAAACAAGGGTTTCCGGAGATGGGGACCCTTGTTTTTATGTGTCAGTTCTACCAATAATTCTACTTTTTGCATTTTTGCTATCCTCACTTATCTTTTATGGGTTTGATAATTCCACTTAAACGTTCAGCAATAGATGATTTCGATCGTACAGATTTAATTTTTGAATAAATTTTTAATGTAGTTGCCTCATCTCGTTGGCCAACCCAATCATGAATCTCCTTAATGCTATATCCCATATGTACCAGTAGGGATACACATGATTTACGTAGCCCATGGAGTGTGACTCCCTGGGGTAATTCAGGATGAGCTTCCTTGATTTCCCGGAAGGCTTTTGTCACAGTGTCAGGGTAATATAATGTCCCGTCTAAGTGTTTAAAAATATAATCTGCGTCATAATAATCATCACTATTGTGGAGGAAAGCTTTAAAACAACTATTTCCGACATCGTTAACTGTGTTAAAGAGTATATTTGTAAAAAGAAAGTAAAAACCAGCATTTTTTTTTCATTTCCGTAATAACATAGTGTTCTAAATGGCGCCGGCAGGTATGGCTTCCAGAGTACTAACAAACTGGCTTTTCATGATATCTATAAAACTCTGCGCCAAATGCCTTACCGGAGGAACATGCATAAAAACAGCTCTACCGGAAAATCTTTCAAGCATGTGGTAATATGCCGCATTGCAAAGATAAGCTGTCGGGGTATCTGATATTACTGCAGATAATCCGGCGCCGTTCAATGCATCTGCTATCCATCCAAGATCAAGTGAGGAAACAAGCTTAATACCATCCAAAGAAGCTATTTTCTCTATCCTCACCGTTGAAGTCAGCGTAGTATCAACACCGAACATCACAACAAAATCATATTCTTTGACGATGGATCCGATATCTTTTTTGAGACCGGCAAAAGAATTGGTAAGGAGCAGGTGCTCGGAGGAGAGCTGTTTTGCCAATAAGCTTGAAGAATTATTCCTGCCTTTAAAACCTGTAAAAAGTATCATAATGATCATTTTCACCTATGTCTTATTCGATGGCTCTTTATCTGCATTCAACAGATCACTGTATATTTCAAGTACTTCTATATATCCAACTGTCTTGGATCCGTCCTGAAAAGAGATCTTGTCGCCTACGCTGAGCGTATGGGGATAATACTCCGGAGAGATAAATGTAACATAGCCCTCTGTACTTTGGCCGTTCTTAAGGCTATCAGTGCCAATATAAGTGTGGACTCCGGTTGTGAGATAGTTATTGATCAGGTGTGCCGGTCTATAGCCGGAAAAACACTCATCTTTATCTGTTATAGTGATCTTAGCTCTTATATCATAATGATCCATAAAGAATTCTACCATATGGCTTCTGCCGGATACTTTCACTTTCGGATACGGTTATTGCTATTTTATCACAGAGACATATATGCTGAAAGAGTTTTATAAAACGATGATAAAGTGGTTTGTGCTCCGGTTGGTAGCATAAATGCCATGGGTTCTTGATAGAAAGCAGGTGTTACATGTATTATAATAGCACTCATAAGTGAGAAGGATGTTGTTTATTCTTTTTTGCTGATTCCCCTTTTGGCCGGCTCTTTTCCATATGGTAAGGGGCCGGTTCTTTTACGGCTGAGCGGCGCTGTAGGGCATCTTTGAACAGTCTGTTACGCAGAGTAACAGCCCTGTTACAGAGCGTTTCTTGCGGATAAAAGGATCTCAGTCATATGATGAGGCTGTAAGGAGAACCGCAAAGGCGGACTATAAAAAAGGAGGTCATCATCATGACATTTGGACAGAAATTAAGAGAGGCAAGACAGAAAGCAGCGTTATCACAGGAGGAGCTGGCGCAGAGGATCAGCGTATCCAGGAGTGCCATAGCAAAGTGGGAGACGGATAAAGGGCTTCCGGATGTGGATAATCTTAAGGCGATATCAAAATTATTGGATGTGAGCGTGGATTATCTTTTAGACGATGAGAGCAGTCTGGATCTGTCGATCACAAGGGAGCCGATCGACCTTAATGGTGAGAAGAATCTTATCAAAAAGGCGAAGCTTAAGGATGCGTTGGTAAAGGATAAGTTTCCGGAGTACTCGGTTTATGCGCTGACTGCTACAAAGAAGCTATCATCAAAAGAAAAGATCCGGGATCATGCGATGTCATTGTTTACGGCTTTCCTTCCGGGTATCGGAAGCTTTGACAGCGGGACAGATCTTGTCAATGCATTCGAGAATCTGAACAATGCCTTTTATCTTGCGGATTCGGAAAAGAAACAGTATTATATAATCGTAAGTGACGAATTTATGGAGATCCGGCAGATTGCCGGAAGGTTTGATGATCAGAAGTTTGAGATAGGGAATTATAAGATGGTCAGGTCGCAAAAGGCGATATGAGATGCTGATCTTTTTATTGTAAGTCGGGAAAAGGAGAGTCTCATAATATGAGAAAAGCCTGAATTTAAGGCGATTCGCTGTTTGTGGTAAAGATTTTTTATGCTGTTGGGGATAAGATGAGAGCATAAAAAACCAAAGGAGGTATCTGAAATGGATACATTAAGAACAGGACAGTTTTTGAAGGAGCTTCGTAAGGAAAAAGGATTCACTCAGGAACAGCTTGGCGAAAAGCTGGGAGTATCCAATAAGACGGTTTCGAGGTGGGAGAACGGGAATTATATGCCGCCCGTGGAGTGCCTCGAGATGCTATCCGATCTGTATGGGATAAGTATGAATGAGATAGTATCCGGAAAAAAACTGGAGCCGGAAGAGTTTGCAGATGCGGCGGAGGATAACTTAAAGAAAGCTCTTGTAATGTCGGAGCAGGCATATAAAAAGACAGAAAAAGGACTCTCCGTAACCATGATAATATCTACGATACTCGCCATACTGATCATAATCCTGCTTCCTACGCAGGGGCAGAGCATGATCCGGAGTATCATTATGGTAATTATGGTTGTGGCATTGGCGTTTATCGGGAATACGGTCAATCTTGTGGCGCTGGCAATGAATAAGGAGAGATACGAAACACCGTCGAAATGACCGGCAGGTCGTCTTTTGCTTCGTCAGAGTAGCACACATAGTATTCATTTGTCATATGCCATATTCCTTTGCGAGCATATCATCTACTTCTTCGATCGAATTTATATCTATGGTATAATTAGCCAATAGAGGAGAGCGGGTATTGAATATATTATTCATATGCAGTCAGAACAAGCGCAGAAGCTTAACGGCAGAGAAGCTGCTTGACGGTTATAATGGCCATACTGTACGGTCAGCCGGAACTGAAAAGAACTCAAGGGTAAAGCTGACTCCCGGCTTGATCGGTTGGGCAGATATGGTTTTTTGTTTTGAAAAGAAGCACCTTCGCAGGATAAAAGAAAACTATGCGGAAGAGATCGCCGGCAAAATAGTGATCACAATGAATATCCCGGACGTGTACGAATTTATGGATGAAGAACTGCAGGAGATTCTGTGGAGTTATGCAGAGGAATATTTAGGCAATGAATGATGTTTTATCAATAATAAAGATGTTTACTGCTGAAGCAGTAAGCGAATATAGCATAAAGGATTCGAGCCGTGGTGACGGTGACTTTCGTGAAGCCATATTTGTGACCGGTGAAAGCGGGAAAAGGCTTGTGATCAAGCTGGCATGTAATTCATTTACTACAGCGGAGAGCATCAGCATGTGGCAGCGGTGTGCGGGGGAATATCTGAAACATGGATATTATTGCCCGCATATATTTGCCTCTCTTGAAGGGCCGTTTCCTACAATTGAATATAAAGGGCATGAATGCGTTGCGTATGCAGAGGAATTCTCGAAATATGAATCTGTGGAGATGGTTGACGAAACCGAGCCATATCGTGATGAGCTGTATATCATGACTGCTCGCATAGCAGCTCAATACTATGATTACACAAGCATTCCTTCCGGATATACCCTGTTTGACCTGTTTCCCGGAGATGAAATGGATGAGGTGACACTGAATGCTCTAGAGTTTCGGAATTATTGCCAGACATTGCCTGAGTGTTTCACGGAGCAGTCAGACAGGATATTTCACAGATGGGAAGAAAACAGGAAAGCCTTGTCGGGCATGTATCATAAACTCCCGTTTTCAGTATTTCAGGCTGACTTTAATGATACGAATGTGCTTGTGGATAAGGATGGAAGATTCGTGGGAATATATGATTTTAATCTTGCAGGCAGGGACGAGATACTGAATTATCTGTTCCGTGAGATCTTTAATGGGACTTTTGAAGAAGAATTAAATGAGATAATGAGAGCGCTGAAGATCGCTTCTGCATGTTACCGGTTTTCGGAAGAGGAGATAAAAGCAGCTCCGCTTATATACCGCTGTGTTAAGCCTTTATGGTTTACCAGAGTGTATGAATTAAAGGAAGCTAAAGATGATGTGAAAGCTATTAAGGAGTGCCTTGATAAGATGGAATACACCCAGACAAGAGAGATAGATTTCGAGAGTGTTATGAGACAAAACGAGGAAAAGGGATAAGAGCAAAGGATTAACTGCGTAAGGGGCTTACCATGAAGCTTGGAAGAGCACATTTCATAATAATATTTTTAGCTTTAGTAGGAACTGCAGCGTGTGCAGGACTCATTATACAAGGCATATCTTCGTCGGGCGGGCAGCATATGAAACTATCGTGATCGATGCGCAATACTATGCTCCGGATGAGATTGCAGCGTTTAAGGGGAAAGGACAGGAAATAAGGAGGTTCTGCCTTGCCGGCAAATATCACTGCTTTATTTCTGACTCGCTTGAACTTGAACATACGGAAGGAATGTAGAGATTTTATTATGAGGTGATCACATGCCGTTAGTCAGGATAGAAATGATGAAGTACAAGAGTCCGGAATATAAGAAAACTCTGCTGGACTGCGTTCATGAGCTTTTTATACTTTTTTTGAACTGAACGAAAAAGGTAAACCCGTCCTGAAGGCTCATGCCGGTGGCGTGGAAAAAGTTTACGAATATGATCTGGCGTAAAGATGACACAATGTTCTATAAGGGGGCACAGATCCGGACTAAGATTAAAGGAGCGTTATATGGATTTTAAAGCTTTCACGGATGATATAGAAAAGAATAAATGGTGTGTTTACGGAGGTGAGGTTTATGAGGACGGAACCCTGACTCATAGCTGGGGAGATACAGGTTCGAATATTCATGATATATACTCGGCGACCAAAACTGTTGAATCTATAGCTGTGGGAATTGCCTATGACAGAGGGCTTATAGATTTAGGCAGATCCATTCTTGATTATCTTCCGGAGGATAAAGTGGAAATGATGCCTCATGGGCAGAAGGATACATTCAAAAAGATCACTGTTAACAGGCTGCTTACCATGTCTGTGGATGGATTTCCCTTTAGGCCTGAAGGAGATGCGTGGCTGGATCAGGCGCTTTCCTGTAATATAGAAAAGCCGGATGAGAGGATATTCAGCTACAGTAATATAAGTACATTTCTTGCGGGAGTCGCCCTGACTGAGGTTCTTGGAGAAGATCTCGGAGAATTTATAGAACGGGAAATATTTAAGCCGCTCGGAATCTGTAACTACGAGTATGCAAGAAGTCCTGAAGGTTATTTCTACGGTGCTTCCGGGATGAAGCTTACGGTTCATGATCTGAGCAAGTTTGGCCTGCTTCTTTATAACAAGGGTGTGTATGAAGGGCAGCGGATAGTATCCGGGAAATATGTGGAAATGGCCACATCCGTTCAGCAAATGAATAGAGAAGGCGGTTATGGGTTCTATATCTGGAAATACCGTGACGGCTTCAGCATTAACGGAAAGTGGAAGCAGAAATGTTATGTCCTGCCGCAGAAAAAGATCATAGTAACTTATCTCTCACATATCGAAGATGATTCACATGATCTTTTGGACAGCATGGAAAGGAACATACTTGAGTTCAATGATATGCTAAAATGACTTGTGGTCTATATTCATTATCACTGAATATAAGGATAAAGAAGGGTGAAAAAGCAGATATGTCAATATAGAAAAGCCGGTGTCGGTTCAATGCGTGTCAAGGCGGTGCAAGTGCTGACAGTGTTTCTGTATCGGCCGACAGCAACGACGGGGCAGACAGTACTTCGGTATCAGCGAATAATTCCGAAACAAATGTTTAACAGTTGAAAAAACAGCCCTGACAGGGATGAGAAAGATCGAAGGTATTGGCAGATGTCTGGTAAGGATCGGATGAAGAGTAACAGTAAAAGTGATAGTAATAGTAAAGCTATAGTTCTGATCGTTATAGTTGTTTTGCTTTTGTTGACAGCTGCAATAGTCGGATATAGTTCCCGTAAGATTTTATGGCTTTCAAATAACGAAAAAGAATTTGAGGCTTTAATAGATGATATAAAGACCATGAGGGCATTTCCGATAGACTGGATCCATTATCAGGATGGTGATATTTCGAGTCTCAATGTGCGCTGTGACTACAGTACGGGTGAACACTACATAGTTTCAGATTTAAATGACAGATCTGAAGGAGCATCAGAGGAGAAGCTTTTAATAGATTATGAAGAGTATAAGAGAAAAGAGGAAGAGGCAGAACGTAAGATCACAGATGATATTAACAGAATAAAAGACGGGATACTGACAGGGGATAAGCATCTGCTTAGCTGTATTAATGCATATTGGGATCAAAACGGAAAGATCATTGTTTATATAAATATCGCGCAAAAGGAACTGAGAAATACAGAAAAGGTTTGGGCGTCTGCATAAAAAGGTCGGTCCGTGGTCAGATAAAGGAGCCGGCCTGAGTGGGTAAGAGAAGCAGGAGAGAGTTGATGCTAAATGATTAATAAGGAGGGAAGGGCTTATGTATTATGTACCTGATGAAACACAACAATGCGGATTTTATGAATGCAGCGAATGCGGCAGCAGGTTTCTTGATATTCGTATAGCACCCGGGCTTGTCTGTCCATACTGCGGGGTGGAACCGGATATGGAACTGGGGCCTGACGATGAGATGCCTCAAACGGCTGAAAGCGCGAGGCTTATAAAGATGCTTGAGGGTGAAGATGTGGAGAAATATGATACGCTGTTAAGTCTTGCGTTAACGGGCGGTGATTACAGCTGGATATGAACCGGGAAAAAAGCAGCTAACAGTTTTCAAGAAAGTCGATACAGCGCTTGTACTTTTCCTTCCGTAACAGAGCCTTGCTGTCCGGATCGGGCAGTCTCGTAAGATCGGAATTATGCTTAAGGTCTGCGAGTTTTACTTTTTTTGCAACAGGGTCCGCAGCTATTTTTTCGATATAAGTATCATAATCCACGCTTTTATCGTGGGTAAGGAGTTTCAATACCCTGCATACCTCATCGGGGAATCCCATATTTCTTATATCATCCACGGTAGTATCAGTATCTTCTGCCACATCATGAAGGAGAGCCACACATGTCGAGATTTCGTCATCCATGGATTCTGCCACATGCCAGGGATGAAATACATAGGGCAGACCTGATTTATCTTTTTGATCCTTGTGCTTCTCAAACATCAGATCAACAGCTTTTCTGGTAAGATCGGTATATATCATAGTATGAATCCCTCCGTGAATTTATCTGATCCGGTACACTTTTGCCATTATTATAAACAGTATCGGACGGAAAAGCAATAAAAGACCTAAGCATGATCGATTGAAGCTGAGAAACCGCTGTGATATAATTCTGTCTGAACCGGCTTAATAAATGATCGTAATAAGCGCGGGTCCTGACGGATAAGGATATAAAGATCGTATTGATCATTGTAATGGGGGCTTGGTATGAAGCTGATGCATGTGGGGGATCTTCACCTTGGCAGATCACTTGGAGATTTTGATCTTAAGGATGATCAGGAGTATCTGCTTAAACAGTTACTGGAAATAGTTGACGGGCATTCAGTTGATGCTGTTCTGATAGCGGGAGATGTTTATGATAAATCCATTCCCAGCGAAGCAGCTACCGGAATGCTCGATTTTTTTCTGAGCAGTCTTGCAAAAAGAAATGTCTGTGTCTTTATGATAAGCGGCAATCATGATTCTGATGAAAGGCTGAATTACGGAAGCCGTCTTTTTGAAACGAATCGGATCTATATTTCAACAAAGTATGACGGAAAACTTTATAAGCATACTCTAAAGAAGGGCAAAGAGGAAGCGGATATATACCTTCTGCCTTTTGTAAAAGCATCACAGGTTAGGCATTTTCATCCGGAGGCAGAGATAGAGTCGTATGATGATGCTATAAGGGTAGTAATAGATAATGAAAAAATAGACACTTCAAGGTGTAATGTGCTGGTAGCTCATCAATTTGTTATGGGGAAAAGTGCAGATCCCGAACTCGGAGGATCGGAGAGCATGGGAACACAGAGTGTCGGGCTGGTGGAGAAGATAGGATATGATCGCTTTGATGATTTTGATTATGTTGCTCTCGGGCATATCCATTCCCCGCAGCAGGTAGGACGAAGGGAAGTAAGGTATTCCGGATCACCGCTGAAATACTCCCTGAGCGAAGTTAATAATGAGAAATCTGTTCCGCTGATAACGATAGATGATAAAGGCAAAACAGATATAGAACTGATCCCGATAAAGCCGATGAGAGATTTAAGGCATATAAAAGGTAAGATCAGGGATCTTTTGGACAGCTCCAATATAAGTGCTCCGGAAGATTTTATTTATGCGACACTTACAGATGAGGAGATCGTTGATGATGCTATGGGTATATTTCGGCAGATATATCCTAATACGGTAAAGATAGATTATGACAATTCACATACGAGGGAGATTGAACAGGTAGATATATCTAAGATCGCAGAAAACAGATCATTTAAAGATCTGATAAGTGATTTTTACAGACAGATGTATGGCTGCGAGATCAGTGAAGAAGAAATGGAGATCATGAGAACAGCAGCAAGAGAGGCAGGTGTTTTATATGAAGCCGATTAAACTGATAATGAGTGCCTTCGGACCTTATGCCGCGGAAATGCCTGCGATTGATTTTACCGGTTTTGAAGACAATGGCCTTTTTTTGATATCGGGAGATACAGGGGCGGGAAAAACTACGATCTTCGATGCCATCTGTTATGCTTTATATGGAAAAGTAAGCGGATCATACAGAGATACAAAGAATCTGCGAAGTGAGTATGCCAAAGAAACAAGTGAGACATTTGTTGATTTTTATTTTACACATCAGGGTAAGGAGTATCATGTCTGGAGACGTCCGGAATATGAGAGAAAAAAGCAGCGCGGCAGCGGAGTGACCACTGTAACAGAAAAAGCAGTATTTTATTCTTCTGATGAACCTCCTGTTGAAGGTAAGACACCGGTAAATGAAGCTGTAAAAGGACTTCTTCATATAGATGAAAAACAGTTCAAGCAGATAGCGATGATAGCCCAGGGAGAATTCTGGTCATTACTGAATGCGAAGACAGATGAAAGAACGAAGATCCTTCGTACGATCTTTCAGACAAACGGATACAACAGTATCGAGTATAAGCTTAAGGATCGTATGGATACGAGCGGCAGACTTAAAACGGCGATAGAAAACAGTATAGTTCAGTATTTTAATGATACGACTGCCGGGCAGGAAGAAGAATTGGCGGAAACACTTTCAGAGCTTCAGGATAGGGCGAAAAGATCTGCAAGTGCCTGGAATATCGCAGAGATAACGGGAATATTGGATAAGATCATCATATCGGATAAAAGCAGGCTCGGGACGGCGGAGGCCGCATTAAAAGAGGCCGAAGAAATACATGAGGAAAGTAAGAAAGAGCTGGCGACGGCAGAAACAAATAACGGATTTATAAAACGTCTTGAAGAATTAAGAGTCAAAGGAAAAGAACTGGAAGAAAAGAAAAAAGAGATTGACGAAAGAGAAGCAAGGCTGCAGCTGCAAAAGCTTGCAAGCAGGGAATTGAACCCTGTCTATATTTCATGGAAAGAAAAAGAGGATTCGGTAAATGCTCTGAAGAAAAAGATATCTGTCAGGAAGGAAGAACTGAATGAGGCCATTGTCAAAGCAGAGGAAGCGATGAAGGAATATGAAAATGCCTTAAAGGATAAACCTGAAGTTTTAAAACTGCAGAAGCTGGCCGATAAGATCAGTGAGGAGGAAGAAAAATACCGGCAAAAGGATGAACTGATAAAAGAAATTGATCGATCAAAGAAAGTTTCCGAAGGATTTGATGAAGAAGAAAAAAAACTTAAGGCAAATGATATGGCACTTAAAGAGAAGATCGTAAGCCTTAAGAAAATTCAAAAGGAACTTAAGACCTCACCCGAGGAACTGACCAAAACAAAACTGATGGGAGAAAAGCTTCGGGATCTTTTAAATGATATTGAGGAGATCACAGATAAAAGAATACCTGAGCGGGAGAAAAAGAAGAAGGATCTTGTAATAAAACAGGAGGCCTTTTCAGCTGCCTTTGAATCATATGAACATGCAAATAAAAAAAGGATAGAGGCTGAGCGGATACTTGATAACTGCAGAGCCGGTATTCTGGCGGAAGGACTTTCGGAAGGCCAAAAATGTCCGGTATGCGGATCAGTGCACCATCCAGAACTTGCTAAGATACCGGAGGAGGCTGTTACGGAGGATGAGTTTAAGCAGCTGAAGGCAGAGGAAGATAAGCTTCAGAAGGAAAAAGCTGATGCCAATATTCTTGCACAGACAGCTAAGTCAGTACTTGAACAGTTTGAAGAACGTCTGCAGCTTGATATCATGGATCTGCTTAATAATGATAGTGTTGAAATATCCGGAAAATACGAAAATTATGAAGAAATGACAGAAGCCGTAAAAAAAGCCGGGGAGTTCGTAAAGGAAAAAATAAAAGAGAATACAGGGAAGCAGAATGAACTCATAGTAAAAAACAAAACACTTTCGAAAGCAGAAGCCGAACTTGAAAAGGCTCAGGGTGAGGAAACAGAGGAGCTGAGAAAAGCCTGTGATGATCTTCTGAAGAGAAAACAGGAAACAGAAAGATCGCTGGCAGAGAAGGAAGCGGTACTGAAAGCTTTTTCCGGACTCAGTTATGAAAACTGGGAGACAGCAAAGTCGGAACAGGATAAAGTTCAAAAGAGGATAAAGAGTATATCCGACAGGATAGAGAATACGGATAAGGCTAAGAAATCTGCGGATGAGATTCTTGCTTCTGTTAAGGCATCAATAAAAACAATGGAAGAGAGTCTGGAAAAAGAGGAAAAAGAGGAAACAGCCAGAAAAAAGAAGCTGGAGGATGCGATCGGTGACAGCAGCTTTGAATCTGTTGAAGATATGCTGAGACAGCTTTTGACAGAGGATGAGATCGCGGATGCTGATAAGCAGATAAATGAATACAGACAGAAAGCTGCTATTAACAAAAAACAGATAGAGGATGCAGCGAAAGATGCAGACGGACGGAAACCTGTTGATATTGAAGTATTAAAAGAAAAATGTGCATCACAGCAGGAAGAAGTATCAAACAGGAGAAATACGGTCAACATCATCAGGAACAGATTACAGACAAATGAGGATAAACTGGAAAAGATCGTAAAACAGGAACCGGAACTGGAAAAAGTACGAAAAGAGAATGGAATATGCACAAGATTATATAATCTGGTCAAAGGTACGACCGGAAACGGAAAGATAACACTTGAGCAGTATATTCAGGCAGCAGGTTTTGACGGTATCATTGCAGCGGCAAACAGGAGACTTCTTCCTATGAGTGATGGTCAGTATGAACTGTACAGGCAGGAGGATTCCATCGGAAAGAAGAGTAATACTTTTCTTGATCTTGAAGTGCTTGATAATTTCACCGGGCACAGACGGCCTGTGGGCAATCTTTCGGGAGGAGAGAGTTTTAAGGCTTCACTTAGTCTGGCCCTGGGATTGTCAGATACTGTTTCATCTAATTTAGGCGGTATTCAAATGGATGCACTGTTCGTTGATGAGGGATTTGGAACACTGGATCGGAAGTCGATAGAAGGAGCGGTCGATATACTTATCAATCTTTCCGGAACCGGCAAACTTGTAGGTATCATAAGTCACAGGGAAGAATTGATGGAAAACATTCCCCGGCAGATATGTGTCAAAAAGTCTAAGAACGGAAGTCAGCTGAAAATAGAGACGGGATTTTAAATGATGATAAAGAACTGTTAAATCCCGGAGATCATATTTCTTATCTCCGGTATCAGTAATCTGCTGTGTTCGGTGGAGATGCGTCCGCGAAGCAAAGGGATCAGGTTTATCAGTACATCATTGATACGTTCACAGAGTGATCTGAGATTGGATTCAGCGAGCATGATCTGTTCCGAAAAACTGATCCCGACGCTTTTAGTCAGCATCAGCTCCCGGATACGTTTTTTTAATGCTTCGGTCCATGGTGAACCGTTTGGAACCGTGCCGGATATTTCAGGATTTAAATATGCTTCGGCTTCTTTGATATCTTTTTGCAGTTCATCAATATAACAGTCATTGGTAAAACGGAGTGAGCGTAAAAGCTCGGTTTCTTTGAGCAGATCGATCTTTATCCCGGACAGGTCACTGCATAAACCGTCCAGACGTTCTTCTTTTTGTGCCATCTGCTTTATATCCGTTTCGCCTGCTATAGAGAGAAGCTCTTCAAACAGCCTGTGTACATGGCTGTAATCTGCCGCATTGATCCTGGCAGTAACGAGCTTGTTAAGATCGGAGAGTTTATTCTGACTCCCCAGTCCGTGATTCAGAATATCAGTCATATTCATAAAGCGTTCCTTATTCATCTGTAATAATATGCTCCCTGTATTTAGGTAACTGTATTTTTTTTGACAGGTTCAGCTGTTCAAAAAAAATGTCTGCATCTTCATAAATATTTTTCCCTTTTAATCCCATCTCTAAGGGAGAGCGGATAAGGATCGTATCATCATTGATCTTTATGCACTTTTTCAGGAGATCATAAGGCAAAACGCTGCCGTATCCACGTCCCCAGTTCTGATTAAAGGGCATGGATTCTTTGACTCTGGCCAGGAGCCTGCGAATGAATTCTTTCCCGCAGAGAGGATAGTAGCATTTTCCGGTGTTTAAGGGCTGCCCCGGTTTTTTGAGTTTGATATCTGCTATAAATATCTCGCTTTCAAGATAACTTGCTTCAAATGCATAAAGATTTACGGCGATCTTCTGCTGCTCAAAAAGACTGATCAGATTCAGCGTAAGTATGCCTCTGTTGATTATCTGTTCCTGTGTTGTTGAGCCGCTGTAAACCAGATTTATATACAGATCTATGAATTTTACTTCCTTTACCCTGTCAAGCCGGTACATGGTCTTTGGGGTCCCGGCAACGAAATTGGGTACATGGGGCCTTGAACCCACTACAGAAGGAATGCTACGGCGAAAGCTTTCATAGCGTATATTGGCATATTCCAGATCTTTTTTTGCTTTAAGAAAAAGATCGAAACCGTTTCCATATCCTCCGTGACAGTATCTGATAGCATTTTCCAGGGGTTCACCGGCAAATTCTTCCGGCATCACGATGCTTTTCTGTGTAGGAAAAATGCTGTGATTAACTGCCGGTTCATGTTCAAGGAACAATTCGAGTTCGGTCAGAGAGTGGAAATCCATCCGGTAGATACTATATTTTTTTTCGTTGATACTGATCCTGACAGGTTTTACTTTCATGATCCTTTTTTACCGTTTTTACGTATACGGTCCGCTTCCGATGCAAATAACTGATAAATACCATAAGCTCCTGATTCTTTTTTCAGACGTTTGCCGACAGTATCCTTTAAGAAACCAAGGTATTCAGGTTCTTTAGTCTGCACGAATTCATAATCCATTATTTTCTGGGGAGTGAAGCTTCCGTTATCCAGATACATTTTTATGCGGTATGCATCTCTGGTTGTAAATATACCCTGGGCCGGAATCCCGCTGGATGCTTCCCACTGGTCTGTAGACGCACGGAAAGCACAGGCAAATTCAAACCAGTCGGTATAGTCTTTGAGGATCTCTTTTTCAACGCGGTTATCATAATCAATATATATAGGGATCATTCGCTGCTGAACGGATTCCTCTATCCTTTCTCTTGTGCTGTAATTTACATCGGCACCGCTGCCGTCAGTATTGCCTGCCGCTATCACCCGGAAATTCGGATGCTTTTCCACATATTCTCCGCCGGGGAAACAATAACCGGCCTTTCTGTTGTTGGAGAGGAATGAATTCAGTTTGACAGTTGCCTTGCTGTTACCGTTATCCAGCTCATCGCAAAAAGCGATACCGCCGTATTTGTAAAGCCGGTAGAAATTCGATTCGCTGTAATCACCCATAGCTGTAACATATCCCAGAATGTCATATTCTTCATTGATATAGCCGATATCAAAAAGCTCGACATTCAGTATTTCGCCGATCTGTCTGACCATATATGTCTTTCCGCATCCGGAAGGACCGATAAGATAAGGATTAACTTCCTCCATTACGGCTGTGAGCACATCGTCAAACATTTCATGAAATAATTCCCCCCGTTCGATCCTCAGACTTTTTTCTTTCATTGCCAGCTCAAAACGCTTCTTAAAAGGTACATTGCGGTCAAGCAGAGGATTGACTGCAGGTATAGGACGTAAGTCTTTTTTTGTGTTTGTACGGAATAATGGGATATCGCGGGCTGCAGTATCATCATTGGCAGAAATCTCTTCGGAAGGATGGCTGTCATTGTCGGAAGGTTTTTCTGTTTCTGTTTTAAGCTTTTGTATCATTACATCGTTCAGGAGACTGAGTTTTTCAATCCTGTTCAGCAGCTCTTCATCTTCACGTACGCGTTTAGAGGCATCCAGCAGTTCGCTGTTTACGACCGAGGCGTTTTTCAGGCGCAAGATCATATCATCGGCATTTCTGCCAAGAGAAGCAAGTTCTGCTGCAGTGGTTGAGGTAAGTGTTTTTGCAAGAGATCTGTATTTTGTCATCTCGGATTCCGCTTCGGAAAAAAGCTCTTTCATAAAAAGCTCTTTTTCGAGAAAAGCTGCCCTTTTCTGTGAGGCTTCATATTCTTTTAATGAATTGTCGAGTTTTTCACCGGCGCTCTTAACTTTATTATCCAGAAGGCTTTCGGTATTTCGAACGGTATTATTAACACGATCCTCAACTTCCTGAGCTATACGTTCCATTTCGTGAGCTTTACGTTCAAGAGATTCAAGGGTGCTTTTCCCTTTCTCTACGGTGGTTGCGGCACTGTGTACGTTCTTTTCAACCTGGGCCAGTCTGACGGGATCTATATCATAGAGTCCGCTGCAGCGCTGCAGTTTGCTGATCTCATTATTTAAAACGGCTTCATAGCTGTCCGGAGAGCTCTCCGACATGATGCGCACAAGCTTAAGAAGGTAGGCAAGATAAGCTGAATCATCAACCAGGAATTGTCTTGCTTCCAGAGCATGTATTTTTATCGCTGAAAAAATACTTACTGCGGAGTTTCTTTCAGAGATCAGTTTAACCAACGTAAGATACTGCATTTTTGTCTGCAAAAGAAGCGAAGAGATACGGATCAAAGAAGCCTTTTACAAGCATGCCGTTTTTCCCGGCAAGAGACTTAAAGATCTCTGCCATATTATCAAAGTCCGGCGTATTTTCGCCGAATACAAACAGGCTGTCATAGATTTTTTCCGCATTGTATACCAAAGCGGGGAAAGTGTTATATAGTAAGGTT
The DNA here is from genome assembly GCA_902779395.1 of uncultured Lachnospiraceae bacterium. Lineage (GTDB taxonomy): Bacteria > Bacillota > Clostridia > Lachnospirales > Lachnospiraceae > NK4A136. Next base: position 71,944 of record CACZBK010000001.1, on the reverse strand, counting down.
TCATCACGGAGGATCTCGAGTATATCAAGATAAAGAGCGAGCGGTTTTATCCTGGGTTCCTCTTTTCCGCTCTTCATTCTTTCCAGGCCGCCTATGATACCGGCCAGAGCTTCAGCGATAGACGGCTTTTTTGCCATATCACTTTTCAGTTCTTCAAGTAACTTAGACAGTTTTCTGCCAAGCGCGGCTTTTTCGATATTAGTATAATTGCCTGCCATGATATTTTCTCCTGTTATTTATTCTTAAGATCATTTTAAAATACTGAAAGGATCATTTATTATCCTGTCCGCTATAAAATCTTCCGGCATACCGTTGCATATATCTGCCTGAAGCGGGCTGCTCCATTTCCAGAAGATGCAGCTCGGTTAGATCACCGCGTTCATATAATCTGAATGAATATTCCCCGAATGCAAGAGGAACGTCCTTTTCAGCTTCAAGAAAACAGAAGCACAATGCGTAAGTGATATTAAGGTCGTTTTCGTGTGTTTCTATCAGCCTGTATTCTTTTCCTGCAGCTGATTTACTAAAAAGAGTATCGCCCCAGGGAAGTCTGCAGGCAAGCCAGTCATCACCTGATGCAGAAAGCAGCCTGAGTGCCTGCCCGGATGGGACGGCGGTCTTTTCGTTTTTGCATTCACTGTCAGTCATGAATACACTCTCCCCTTTCTGGCGGAGTTCATGCAAAACAAAAGGCCTGTTACCGGTCAGTTTATACTGTATAACTCCTTCGTACAAAAAGCTGCTGTCATAATAGGAGATCGTGATCCTGTCATAACCGTAACTGATCTCTATTTTTAATTCGTTTCCGTATGTGAGAACATTCCGGACAATGATATCATAGCATTCACCTGCCATTGAAAAGATCTGGTAGGGGAAGCCGAGACGTTTATCTTCATGTATGGCACTTATCATGCCTTTGCCGAACCATTGCCGGGGTATCGGATCGATAGTAAGAGCGGGTTTTTCCGTTTCGGATCCGGACGGATCTTTTCTGTAATAAAGCGACTGTATGATATATTTAACTATCGGGAGAAGATAATATGCGGAAAAAGCTTTGGGTAGAAACAAAGGCTCGGCGGACAGTTTATATCCGCTAAGCTGTTTTTCGAAGGAGTCATCATTAAACGCGTTTGCCTGCTTAAGGATATGTATCGTAGTATCGTCCGCAAGGATCCTTCCTAATGAGGCTTCACTGTCATAAATATCTGCTACACGGTCAAAAAGAGCAGAAAAATACTTATCTCCGCTGCACAGATTTATCAGCTTATCCTGATAATAGGCAATAATGCCGCAAATTGGGCTTTCATCGGAGGGAAGATGATAGAAATGAACCATCTTCAGTCCTCTCAAAGTAGCGATCTGATCAGCAGTTTCCCTGTCCTTCAAACGGCGATGCTCCTTTCAGTCTGTTTTACCGATACTTACTATATCATGTTTTACCATACAGAACAACTGAGAGAAGTAATACTTGTTATAGTATTTAAAACGATAATCTGGTATAATCCGTAAAAAAAGGGAGGATGGATCATGAACGTAGTAACGATCGATTGTCCCCATTGCGGGGGCCGGCTGGAGCGCAGGAAAGATGAGTATTTTGCGAAGTGCCCTTATTGCGGCAGTGAGATAGCGTTTGACGAGATAAAAGAAGAGGCTCAGCTCGGAGCCTACCGTGAAAAGATAGATACTCTGGAGCATAATGAAAACGTAGATACTGTCAAGCGATTGAGCATGCAGAAATGGATATTGGCCCGGAATATAGTATTTTCCGTTATGGCAGTCTTTAACTGTATTGGCTTTTTGCTGGTAGGTTTAGATAAGGATAAAGAAGAAAGTCCTCTTATTACTATTGGCTCATTACTGATGTTTTTGGTCATTCTCTGCTGGATGTTCGGAATGCCTTTTTTAAGTGCTGCATATCCGGGGTATAATGCTCTTTATCGTAAGGATGAGAGATTCGGAAAAGTGAGAATGTGGTTAAAACTCTGTGTACTTTCCTTTGCTGTATTTGTAGCATCTGCATTTATAGCTTATATTATAATGAAGATCGTTATGTAGCTGAAATGAAAGCGATAAATATATACTCACTCACGAGAATAAATGACCCTGCTCTGCTTTCTAAACTGGAACGGCAGCTGTCAGGGCGAAGCGGACATCTAAAGATTAAGGCCTGGGAGACGGAAGGCTTGCGTGCATTCTGTTCGCATCTTGCGTTAGTTTATGAGGCTGCGGCCGGGCTTAAGTTTTATTACTCATTTTCCATGCCGAAGCTTGGAAAGGAATTTGACCTGCTCCGTATCAATGATGAGTATGCGGTCAATATAGAATTAAAGAGCGGTAATGTGAGTGATGATGCGATATTACGACAGCTTGTACAGAATCGCTATTATATTTCCGCATTGGAGCGGAATATGGTTTTCTATACATATATCAGCGGTACTGACCGCCTGGTGCGTCTGACTAACAGTGGACGTCTGATCGGGGCTGACTGGAATGAACTTGCTGATGTTCTTAAACGTCAGGGAGACTGCAGCACCACGGATATAGAGGAGCTGTTTAAAGAGGAGCGTTATCTTATATCGCCCCTGACAGATCCTGCGCGGTTTCTCAGGCAGGATTATTTTCTTACATCCCAGCAGAGAGATATCAAAAAACAGATACTGAAACATATGGATGTTCAGTATCAGGGATTTACGGGATTTCCCGGTACCGGAAAGACCATTTTGCTTTATGATATAGCTATGCAGATCTCACGGCGTGACAGGGTATGTGTTTTTCATCTGGGACCGCATACTGCAGAACTTGAGGAACTTAACCGCAGACTTAAACGGATCGACTTTTTCTACCTGAGGGAAGACGGAACACTTAACGTACCCGGGAAATATTCGGCGATCTTTGTGGATGAGGGTCACAGGATAGACAGAAGCATAATGAAGAGTATACGGGAGTATGCGGCTGAATGGAAAGCGCCGGTGATCATTTCATATGACCGTGAAGATGCCATACATGAAGAAGAGACGGGGGAAGGCGGAGCTGTAATGATCGAGGCATTGCCGGGGTTTATACGTCACCGTCTTACGAACAGGATCAGGTTAAACAGCGAGCTTTCGGCATTCATACGCTGTGTGATGTGGCTTGGAGAGAAGAATCATCGCAGTTTATATCCTTCCGTAACTCTGGTATATGCAGCGGATGCGGGTGAGGCGGGCATACAGCTTAAATACCTGCAGGCCGAAGGCTATGTTTTTATATCGGACGCTGCGGTACCGGCTGATGTATCGGGCAGCGCGGATGAAGGTGTCCGCATCGAAGTCACCGAAGCGGCATGTAAAGAATACGACGATGTGGTAATGCTCATGGATGACAGCTTTATTTATGATGATCACGGATATTTGAGACATGCTGCACAGGATCCTGCGGATCAGCGTGTCAGAAGGCTTTTTCACGGATTGAGCCGTGCAAAGAAGAGGGTTGCACTTTTGATCTGCAATAATCCTGAGGTGTTTAAGGCGTTATTAAATGTGATACAGCATTAACAGTTACCTGTATAGACATTATTAAGATGTTTTTTTGCAACCTCCGCCAGAGCATAAATCCTTTCCACATCTGTGGGGGCTTTATCTTTCATGCGGTATCTTGGAAAGAAGCGGGATACGTGTAAAGGGATGTTTTTTCCGTCCTTCAGTGATGATACCCATGAGGCCAGCTCGTCCATCTCTTCATAAGAATCGTTTTCCCCGGGGATGATCAGACAACTCAGTTCTATATGAGAAAAACCGGCAGCCTTAGAGATAAAGTTCATAACGGTTTTTCTGTTTCCTCCGATAAGCTTATCATAAAAACGGTCATTAAATGCTTTCAGATCGATGTTCATGGCATCTATACAGCCGCGCAGCGCCTCACAGGTATCTTCTTCTGCGAGTCCCGCGGTTACAAGGACTGTCTTTAGTCCGCGGGCATGGATGAGTTTTGAACAGTCTGTCACGTACTCAAGACCTACAAGGGGTTCGTTATAGGTAAAAGCTACGCCTATATTTCCTTCCGGTATGAAATGTTCAGCAAGATCGGTTAATTCTCCGGGGGTGATGAAGCGTGAATTTTTTTTAAGAATGGAAAGGTCTGCCGGGTGAGATATCTCGTGGTTCTGACAGAAAGGGCATGACAGATTGCATCCGTAACTGCCTACAGAAAGTATGCGGCTGCCCGGATAAAAATGAGACAGAGGTTTTTTCTCAATGGGATCCAATGCAATGGAAGTGATACAACCATAGTTTCCGGCTATGACTTTACCATTCCGGCATGTTCTTGCCAGGCAGCGTCCGTGCTGTCCTTCTTTAAGATCACAATGGTGTATACATAGTGTGCACTCAGCCATATTCGTTACGCCTTTCCTGTTTTCGTAAATATGTTATCAACTTATGTTTTACCAATTATAAGCTTTTTTTTCAATAGCAGATCATCAAAACAAGGTTCAGAGGTGGATTTTAATGCTGAGTTATATTATCGGGAATCGGTAAAGTTGACATGATCATCAGGCGGGGGGTATAATTCGGGCGGCGATCATGATATTAAGATGAAGTGGTTTGCTGAAGAAAATTATTGGCATGCAGGGAGCGGATATGAGGTATTATCTCAGCGGAAAACAGGCACAGGCCATCGACCGGTATACACAGGATGTGATAGGTATCCCGGGTATAGTGCTGATGGAAAGAGCGGCTCTTAAACTCGCGGAGCGGATTGATGAAGCCTGCGATCTTAAAAAAACGTTTGACAAGAAAAAAGATAAGATACTTGCGATCACGGAGAGCGGCAACAATGGCGGAGATGCCGTTGCTGCCGCGCGTCTGCTAAAGAATATGGGATATGATACATATATATACGAGATAAACGGTATAGGAAAGAAAAGCGGATCGTATATAAGCCAGATCAGGATCGCGGAAAATAATTCAGTGAAATTTATCGGACAGAGTAATTTATCGGACAATGAATTGCCCGGACTGTTTTCCGGATTTCGTGTTGTGATAGACGGGATCTTCGGGGTGGGATTAAGCCGGGAAGTGGGCGGCGCACATAAACAGGTGATAGATGCGCTTAATAATGCATCCTGCGATGGCGATATGCTGGTAGTCGGATGTGATATACCAAGCGGCATATGCAGCGATTCCGGACGCATCCTTGGAAGTGCAGTCAGATGTGATATCACCGTAACTTTTCAATATATCAAATACGGCATGCTCGTGGATGAGGGCAGGGAGTATTCGGGCCGGATATACTGTGAGGATATCGGCCTTTACAGACCGTATTCTGTATCGGATCTTGCAAGGGTATTATCAGGGACAGATACGCAATGCTTATATTATGAAAATGATGATGAAGAGATATATGAGCATCTCCCGGTCAGAAAGCCGGGCGCAAATAAGGGAAGCTTCGGTAAAGTTCTTATAGTGGCGGGATCGAAGGATATATATGGCGCCTTATATATGTGCGCCAAAAGCTGCCTGTGCAGCGGAGCCGGGCTTGTCAGGATAGTCACTGACAGGGTCAACAGGGATCTTTGTATGGAGAAGCTTCCTGAGGCGATGATGCTTGTCTATGACAGCGATCAGCCTTCCGTTTCTTTTGAGGAAGAGTATAAAAAAGCGATAGGATGGGCAGATGTGATATTGGCAGGACCGGGGCTGGGAAAAGGAGAATGGTCAGAATATCTTTTAGAGGTATTAACAGATAACTGCGTAAGCGGGCAGAGCCTGGTACTGGATGCCGATGCGCTTAATATAATATCTGAGACCGGTCCCGAAATAGTTTTTGACAGGCTGAAGAGTAAGCTGGGCTTCGAACATACAGTTATCACACCGCATATGGGTGAAATGATACGTCTTTTAAACGGAAGTATGAGCATGGAACAGCTTAAGAAAAGCAGAGCGGAAACAGCAGCCGCTTTTGCCGATAAAAACGGAGTTATCTGTATCCTGAAAGATGCCAGGACATTTATAGGATGTACAGGATCGATAGAAGGGAAAAAGCCGGTATATGTAAATACCACCGGTAATCCGGGTATGGCAAAAGGCGGATCGGGGGATGTGCTTTCAGGCATCGTAAGCGGAATAATAGCGCAGAATAAAGATGATGAAAAAACGGATTATGAAATGAGCTGTGCAGCCGTACACATACATGGAAGGGCCGGAGACATCGCCATGGATAAAAAAGGAGAAACTAAGATGTTGGCAAGGGATATCATAGAAAATATCCCAGTTTATAACAGCATTATTTAAGGATGGTTTTTGTTCCTTCGAATTCAAGCTTTATTCTTCTTCTGGGATCATCAAAAGAATAAGTAAAAGTAAAAAAGATCTTTCCGCTTGCGCGGGGGGATTCGATCTTATCCGAAAGCTCGGAGAAAGATGATACACCAAGAGTAAATGCTATATATCTGTAAAACAGATTTTTGTTTACATCCTCAGCGGTAAGCTCAATGCGTTCTCCGACTATACTGCTGAGATATTCCAGGGATTCCGGATCCATATGTACAAACAGTCCGTCAACTTCACTGTGAGGTGCCATAAGGAGAACGGTATGTATCCATTCGGCATAGGCGTGATCGTTTTCGTTTTCTTCCTCTTCCGGTAAAGCAATATCCGGAACCGTTTCTTCCGTGACAGGTTTGGAAGTTTCTGTGGGGGTTACGACTATGGGGGCGTCAACGGGATCGGGTTTGTTATCTGTGCAGCCTGAGATCGCAATGGCAAAGGCTGATATGATCGCGGTTACGTGCTTTTTATTCATAAGAATATACGGAGCTCCCTGTTATACATAAAAAACTTGAAATACATTTTATTATCCGTTCTTTCATAATATTATAACTGTTCTGTTTTCTCTTGAAAAGCTATTTTTTTTGTAGTATAATTCGCATTGTTGCAGTAAACACACACCAATTATTTTTGGAGGAGAGGAAAACATGAACAGAGCAGAACTTATTGATGCTATGGCTAAAGAAGCCGGCCTTAACAAGGCTCAGGCAGAGAAAGCTCTTAAGGCTTTCACTAACACCGTATCCAAGGAGCTTAAGAAAAAAGGGAAAGTACAGCTTGTAGGCTTTGGTACCTTTGAGACTTCAAAGCGTGCTGCACGCAAGGGAAAGAACCCTGCTACAGGCGAGGCTATCAAGATCCCTGCTGCTACGGTTCCCAAGTTTAAAGCAGGTAAGGCTCTTAAGGATCTTGTAAACGGCGCTAAGAAGTAATAAGAGTTTTTTACAGATGATCAGAGCTCCCGGCAGATATTCACCGGGGGCTTTTTTATGCAAGGAGAGAAAAAATGAATGAAAAAGGCTTGACTACACAGGAAGCAGAAGAACGGGCAAAAAATGGGAAGAATGTACTTACCCAGGGTAAAAAGAAAAGCATGCTTTCCATAATACTCGGACAGTTTGCGTCACCGCTTCTTATTCTTCTGATAGTTGCGGCGGTGATCTCGATCGCTACAGGAGAGATAGCAGACGGTATCATAATAATCGTTGTGGTATTGGCTAACGTGATCATAGGTACGGTTCAGGAAGTTTCGGCAGAGAGATCCGTAGAAGCTTTGAAGCAGATAAACGCATCGACAGCCGTTGTAATACGTGACGGTATGGAGAAGGAAATACCGGCGGCGGATCTGGTGGAAGGTGATTATGTTATCCTTGAGGCAGGCCGTGTTGTTCCTGCGGATCTTTTGCTGGCCCAGACGAGTTCCTTAAAACTGAACGAATCTGCCCTGACAGGTGAAAGTCTTGCAGTTGAGAAAGACTGTAATGAAAAAAGTGATGAGAAAACACCTCTTGGCGACCGCAAAGATAAAGCCTTTATGTCTACCCTGGTAGAATACGGGAGGGGCGAAGGTATTGTCGAGAAGATCGGAGATTCCACGGAGATCGGAAAGATCTCAAGCATGCTCAATAAAATAACAAAACAGGAAACACCGCTGCAGAAAAATCTTAACAGCATTTCCATGGTACTTGGTATTGCAGGCGTGATCCTTTGCATCCTTATGTTTGTTTGTCAGATCTTTATTTACGAAACAGAGATAGTCGAGACGCTGATGATCTCCATAGCATTTGCTGTTGCGGTTATCCCCGAGGGACTTGCGACTGTGGTTACACTTGTGCTTTCCGCCGGGATACAGAAAATGAGCAAGCGCAATGCCATTGTAAAACAGATCCATGCAGTAGAGACTCTTGGAGCGGTTAATGTGATATGTTCGGATAAGACAGGTACCCTGACACAGAATAAGATGACAGTTGTAAGGTGGTTCCTCTTGGGAGAGGAAACCGGGGTTGAAAATATAGATAATGATGATCCTGTATTTAAACAGGTACTCACCGGTTTTCTTGCATGTAACGATGCAAAGTATTCCGAAGAGACCGGGGAAGAGATCGGCGATCCTACCGAAACGGCTTTTATCAAGTATGTGAAAGACCGGAAAATGGGTTATGACGATATCATGTCCGGGATCACCCGTTTTGATGAGATCCCTTTTGATTCCGACAGAAAGATGATGACTACTTTAGACCGTATTGAAAAGAACGGTACAACAAAGAATGTTTCGTTTACGAAGGGAGCAATAGATTCTGTCATAATAAGATGTGACCGTATTCTTGATGAGAATGGTATAAGACCCATAACAAATGAGGATGTGCTTCTTGCTACCCGCTCGGCGGAAAAGATGAGTTCGGAAGCCCTGCGCGTTCTGGCTCTTGCATACCGTGAGGGTGATACCACGCCGCAGGAAAAGGATATGGTGTTTGCAGGGCTTGCAGCGATGATCGATCCTCCGAAGGAAGGTGTTAAGGAGACGGTTGATGAATGTCATCATGCCGGTATTGATGTGGCTATGATAACCGGAGATCATAAGATAACAGCATTTGCCATTGCAAAAGAACTGGATATCGCAACGGATATCTCCCAGAGTATATCGGGTGCCGAGATCGATGAGATGGATCCTGAAGAGTTCAGAAAAAATGTGCTGAACTATCGCGTTTTCGCACGTGTGTCACCGGAAAATAAAGTTCAGATAGTACAGGCTTTCCAGTCTCACGGAAAGATCTGCTCAATGACAGGTGACGGTGTTAATGATGCACCTTCTCTTAAAGCGGCCGACATAGGTGTTGCAATGGGTATCGGCGGTACTGAAGTCGCAAAGGATGCTGCAGAGGTGATACTTGTTGATGATAATTTTATCACGATAAAGAATGCGGTAATGGAAGGCCGCAATCTTTTCAATAACATTAAAAAATCCGTAGTATATCTTCTGCGGTCTAATTTCGGTGAAGTGGTGTTAATGGCGTCCTCGATCTTTGCGGGCTTATCTTCTCCGCTGTCAACCATACAGATCCTGTGGGTAAATCTGCTTACGGATACGGCTCCTTCACTTGCACTGGGAATGGATGTCGGTTCTGATTCTGTCATGAACGAAAAGCCCCGTGATGTTAAAAGCGGCATATTGAATAAGAGTGATTATATCAATATAGTTATACAGGGGATCATAAGCGGACTTACATGCATACTTGCTTTTCTGCTTCCGGTCATCTCCATGTACGGATTTGAAGATATGGCAGATTACATAATGGGTGATGATGATATGCTCGCACTTTGCAGGACCTATTGTTTCACTACGCTTGCCATAAATGAGATGCTTATGGCATATGTCTGCAAGACAAAAGCAAGTCTTGCCTTTGCAACAAAAAAATCATGGGATAATAAGGCGCTTAATATCATTACCGCTGTCGGAATAGTTCTTCAGTTAAGTGTTCTGGTAATTCCTCCTCTTCGTTCACTGCTTAAGCTTGCTGAGGTAGGTATAACAGATATACTTACGATAATCATAATTGCCGTAGCCGGGGTGATGGTAAATGCAGCTATTACTCTTGCTAAGGAAAGGCTTGACATCAAACGGGAAAGAAATCTTTGAGTTCATAACACACTGCCCTGTATTGCCCTCTGAGCCGGGATTATGATATAATAATATCGGTTCAGGGGTTTTTCCGGAGGAATATATCATGGCAGATCTTAAGATCACTGAAGAAGCAAAAAGAAAGCTGGATTCTCTTTTTGAGGCATTATCAATAGTATCGGAAGATACATATGTCTATCTGTGTGATATGCGTTATGATTATTCAAGATGGTCGAAAAGCCTGGTGGATACATTTGGAATGCCTTCCGAATATATGTATAGCGCCGGAGCTGTTTGGGAAGAGTGTGTACACCCTGATGACAGGGATATATACAGGGAATGCATAAATGATATTTTTAACGGTAAGTCTGATGCTCATGATATGCAATACCGGGCAAAAAGGGCAGACGGGGAATATGATGTATGTACCTGCCGTGGGCTGGTGATCACGGACGGATCGGGAAAACCCGAATATTTCGGCGGTTCGATAAGAAATCACAGCCGCAGCAGTCACATTGACAGTCTTACCGGTCTACGTAATCAATTCGGATTCTTTGAGGATCTTAAATCCGTGATACGCAATCAGACCCCTGTAAGGATAGGGATGGTCGGTATCGCAAAACTCACTGAGATAAATGAAGTATATGGATATAAAGTCGGGAATAAGGTACTTCAGATGTTTGGAAGGTATCTTATGGAGAATGTCGGAAACCGTGGCGGTACGTATCGTTTAGACGGATCGAAATTCGCCATAATTTCGGCAACACAGTCACTGGAAAAACTCGCTGTATCTTATGAGGAGATCCGTGCGATCTTCAGAAAGGGAATAAAGGTCGATGATCTTGAGATAATGCTGGAATTAAATGCCGGTATACTTTCCCTGGATGATTTTAACGTAGATGACCAGACGGTATATTCATGTTTGAGTTTTGCTTATGATGAATCCAAGGTAAACAGACATGGGGATCTGATAGCGTTTCAGAATGAACTTACCGGAGAGAACAGAAGGAATCTTGAAAAACTGCATGCTATAAGGGCGTCAATAACTCAGGGAAAGAAAGGTTTTTATCTGCTTTATCAGCCTGTAGTTGATGCTAAAACGGAAAAGATAATCGGGGCCGAAGCACTGCTCCGCTGGAAAAATGATGAGTACGGAGTAGTACCTCCGGATCTGTTCATGCCTTTTCTTGAAAAAGATCCCCTGTTTCCGGAGCTTGGTGAGTGGATACTGGAAACTGCACTTAAGGATGCGCAGAGGCTGCTGGAATATGTACCCGGCTTTATGATCAATGTCAATCTGTCCTACGCGCAGCTAGAAAAGGCGGATTTTACGGAGGTTGTGTGGAACACCATACGTAAGTCAGGCTTTTCGCCGGAACATCTGTGCCTTGAGATAACTGAGCGCTGCCGTCTTCTGGATATGGATCTGCTGAGAAATGTTATGGTTACATTAAGAGCAGGCGGTGTGCGTATCGCTCTGGATGATTTCGGGACGGGATTTTCGTCTGTGGGGCTGGTAAAGAACCTTCCTTTTGATACCATCAAGATCGACAGAAGTTTCGTGCAGGAGATCGAAGAGGATGAGCGTGAGAAACGCATGATCAATAATTTTACGGATATGGCGGGAACCTATGGCGCAAAGGTGTGTGTTGAAGGGATAGAGACTGCAGGAATGCGTGAGATCTTAAAAGAATACGGCATCCACAGCCTTCAGGGATATTATTATTCAAGGCCCGTTCCCATAGAAGAAATTGTTGACAGGCTCAGATCAGGGACGGATAATTATAAGCCTGTTTAGACACAAAAAGTTCACAAAAATTGTTAGCACTCACTCTTGACGAGTGCTAACAAAGGTGGTATAACATAGTCAGAACAAAGGAAAAGAGATGAATCCGGAAAGGATCAAAAAACTCCTTCCCCTTGCTCATGAAACCTATAAACCAATAGTTTTTATGTAAAAGGAGGGATGACTTATGTTACTGCCTAGTATTTTTGGAGAGAGTTTGTTGGATGACTGGATGGATTTCCCGAAGATGGATTTCGGAGATATTGACAGGAAGCTGTATGGAAAGCATGCAGCAAACGTTATGAAGACAGATGTCCGTGAGCATGATGACGGTTATGAAGTGGACATAGATCTTCCGGGATTTAAGAAAGATGATATCAAACTTTCGCTTGAAAACGGTTATCTGTCTGTGAGTGCAGCCAAAGGGCTTGATAAGGACGAGAAGGATAAGAAGGGTAAATTGATCCGTCAGGAACGTTATGCCGGATCAATGCAGAGAAGCTTTTATGTCGGCGATGTGCTGACAGAGCAGGATATAAAAGCCAAGTTTGAGAATGGTGTCCTTCAGCTTTGCATACCTAAGAAGGAAGAGCCCAAGATCCCTGAGAAAAAGATGATAGCCATCGAAGGATGATACTAAAAAGAAACAGTATTGATATGACAGGGTAAATAAGGAGGCTGCATGGCTTAAAAACCATGCAGCTTTCTTTTTATACAGGTTATGTTAATGAATGACGCAGGCATGGATCTGCTTTAGCTGCATATACCGCGGACGCACATCAGAACGGCAGTTTATTTCGTTCGCGAATATAAGTAAGAGCGGGACTTGTCAAGCAGACAGATAATAAGGTAAAATCCTCTTGGACAGACAGTAATGCTGGAAATAATATGAAAGGTTCTTAAAAGACCGGTATGATAAAAATAATAATGGCAGCAGTATCTGTATTGATCGCAGTTTGTGGTGTCTTAGGCGCACATCTGCTGCTTCGAAAGGCCAAAGGCGAAAAACTTTTTCTCCGGCTTTCGGTGTATGTATATGTTCCGCTGGCTTTATGGTCCGTGATCTATTTTTTTGTATGTCTTGGATATGCAGGTGCATGGCTGTCATGGATATGGATATGGCCTCTGATCACGCTTTTTTGTATAATAAGGATCATAATGATAAAAACAGAGCTGGAGAGCGAAAAGGGATTAAAGATCCCTGCGGCTGTCCGCATTGCATACAGGACAGTATTTGCTGCGGGACTTGCGATATTTCTTTATGTTGAATGCAGGGTAGTGGATTCCATGACGGCTGTCCCGGTACAGGATCTGGATTATGTTATAGTACTGGGGGCTGGGTTGATAGGAAAAGAGCCGACAAATCCGCTCAGAGTAAGGATTGAAAAAGCAGCAGAGTATATGTCGGAAAATCCGGATACGATCCTTATAGCATCCGGAGGGAAAGGCCCCAATGAAGAGATAAGTGAAGCAGAATGTATAAGGGACAGGCTGGTCAGGCTGTATGGTATTGATGAAGAACGTATCATCCTTGAAGACAGATCAAAGAGTACGGAAGAGAATCTTATCAACAGTATGCAGATAATAGGAGATCCGGGGGCATCCGTAGGTATCATAACCAACAGTTTTCATGAATACCGTGCCATGCTGATAGCAGAACATATCGGATATGAAAATGCCGGCCCTGTTCCTGCTACCACGCTATTGCCTGTTGGCATACATTATGTTATCAGGGAATTTTTCGGTGTAGTACAGTTTAAAGTGAAAAACGGAAAGATATAATAAAAGGGATCGGACGGATGAGAGCTATATTTGACACACATGTTCATTATGATGATGATGCTTTTGATGAAGACAGGGATGAACTGATCAGCAGCCTTCCGGAGAAAGGTGTATCGAAAGTGGTAGATGTCGGAGCGAGTCTGGATTCAAGCAAAAAGGCGCTTGAGCTGGCACTCAATTATGATCATGTATATTGCGCGTTGGGGATACATCCGGAAGAAGTGTATGATCTGGATGATGACGGATATGAATGGCTTAAGAGGAATATCACAAATGATAAGTGTGTGGCTGTCGGAGAGATAGGGCTGGATTATCACTGGAAAGATATATCGCCCAATGAACAGAAAGAGGCATTTATCCGTCAGCTGAAGCTGGCCGAAGATACAGGAAAGCCGGTGGTGATACATTCCCGTGATGCCGCCAAAGATACTGCCGATATCCTCAGGGAATATCATGACGGTAACGGAGTGATACACTGCTTTTCGTACTCGAAAGAGATGGCAGCGGAGTTTATCGACATGGGATATTATATAGGTATAGGAGGAGTGCTGACATATAAGAATGCCAGGAAGCTTATAGAAGCTGTTGAGTCCATTCCCATGGAACGGATAGTGCTCGAAACCGATGGCCCATATCTTTCGCCTGAGCCCCATAGGGGAAAACGAAATGATTCCGTTAATATAAAATATGTTATAGAGCGTATGGCGGAAATAAAAGGAATAAGTGAGGAAGAGGTTCGTGAACACGCGTGGGTGAACTCCCACAGATTATACAGAATGAAGATGTCCTGAGAGTATCGGAGGACGATTAAAAGCAGGAGAAAAAATAAATGGAATTCAAACTGTCAGAACTTATGGAGTACGAAAATATTGTAATACAGTGTCATGATAATCCGGATGCGGACGCTTTGGCCTCCGGGTATGCACTTAAGTGGTACCTTAAGCTTAAAGGGAAGGATGCGAGATTTATATACAGCGGTAAGCTGGAGATCCGGAAAAGCAATCTTCTTAAAATGATAGAACTTTTTGAGATAGATGTCGAATATGTTAAGGAAATGCCGGCTCCGGACCTGCTGCTGACTGTGGACTGTCAGTACGGTGAAAGCAATGTAACACATTTTGATGCAGAAAAGATCGCCGTAATAGATCATCATCAGGTTTCACGTGAGCTTCCGGAACTGTCTGTTGTCCGCAGCAATTACGGATCGTGTTCTACTGTTATCTATGAACTTTTAAGGAACGAAGGGATAGATATCAACGATGATCCCAAAGTATCAACGGCACTTTATTACGGATTACTGACAGATACATCGAATTTTGTAGAGATTTCCCATCCCGCGGACAGGGATCTGAGAGATAATGCGGGATTTGTTAATTTTCAGATCACGACACTCAGAAATTCAAATATATCAAAAGACGAGTTGCTGATCGCAGGTGATGCTCTGAAAGAGGCAGAGTTCAGTGATACCTATACTTTCGGGATAGTTGAGACCAGACCCTGTGACCCCAATATACTTGGGATCATCAGCGATATGCTTCTGGAGGTTGAAGGAGTGGACAGCTGCCTGGTGTATACGATCTTTGACTTTGGGGTAAAGATCTCGGTACGCAGCTGCACAAAACTGATAAAGGCAAATGAAATGGCTGAATTCTTATCCGACGGGTACGGCGGCGGCGGCGGACATATTTCAAAGGCCGGAGGTCTGCTTAAAAAGGATATGATGAAAAGAGCAGGCATATCCTATGACCATGATACGATAACGGAGTATCTCAGAAACCGTATGATAGAATATCACAGGGATTGTGAGATCTTATATGCCGGAAAAGCAGATGAGGATATAAGCGAGTATGAGCATTATGTAAAAAAAGATGTAAAGGTAGGATACGTCGAGGCGCAAAAGATCGCAGAACCGGGAAGAAAAGTATGTATACGTACTCTTGAAGGGGATATAGAGGTAAGCGTTGATACTGATGTGATCATAATACTCGGGATAGAGGGTGAAGTATATCCGATGAACAGGGCAAAATTCGAAAAAAGCTACAGGCTTTCGGATGAACCGTATATTTTTCCGGGAGAATATCCTCCGGTCGTGATCGATTCGGGTTCGGGAGAACGCATAGAACTTCTTCCTTTGGCTTCTTCCTGTATTACAAAAGGCGGAGCAGGGATATATGCAAAAAAACTTGATCACAGGATCAAGATATTTACCACCTGGGATCCGGACAGATATTTTCTTGGCGTGGAAGGTGACTACAAGGCAGTTCGTGCGGATGATCATAAGGATGTATATATAATCGCTGCCGATGTTTTTGCCAAATCATATACAAAAGCATAGCATAATGCTTTTTCGGCTTTATTATGTTATAATCTTTTATCGTAACTGAAGATGTACAGCGGCAGGCGTACAGTATGAAAAGGAGAAAAGATATGGAAAGAACAGTTAAGTTTTTAAAGGAAGCAGGAACATATTATCTGGCTACGGTCGACGGTGATCAGGCAAGAGTAAGACCTTTTGGTACGGTAAATGTTTTTGACGGAAAATTATATATTCAGACCGGAAAGTCTAAAGATGTTTCCAGGCAGATACATAAGAATCCCAAGGTGGAGATATGTGCATTCAAGGATGGGGAGTGGCTCAGACTTGCCGGGGAGCTTGTGGAAGACGAAAGACGTGAGGCAAAAGTGTCAATGCTGGAAGCATATCCATCGCTTCAGAATATGTATTCTGCAGATGACGGAAATACCGAAGTATTTTATTTCAAAGATGCTACTGCAACATTCAGCAGCTTTACGCATGCTCCCGAAGTGGTAAAATTCTGATCTTTTCCGGGAGTATTTTATGAGAAAAATACTGATAACCAATGATGACGGTATTGAAGAGGACGGGCTTATCAGGCTGGCTGTTACCGCTAAGGAGTTTGGGGAAGTGTGGGTGGTGGCTCCCGAGACTCAGAGGAGTGCCGCATCACAGAGCATCACGTTAAGGCATAGCATAGAAGCATGGGAGCATGATTTTCCGGTAGAGGGCGTACATGCTTATGCGTGTAACGGAACTCCTGCCGACTGTGTAAGGATAGGTGTTCTGAGTATCGTACCGGGAAAGCCCGACAAGGTTTTTACAGGGATCAATCTTGGATATAATACAGCCTCCGATCTGCAGTATTCGGCGACAGCCGGCGCTGCTTTTGAAGCTTCGTTTCAAGATGTGGATGCCATCGCTTTCTCTGAAGGTTTTGATAAAGAACATGAGGTGACCAGGCGTTATCTTAAAGAGATCATGGCGGAACTGATAGATAGATCCCTGCCGAAAAACAGTATCTGGAATGTGAATTTTCCCGGATGCAGTCTTGAGGAATTTAAGGGAATACTAAGAGATGCAAAAGTTTCACAGGATGCTTTTTTTCAAGACCGGTATATAATGACGAAGATAGGCGAAGGCAGATACTCATTTATGGTGGACGGGATATTAAAGCATACGGCAGAAGACGGAACGGACCTTAGGGCTATTTATGATAATCAGATCTCCATAGGAGTGGCAAAAAATATATCCTGACAGGATATTGACAGCCGCCCCGGTTTGTGATAATAATGAATAATGGCAGGGGAAGATACCCATAATAAAAAACGAAGCCGTGAAGGGTAACAAGTTAATACAGGTTACAAGGGGGAAGACACCCATGACAAAAAACATTCTTGTGACAGATCAAAATTGTAGGATTGTTGGTACTACCTACCCAAAGAGGGCAAGGGGACTTATTAAGAGCGGACGTGCGACGAAGATCAGTGAGCTGATGATTCAGCTTGCGGAAATCGTCGACACGCCTGCTTTTTCATTTGAAATGGAGGATATAGACATGGCTAATATTATAGATTTCAAGGCAAGATCATTTAAGCTGGATGACAGCATCAAAACCAATAAGGGTACCAGACTCATAGTCACCGAAGGCGAAGAGAGCGTAGAGTGTTTTGAGCTGGCTGAAGGCGGCGTACTTACAGGGATAATCAAAAAAGTAGAGCTTGAGAAGGATCAGGATTATGCATTCCGCTTCGCTGTCAAGAGCCGCTTTGTACGTGCTGATGCTGCAGAATGTATGGTAAGCATTTATTTTGATGAGCCGGGTGACGGATACACATATCCTATAGACCGTGGCGACAAGAACCGTTTTAAACCTTCTGTATGCAAAAAGACCGGCGAAGGTATTCTCAGAGTATTTACTCTTCCCTTCAACAGTGGTGATGCAACGAGTGCGACCATCAGCATCCGTGTTAATAACATGACTGCCTGGATCTATCCTGCTAAGGATGCTGAAGCATACAGTCTGCTTGAAGATGTTGATTACGATCAGTGGAGAAATGACGAGATCAACAAGTTCGGAAAAGTACTCAATGATATCGGAGGATCCATAGGTACCACCTTAAATGATATCGGCGGTACTCTGGGTGATGCCCTTACAGGTATCGGTGATTTTGCGGTAGGTGTAGGTGAGAAGGTCACTAAGGCGGTAACCGATGTGATCAACCATTCCGCAGGCGAAAAGGCTGAGAAATGTGCGGCAGAAGCAGAGGAAGTAAAGGAAGACAAAGAGGCTGCCGAAGAGAAAAAGACCGAAGAAGTAAAGGAAGAAGTAAATGAAGATAAGGAAGCAGGACAGACAGAGGAGTGATACATTAATTCCTGAAAGATGTACTGTGATCTGATCCCGGGCAGTCATTGTCACGTAAGCGGCAATGACTGCCTTTTTTATGATTATTTAACTGTAATTACCGCCGAAAATATGGTATTATCATATTTGGGAATATATATTAAGGAGGTATCAGCGATATGAAAAACAGAGTAACTTTTTTCAAAAGGATCAATTTTGTAACGGGCGTATGTTTCATGCTGTTGCTCCTTGTATATCTTGGAACCGGCATATACAGCATCATCGGAAGTCATAATATGCAGCAGACCAATGCCCAGATATCACAGTCACTGGTATCATACTCTGATAAACAGGCTGCTATAAAGGTGGCCACATCGGAAATGCAGCGTCATCTGGTAACTGCCATTCTGGCAGCGGATGATGCGGTACGTCAGGAATCTTTAAGCAGTTATACCGGTATAAAGAACGAACTTGGAAATCTGCTGGAGGATCTTCGAAAAGCCATGGAAGCTGAAAATGCTGCCGGTTATGAAGATATCATAAATAAAATGGAGGCAGCTCTTTTAAGCTATACGGATGAATGTGACAAATGTATTGTGGCATCGGATATCAACAGGCAGCTGGCTTTTAATATGTCCCTTGAAAATCTTGCCGGTCCCAAAGCTGATCTGGAAAAGACGAATAAAGATCTTACCGGACTGATAAATGATATCCAGAAGCAGGGAATGGATAGATCGGACAAAATGATAAAAGACAGCAGAAATGTAACTGTTGCCGGTATTGCAGGTTTTCTTGCGGTAATGGCGGTAACTATTGTTATGATCATGAAACTTGTGACTGCCCCGTTACGCAGAACAGCTGTGGAACTGGATGCCATGATCGATGATATCCATAACAAACAGGGAGACCTTAGCCGTCGCATAAACGTCAGATCCGATAATGAGATAGGAAGTGTGGTAAAGGGGATCAATGAATTTGTCGAAACCCTGCAGTCTATAATGCAGCAGCTTAAGGATAACGCTGATAGCTTAAGACAGACTTCCGGTGCGATAAGCATGAGGATGAGTGAAGCAAACAGCAGCGTTGAGCGATCGAATGATGCGATGGGGCAGGTTTCTGCATCCATGCTGAGTGTTACAAAAACTGCCGATGATATATCCGGGAAACTTAACGGAGTACGTGATTCGGTAAATACCATGGGAAGGCTTACAAAAGAAGGCAACAGCTTTGCTTCGGAAGTAATGAAGCAGGCGGATATGATACAGCGTGAAGCTGAAGAAAAGAAGAATAAAACCGGTAAACGTATAGAAGAACTAAAAGGAGTTCTTAAACGGTCGGTGGAGAATTCTGCCCAGGTGAGCCGCATAGGAGAGCTTACGGAAAATATCCTGGATATCGCTTCAGAGACAAACCTGCTGTCACTGAATGCAAGCATAGAAGCGGCCAGAGCAGGGGATGCCGGAAGAGGCTTTGCAGTGGTAGCCGGAGAGATAAGCAAACTGGCCGAAGACAGCAGTAAGACGGCAGCGGATATTCAGGGGATCAGCAATAACGTGACATCTGCTGTAAAGGAACTCTCGGATAATGCTACTGCTGTTATAGAATTTATCAATGATGTGGTCCTTGCGGATTATGATGCGTATGTGCATACGGGTGACCGTTATGAGCAGAGTGCAAAACGTTTTAGCGAGACGCTTACCGAATTGCTTAACAGTACGGCAGAACTTGATAATGCAATGATCACTATGAACAAGGCGGTAAACGCTATAAGTGATTCCGTTGGAGTTTCCGCAGAAGCCATACGTGCCGCAGAGAGCAGTGCAGGAGAGATAAGCGATAATATAGAGGATGTTAATACATTGGTGGATACCAACCAGAGTATCAGCGATGCACTGAACCATGAGGTAGGCAGGTTTGCAAAACTATGATATCGATAAAAAAAGACTGAGGCAGGAAAGAGGATAATGTCTGTGATAATCCTGGATGCAAGACGCATCAAAGCATATGAATACCTGCAGATCCTCGGTGAAGCTGCGGGAAAAGAAGAAGAGTTTATAGAGGAATTATGGGGCGAGTTGTACATGGACGATGAATTGATGGATGAGTTCATGTATTATCTGGATAATCATAGTATATACGGAGCGGCAGTTTGCAGCGGGTACAGTCTGACAGATCTGTATTTTTATCTTATGCGTCTGTATGAACTGGGGCAGGATATCGGAAAGAACTATGCGGACTGCAATAAGGAAACGCTGGTACTGGATTGTTTCCATATGATGTCTCAGATGAAAAAAGATCCTGCGCCTTATATACGCAAACTGGAAAGAGGACTCGGGATGGACCGGGTCGTATGAGACGGACAGTAAAGGAAGAAACCGGAGAAATGATAAAAAGCAGTGAATATAAACACAGATCTTCATCTGATGAGCTGGAGCTTGCCGTTCTCAGGATAGAACCGGAAGATCCTGCGGATGTAAAGGGGATACTCCAGCTTGTTCATGGTATGAGTGAACATAAGGAAAGATATGCGGAATTTATGCGGTATATGGCTAAAAGGGGCTATATCTGTGTTATACATGATAACCGGGGGCATGGATGCAGCATTAAAGATACCGAAGACCTTGGTTATATGTATGCCGGCGGATATGAAGCTCTTATCGGAGATATCCGTGAGATCACTGTTGAAACCAAAGAATATGCCGGAAAGCTCTGCCCGGACAGAAGCCTGCCGTACACGCTTCTGGGACACAGTATGGGTTCCCTGGCTGTACGCTGCTATATAAGAAAATATGATGCAGATATTGACAGACTCTGTGTTTTGGGCTGTCCTTCGCGTCTTGGAGGTATGAGTTTGGGACTGGCAGCAGCTGAGGCACTGAGTGTTTTGCGCGGGGACAGGGCAAGATCATCGCTCATGGATTCCATAATATTCGGTGCCGTGGATATTAAGCGATTTGACAATGAAGGGATAGAGAATGCCTGGTTATGTTCGGACAGGAAAGTGGCTGAAGCATATAATGAAGACCCTTTATGCGGATTCAGATTTACGCTTAACGGATATATAAACCTGATCAGACTTTCGATGCTTACATATAAAAGTGACGGATTTGCAATGAATAATCCGGACCTGCCTATCCGCTTCTTTTCCGGAAGCGAGGATGTATTCGGTATATCACGCAGGGATATAGCGAAAGCAATGAGATTACTCAGGAAGGCAGGATACACAAACGTCCGTGGACGTATATATCCCGGAATGCGTCACGAGATATTAAACGAGACTAAAAGAAAGAATGTATATAAAGATATTTATAAGTTTATAGACGGCGGGGAAGATCAATGGCAGGATATGTGATGGCCTTTGATGCCGGTACTACTTCGGAGCGGGCGATAGTTTTTGATAAAAGCGGCAGGATAGTGAGTCTGGCACAGAAGGAGATACAGCAGTATTATCCCAAAGCAGGATGGGTTGAACATGATCCGATGGAGATATGGTCGGCGCAGCTGGGTGTTGCTGTAGAAGCAATGTCGAAAGCAGGATTGAACGCGGAAGACATAGAAGCGATAGGGATCACTAATCAGCGGGAAACAACTATAGTCTGGGATAAGGAGACAGGACTGCCTGTATATAAGGCTATAGTATGGCAATGCCGCAGAACAACAAGGATCTGTGACGGACTTGCAGAATACAGGGATATGATCAGGGATAAAACAGGACTTGTGATCGATCCTTATTTTTCGGCAACCAAGCTGAAATGGATACTTGATAATGTGGAAGGCGCAGCAGATAAAGCTGCGAGAGGGAAACTGCTTTTTGGTACGGTTGAGAGCTGGCTGATATGGAAGCTTACAAAAGGCAGGGTTCATGTGACGGACCAGAGCAATGCTTCCCGTACGATGCTGTTTAATATTCATGAATTAAAATGGGATGTAGAAATATGTGCTCTTTTGGGGATCCCTCTTTGCATGCTTCCCAAAGTGGTATCAAACAGTGAAGTATACGGAGAATCCGATCCGTCTTATATGGGCGGCTCCATAAAGATAGCAGGCGCAGCCGGAGACCAGCAGGCTGCGTTGTTCGGGCAGAAATGCTTTAATGCAGGTGATATTAAGAATACCTATGGCACAGGATGTTTTTTACTGATGAATACCGGTGAAAATGCCATTGATTCAAAAAACGGTCTTGTTACGACCATAGCCTGGAATAAAAACGGCAAGACCACCTATGCGCTTGAAGGCTCGGTGTTTATGGGAGGTGCAGTGATACAGTGGCTGAGAGATGAACTGGGACTTATTAACAATGCAGCTGAGACTGAAGAGCTGGCGCTCAAGGTTAAGGATACTAACGGCTGTTATATCGTTCCGGCTTTTACCGGGCTTGGAGCACCGTATTGGAAGCCTGAAGCTAAGGGTATCATCACAGGCCTCAGCAGAGGCGTGGGAAAATATCATATCATCCGGGCGGCACTGGATTCGATCGCCTATCAGGTAAATGACATAGTTTCCGCCATGTCGCATGATGCCGGGAGTGTTTTAAGAGTACTTAAAGTTGATGGAGGTGCAAGCAATAATGCTTACCTTTGTCAGATGCAGGCGGATATAAGCGATGTTAAGGTTGTCAGACCGGAATGCGTGGAGACCACTGCATTGGGGGCTGCTTATCTGGCCGGGCTTGCAAGCGGATTCTGGAAGGATGAGGCTGATATCGAGAAAAGAAGCGGCATCAATACCGTATTTGAACCCATTATGGAAAGTGAAGTAAGATCAAAGTGTATAGACGGATGGAAAAGAGCAGTTGAGATGCTGATCTGAATATAGCCGGGGGATATCCCCCCGGTCTTATTTTTTTAAAACCAGTTCTTCTCCGGGGGTTAATATTTTTACGCCCGGCGCTGAAAAGCGTGCTGCATTGTTTTCGTCGAAGATCGTAACAGCGGCTGATGCCGTATGGTAAGGGATGCTTACTTTTGCACCTACAAGTTCAGCACATTCAGATGCTTCCGCTGCATCCATATTAAATACACCGTCACAGCAGAAAAACGCGTAATCAAGGTTTCTGCTTTTCAGCTCAGCCATCTGTTCTGTTTTCGATGTATCTCCGCTGACATAAAGACTTACATCATTTTCGAAAGTGAGGATATATCCTGCACAGTTGTTTTTGTCATGATTTTTATTATATCCCGCTTCTACAGTTTCCACTTTGACATAAGGCAGATCAAAGCTCCGGTATTGTTTATCTTTAAGTGCTTCGGCCTGTGTTATGATTATACAGTCATCGTTCCGGCTTTCTATTTTTGACATATCCTTATGATCAAAATGATCATGTGTCTGCAGTATCAGGTCGGCCGGCATATCATAACCGTCACCTGCAAACGGATCGATATAGATCACCTTATCGTCTCCGGTCAGAATACGCAGGCTTGCATGTCCCTGATACAGTAATATGGGGTCTTTCATTTTTTTATCCTCCTTATCATAAGATATATCCGATCCCGCATTCTTATTTTCATCGGGGGCAGGATATTCATGTCCGATGATCATTTCGGACAGATCTATAAGGCTGCCGTTAACAGTGAAAGCATTAATATAGTAATAGCCGGTCTCTTCGACACGGTATTTTATGTTTTTCGATACAGGTAGTTTAATATCCTTATCTGTCATACAGTTATGCAGACAAATACTGCCGATATCATCATAAGCTGCGATGGATGTCAGATCAAGAACAATAATGCTGTCTTTCTCAAAATACTCAGCAGTACTCCCGTAATAGATCAGATCCTCATTGAGGCTGTCAACCGGGGTGGGAGCAGTGTCATTTTCTCCGGTAACTGCCGGAGTATTGCTGTCTGATGAAGGGGCTGCGGCATCTGGTGTACAGGAGGATAAACATGCTGCAAGTATTAAAGCCGTTATAGGTCTGAATAGTTTTTTCATACACTGTATCCTTGTTTATATCTCTGATGTGATAAAGTTTTTATCCGCTTATTTCAGAATTCATCCGGCGATCTGATGACGCGGACCCCCGTCAACGCCCGCAAAATCATCGCCGAAACTCAGAGCCTCGATCTCTTTTACCTTTCCCCATACTGTCTTAAGGACCGCCCGGGGTTTTTAAAGCGGCCGTTCAGGCCAGATCTTCGGAATCGAGGATTATGGTGAAAGGCCCTTCGTTTACGAGACTTACTTTCATATCGGCACCGAATTCTCCCTGTGCTGTGGGAATACCCTGTTCGACGCATTTATCTATAATATACTGATACAGGGATCTTGCACTCTCGGGATCGGCCGCATCGGTAAAGCCGGGACGGTTTCCGTGTCTGCAGTCGGCATACAGCGTAAATTGCGATATCAGGAGAAGTGCTCCTTTTATATCATTGAGAGAAAGATTGGTCTTTCCGTTTTCATCGGGAAATATTCTCAGACCGGTGAGCTTGCGGATCATCTTATCTGCAGTCTGTGCGGTATCGCCCTTTCCTATTCCTATCAGGACAACATACCCCCTGTCGATCTTGCCGACAACTTTATCTTCTATGCTTACGCTTCCTTTTGAAACAACCTGTATCACAAAACGCATATCCTATTCCTCCGTGTCATGCTTTATCCGGCACCGGTTAATCCTAACACATGTGATGGCAGCAAATCAAGCTGTAACAGGAAGACATTGTTTTTTTACGGCGCATGGTTGTATAATATGATACTGGCTACGCTGAGGCTTTCAGATACGTGCTATCGGGATAAGCAGGCAAGCATTGGGTCCGGGTATTTAAGAAGCGTTATACCTGGGTCAAAAGCTCATGAGACGAGGTAACAGACTATGTCAGAATTAGAACATCTGAAGGAAGTGGTGGAAAGATTACGTGCAGAGGATGGCTGTCCGTGGGACAGAGCACAGACTCATATGTCTCTTAAAGCGGCGTGTATAGAAGAGGCGGCAGAGGTGATCGCCGGGATAAATATCCTGGATAAAACGGGAAATGCGGATAATTTAAAGGAAGAGCTGGGTGATCTCCTGTTGCAGGTTTATTTTCACGCTGTCATAGCTGAAGAGGAGGGACTCTTTACTCTGGAAGACGTGGCAAAAGGGATTTCGGATAAAATGATCCGCAGACATCCGCATGTTTTTTCCGGAGTGGAATTTGCCGATGATGTGCAGAGAAAAGCTGCATGGGACAGAATAAAGCAGGAAGAGAAGCAGGGTAAGGAGTGGCAGGAAGCTTATCTTGCCGATGCCATGAACGAAACGGCCGATCTGATAGTTGTCGCAAAAGAAAGGAAAGGTTTTAAATAAAGAAATATATTACAGGGAGAGATAAAAAGATGAAAGCGGATCATACGAATTATTTTTCACGTATAGGTATCGGTGATGAAGAAGTAAATAAAAAGATCAATGCCTGCTTTAACACTATATTTTTTGATCCTGAAGAAAATTTCTTTCACGAGACTGATCCCGACAGCGCCTGTATGGTTGATACCGGAAATACGGATGCGCGCACTGAGGGCATGAGCTATGGGATGATGATGTGTGTCCAGATGGACAGAAAGGATCTGTTTGATAAGCTTTGGCAGTTTTCAAAACGTTACATGTACCATGAGAACGGGAAATATGAAGGATATTTTGCCTGGTCGGTGGGCCTGGACGGAAAACATAATGCTGAGGGACCTGCACCCGATGGTGAGGAATATTACGCAATGGCGCTGTTTTTTGCTGAGGCACGCTGGGGGAACGGTGAGGGTATATTTGACTATGGATCACAGGCCAGGGATATACTGCGTCACTGTGTACACCAGGATGAAATGGTTGCAGGCGGAAGAGCAATGTGGGACAGGAATAACC
The DNA here is from genome assembly GCA_902779395.1 of uncultured Lachnospiraceae bacterium. Taxonomy (GTDB): domain Bacteria; phylum Bacillota; class Clostridia; order Lachnospirales; family Lachnospiraceae; genus NK4A136. The sequence continues at coordinate 45,978 of CACZBK010000001.1, read as the reverse complement.
ATTTGATCCGTTTTGTCCCGGAAGCTGATCATTCGGATCCAAGCTATCATCTGCCGCATTTTTACAGCTTGTTTGCAGAACGTGCAGATGAAGCGGATAAGGATTTCTGGAAGCAGGCAGCCGAAGACAGCCGGAGATATATAGCCTTAAGTGCCCATCCAAAGACCGGTATGTGTGCGGAGTATGCGGAATATGACGGTACGCCGGTATTGAGATTCGGAAAGAATTTCAGCTTCTATTCGGATGCTTATCGTGTAGCGATGAATATAGCACTCGATACAATGTGGTTTGGCAGGCGTAAAGAAACAGCTCAGGTCGCAACGCGTTTACAGGATTTCTTTTATGGGATACCGGCAGAAAAGTATATGGCTTATCAGATCGACGGAACTCCCGCGGCGGAGCCCGCTATGCATCCGGTAGCCATTACTGCCACGCTGGCAGCAGCATCCGCAGCAAGCGACAGTGCGTATGCAGATGAGTACCTGCGTGAATTCTGGAATACACCTATGCGAAAAGGGATACGCCGTTATTATGATAACTGTCTGTATTTCTTCTGCCTTTTGATGCTGGGAGGAAGATACAGGATCTATTAAGTGAGGCCGGGAATGTTCTTACTGAATTTTATGTTCATATAGATAAGGAGTGATAAGGTGAAAAAGGAAGAAAAGACGAATGTAATGAGAGTCCTTGACGGAAAGAAGATCTCTTATGAGAGTCATTCTTATGAACCTGATGCGACAATGAGCGGCGAAGAGATAGCGGCTGTTCTTGGAGAGGATGCAGAAAAAGTATTTAAGACACTGGTTACACAGGGAAAATCAGGAACATATTATGTATTCGTTGTTCCTGTAAAAGCGGAACTTGATCTTAAAAAAGCAGCAAAGGTTTCGGGTGAAAAAGCAGTCAGTATGATCAAACAGAAAGAACTCCTTCCTCTTACAGGATATGTTCACGGAGGCTGCTCACCGATAGGGATGAAGAAGCAGTTTGCTACTTTTATCCACGAAACGGCAAAGGATAATGAAAGGATATTTGTAAGTGCAGGAAAAGTCGGATTTCAGATAGAGCTGGCGCCTGACGATCTTATCAATGCAGCCGGATGCAGCGTTGCCGATATAGTATCCGAATAGACAGATCCGAAAGCGGGAAAGGGCTTCATTCTGCCGGTTGGCAGAAAGAAGCCTTTAGATCTTGAATATGCTTGTGCAGATCTTTTCAAGAGATTTTTTATATATGATATAACTGTTGATAACGGGAGTGTTGAAATCTACCAGTCTTACACGCCGTAACTGCTTTTCCCTGATGTAATGGTCTGCCATATCCTTCGGAAGAAAAGTATAATTGTTCTGGTGAAGAAGGTAGGGGACGATCTTCATGCAGTCATCTATCTCCAGTTCAAACTGGTGATATTTCGGGAAAAGTTTTCGTATATACTGCCCGACATCCTGTAAGGCGAAGTTACACATCAGATATTTTTCTGCAAGTAATTGTTCAACTGTGATCCCTTTTTTGTATTTATTATTTTCAATGTCGGTTACCAGGACCAGTGTGTCTTGTTTATAGAGTTCGCAATGAACAGAGTTTTTATGCAGCGGAAGATAAGTAAAAACAACGTCCAGCATATCATTCTGTATCTGTTCCAGCAGATGTTCGGTAAGACCGATGGAAATCTTAAGATAATCTTTGGGGTGTGTTTTTCTGTGCTTCAGTATAAGACCGGCCAGATGCCCTTCATATATGGAATCAGCACATCCTATCCTGAGATAATGATCATATTTCTGTACTGAAGAAAGTTCTGCCAGAGAGGTGTCGGTCAGTTCGATGACTTTCTCCGCATAGACACGGAATTTTTCACCTTCGTTGGTCAGTTCGACACTCCGGTTATTTCTGTTGAATAGTAAAAATCCAAGCTCTTTTTCCAGTTCGTGAATACGGTTTGTTACGGTTGACTGTGCGACAAAGAGCTGATCGGCGGCACGGGTATAATTTCTTGTGTGAGCAAGTATCATAAAGGTTTTTATGGATTCGATATCCATGATGTTCATCCTCCATTTATTTGATTATTCGAATAGTGAATAATAATAATCTATTTTATTCATTTTACAAATAATAGTATATATGTTAATACTTGTAAATAACTTTTCGGAAATATATGGAGGTGGGTTCATGCATGACATCGCATTAAGCAATAAAACATATAAACTGGAACAGGATCCGTACAGTTATCGTCTGCAGGATCCTGAAAAGCCTGAACTGTTCAGAGAGATGTTTCCTTATACGGAGACTCCCAAGATAGCCTTTAACTACAGACGTGTTCCTGAAAACATGCCTGAAGACATCTTTATAACTGATACAAGCTTCAGGGATGGCCAGCAGTCCAGGACTCCGTATACTACGGAACAGATGGTACATATATATAAACTGCTGCATGAACTTGGCGGACCCAACGGGATGATACGTCAGACTGAGTTTTTCGTTTATTCCGAAAAAGACAGGAAAGCTCTGGAAAAATGCATGGAGCTCGGATATCGTTTTCCCGAGGTAACTACATGGATCCGTGCGAATAAGAAGGATTTTGAACTGGTCAGATCCATTGGTATAAAGGAAACCGGGATTTTAGTCAGCTGCTCGGATTATCACATTTTTCATAAGATGGGGCTCACAAGAAAGCAGGCTTTGGATAAATATCTTGGGATAGTAAAGGAATGCATCGAAGCCGGCTTACGTCCAAGATGTCATTTTGAAGATATAACCAGAGCGGATTTTTATGGTTTTGTTGTTCCTTTCGCAGCGAGTCTGATGGAGCTTTCCCGGGAGAGCAAGGTACCCGTAAAGATACGTGCATGTGATACCATGGGATACGGTGTGCCATATCCCGGAGCGGCTCTTCCGAGAAGTGTATCCGGCATCATATACGGTCTGCAGCATCATTCCGATGTACCTTCGGAGATGCTTGAGTGGCACGGGCATAATGATTTTTATAAAGGAGTGGTAAATGCGACTACCGCCTGGATGTACGGATGCAGTGCCGTCAACTGTTCGCTTCTGGGTATAGGAGAACGTACCGGAAATGTGCCTCTGGAAGCAATGGTATTCGAATATGCATCTATAAGAGGCCATCTGAATGGGATGAATACGCGCAAGATCACGGAGATCGCCGAGTATATCAGTAATGAAACTGCTTATGATATCCCCCCGATGACACCTTTTGTTGGCGAAAACTTTAATCTGACCAGAGCCGGTATCCATGCGGACGGGATGATGAAAGACCCGGAGATATATAATATCTTTGATACGGAAGCTATCCTGGGCCGCCCTCCGAAGGTTTCGATAAATAATACATCAGGTATGGCCGGAGTGGCATACTGGGTAAACGGATACAGGGCAAGACATGGCAAGGGCGAGCTTCCGAAAAATGATCCGCTTATCAAAAAGATCTATGACTGGGTCGCTTCCGAATATGATGCAGGCAGGATCACGGTGATCAGTGACGGTGAACTGACAGCGCGGTATAATGAATATGCAGGCGGACTGTATTGATCATGATCAAACCGACAGACGCCGTTGCATGGGTTATCGTCAAAATTATGTTGCAGGAAAGCTGTGGAATGATATAATTATAGTAAGTGCAATAGTCGTTTACTATATATATTATCGTCAGTGTATATAAGCTGCAGGGATTCCTGATCGTGACCGGGTGAAAGCCTGTTACGGTTATGACGGATCTGTTGGATAACTCAGAAGGGTAAGATGTATGTTCGGGAAGCATTATGAGATAAATGATGAAACAATGCTTATAAGCTGAAGGAGATAGGCCGTCATATGCCTGGCGGCTTTTTTGTTTTTTCGGCAGAAGGAGGGATGATATGCAGGAGCTGCTTGACCGTAAGAAAGGACTGCACAGAAAAATACTTATAGTTGATGATGAATTCATAGAACGGGAGATGCTCGGAAATATGCTTAACGGGATGTTTGAAGTTGCATATGCCGAGGACGGAGAGGCGGCTCTCGATACTGTTAAAAGAGAAAAAAACAAGCTGTCACTTATCATACTGGATCTGCACATGCCGAAACTGGACGGGTACAGTCTCCTTGAGATACTGCATTCCGATCCGGAATTAAGACGTATTCCGGTAATAGTCCTTACAGCGGAAAAGGAAGCGGAGGTAAAAAGTCTTCAGCTTGGTGCAGCGGATTTTATAACAAAGCCGTATGAAGTACCGGAAGTTATTCAGGCCAGGGTGATGCATTCGATAGAACTGGCTGAGAGCAGTGTGATAATCCATGAAACGGAAAGAGACGAACTGACCGGGCTTTTTCATAAGGAATTCTTTTTTGAGTACGGAAGGCTGCTTGATGTACAGAATGAGAATGCACCAATGGATGCAGTGGTCATTGATGTTAATCGTTTCCATATAGTAAATGAACTGTATGGAAGGGAGTTTGGAGATTCCGTTCTGAAAAAACTGGGAAAGAGCATACATGACTTTGTCAATGAAAATGGCGGACTTGCCTGCAGAAGTGACAGTAACTGCTTTTATGTTTATATTCCTCATCAGGCGGATCTTAAAGAAGTTCTTCCTGAACAGATTGAAAAGCTGGATAATCTTTTTGCGGAGCCGAAGATATCTTTAAGAGCAGGCGCATTTATCGATGACGGAAGCTGCACGGATATGGAACAGCGCTTTGATCGTGCAAGGCTTGCATGCGGCCAGCTAAGTAAAAGCTATGAAACGGGGTACGGTTTCTACAGTGCTGCACTTCATGATAATGAGCTTCACAGCGAGCATCTGATAAAGGATATGGATAAGGCGCTGGCTGAAAAACAGTTTAAGGTATTTTACCAGCCAAAATACAATATAGAAGGCGATCAGCCAAGACTTTGCAGTGCCGAAGCGCTTATCCGCTGGTTTCATCCGGTGTATGGGATGATCAGCCCCGGTGAGTTTATTTCTTTGTTTGAGGAGAAAGGACTGATCCATAAGCTTGACAGATATGTATGGAATGAAGCGGCTTCCCAGATAAAGAAATGGAAAGACAGATACGGAGTCACGATCCCTGTTTCCGTAAACGTATCGAGGGTTGATGTATTCGATCCTTTGCTGGGAGAGATGCTTGACGGAATAGTAAAGGCTAACGGGATAATGCACGATGATCTTCTTTTGGAGATCACCGAGTCTGCATATACCGACAGTTCTCAGCAGATAATAGAAACGGTGGAAGCATTGCGAAGCAGAGGATTCAAGATAGAGATGGACGATTTCGGGAGCGGCTATTCGTCGCTTAACATGCTGACTTCGCTCCCTATAGATGCATTAAAACTCGATATGAAATTCATTCGTAATATCTGTGTTAATAAAAAAGACTGTGCTCTGGTAGAGATAATGATAAAGATAGCAGATCTCCTTGAGGTACCGATCATTGCGGAAGGCGTGGAGACGCGGGAACAGGCAGAACTTCTGAAGCGTATAGGCTGTGAGATAATCCAGGGTTATTACTTTTCAAAACCTGTACCAAGTGATGAATTTGAGAGATTCATAGAAAAATAATGGGGGAAAATAAATGATCACGATCGAAGCGTTAAAAAACTACGGAGCAAATACACAGGAAGGCCTTACACGGTGTATGAATAATGAAGAGTTCTACATCATGCTCGTAGGTAAAGCTCTTGCAGATAAAAGGCTTGATCAGCTTGAGCAGCAGATAAAGGATAAAGAGTTCGGACCGGCTTTTGAGACCGCACATGCTTTAAAAGGAATGTATTCAAATCTGTCTCTCGATCCTCTTACAAAACCTGTAAGTGAGATCACTGAGCTGCTGCGCAGTAACAGCGATGCAGATTATTCGCCGCTGATCGCAGAGGCAAAGGAACAGTTTTCGCGGCTTGCCGGTCTGTAAAGAGCCGGTAAGGCACAGGCTGAACGGTCAGGTTTTTCCTATGATATCCATATATTCACTGTAGCTTATGTATTCGCCGCCCATGCTTTCCAGAAAATCAGTGTGAAACTGGCAGTCTATCATGCCGAAATCCGCTTTTCTGAGGGTGAGGGCAAGAAGCACAAGAGCGAGTTTTGAGCCGTTTTCACGGTCTGAATACATGCTTTCGCCAAAGAAATTATTGCCGATCACTACTCCGTATAACCCGCCGGAAATAACACCATCTACGCAGGATTCCACTGCCATTGCATAACCGCTTTTATTTAAAGCGCCATATGCTTTTTCCATATCATCCGTGATCCAGGTGCCCTCTGCATTTTCGCGTTTCATCCTGCACCGGTGCATGGTATCTGAAAAATCCCTGTTTATCACTGCCCGGATCTCATGTTTTTTCATATATTTTGCAAGTGAATGGGAGATATGGATATTTGACGGTCTTATGATGTATCTTTCTTTCGGACACCACCACATATAAGGCTGTCCTTCTTCATACCATGGAAATATTCCGTTTGAATAAGCCAGAAGGAGCCTTTCCACAGACAGATCACCGCCGATGGCCAGTAACCCGTCGGGTTCAGCCAGGGTCGGATCGGGAAAGGATATCAGGTTTTTATCGAGTTTAAATACAGGCATGACCTGATCAGCATTATAAAACCGCTGTTTTGTATTTGCAATGGTGAATAGCTTACAAAGTCCGGTATCAGAACAGTATGGGAGATTCTTCCCCTTGCAATCTCTTTCAAATGGTTGTAGAATTGCCTTTGTTGTGCAGTAATTTTACAGAGGTGGAAGAAATGAGACTTAGGAAGCTTGTAGGAGACAGATTCAAGGAGAGACCTTCGGACTGTGAATTTGACAGCCATGCGCTGATGGTAAAGGGTGGTTATATCAAGTATATGGCTAACGGTATCTTTTCGCTTTACCATCCCATGAAGCGTATCACAAAGAAGATAGAAGAGATCATCCGTCAGGAGATGGATGCCGTAGGCGGCCAGGAGGTTATGTTCCCCGTGGTTATGCCCGGATCGTTATGGGCGGAATCCGGCAGATATGAGAGCGTGGGCGATGAGCTGCTGCGCTTTACCGACAGAAATGACAGCCCCATGATCCTTGGCATGACTCACGAAGAAGCTGCGGTACATCTGGTACGCGAGTATGCCCAGTCTTATGCCAAGTATCCTTTTATGATATATCAGATCCAGACCAAATTCCGTGATGAAGCGCGCCCCCGTGCAGGTCTTATCCGTGTGAGAGAGTTCACGATGAAGGATGCTTATTCCTTCCACACTTCCCAGGAGGATCTGGAAAAATATTATGATGTGGTTTATCACGCATATAACCGTATCTATCAGCGTGCGGGCATACCCGAAGTGATCACCGTTAAATCCGATTCCGGCATGATGGGCGGCAGTATCTCCCATGAGTACATGCTGCTGACCGATGCGGGCGAAGATTCCATAGTACTCTGCGATGAGTGCGGCTTAAAGGCTAATATGGAAGTGGTGGAAAACAGGGTTGAGAATCCTTCCACGGGGCTTGAAACTCTTGAGAAAGTTCATACCCCCGACTGCAAGACGATCGAGGATGTTACAAAATATCTTGATTCGACAGAGGAGACTTCCTGCAAGGCAGTCGTATATCAGAAGAACATGACGGATGAATATGTGATCGTATTCCTCCGCGGTGATTACGAAGTAAACGAGACCAAGCTGGTAAATCTGGTTGGTGATAAGGTACATGCGGCCGATATCACACCTGAAAGCGGCATAGTTGCGGGCTTTATAGGACCTTACAACTTAAATGCCAAGGCTCAGGTGATCGTGGACGTGACTCTTAAGGGGCTGGATTCCATGGTGGCAGGCGCAAATGAAGCAGATTACCACTATAAGGGGCTCAATCTGGAGCGCGACTGCGGTATCACCGAATTTGCCGATGTATCCAAGGTTAAGGAAGGCGGCGTATGTCCCGTATGCGGAAAGAAGAGTCTTAAGATCCGCAGGGGCATAGAGGTCGGAAACATCTTCCAGCTGGGTACCAAGTATACAAAGACCATGCATATGAAGTATGCTGATTCCGGTAATACGGAAAAGCTTCCGATCATGGGCTGCTACGGAATAGGTGTGGGCAGACTGGCTGCATCCGTTTGCGAAGTGAGCCATGATGATTACGGCCCCATCTGGCCTATATCCATCGCGCCCTGGCAGGTGCATCTGTGCTGTTTAAAGGCAAAGGATGCCGCATGCCTTGAGGCAACGGATAAGCTTTATAAGGAACTTACGAAAGCCGGCGTGGAGGTTATCTATGATGACCGTGATGTGCGTCCCGGTGTTATGTTTGCGGATGCCGACCTGTTAGGTGTACCGGTAAGAGTAATGGCCGGGCCCAGAAATCTGGAGAACGGACAGATAGAGATAGCAAGCCGTGATAAGAGCATTCAGAAGCTGGTAAGCATTGATAATGCAGTTGATGAGATAAAGGCTGTGATACAGGAACTTTTTGATAAGATAAACGAAAAGGTTGAAGAGCCGGTATTTGCCGAGGATTTTGAGTAAGTCACATTGTGATCCTGTACATCAGATAATTAAGGGAGACCGTTCAGGTCTCCCTTTAAGTTTTTCAGATTCAGTTTTCAGATTTCTCTCAGTGATTGTATGGCGTGTTCCGGTATTACTATGTCGAAGTGCTCTTCCATATATGCTTCCATGGTGTGGGAGATCTGCTCTGAAGTGCTGAAGTCCGACATGGCAGTGCATATACAGCGATAAGCACCGGGGGTCAGATAATCCGCATAGATGAGCAGATAATAATGTCCGTTTGTCTTATTCTTGTACAGGCAGCTTTCACCGAAGTCTGTCTCTCCAAGAGAATGTGCAGCATCAATTAAACTTCCCAGATCACTGAATACATAGATGCGGTCCTTTTGACGTGAGTCTGCAGGTTTTTCCTGCTTTTTGATATTTTCGTTGCCGCGGGTGAACATTTCCCTGAAAAGATCACGCAGAGAAAGGGCCGCGGCCTGTTCGTTGCTGTTATTGCTCACGGCACTGATGCGTATGGAAGCTGTTACGGGTTCCGATTCGGAATTGTTTCCGAAAGGAAGCTCATCATCATATTCGGTATCGCCGCTATAATTATCCGTGATAGCATTAACGATCTGGCTTATCTTGGTATCGTAATCATCAGGTGAAGTTACTTTTGTTATGACAAATACTATCATCCCAGACTGCATCGGAACCGCTTCGATCATAAGAGGATGCTCATCCGGAGTAAAACCATATTCATAATTAGCCTGCTGCATGACATCACGAAAAAGACGGGTAGCCTTCTCGCTGCCGTAAGTAAGCTCGCTGAACTTGATCTTGCGTTCTTCAAGATCTTCCTTTGTGAGGATACAGCGTATCTGGTTTTCGTTCACCTGTTCAATCTTCATGCGCTATAGTATAATGACTTTGGCTGTTTTCGTCAAGGAAAAGAGCGGAGGGAAATAATTGGTGAAAACGTATATATACATGCTGCGCTGCGCCGACGGAAGCCTTTATACGGGCTGGACTACGGACGTGGAGCGGCGGCTGAAAGAACACAATGAAAGCCATAAAGGAGCTAAATGCACACATGCGAAAAGGCCGTGCGTTCTGGTCTATAAGGAAGAGTTTGAAGACGAGGATCCCAAGGAGGCGAAACGTCTTGCCATGCGCCGTGAGTGGGAGATAAAACATAAGCTTGATAAAAAGAAAAAGGAAGCCTTGGTCGCTGCAGCGAGAGACATAATAAAAAAAGAAAGCCGCAAAACTGCGGCCTTATGATCAGGCGCTTACTTAAGCGGTGAGCCGATAGGCATGCGTTTGGCCATGCCGGCTTTCTGCGGATACTGCTTCGGGGTATGCGAGATTTTTTTTATGATAACCAGGCAGCGGTCGGCATCACATTCCGGCAGACTGATCGGTCTTATCTCTTCGGTCTTTCCGCCCAGCAGTTTTACGGCTGTTTCCGATTGGGATGCCTCATTTTCTTCCAGATATTTTTTGGATTTGTATGCGATAAAACGGCCGTCACATTTCAAGAACGGCAGGCAGTATTCCGACAGTATGCTCATATGCGCCACAGCGCGCGAAACCACCAGATCGTATTTTTCACGGTGCCCGGGGTCGCGGGCCAGGTCTTCGGCGCGGCCATGAAAAGTACTGATACCGCTAAGCTTTAACTCTGATATTACTTCATCTAAAAATGTCACTCGTTTTTTAAGGGAATCGAGCAGGGTTACCTGCAGATCGGGAAAAGCGATCTTTAAGGGTATGCCGGGGAAACCTGCGCCTGTTCCCACATCTATGAGTCTTCCGCTTAAGGGACCGGGAGATATGCTGTCGGCAAAGTGCTTGATAAGGACATCCTCCGGCTCTGTGATGGCGGTAAGGTTCATTACCTTATTTTTTTCAACGAGCATTTCGTAATAGCGTATAAAAGCATAGGCCTGCTTATCGTCAAGCTCAATGCCCATCTGAGCAAAATATTGTTTCAGTCTTTCCTTATTCATAGTCCTTATCATACACGAAGAGTGCCTTCTTTACAAGTCATAGCGTTGATCCTTATGGGCCCATCCCCGTAACTTCTTCGTCATTCTGCCGAAAGGCTTAAAAAATATTTCGGCATGAGGCCTATGGATTTATCATGGCCCGGCGGCTATAATAGCGCATAGTGAGGCATCATGGTGATGCTGCTTATTAACAACTTATGGAGGTTTAACAAAATGGCAAGTCTTTCTTTAAAGAATGTCTGCAAGGTTTATCCTAACGGATTCGAAGCTGTTAAGGATTTCAACCTTGAGATCGCGGACCAGGAGTTCATCATCTTCGTTGGTCCTTCCGGATGCGGTAAGTCAACCACCCTTCGTATGATCGCAGGTCTTGAGGACATCAGCTCCGGTGAGCTGCGTATCGGTGATCGTCTGGTGAACGATGTAGAGCCTAAGGATCGTGATATCGCAATGGTATTCCAGAACTACGCTCTGTATCCTCACATGACAGTTTATGATAACATGGCATTCGGTCTTAAGTTAAGAAAGGTTCCTTCTGATGAAATAGATAAGATGGTTAAGGAAGCTGCTAAGATCCTGGATCTGGTTCCCCTTCTTGAGCGTAAGCCCAAGGCTCTCTCCGGTGGTCAGAGACAGCGTGTTGCTATGGGTCGTGCTATCGTGCGTAATCCTAAGGTATTCCTCATGGACGAGCCTCTTTCCAACCTGGATGCTAAGCTGCGTGTGCAGATGAGAATTGAGATCGCTAAGCTTCACCAGAGACTGGGCACCACCATTATCTACGTTACACATGACCAGACAGAGGCTATGACCCTTGGTACCCGTATCGTAGTTATGAAGGACGGTGTTGTACAGCAGGTTGATACTCCTCAGAATCTGTATGAGAAGCCTGCTAACCTCTTCGTTGCAGGTTTCATGGGATCTCCTCAGATGAACTTCCTTGATGCTGTAGTTGAGATCCAGGGCGAGACCGCTTACCTGAAGATCGCTGACAAGGCTATTCCTCTGAATGCTGCAAAGAGCAAGAAGCTCATCGACGGCAACTATGACGGAAAGACCGTTACCTTCGGTATCCGTCCCGAGGATGTATATGACAGCGAGATGATGGTTGAGGCTTCTCCTCTTTCAGTATTCGAGTCCACCATCCGTGTATACGAGCTTCTGGGTGCAGAAGTATTCCTGTACTTCGATCTGGACGAGTTCGCTATGACCGCCCGCGTCGATCCCAGAACTACCGCACGTCCCGGTGATGTTGTTAAGTTCGCTTTCGATACTGAGAAGATCCATGTATTCGATAAGGAAACTGAGCAGACCATTACCAACTGATATAAAGTGTTTGTTATGGGCCCCGGTCATAGACCGGGGCTTTTTCTGTACCGGACCATGATGAGAAAGAGCGGGAAAAAAGTACTTGCCCTTAAGATGCATAAGTGTTATACTATCGCCGTATGCGGTTGATACGTTTTTTGGGGAGTTTCTATGGCAGTTAAGAATAAGAGAGGACTTGGGAAAGGGCTTGACGGCCTTATCCGGGATACTAATCCTAAAACGCCTGTTTCAGCAGAAAAAGGCAGTAATAATGAGGGACGACCTCTTATGCTTGAGATTTCCAAAATAAAGAGGGACAAGTCCCAGCCGCGTGAGAATTTCAATGAAGATAAACTGCAGGAGCTGGCCGATTCACTCTTAGAACACGGAATGATAGAGCCTCTTGTGGTCGCTCCGGACGGAGACAGCTATACCATAATCACCGGTGAGCGCAGATGGCGTGCCGCTAAGATAGCCGATCTTAAAGAAGTTCCTGTTATAGTACGCAGTTTTTCAAGCGAACGTGAAAAGCTGGCAGTACAGATCGTTGAAAATCTGCAGAGAGAGGATCTTAATCCTATAGAAGTAGCGAAAGGTTACCAGCGTCTTAAGGAAGAGTTTGAAGCCACAGATGATGAGGTGGCGAAGACAGTGGGTAAAAGCCGTGCTGCTGTTACGAATTATATCAGGCTTCTCCGCCTTGACAGCCGTGTTCAGCAGATGGTCATTGATGAAAAGCTTTCTATGGGACATGTTAGGACGCTGCTTGCCATAGAAGACGGCGAAAAGCAGTATGAAACAGCTCAGGATGCCTTTGATAATAATTATTCCGTAAGAGAACTGGAAAAGCAGATCAAGAAGATCACGGCTGTCAAAAAGACGCCGAAAAAGAAGGTTGATCTGACACAGTACCAGATCCATTTTGACAAGTATGCCGACCTTCTTTCCCAGAGGCTGGGAGTTAAGGTTGAGGTAGATCTTAAAGAAAAAAACCAGGGAAAACTGGTGATAGATTTTTACAGTACTGATGACTTTGATAAGTTATACGAGAGATTAAGCAATGAACAGCAGGATATTTGAGGCTATAGGTCTTGGGTGGCTTGATCCGGCTATACTCCTGCTTATAATGCTGATAGCGATCATTGCACTTGCGGCAGTTGCGCTTTCGCTTTCCAGAAAGCAGGATGCTCTAAAGCGAAGATATGAAAGATTCATGCAGGGCCGTGACGCAATGAGTCTTGAGGAGCAGATGCAGAGCCTTGCCGGTGATGTATCACGGTTAAAGAAAGAATCCAAGGCATATGCCAATGATATAGATCTTCTGTTCGCAAAGCACGAAGATGCGGTTCAGAACGTGGGGCTGGTCAAGTACGATGCATTTGCGGAAATGGGCGGAAGAATGAGCTTTGCCCTGGCCCTTTTGGACGAACGCGGAAGCGGTGTGATACTGAATTCGGTGCATTCGTCAACAGGCTGCTACAGTTATGCAAAACGTGTGACCGGTGGCAGATGTGAGATAAACTTAAGCCCTGAAGAAACAGAGGCGCTGAATAATGCATTATCACAGCAGGATTAAGGGCGGGATCAGCGGATCTTTACAGAAGCCGGTATTAAAGTTAATGTTATAATATAGAGGACAGGTATCATGATAGACATCAAATATCTCCGTGAGCATCCGGAGGAAGTTAAAGAGAATATCAAAAAGAAATTTCAGGATGAGAAACTCCCTCTTGTAGATGAGGTTATCGAGCTGGATAAGGCACGACGCGATGCCCAGAAGGAAGCTGATGAGTTGAAAGCCAGCCGTAATACCTTATCAAAGCAGATCGGTGCATTGATGAAGGAAGGCAGGAAGGAAGAGGCCGAGGAAGTCAAGAAGCAGGTGGCTGCAAATGCAGAGAAGCTTGCAGAGCTTGATGCAAAGCAGGCTGAGATGGAGGAGAAGGTCACTAAGATAATGATGGTGATCCCCAATATCATCGATCCTTCGGTACCCATCGGCAGGGACGATTCTCAGAATGTGGAGGTTCAGCGTTTCGGCGAGCCTGTGGTACCTGATTTTGAAATACCATATCATACAGATATCATGGAGAAGTTAAAGGGTATCGACCTTGACAGCGCAAGACGTGTTGCAGGAAACGGCTTCTATTATCTTATGGGAGATATTGCCAGACTGCACTCTGCTGTGATAAGCTATGCAAGGGATTTCATGATAGACAGAGGCTTTACATACTGTGTACCGCCTTTTATGATCCGTTCTAATGTCGTTACCGGCGTTATGAGCTTTGCCGAGATGGATGCCATGATGTATAAGATAGAGGGAGAAGATCTTTATCTTATCGGTACAAGTGAGCATTCCATGATAGGTAAATTCATCGACCAGATCGTTCCCGAAGAGGAACTTCCTTATACTCTGACCAGCTATTCACCCTGCTTCCGTAAGGAAAAGGGCGCTCATGGCCTGGAAGAGCGTGGTGTATACCGTATACACCAGTTTGAAAAGCAGGAGATGATAGTAGTCTGCAAGCCCGAAGAGAGCCCGATGTGGTTTGACAAACTGTGGCAGAATACTGTAGACTTATTCAGGAGCATGGATATACCTGTCCGTACCCTTGAGTGCTGCTCGGGTGACCTGGCAGACCTTAAGGTAAAGAGCGTGGATGTTGAGGCATGGAGCCCCCGTCAGAAGAAATATTTTGAGGTGGGCAGCTGTTCCAATCTGGGAGATGCACAGGCCAGAAGACTTAAGATCCGTGTGGACGGCAAGGACGGGAAATACCTGGCACATACCCTTAACAATACAGTGGTTGCGCCGCCCCGTATGCTGATCGCTTTCCTTGAGAATAACCTTCGTGAAGACGGCAGCGTAGCCATCCCCGAGGTTCTCCGCCCTTACATGGGTGGCAAGACCGAGATCCGCCCGTAAGCCGGTTACTGCAAGAGGCTCACCCGTGTCATTCTGAGGGCGAAGCCCGAAGAATCTTGATAGTGTAAAGCTTTAAGTACACTACGGAGTTCGGCACGTTCTCTTAGTTAAGTACAGCTCTTTGAAATGTAAATAACAGCCCAAAGCACTCCGCTGCTGAGGGCGTACTGTAGAGGGATGCACAATGTCAGCGCGACAAAGTGTTCCTTCAGCCCGAAGCACTCCGCTGCTGAGGGCGTAAGATAGAATTCCGCTCGCACGAGCGGGACGTCCACCTGCGAAGCAGGTTTTGCATGGACGGCCCGCATCCATTTAACAAGAGAACGTGCCGAACGGAGTTCGACACGTTCTCTTAGTTAAATGGATATAACGGGTCCCTCCTAAGGACCAGTTGGGGGTTCGATTCCCTCAGGGAACACTTTTAATCGAATATCGGAAAAAAGTTTATCGTCAGGCAAAATTTTTGCAATAAAATTACAGGCCTGGCGCATTATTATGTTGTATCAATGGGATGCAACGGGAGGAAAGATTATGAAGAAAAGAAGCCTGACACTGTTGATGCTGGGCATGGCGGTATCTGTTATTACTGCGGCATGTACCGGAAATGAACCCGCTACCGGTCCCGATCAGGGGGCTGTGGTTGAGCTTACACCGGAAAATACCGGCGTAAATGTTTCACAGGCCGGACAGGAAGATAATGCCGTAGTGGATGAACCTGTAGTAGATGAACCTGAAGAGGAAGTGGATATCATTCCCGAGGGAATGTATAGAAGTGAGCTTACGAATGAGCCTATTCCGATAGAGCTCAAGGATCAGAGACCCATTGCGGTCATGACCGATAACGAGATCACGGCACTGCCTCACTATGGTACAAGCGATGCGGATATCGTTTACGAGATGATGAATTCTACCGCAAACGGTCGTATCACGCGACTTATGCCTATCATCAAGGACTGGAAGAATATCAAACAGTTCGGTAGTGTACGTAGCGCACGTCCCACTAACTTTATGGTGGCTGCAGAATATAATGCGATCCTTTGCCATGACGGAGGTCCTTACTATATCAATCAGTATACAGCAAAGGATTATACAAACAACTTAAGTGGTGGATTTGCCCGTTTCTCAAACGGAAAGAGCACTGAGTACACGGAGTATATTACCTACGATACTTATAATAACCCTACCACAGGCAAGACCTTTGACGGACTGGGGGCACGTATACAGCGTGCGGGATATTCGGAAACATATAACCAGCATTATCCGGGACCCCATTTTGATTTTTCAAATAAGGAGCTTAAGCTTTCGGACAATCACAGTGACGCTTTCAAAGCTACGGATGTTTCGCTTCCGTTCCCTCATAACAAATCCGAGCTTCACTACAATGAAGACATCGGTATGTATGAGTATTATGAATATGGCAATGTATATGTTGATGAGGGGAATGCCAATAAGCACCTTACATTTGAAAATGTAATAATACAGAAGTGCAGTTTTACACAGCTTGATGAGCATGGTTATCTTATTTATAACATACTTGTAGGGCAGCCTTGGGACGGTTACCTTCTTCAGAACGGTGAAGCTGTTCCCATCAACTGGGTTAAGTATGCTGAAGCAGAACGCTGTGTTTATATGTATGCTGATTCCTCACATATCGTACTCAACACGGGTAAGACATACATAGCAATAGTTCCTGATGATGCCTGGGGCGATCTGAAGATCAATTGAGAGTGACTGAAAGGAGAGTATCGGGGTGGTCGCAGATTTCTGCGACCATCCTTTTGCCTATAAAAAAATGGAAACGTATGTAATATTAAGGGATCTGGCCATAGTGATCCTTGCAGCGAAGTTCATGGCCATTGTAGCAAAAAAAGTTAAGGCACCAGGGGTGGTTGGAGAGATAATAGCCGGTCTTGTTTTGGGACCGGCTCTGTTAAACCTTGTTAAGCCTTCGGATTTTATCAACCAGATGGCAGAGATAGGGGTCATTCTCATCATGTTCTCAGCTGGTCTGGAGACAAATCTGAAAGAACTTAAAAAATCAGGTCTTATCGCCCTGGCCGTTGCCTGTGTGGGTGTTGCGGTACCGCTTATAGGCGGGACCGTTCTGTATATGTGCATTCACGGGTTTGCGGCACCCGGAACAGAGGAATTTTTAAGGGCGCTGTTCATAGGAAGCATCATGACGGCTACTTCCGTTGGTATTACGGTGGAGACGCTGAGGGAGATGGGATATCTGAACGGTCGTGTCGGACAGACTATATTAAGTGCGGCTATAATCGATGATGTGATCGGTATTATAGTCCTTACATTTGTTCTTGGTTTGAAGGATCCCCAGAACAATACGCTTCTGGTCATTGGTAAGACCGTATTGTTTTTGGTACTGTCACTTGTGGGCGGGTATATTATTTACAGGATAATGAAGCTGTTAGATGCCCGTTATCCCCATACCAGACGAATACCTATTATAGGACTTGGCATCTGTTTTTTGATGGCTTATGCAGCTGAAAGATATTTCGGTATTGCAGATATAACAGGGGCATATGTTGCGGGTATAATACTCTGTAACATAAGGGATGCCAAGTACATAGACAGAAAAGTCAGCGTAAACAGTTATATGATCTTTGCACCGGTATTTTTTGTCGCAATAGGGCTTAAAACGGATTTTTCCAAAGTAGACAGCGGTATGATCATGTTCTCACTTGCCTTTGTGATGGTGGCATTGCTTACAAAGGTAATAGGATGCGGGATCACGGCAAGGATATGCCGCTTTAAGTGGATCGACTGCTTAAAGATCGGTGCGGGTATGATGACCCGTGGTGAAGTTGCGCTTATCATAACAAACAAAGGACTTAATCTGGGGATCATTGACTCGTCCTATTTCACTGCTGTAATATTACTTATAATAATATCGAGTATATCGGTACCTATAATATTGAAGCTGCTCTATACAAAAGCACCTGATCCCGTTATGGAGGTTCAATGAAAAAAAATATTCTCATGATGGTCATATTCATTTTTCTTCTCTCGGCTTGCGGAAAGAAGGAAATGAAGGTTGTTACACTTACTCCGGCGACGGATCTTAATCCGGGGGAGAGTGTGCCGCTGCCTGAGGACAGCCCCCAGGAAGTGAGACTTCAGGAGAAGTGCGTGATAAGATTTGCAAATCTTACCGGTAAGGATATAAAGAGCTTAAGCTTTTCACTCGGTGGAGAGGCAGCGAGGGAAGTACTTGGCACACAGCTGCTTCGTGACGGCAGTGTGTTCACCTGGGATGGGGAGGCTATGGCGCTGATAGGTGCTAACAGCTGTGCGGATATAAGTGTGAGTGCCGTTGCCGGGGATGGCACACAGATGAATTTTGAACCATATACCATTCTTGATCCGGAGAGTACTGATCTGGTATTGACGAAAAACAAAGAGGGATATAAGTTGTATTTGCAATAAGCACTAAATCTGATATAATGACATCAAAGACGTATTTTTAAAGGGGTTTACATATGATCTTTGTGCCGACGGACGAATTAAAGAGCGGGATGAGGCTGGCGAGGCCCATCTTTAACAAGCAGGGAGTAATGCTCTATGAAAGAGATTCGCGTATTACCCTGCAGGGCATAAACAGTGTGCGTAATTTCGGCCTGATCGGTGTCTATGTGCTTGAGCCTGCAGAGCCTGTTCCTCCTATGACTGATGAGGACAGGGAGTTTGAGCGTTTTCAGACAATGTCGGTGTTTACCCTGAAGGAGATCATGGATGATATAAGGGACGGGTCCCAGCCGGCAAGGCTTGAGAGCCTGACAGCCGATATCATACGCCGTTTCGGAAATAATGTTTCCAAGTTCAATTTTATCCAGAACCTCCGCAGTGTGGAGGATAATGTCTATAAGCATTCATTGAACGTGGCGATACTTGCCGCAGCTATTTTCAATAAATTACAGGTTAACAGGGAGGCTCAGCGCTGCTGTGTCATGGCAGGACTTTTGCATGATATAGGTTCTCTGGATATACCCGATCCCATAAGCCGCAAGAAAGAAGCTGATCTTACGGATGAAGACAGGGAAGTTATAGAGCGCTGTAAGGAAGAGGGATATCGCAGACTTCGTGAAAACTGTGATCTTGACAGTGAAGTGATGAGGGATATCTCATTTCTGCTCCGTGACCTTAAGGAACTTAAGGGGGGCGGATATAAGGATATACGCCAGCCGGACTTTCAGCTTGAGACTCTTAAGGTAGCCTGGTATTTCGATACGCTTACAGCAATGAAATACGGTGAAGAGCCCAAGAGTGATATAGCAGCATATAAATTCCTGCATCATCCCCGAAACAGGATGAACCAGCAGGTGGTACGCGCACTTACACAGGCGATCAATATCGTACCCATGGGCTGTACCATACAGCTTACAGACAGATCAAAGGGCATAGTGCTTACCGAAAACGGTGATGATATCCTGCGTCCTTTTGTGCTCAGCTTTAATGATAATAAGGTTTATAATCTGGCAGACGGTAAAGTATATGAGAGCATGCAGATACAGGATGTATTAAAGACCATGGACAATCGTTATATAATGACAGACAAGTTTGAGGAATACAGGCAGGCACTTAAGAACGGAGAAGCGAAGGTAATTCATCTGGGTTAAATATGTAGATCGATGGCAGCTAAATACACATCTATCAAGGATCTGTACAGTAACAGATTTCTGAATTTCTATCATATGGACGCGCTGACGGATAACGGCAGGGCGTTCGATTATTTTTTTGTTTCAAGAAATAATATTGAGAATATCAAAGCCGTGACGGGCAGGACCTTTGAGGAGGGCTGTGTTATCTATCCCATTCTCAAAAGTGATCCGGGAAAGATAATCCTGATACGTCAGTACCGTTATCCTCTTGGACGTTTTATATATGAACTACCGGCGGGACTGATAGAGGCGGGTGAGACTCCCGAGCAGGCGGCAATACGCGAACTTAAGGAAGAAACGGGATATATATTGGAACCTGTAAGCGGAGATCCTATGTGGAACCGCGGTTTTTATATGGGGGCCGGATATACGGATGAGAGCAGCGCCACGGTGTTTGGCTATGCCACAGCGGACGGCTGTGTGAGCATGCCGGAGGATACAGAAAGCATAAGCGTAGTGACAGCTGATAAGGCAGAGGTGCGCCGGATATTGAGAGAAGAGCAGGTATCCCTGAGGATGGCATATCTGTGTATGAATTTTCTTGGTTCAGAGGAGTCAGATCCGTTCCGGTTTATAAAAATACAGGAATGACAGGAGGTTTATCACATGTCTGTTTCGGTAAATGAAAAAGAAAGGATCTTCAAACTGGATACCCCGAATACCAGCTATATAATTGCGATAATGGATGATCCGGGGTATGCCGGTCATGTATATTACGGCAAGCATATATCTGATGAGGATGTGAATTATCTGCTCCGTACCGGAGAGAGCCCGTTTGTTCCGTCCGGGAATAAAAGGGATAAGATAAGTTTCATGGATTGCGCGCCCTTTGAATATCCGGTTCATGGTTGCGGTGATTTCAGGGAAGCTGCGCTCAAAATACGCACAGAGGATGGATATTGTACATCAGAGCTTTATTATTCGGGCTATAGCATTTCCGGTTTTACTGATGCTCCTGTGCCCGGAGTTTTCGGTGATAACGGAACGGTTCTTACAATAGAGCTGAAAGATAAGATAACGGGCCTTACGGTAGAATTGAAATATATCATCTTCGAAGACAGCGATGCCATTGTTCGATACAGCGTGATACACAGTTTTACGCAGACCCTGTATCTTGAACGGGCCTTGTCAGCTTCTTTCGATATGGATAATGAGGATTACGAGCTTATTACTTTAAACGGTACCTGGGCAAGAGAACGATATATCGACAGAAAACCCATCGCTCACGGATTCCAGGGGGTGTATTCCGGACGGGGAGAGACATCTCACCAGCATCATCCTTTTATGGGTATCGTATCTAAAGACTGCAGCCAGTCAAGAGGTGAAGCTTATGGCATAAACCTGATCTATTCCGGAAACTTTATTGCAAGTGTATATGAAGGACAGTTTGATAATCTTCGTATATTGACAGGTATAAATCCTGAGGATTTTGAATGGAAGCTCGAGCCGGGAGAAAGCTTTGCAACTCCACAGGCTGTGCTCGTCTATTCATCGGAAGGCCTGGGCGGTATGAGCAGGAGTTTTCATGATCTTTACCGTGAGCACCTTATACGCTCGCCCTGGAAGGATAAGGCACGCCCCATTCTTATCAACAACTGGGAGGCTACATATTTTGATTTTAACGAAGAAAAACTTCTTGCCATAGCCGGGGAAGCGGCAAAAAGCGGCATAGAGATGCTGGTCATGGATGATGGCTGGTTTGGCAACAGATATGACGACAACAGGGCACTTGGTGACTGGACTGTAAATGAAGAAAAGATCAAAGGCGGACTGAAAAAACTTGTTGACGGTGTAAATGCCCTTGGCCTTAAATTCGGTATATGGTTTGAACCCGAGATGATAAGTCCGGATTCGGAACTGTATCGCGCCCATCCGGATTGGGCCATTGCCGTTCCCGGCAGGGAAGCTGCCCTTGCGAGAAATCAGTATGTCCTTGATATGAGCAGATCAGACGTAAGAGATCATGTTTTTAAATCTTTATCCGATATATTAGATAGTGCGAATATCGAGTATGTGAAATGGGATATGAACAGACCGCTTGCCGATCTGGCTTCACTTAAGCTTCCGGCAGACAGGCAGAAGGAGCTTTCACACCGCTATGTTCTTGGAGTTTATGAGCTTCAGGACAGACTCATCAGGCGTTATCCCGGGCTTCTTCTTGAAAACTGTTCGGGAGGCGGGGCGCGTTTTGATCCGGGAATGCTGTGTTTCAGTCCGCAGATATGGTGCTCTGATGATACGGATGCCATTGAACGGCTTAAGATACAGGAAGGAACCGCATTAGTGTATCCGCTCTCAACTATGGGAGCTCATGTAAGTGACTGTCCGAATCATACGGTGGGACGTATCACTCCGTTTGAAACAAGAGGCTATGTGGCTTTAGCGGGAACTTTCGGTTACGAGCTTGATATCACACGCATACCGGAGGCTGACAGGGCCATGATACCGGCGCAGGTTAAGATGTACCATATGTATCATGAACTGGTAGCGGCAGGAGATTATTACCGGCTGGCGTCATATTCGGAGAACAGGGAATATGACAGCTGGATGTGTATAAAGAAGGATAAGAGTGAAGCTCTTCTGACGTATATACAAGTACTGGGGAGGGCCTGCGTACATTCCCGCAGGTTAAAGCTTCAGGGGCTTGATCCCGGTAAGATATACAGGATATATCGTTTTGATATGGAAAGTGTCAGTGAGCTGCCCTATGGTGAAGATAAGGCATATCATGGAGACAGTCTTATGAATGCCGGGATCAATATGATAAATCTGTGGGGGGATCATAAAGGAGTGTTATTACATATAACAGAACTGTCTTAATGAGGAGTGATATATGAGAAAAGCTATCAAACCTGTAGCGGGTATCATGCTTATATTAATGCTCTGCATAGGATCGGGCGGTGTTTTTTCCACCCCGGTTAATGCTGAGGAGCCTTTGCCTGTGCCCACACCGACTGTATCGGCTGATGACATTCCCTCTGTTTCCGAAGATAATGCAAAACAGGATGAAGGTGAGAATGGAGAAGAGCCATTGACTCCGGCAAGTCCGACCCCCGTCATGAAGGAAGAAGAGGAAGATGACGAGGAGGAAGAAGGCGAGATCATAGCTGCAGCAACTGCAACTCCTACGCCTTACCCGATACAGGAAGCTCTCATCACACTTGCTTTTGAAACTGCCGTGTATACCGGAGATTATATCACTCAGGAAGTGGTGAGTGTTGAGTGGGATCATAAGATCCTTACGAAGGGCAGTGATTATGTTGTAACAGGAAGCCTGGTAAGGAAGGAAATAGGTACCTATGAGGTTAAGGTAATAGGTACGGGAGTATTTGGCGGTACGGCTATTGCAAACTGGAGTATTGTTGCGCCTACCCCTACTCCTGAACCTACAGAAACTCCTACCCCTACCCCGGGACCCGTTCCTACGGTTCCCGATGTAACGCCTACCCCTACTCAGGGTCCTGTTCCTCCTACGCCTGTTCCGGAAATGGGATTTAAGGTAACGGGGGTACGTGCTGCTGTTTATACAGGTAAAAGCATTACCCAGGAAGATGCGGTCGTATGGTATAACGGTAGGAGTCTTGCTCCGGGCAGGGATTATAAAGTTTCCTACAGGAAAAATGTCAATGCCGGTACTGCGGTCATGGTGATCACGGGCAAAGGCAGTTACAAGGGGAAGCACGAAGTTGAATTTACCATTGAGCCGGTCAGATTGGAGGAAGAGTGTACTGCAGAAGATATGGTCCTTTCCACAAAGGCCACGCTTTCGGACAGGACGCCTGTGGTATATTGGAGAAATAAACCGCTTAAGCGTATCAGGGATTATGAAATGAGCATACACCCTGATCTGCTCAGGGATCCGGGAAAATATGAAGTAACTATCACGGGTACGGGGAATTTCACCGGCAGTCTTACGATAAACGTTACCATCGGGGAAGGTATCGATGTACGTAATATCAAGGTCGGCAGGATACAGAATCAGGAATGGACAGGCTTTGCAGTCACACCGGTAACTACGATCACCTACAAGAATGAAGATGTCACAAGAGGTATTGATGTTACTTATGAGAGAAATATCGATGCCGGAACGGCATATCTTGTGATCACCGGAAACGGGGAACCTTTTAAGGACGGGATCGTATTTTGCGGTACTGCAAAAAGGTCATTCAGGATAAAAGGCAGAAGTCTGGAAGGGGCCAGAGTAAAGGCTGATAAAGCGGTGTATACGGGAAAACCCGTAAAACCGGACCTTACGGTTACAGTAGGTTCAGTTAGACTGATAGAAGATAAGGACTATACGGTAAGCTATTCACATAATATAAATGTGGGTACGGCAGAATACAGGATCAGAGGCTGCGGTGGCTACAGCGGGGTGAAGGACGGAGCGTTTGAGATCCATCCGTGCCCGTTTAATGAGGATCATATAGAGGTAAAACTTCCCGAACGTACATATTATGAAAAGGGCGGCAATAAACCTTCGCCGATAGTAACGTATGACAGCAGGCTATTGCGTCTCGGGCTGGATTATACCTATGAGTATGATGAGGACAGACCTGCTGACGATACATATAAAGTGAGGATAACAGGCTGCGGTTCATACAGTGCCCATACCATCACCAGAGAAGTTATGGTATATTCAAAGCCTATAGATATGTGCATTTCAATGACAAAAGACCCGATATGGAATCCGAAAAAGGTGAAATTTAAGAATTACATAGTAAAACCCGTGCTGGTAGATACTAACGGTGTAAGGCTTGAAGCAGGTATAGATTATGAGAGCGATTACTATTATACCGATCTGAACGGGGATCCGATAGAAATGGATGATTATGTGGCTATGGGGAGACGATTCCTTATACATATAAAGGGGATCGGAAACTATAGCGGTACAAAGGTGATAGAGTACAGGGCGGCTGCGAAAAAGATAGAAAATGTGAAATTCAAGGTGGCTAAGCAGCAGTATACGGGATATCCGGTGGAACCGGATAAGGATCAGATCCGGACAGACATAGAGTCCGGTCAGTACGAGATCCTCTTTTATAAGAAAAATACAAAAACCGGAAGCGCCACTATGATAATTCATGGGCTTGGAGAATACGGAGGCTATAAGAAAGTCAGATTCACGATAAGCAAATATAACATCAAAGGATGAAAAAGCTTGTATAATACAGTATAATTGTGGTAAAATATCAGCGTTTGCAGGATCAGTTCAGGAGGCAGTACGAATGGAACAATTAACGGTTTTATTTACTATATTCGGCGGGGCACTTATAATCATTCTGGGTGTGGTAATATCGGTGATCAGCACTTTTGTGAGCTCGATCGCCTCGGTGGTTGATGACGAAGAGGACTGAAAATGTCAGATGATACAGGTAAAAAGGTCAGGCAGGATGAGGGCTGCGGTGTGCAGTCCTCTGTTCGTATTAAGCCTAAGAAACCCTCACTGTATAAAGTGATAATGCTTAATGATGATGTCACTACCATGGATTTTGTGGTGGAGATATTGAAAGACATATTTAACAAAAGTAATGAAGAAGCCGTTGAACTGATGCTGAAAGTACATCATAACGGCAGTGCGGTAATAGCCGTATACATATATGATGTGGCTAAGACCAAGCAGCGGAAGGCCATGGAGAGAGCCAGAGCTCAGGGCTTCCCTTTCAGGATCGATATCGAAAGTGAGTAACGACTATGGTTTTTAATGATATGACGGAAAAGATCATGCAGACGACGCTTTTTACAGCGGCTCAGATGGGCAGTGAGATGGTCACCCCCGAACATGTTCTGTATGCATGTCTTGATGTGCCGGTCTTTGTAAAGGCACTTAACATGAACGGAGGAAATCCCAGGCTTTTGCGTGATGATCTTGATGATTTCTTCAAGACCATGCTTCCGGAAAAGAAATCGGATGAAAAGCCTGATATGAGGACGATCGGAGAGAGGATCTCCGATTCGTTTGCGGCTATGATAGAAATGTCGGTGGAGACGGCAGAACACATGGGGTCGGAGTATATCTGCCTGTATCATGTGATCTATGCTATGGGGAAACTGAAGGAGAGCTTTGCGGAATTCTTTTTGAGTCAGCAGGTTGGCAGGATAGAGGATTTTGTATCTACACTCCAGCTGTTGACGGAGAATAACGAAAGTGCTCTTCCGCCTTATGATGATGAGGCTGATGAGGGAGAATACGACTCGCCTGAGAGTTTTGTGCTGGAATATGCAAGGCTTATGAATGAACATATCGGGGAAAGAAATCCGCTGATAGGCAGGGATAAGGAACTGGATCGCATAATTCGTATACTTCTAAGGAAGGAAAAGAACAATCCGCTGCTTCTGGGAGAGCCCGGTGTAGGCAAAACAAGCGTCGTGTACGGTCTGGTGGAGAGGATAGAAAAAGAAGAAGTTCCCGATGAGCTTAAGCACGCTCCTGTATATAATCTGGAAGTCGGGGCGCTGCTGGCAGGTACGCAGTACCGCGGGGATTTTGAAAAGCGCTTTCTGGATATAATGGATGCTCTGGAGGATATGGAAAAGCCCATAGTATTTATCGATGAGATACACAGCCTTATAGGGGCAGGATCTTCAGGTGGGGGCTCCATGGATGCCTCCAATATGATGAAGCCATATCTGGAGAACGGTAATATACGTTTCATAGGGGCAACTACATATGATGAGCACAAAAAATATTTTTCTAAAAATGCTACTCTTTCCCGGCGTTTCCAGAAGGTTGATATAAAAGAACCGGATGAAGAAGAAGCTTTACGGATACTGGAGGGAATAAAACGCAGTTACGAGCATTATCATAATGTAAAGTATGGACGTGACGTACTTAAGGCAGCTGTACATCTGAGCAAGGAATACATAGGGGGGCGCTGCCTGCCGGATAAAGCCATAGACCTTATCGATGAGGCAGCGGCATACAGGCGTATGCATCCCATCAAAGGACAGAAGAGACAAACAGTTGGCAAAGACGTTATCGAGACCGTACTTGCAGAGGTGGGCAATATCCCCAGGCAGACCGCAGCATCGTCAGAGCTTGAGGGGCTTAAGAATCTTTATGAACGTATTACTTCGTTTATTTTCGGCCAGGAAGAAGCGGTACGCAGGATAGTGGACTCCATATGTATGTCCAGGGCCGGTCTTCTGGCAGATAATAAGCCGATAGCTTCATTTCTCTTTGTGGGACCTACCGGTGTGGGTAAAACAGAGGTTGCAAAAGTTCTGGCAAAGGAGATGGGAGTCGAGTTCATACGCTTTGATATGAGTGAGTATGCGGAAAAACATACCGTATCGAAACTGATAGGTTCTCCCGCAGGGTATGTGGGCTATGATGACGGAGGCCTTCTTACCGATGCCATACGGAAGACTCCTCATTGTGTGCTTCTTCTGGATGAGATAGAAAAAGCACATCCGGATATCTATAATGTGCTGCTGCAGGTTATGGATTATGCTTCTCTTACCGATAATCGCGGGCAGAAGGCGGATTTTAGGAACGTGATAATAATAATGACCAGTAATGCAGGCGCCAGACTGATAGGAAAACAGAATATCGGATTCGGAGCCGGCCGTTTTAATGACAGCGTGATGATGGAAGAAGTAAAGAGGGTCTTCACGCCGGAGTTCAGAAACCGTTTAAGCGCTATAGTAACATTTAACCATATGAACAGTAAGATGGCCGGACAGATAGCCGATAAAAAGCTGTCCGAGCTTTCCGAAAAGCTTAAACAGCGCAAGGTGGAACTGCATGTTAAGGATGAAGCAAGGGAGTATATAATAAAAAGAGGTATTACGAAGGATTACGGCGGCCGTGAGATAGAGCGCGTGATCGACGGAGAGATAAAACCCCTGTTCGTGTCCGAGATACTATTCGGAAGTTTAAAGAACGGCGGGGATACGTATCTTACCGTAAAGGATGGCAAGCCGGCGATCACCGGAGCTTCATCTGTGAAAAGATCTGTAAAGAAAACGATAGAACCGGATGATCTCTTAAGCGGCAAGAAGAAAAAAATAACCCAGGGTGTACGGAAAAGCAACAGAAGAAACGGAAAAACAGGGGAGGGACAGGATGATGAGTGAATTTGATTATCTTGTCGTGGGAGCCGGTATATACGGTGCGGTTTTTGCTCATGAGGCTAAGCAGGCCGGAAAGAAAGTGCTTGTCATAGAAAAGCGCAGTCATATAGCCGGAAATATATATACTGAGGATGTTGAGGGCATACAGGTACATAAATACGGCCCGCATATCTTTCATACTTCTGACAGGGCAGTATGGGATTATATCGGGCAGTTTGCCGAGTTTAACCGTTATACCAACTGTCCTATAGCAAGATATAAGGATGAACAGTATAATCTTCCTTTTAATATGAATACCTTTCATCAGATGTGGGGCGTAAAAACTCCGGAAGAGGCACGTGCAAAGATAGAGGAGCAGAAAAGAGAAGCAGGGATAACAGAGCCGAAGAATCTTGAGGAGCAGGCTATCAGTCTTGTGGGACGCGATATTTATGAGAAGCTCATTAACGGCTATACAAGAAAACAGTGGGGGCGTCCCTGCAATGAGCTTCCGGCTTTTATAATTAGACGTCTGCCTGTGCGCTTTGTTTATGATAATAATTATTTTAACGATCCGTATCAGGGCATACCCATAGGCGGCTACACAAAGATAGTGGAACGTCTGCTGGAAGGCATAGAAGTCAGGACCGGCTGCGATTATTATTCCGACAGGGCATATTACGATTCACTGGCTGATAAAAAGGTATTCACCGGCATGGTGGATGAGTATTATGATTACAGATACGGCACCCTGGAATACAGAAGCCTGCGTTTTGAGACGGAAACGCTGGATACGGAGAACTATCAGGGTAATACCCTGGTAAACTACACCGAATATGAGATACCCTATACCCGCATCATAGAGCATAAGCACTTTGAATTCGGGGCTCAGAACGGCAATATGAATCCCAAAACAGTGATAACCAGGGAGTATCCTGCTGCATGGAAAAAGGGTGATGAGCCTTATTACCCCATCAATGATGAAAAGAACAATGCCCTTTATGAGAAGTACAGCGCTCTGGCTAAGGAAGAAGGAAATGTGATATTTGGCGGAAGGCTGGGCATATACCGTTATCTGGATATGGATAAGGTAGTGGCGATGGCGCTTAAGGATGCCCGGGAAAACTTGTAAAGTGTGTTTATAATTGTTATAATGGTTGACATAATTTTTTGAGAGGAGTTATATCATGGTTCTTGACGGAAAAACCGTACTGGTCACCGGAGGTACAGGTTCCTTCGGAAAGTGCTTTGCGCGTTATGCACTGACCCGTACGAATGTTAAAAAGATAATAGTTTATTCCAGAGATGAATATAAGCAGTTTGTGATGCAGAACGAATTTAAGGAATATGCCGACAGGCTGCGTTTCTTTATAGGTGATGTAAGAGACCTTGACCGTATGCGCCGTGCCCTTAAGGGCGTGGATTATATCGTACATGCTGCAGCTTTAAAGCAGGTACCGGCCTGTGAATACAATCCCAATGAGGCGATAAAGACCAATATCCACGGCGCCATGAATGTTATAGAAGCTGCACTTGATTCGGACGTGCAGAAAGTGGTGGCGCTTTCTACAGATAAGGCAGTTAATCCCGTAAACCTTTACGGCGGCACCAAGCTGGTCAGCGATAAGCTCTTTATTGCGGCGAATGCTTATGCCGGTTCAGGCGATCTGGCGTTCTCCATAGTGCGCTACGGTAACGTGGCCGGCAGCAGGGGCTCTGTGATCCCTCTTTTCAAAAGTATGATCGAGAGAGGCGAGACTAAGCTGCCCATCACAGACTACCGCATGACACGTTTCTGGATATCCCTGGAACAGGGAGTTGAGCTGGTGTTAAAAGCTCTTGAAGAGAGCGTAGGCGGCGAGACTTTCATAAGCAAGATCCCTTCCTTTAAGATAACCGATCTGGCAGAGGCTATGCTTCCCGGCTGTGAAAAGCCCGAGATAGGCAACAGGGGAGGCGAAAAGCTTCACGAGATCATGGTGACCGTTGAGGATTCACTGACTACCTATGAATATGAAAAGCACTTTATCGTATATCCCCAGATGGTATGGAGCGAGAAAAGACAGATCGTTCCCAGCGGTAAAAAAGTACCGGATGGTTTTTCCTACAGTTCCGGTAATAATACCGAGTGGCTTAATGTGGAACAGATAAAAGAGTTATTAAAGACGGTGTGATAAAGGAGCAGGGATGGATCATCATTATCTGAGAAAAACCCTGCCCACAGACCGTGGCAGATATTTAAACTGGCTTAAGGATGAATCGTTAAGGAGATCATCCTTCGGACTCGAAGAAGATGATCACGAAAATGACCGTGCATGGTTTGAAGCGCTGATCGCGGACGAAGAGACCGACAGTTTCGTATATATGGATTTCTTCATGGCACTGGGTGAGGTGCGTGTCATACCTTCAGAGGATGAGGAGGGGCTTGGACTTGTATCTTTGAGTGTATCCCGGGAGTTTCGAGACAGCGGCCTGGAAGCTGAGATGTTTGCGGCTCTTAAAGAAAAGCTTAAGGATAAATACAAGAGGCTGGAGGTAGTAAACCAGCCGGAATATAAAACAAAGGCCGTTCCTGTGAAAGAAAGGGATGCGCGCTTCGAGTTCCTTCGTATCCTTGCGATGTTCATGATCATCACCATGCATTATCTTGGAAACGGGGGACTTCTAAAGCCTCTTTCCGAAGACAGCTCAGCAGCTAATCTGGGCTTCTGGATGGTGGAAGCACTTTGTTTTGCATCCGTAAATGTCTATGTCATGATAAGCGGATATTACTCCGTGGATGTCAGGTTTTCACTGCGTAAATTCATTAAACTCTGGCTGGAGATCTTCTTCTACAGCGTGATAGTAGCGATAACATGCTTTGTTTTCGGGATAGCGGATCTGAAAGAGCATGCAAATCTGTATGAGATACAGTATATCCTGTTCCCTGTAAGTAATGGTCATTACTGGTTTGCCACATCGTATATGATGCTTATGCTCATAGCTCCGTTCCTGGGGCGCGGCTTTAAGGCACTTAATAAGCTTCAGCATGGTTTTATCCTTATATGCCTGCTGGTGCTGAGCTGTGTATTTAAGAGTGTATTTCCCATACATATGCTGGGACTTGAGGATCACGGTCTGAGTCTGCAGTGGTTTGTGACTCTTTACGTACTGGCAGCGTATATACGTTTATACGGCCTGCCGTTCTGCAAGAAAAGATCATCATCGTTCTTATGGTACGTACTTTCCGCGCTTATGGTCATACCCTGCATACTGCTGATGTATCCTTTGGAGAACGGTGAATTAAAGGGCCTGCATTTTGTAAATGCATCCCTGCTGGTAGATGATTATAATCATCTTCTTGTACTTCTTTCAAGCATCGGACTGTTTATGCTGTTTGTGAACATGAAGCCAGTAAAAGGCAAGGCGGCAGCAGTGATCACAAAGATCGCATCTTTTACTTTCGGTGTATATCTGATACATGCACATCTGTATCTGGCAGATGTATGGCCGGGATGGTTTAATGTGTCCGCACCGGAAGGCATGCTCCGCCCGCTGCATCTTTTAGGTACCGTGTCCGCGGTATTCTTTGTATGCTGTATAGCGGATCTGCTTCGTACCGTCACTTTCAATGTGATAGAGGATCTTTGTGACTGGGCACTTGGGATCTATTATGCAAAGAAGGAAGTATGGGATTATCTGATAGCCGGATTTGTGGCTACCGTGGTCAGCTGGGTCACTTATATAATCTTTGCGGATTATGTTTTTGCGTTCCTGGAAGAGAATATGCGGGTGCTCATCGGAAATGCGGTGAGCTGGACCATCACTGTGGTATTCGCATATGTGATAAACAGGATATTTGTATTCCACAGTGAGAAGACAGGATTTAAGCCGGTCATGAAAGAATTTCTGGAGTTTGTGGCTGCAAGACTTTTCTCTTTCGGCCTGGAAGAACTGATAATGTTTGTGGGCGTTACGCTTCTTAAGTGGAATGATAAGCTGGTTAAGATACTTATAGCCAGCATAGTGGTCATTATCGTTAACTATATACTCAGCAAGCTTTGGATATTCAAGGCACCTGCGAAGGAAAAGGATAAGAAGGAAGAATGAAAAGCATAGGCTTATCCGGAAAATGCATACTTGTGACCGGGGCGGGAGGCTTTATAGGATCTAATCTCGTTCTCAGACTCCTTAAAAGTGATGAGCATAAGAATATGCTCGTGATAGGCGTTGATAACATGAACGATTACTATGATGTGGCTTTAAAAGAATACCGCATCACGCAGATCGAGAAGGCTGCAGAAGATTCTTCTTCAGATTGGGTGTTTTACAGAAAGAGCATAGCGGATGAAGATTTTATTAAAGATATCTTTTCGCGTTATGACATAAAGCTTGTGGTAAATCTTGCTGCTCAGGCCGGAGTACGCTATTCGATAGAGAATCCTGATGCGTATATGGAAGCCAATGTTATGGGCTTTTACCGTATCCTTGAGGCATGCCGTCACAGTCTGGAGAAAAAGGACGGTGGTGTGGAACATCTGGTGTATGCCTCATCATCTTCGATATACGGGGATTTGAAAGATATCCCGTACAGGGTAGATGCTCCCGCGGAGCATCCTGTTTCACTGTATGCCGCTACCAAAAAGAGCGATGAGCTGCTTGCACATGCTTACAGTAAGCTTTATGAGATCCCTTCAACCGCTCTTCGCTTCTTTACAGTATACGGGCCGGCAGGTAGGCCGGATATGGCATATTTCGGGTTTACCGATATTTTAAGAAAAGGCGGCAAGATAAAGATATTCAATCACGGCGATCTGAAGCGGGATTTTACTTATGTTGATGATGTGGTCGAAGGTGTGATAAGGGTGATGCAGGGGGCTCCGGATAAGAAGAAGGGTGAGGACGGGCTGCCTCTTGCCCCATATGCAATATATAACATAGGCAATTCAAAACCCGTGGATCTTATGGAGTTTATCGGTGTGCTTGCCGATGAACTCAAAGAAGCCGGCGTGCTTGATAAGGATTTTGAGCTGAAGGAGCATCAGGAACTGCTGCCTATGCAGCCGGGAGATGTGGCTGTGACTTTTGCCGATACTTCTGCCCTTGAACGGGATTTCGGCTACAGGCCGTCTACGGATCTTAAAAGCGGACTTAGAGCTTTTGCCACATGGTATAAGGAGTTTTATCTGTCTTGAGTACTGAAAGAAAAGCTACAGGAGTAAACAGGTCTTTAAGCACCGTGGTCTTTCCCCTGCTGCTTTTTTTATTTGCCCTTATCGGATCCGATCAGGGAACAGATCTGTCGGATACCATGTATGCGGCAACAAATTATGCTTTTTTCAATACCGATTCAAGCAGCTGGCATTTTGCAACATTTCTTGCAAATCTGACCGGGCGGTTCTTTTTTATCATTGGAGGTGGCAGGCTTATATGGCTTAAGCTCCTATGCAGCCTTGTTCCTGCTTCCACAGCTGTTCTGGTGTATTTTATGCTTAAAGACCGGATACATCCGTATCTTCTGTTTCCCGCGCTGATTCTGGCTCTTGGTCTGTGCTGGAGTCCGTCGGTGATATTATATCAGCATTTAAGTTATCTTGCGCTTACGGCCGGCGCGCTGATCCTGTATCATGCCATGATTAAAAGAGACCGGCGTATCATGGCTCTGGCCGGCCTGGTGCTAGGACTGGGGCTTTTTGTGCGTATATCTAATCTCACGCATTGTGCGTTGATAAGCTATGTTTTTTATGAGGATTTCA
Organism: uncultured Lachnospiraceae bacterium; assembly: GCA_902779395.1. Lineage (GTDB taxonomy): Bacteria > Bacillota > Clostridia > Lachnospirales > Lachnospiraceae > NK4A136. Next base: position 12,813 of record CACZBK010000001.1, on the reverse strand, counting down.
GGGCCGGAAAAACGAAAAAACTTCCTGCCGATGTTCTGAGCTGCATAGGCGGATATCTGGCAGGTGCAGCTTTCGGGCTGATATTTATGCTTTTAAGCGGCGGTACCGAAGGGTTTATGCGCATGGCTTCATGGATAGGTGATCTGTTGGGAGGAAGCAGCGGAGAGGGCGGTTACACCTTATGGGATATGCTGTCGGCAACAGCCGATAATTATTTCGGAAATCTGCTTTATGTAATGCTGCCGGCAGCAGGTATCCTGGCCGGAAGTATTATGTTTTATCTGCTTAAGGATAAGCTGAAAACAGCGGCAAAGATATTGTATTGTATGGGAATACTTCTCCTTTTTGTATATTTTTACAGAAACGGCATATTTGATATTAAGTATTATAACGTGGGAAGTATATTCCGCATAAGTGTTGTCATGCTGGTCTTTCTGCTTTTACTTGATGTGTGGGTACTTACGGACAGAAGATTTAAGGCAGAAGAAAAGGGATTGGCGTTACTGGCGCTCGTAAGCCAGCTTATCATTCCTTTCGGCAGCAATAATCATCTGTATTCCTGCATTAATGATATGTATCTTCTGATGCCTGTGGGAGTTCATCTTTTTTCGGGATTGATACACAGCAGAGGTAAAAAGAGATTCTGGTGTTTTCCTCTTGCATCCATGGGAACAGCGTTGTTTTTACTGCTTTTGATACAGAGTATTTTGTTTCATATGAATTTTGCCTTTAAGGATGGTACAGACGGTACTAAAAGGGATGTACGGATAGGAGCTGAAGGGCCGCAGAGGCTTAAAGGGATGAAGACATCCGGGGTGAATGCTGCAGCTGTAAGGGGAATATGCGATGTTGCTGAGGCTGCGGGAGGGGAATGGCTGCTGACTTACGGGGATATCCCCGGTTTTAACTACATTCTTGATCTCAAACCTCCTGTTTCAACGGCGTGGCCCGATCTGGAAAGCTACCCGGCGGAACGCTATGAAACAGAGCTTTTGGCGGTGAGCGGAAAGGGGGTCTGCATAATTACTAAGGAGGCTTCAGAGATTCCGGATAGTGATGCGGATAAAAAGCTTTTATATTTACGTGGATTTCTATATAATAACGGGTATGAAAAGACTTATGACAGGGACGGTTTCGTTCTTTTTGAAAGGAGATAATCATGAGGATCAATTTTAATGTTCCCCCACATACGGGCAGGGAGCTGGAATATATAAAGGAATGCATCGCTGCTGAGAAGATCTGCGGAGATGGGGCGTTTACAAAAAAATGCAATGAATGGATAGAAAAGCGTACAGGTGTGTACAGGGCTCTTCTTACAACTTCATGTACACATGCCACGGAAATGGCAGCGCTTTTGCTCGGGATAAAAGAGGGCGATGAGGTTATAATGCCTTCTTATACATTTGTTTCTACGGCTGACGCATTTGTTCTGCGCGGTGCTACGGCTGTATTTGTGGATATCCGGCCGGATACCATGAACATAGACGAAAAGCTTATAGAGGAAGCCATAACCGAAAAGACCAGGGCTATAGTACCTGTTCATTATGCAGGGGTATCCTGTGAGATGGATACTATAATGGATATAGCAAAAAAGCATTCCCTTTATGTTGTGGAAGATGCTGCGCAGGGAATAATGGCGTCTTATAAAGGCAGGGCACTGGGCTCGATAGGTGATATGGGATGTTTTTCTTTCCATGAGACGAAAAATTACAGTATGGGAGAAGGCGGTGCACTTCTTCTGAAGGACGAAAGATATGCGGATATGGCGGAGATAGTCCGGGAAAAAGGTACTGACAGGAGCCGGTTCTATCGCGGCCAGGTAGATAAATATACCTGGCAGGAAGCCGGAAGTTCTTATCTTCCCAGCGATATGAACGCGGCTTATCTCTATGCCCAGCTGGAGATCGCAGATGATATAAATAATGCCAGATTAAAGATATGGAATACATATTATAAGGAACTGAAGATCTTAGCGGATACGGAAAGGATAGAGCTTCCAGTGATACCCGAGGGCTGTGTGCACAATGCCCATATGTTTTATATAAAGACAAAAGATCTTTCGGAACGTACGGCATTAAAAGCATACCTGGCATCGAAGGATATCCTGGCAGTATCGCATTATGTTCCTTTGCATTCATCGCCGGCAGGAAAGAAATACAGCCGTTTTGCGGGAGAAGACAGGTATACGACCGGAGAGAGCGACAGGCTGCTTCGTCTGCCTCTGTATTATGGTCTTTCTGAGGATGATAATATGTACATAATCGAGAGCGTAAAGGAGTTCTACGCGAAAAAATGAGTACCGAAGAAGTCGAAGATAAGGACCTGACTCAGGATACGGAAACTGACGGGAAAGGCAGGCTTATATCTGTTCTGGTTCCGGTATTTCTTACGCTGCTCTTTGTGCTGATACCTTTTTTTTCAAAGAAACCGGTATATGCCCTTAATGATGATCTTCAGATAAGGGATATTCTTTCCGGTGCCTACAGCGGAAATCCCGATCTGCATACCGTATATATGGGAGCGGTACTTTCGGCTGTGCTGGCTCTTCTGTATACGGTGCTGCCGTTTGTCCCCTGGTACGGATTGTTTCTGTGTCTGGCTCCGGCAGTGGTTTTTCTTCTGATCTCACTGAAAGTCATGAAGAGCGAAAAGATCATGCTCATAAAAGTACTGGGGCTTTGCATGCTTTCAGGGCTTTATCTGTGGTATCTGTATCCTGTTATCATCATGCCTCATTATACTCTTGCCGCCGCAGTGTTTGCGGCAGGCGGGCTATGGCTTATGATGGATCATGAGATCACGGGAGGACTGATACTTTTTCTGATATGCCAGCAGGTAAGGCAGCAGGTTTTTCTTATGCTGCTTCCCTTTGCGGCAGCGGTGATCCTGCTTTCTTTTCTTGAGGATAAGGATAGACGCCGTGAACTTATAAAACCGCTGTCGGTCTTTGTTATTTCGCTTGGAATACTCATTATCATCAATTCCCTTGCTTATGCAGGTGCACACTGGCGGGAATATCTTAAGCTGAATGATGCAAGAACGCAGCTTTATGATTATACCGGTGTATGGGAGAGCAGTGCGGCCAGAAAGCATTATTCGGATGCAGGCGTATCAGAGGACGATTATGTATTTTTCAGGGAATATGATCTGCTGCCTGTAATAGGAGCGGATACCGCAACGCTTTATGCCATGGCCGGTTACCGTGAGGAGGGCAGGCAGCCGGAGGGAGCCGAAAGGCTTAAGGATGTCCTTAGATCTTTGGAAAGGATTTATCTTCTGAGCGATGGAAAAGAACTGGTCTATGCTTATGGTTTGCTATTGATGTATGCACTGGCGATCAGTAATTCATTATACAGGGGTAAAGGCTGGGGAGTACTTTTTTTACTGGGATGTTTTGTGACCGGGCTGGGCATCCATGCATTTCTTTTATGGAAAGGAAGAGCTCCGGAACGTGTAACCGTGTCACTGTTTATGGCTCAGTGCTTTATGATCGGAGGAATGGTGCAGCGTTATACTCTTTTGCAAAGACAGGCATACTGGGCCATAGAAGGGGCCATACTTACCATAGTATTGTCACAGGCATTCAATGTGGCAGCGGATCTTAATACGGTCTATGAGAAACAAATAACTGTAAATAATGAGGATGATGTGGTATACTCTTATATGGCTGAGTATGCCGATCAGCTGTTCGTGGCTGAGACTTATGCTCTGGTTGACGATACGGCTTTTGTCTTTGATACGGACCGGACTGAAAACTGTATCCTCATGGGTGGATGGCAGTATATGAGTCCGCTTCAGGATAAGAAGCTTAAGGCATTCGGATATGCAGACAGATCCGAAGTTTTTAAAAAAAGCGGAGCCCGGATGGTATTCAGAAGGGGTGACGGGATAGAGCCCGAAATAGTTGATGCCTATCTTGGAAAAGTCTTCGGAACAGGCCTGAAGTTTGATAAGGAGCTTCCGGGAAACCTGGAGGTATATGTGATAGAGTGATGGATATACTGGAAGGTGACAGGATCATCCTGCGTCCCATAACTGTGGAAGATACCGAAGATATATTACGCTGGAGAAATTCGCGGCATGTTATGGAGCATTTCATCATCAGAGAACCGCTGACGGAGGAAATGCATAAAAAATGGCTCAGAGAGCAGGTCGCTGCAGGCACTGTAGAACAGTATGTTATCGTTGTCAAGGAAAGCGGCCGTGGAATAGGAAGCCAGTATTTTCAGCATATCAACAGGGAAGAACATACGGCTGAATTCGGTATATTTATCGGGGATAAGGATGAGCTTGGAAAAGGGTACGGAAGAGAAGTGCTGGACTTAAGTCTTAAGCATGCCCGTGATGACATGAAGCTTAAGAGTGTGAGTCTGAGGGTCATAGATGATAATGATGTGGCATATAGACTGTATCTGAGCAGAGGCTTTAAGCTGAAAACAGGGCATACAGTTATATTTGATCATGAAGGTGTGAACAAAAAGATTTTATATATGGAGCTTGAATTTTGATGCAGCTGCTTAGTTTTGTGATACCCTGTTACCGTTCGGAACAGACAATAGAAGCGGTCGTTTCGGAGATAAGGGATAAAATGGCTACATTGCCGGATTATGAATGGGAACTTGTCCTGGTGAATGACTGCTCGCCGGATGGTACTTTAAATGTTCTTAAAGAGCTGGCAGCAAAAGATGAGCGCATTACGGTTATAGATTTTGCAAGAAATTTTGGACAGCATTCAGCTCTTATGGCAGGGCTTCGCCAGACTAAAGGAGAAATAGTGGTGTGTCTTGATGACGACGGTCAGACACCTGCAGATCAGGCGGATCGTCTGCTTAATGCATTAAACGAAGGAGCAGATGTGGCTTATGCCCGTTATGATCATAAAAAGCATTCCGCATTCAGAAATTTCGGGTCTCATGTAAATGAGATGATGGCACGTTTTATGCTTGGTAAGCCCAAAACATTACAGGTATCCAGCTATTTTGCGGCAAAGCGGTATATCGTGAATGATATGATACGCTATGAGAACAGCTATCCTTATGTGATAGGTCTGGTACTTCGGGCGACGGATAATATTGTTAATGTTGATGTTGATCACAGAGCGCGTGAGACAGGTGCCTCGGGTTATACGCTGAAGAAACTCCTTGGTCTTTGGATGAACGGTTTTACATCTTTTTCGGTAAAACCTTTGAGAATAGCTACCGTGATAGGGGTATTTGCCGCAATTGCGGGTTTTATATATGGGATAGTCATAGTGATACAACACTTTATCCTGCCGGATCGTGTGCAGGGGTTTGCCTCTTTAATGGCCGTATTGATAATCTTCGGCGGGCTTATTATGATAATGCTTGGCCTCATAGGAGAGTATGTGGGGCGTATATATATAAGTCTTAATAATTCACCGCAATATATAATCAAGGAAATATATAAAAGGGGGAACGGAAATGAGTCTGACTAAGGAAAAGCTTATTCTTTCGGTCATCATCCCATGTTATGACGAGGTTGATACAATAGAAACTGTTATTGACAGGGTACGTGCGTGCGGCCTCAAAACACAGATAGTAGTTGTGGATGACGGGTCGAAGGACGGTACCAGGGATCTTCTGAAGGGAAAGCTTAAGGATAAGATAGACATACTCCTTTTTCATAAACACAATATGGGCAAGGGGGCTGCTCTGCGTCATGGGTTTGCTGCCGCAACGGGTGACCTTGTGATAGTGCAGGATGCGGATCTTGAGTATGATCCGAATGAATTCGACAAACTCACAGAGCCTTTTATCTCAGGAAATGCCGATGCGGATGTGGTATACGGATCAAGGTATCTGCGCAGCAATAAATTCCGTGTTGACGGGTTTTATCATGAGTTCGGAAATAAATTCCTTACTATGGTATCCAATATCTGTTCCGATCTGTCTCTTACGGATATGGAAACCTGTTATAAGATGTTTAAGAGAGAGGTGATCCAGTCCATAACTCTCAAAGAAAACCGCTTTGGTTTTGAACCTGAGGTAACGGCCAAGATCGCCAGGAAAAAATGCAGGATATATGAGATACCTATATCATATCATCCGAGAACCTTCGAACAGGGTAAAAAGATAGGCTGGAAAGATGCGATCAGGGCTATCTATTGTATCATCAGATATAATTTTTTTGATAAGTAAAAATACATTGTCACAGCTTATGTGACAGTGAAAGGTGAGGCTTGTATAAATGGGTTTATATGAAGATCTGATTAGTAAAAAAGAAAAGCTGTCCCTGGTTGGGCTTGGCTATGTGGGAATGCCGATAGCAGTTGCTTTTGCAAAAAAAACGGATGTTATCGGCTTTGATCTTAACAAAGAAAAGATCGCTCTGTATAAGGGCGGAACAGACCCTACAAAAGAGGTGGGGGATGAAGTGATAAAGAATACTAAAGTGGAATTTACGGCTGATGAAAGCCGTTTGAAGGAGGCACGTTTTCATATAGTGGCGGTTCCAACACCCGTAAATCCCGATCATACACCGGATCTGACACCGGTAGAAGGAGCCAGCCGTATCCTTGGAAGAAATCTTACCAGGGGAAGCATCGTGGTATTTGAATCCACGGTATATCCGGGAGTGACAGAAGATGTTTGTGTTCCGATACTTGAGAAAGAGTCGGGACTTAAATGCGGTACGGATTTTAAGATAGGATATTCGCCCGAGCGTATCAATCCCGGGGATAAGGTACATCGTCTTGAAACGATCACGAAAATAGTATCGGGCATGGATGAAGAAACTCTCGATACGGTGGCAAAGGTATATGAGCTGGTGGTGGAAGCAGGTGTTTACCGTGCAGAATCGATCAGGGTCGCAGAGGCTGCAAAGGTAATAGAAAACAGCCAGCGAGACATAAACATAGCTTTTATGAATGAGCTTTCGATGATATTCCATCGTATGGGAATAGATACGCGGGCGGTTCTTGAAGCGGCCGGGACCAAGTGGAATTTTCTCAGATTTTACCCCGGGCTTGTTGGAGGACACTGCATAGGCGTGGATCCTTACTATCTGACATATAAGGCGGAAGAGCTGGGATACCATTCACAGATAATCCTTTCGGGACGCAGGATCAATGATGATATGGGTCGTTACGTTGCGGAGAGTCTGGTCAAGGATCTTATAAAGGCGGATATAGCCGTTAAAAATGCAAAGGTGGCTATACTTGGATTTACCTTTAAGGAGAATTGCCCCGATACCAGAAACACAAAAGTGATAGATATAGTAAATGAACTGGGTGAATACGGCATAAAGCCCCTGGTGGTGGATCCTGCAGCGGATGCTAAAGAAGCTGAGCGTTTATACGGTATAAGCTTTGGCAGTATGGACGATGTTAAGGATATGGATGCGGTTGTGATAGCCGTGGCACACAATGAATTTAATGAACTTGACAGCAAGACCATAAATGCCTTCTTTAATAAAGCTAACAGGTTAAAGGTGCTTATGGATCTTAAGGGTGTGCTTAAACGCAGTGATTATGAAGATAAGGATGATTATCTTTATTGGAGATTATAACAAACAATGATCCTTCCGTATTAAATGCATTTATTTAAGAAGGATATGAAGGAGATGTATATGGGATATAAGGATCTGGTTTTCCCGGAAGGCAGCAGTTTTTTAGTAACAGGCGGAGCGGGGTTTATAGGTTCGAATCTCTGTGAAGCCATACTGGATCTGGGATATAAAGTGCGCTGTCTTGATGATCTTTCAACAGGAAAACAGAGCAATGTGGACTTTTTAAAAGACCGCAGCTCTTATGAATTCATAAAAGGCGATATCAAGGATCTTGATACCTGTATGAAGGCATGTGAGGGTGTGGATTATGTGCTGAATCAGGCGGCCTGGGGAAGTGTTCCCAGAAGCATAGAGATGCCCCTGTTTTATGAAGAGAATAATATAAGAGGAACACTTAATATGATGGAGGCGGCAAGGCAGAATAAAGTAAAGCGCTTTGTCTATGCCTCCTCTTCTTCGGTATATGGGGATCATCCGGTATTACCCAAGGTAGAGGGGCAGGAAGGTAACCTCTTATCCCCCTATGCGCTTACAAAACGTGCCTGTGAAGAGTACGGAAAGCTGTATTTCAGACTGTACGGTTTAAATACCTATGGTCTCAGGTACTTTAACGTTTTCGGACGCAGACAGGATCCTGACGGGGCATATGCAGCCGTGATACCGCGCTTTATAAGGCAGCTGCTCCATGGTGAAGTACCTACCATTAACGGTGACGGAAAACAGTCCAGGGATTTTACCTACGTTGATAATGTTATAGAGGCAAATCTTAAAGCCTGCCTTGCGGGTGAGGAAGCAGCGGGACAGGCATATAATATCGCGTATGGCGGCAGAGAGTATCTTATTGATATATATGATGCATTATGCAAGGCTCTGGGTGTGGATGTAAAACCTGTCTTCGGACCGGACAGGCCCGGAGATATCAAACATTCCAATGCAGATATTTCCAAAGCCAGAAGGCTTCTTAACTATGATCCGGAATATGATTTTTCGAAGGGGATCAGGCTGGCAATAGAATGGTATAAGGAGAATCTTAAGTGAGACAGATAACCATACGCATAGATGACGTATGTCCTGCCATGGACTGGGAGGCTTTTTCGCGTTTTGCAGGGTTACTGGATAAGTACGGGATCAGACCTTTGATAGGGCTTATTCCGGATAACAGGGATACGGCTCTTGATGCAGGGGAGGGCAGAAATAAGGATTTTGACGATCGGAACATATATGCAGCCTGGCTGAGGTCACTGAAAGACAAAGGCTGGGTCATGGCAATGCATGGTGTTTATCATGTTTATACCACTAAATCGGGCGGACTGTTTCCGATGAACGATTTTTCCGAGTTTGCCGGTGTTAACGTGCATGAACAGCTTGATATGGTCAGGCATGGAGTGGAATGTCTGAAGGAACTGGGGGTCGAAACGGATATTTTCATGGCTCCGGGACACAGCTTTGATAAAAATACCTTAAGAGCCCTTAAGAGATGCGGTTTTAAGTATATAACCGACGGCTATGGTAAAGAACCTTTTGAAAGGCTGTCATTTACATTTCTGCCTATATCATATTTAAGGAGCAGGGAGCTTAAAGGAAAAGACGGCATAACTACTTTTGTGGTCCACCCTGCGATGATGGAAGAAAAGGATTTTGAGGAATACGAAAATCTTTTTGAAGATATGCGTGAACGTTTCTGTGACTATGATGAGATGCTTAAGATACCTGCTATGAAGAGAAACAGGGCAGGTGATACGATAGAATTATTTATGGCAACGGCAAAACACTACGCCGGAAAGTTCTTATAGGCGGTGCGTTATGACGGATGGCAGGATAGTGGTACTGCAGGTCATAGGAGGTATGTCCATAGGCGGTGCAGAAAGCCGCATCATGGATATACTGAGGGTACTGGATAAGGACAGGTTCAGATATGATTTTCTGTTAAATGAACCGCCGGGACAGTATGAGGAAGAAGTGAGGAGCCTTGGCTGCAATATTTACCGTACCGTAAAATACAAAGTATATAACAAAGGGCGGTATTTAAGCGAAATGAAGGCTTTTTTTGCTGCACATCCCGAAATAGATATCGTACAGGGACACAGCACAAATACTGCTGCACTATACCTGCCGGCTGCAAAGGCAGCAGGCATCCCGGTTACCATTGCACATGCAAGGAGCGCAGGTGTGGAGCCGGGCATAGCCGGCTGGCTTAAGAAGCGTACCCGGCGGGGATTATTTGAGAAAGCTGATGTATGTCTTGCATGTTCCAGGGAGGCTGCGGCTGCAGTATTCGGGAGTGCCCATGTGAAAGATGTACGTATAATTCCCAATGCGATAAAGGCAGACAGATTTGTTCCGGATGAGGAGCATATAAAGAGCGGTATCGCATTGCGAAAGGAGCTTGGTCTTGACAGTGCTTTCGTTGTGGGGCATGTGGGCCGTTTTCATTATGCTAAGAATCATGAGTTTCTGCTTAAGGTTTTTTCAGGGATACTTAAGAAAAAAACTGATGCCAGACTGCTTATAGTCGGAGACGGAGAAGACAGACCAAGGATAGAAGCCCTTATCCGTGATATGGATCTTACGGATAAGGTAATACTCGCGGGTATGCAGAAGGATACGGCGGGATATTATCAGGCCATGGATGTGCTCGTCTTTCCGTCATTTTATGAAGGATTGCCGGGGACGCTTGTCGAGGCACAGTGCGCAGGCCTTGCCTGCGTGGTATCCGATAAGGTTACCCGGGATGTGGATATCACACCTTTGCTCAAGTATCTGCCGCTTGAAAAGAGTGCGGAGGAATGGGCTCAGACAGCTTTGGAAATGTCAGACCGTTATCCTTTAAAAGACAGATCCGCTATGTATAAGTACTGCGATATGATGATGGAAGCAGGCTTTGATGTAAAACGCCAGGTTAAAGATCTGGAACGTATGTATGAGGAGCTTCTTTATGAGTATGGGAAAGATCGATAAGGTATTATTCCATATTTACAGCCTTGGAAAAGGCGGTGCAGAGCGGGTTGTTACCACGCTTGCTTCCGAGATGGTAAAGCGCGGGATCAAAGTGGTGATAGCAACTCTGGCGGAGGAGAACGAAGAATATCCTCTTCCGGACGGAGTTAAACGTATCGATGTTGGTCTTTCGGATAATGAAAGTAAAAAGAATAAGCTTCAGCGCATGGACCTTCGGATCAGGAAATTAAGAAACTGTCTGGCAAAGGAAAAGCCGGATGTTGTTTATGCTTTTATGCAGACTGCCAATTACAGGGCGATAATGGCGGCAGCTCCTTTAAAGATACCCGTGATCATTTCGGTAAGGAGCGATCCCAGGGTTGATTATGCATCAAAAAAGCAGAAGATCCTGAGCAGCCGTCTTTACAGGAAGGCTGCCGGTGCAGTATTTCAGACATCCGGTGCCAGGGATTTCTTTCCCGGTGAGATAGCGGATAAAGCGGCAGTCATATTGAATCCCATCAGTGAAAAGTATTTAAAGACCGGACGTTCCAAAGAGCGCAGAAAAGTCTATGCCGCAGTCGGACGTTTTCATGATGCCAAGGATTATATGACTATGGTAAAAGCTTTTGAGATGTTTCTTGAAAAACATGAAGACTATTCATTGGAGATATACGGAGGTGACAGCGGAGATAACAGCCGGCTGCAGGTCGCTGAGTATGTACATGGTCATGGACTGGATGAAAAGATCCTGTTTATGGGAAGCAGGAGCAATGTTGCCGAGTGTATAAAGGATGTAACGGCATATGTTCTTTCTTCCAAGTATGAGGGTCTGCCCAATGCACTTATGGAGGCAATGGCTTTAGGTCTTCCTGTAATTGCTACGGATTGTCCCAGCGGTGGGCCGGCAGCGCTTATAAAAGACGGGGAAAACGGTCTTCTTGCAGAAGCGGGTAATCCGAAAGAGCTGGCTGCGGCAATGTCTAAGATGGCAGAATATCCCGATGAAGCAGACCGGGTCGGAGAGGAAGCAAAAAAGATAAGGGATATAGCCAATACCGTAAAGATCACCGATGAGTGGCTGGAATATGCCAAGAGGTGCATATATGGCTAAAGAGCTAAACAGGATCGCAGTGATAGGTCCGGTATATCCGTTTAAAGGCGGGATATCCCATTACACGGGCCTGATGGTAAAGGCATTAAAACAGGAATATGAAGTTGAGTGCGTATCGTATTCAATGCAGTATCCGAAGATACTTTTCAAGAAGGAACAGCGCGACTATGCCAATAAGACCTTTGAGATAAAAAACACAAGGTTTATCATAAATACGGCAGATCCTTTTAACTGGAATAAAGCGGCTGAAGAGATAAAAAGCCTCCGGCCGGATCTGGTGATAGTACAATGGTGGCATCCGTATTTTGCACCCTGTTATCAGGGGATCTTATCAAAATTAAAGAAAATACCGGTATTCTTTATATGTCATAATGTGCTCCCTCATGAGCGGTTTCCGCTGGATGGGCTGCTTAGCAAAAACACGCTGAAAAAAGCAGCAGGGTGTATAGTCCACTCAAAAGAGGATGAAGCGGATCTTAAGGAAATGCTTCCGGGTATGCCGTATAGAAGAAATATGCATCCGACATACAATGCTTTCCGCCTCAGGGGGATGAGCCGGGCCGAAGCGAGAAGCGCTCTTGGTATCGGACCGGATGAAAAGATCCTTCTTTTTTTCGGGCTGGTACGTAAATATAAAGGGCTTAAATATCTGATCGAAGCCGCACCGGAGTGCGCGAAAGCTCTTGGTAATGTTAAGATCTGTGTTGTAGGTGATTTCGGCAGCAGTAAAGAAGAATATATGTCGCTGATAGAGGCTTCGGATGCAGCGGATCATTTTATAATAAGGGACGGTTATGTGCCCGACGCTGAGGTGGAACCTTATTTTGCCGCAGCTGATCTTTGTATATGTCCGTATATCTCGGCTACACAGTCGGGAATAGTACAGATAGCATTCGGTTTCGGTCTGCCTGTGGTAGCTACGGATGTGGGGGGGCTGCCGGAGGCGGTCCGCGATAATAAAACAGGCTATATCGTGCCTCCCGGGGATAAGGATGCCCTGGCTTCAGCTATAATAAGGTTTTTTACGGAAGAAAAGGCTTTGGAATTTAAAGAGAATATCAAGGATGATGAAAAACGTTTTTCATGGGAGAACATGGTCATGACCATCAACGGGCTGTATAAGGAGATCACGGCATGAAAACGGTTGTGCTTATTCCGGTATACAAGGCTGCATTTGACGCAGATGAAGAGGCCCTTGCGGCGCTGAATCAGCTGATCAAGGAGTTTCTGAATAG